>NZ_BALM01000010.1 GCF_000614975.1 Shewanella marina JCM 15074
TAATAGGTGGCTTATCGACTTAATGTAGGTATTGCATACCTACCTCGATGTAGGTCGCTAAATGTTCCAGACAATAGCGACATTCACCACATCCCTGTGGCTTGCCCCCGCTTCGCAACAAGTTGCTTCGCGCTACGTCTCATCTACATGCTGCGCATGTAGAGCGATGAAACTTCGCCCCCATGTGATAGGTCGATGATTGTTCCATTCATAATCGACACTTCCGCCGTCCCTGTGGCTTGCTCCTCAGCTTCGCAATAACTTACTTGGTATTAGACTCCATTACATATTGCTTATGTATTAATATCTCGCAGTACTTGAGCTATATATCTATTAATGGCGTATTTGATTAATCACATGCTTAATCTGTAATACTGGTTCTATGGTATTAGTTCTAGCTGAGGAAAAGTTTAAGGGAATAAAAGCCCTATCGAGTAGGGCTCTATTGATATGTGATGGTTACATGCCAATACGGTGTATATTGTGGAGTAAGTATTCGCGCATTTGCCATGGAGTTTGGCTATCCCAGAAGCCAAATAGATAGCTTATCAGTGGTAAGGCGAGTAGTAGTATAAGCAATAAGGCGATCAGGCCTTGTGGATTAAGCTGATAGCCATTCTTTAAGCGCAATCCTAGTGCTGCTTTTGATGGGCAAGCTGCTACGCAGCGTAAACAGGCTTGGCACTCATCGCTACGGACCGTGGTTTTTGTGTGTACGATAATGCCTGCAGGACAGGCTCTGGTACACTTATCACATTTCATGCCTTTTGATTCAATTAAACAATGGCTGCAATCACGTCTAATTTTCAAAGGACTTAAAAAGCTTAATAGACCAAGTAGTGCGCCATAAGGGCAAATATAGCGGCAGAAGCCTTGTTTACGCCAAGCGGCTAGCATCAATATGATGGCAAAGCCTGCTAATGTAATCAGCCCTGGTGCGACAAATAGCATAGCCATTTTTATATCGGCAATTTTGTTATATGGACTTTGCAGGTAACCAACTAAGCCTTGAGTTGGCATGCCCATCACAATATAGAGTAAGGCAAATAACAGTAGATATTTTATTGCTCGTAATGGCCAATCTAACCAGTTTGGTGGCCGGTATTCTTTACTAATAAAGCGCGTTCTTAGCTTGTAGAGATATTCTCCAAGTAGACCGAGTGGACAAGCCCAGCCACAAAATGCCCGTTTACATAATAGGCCGGTCAATAAGACGACCCCTAACATAACTGCAGCAGCAGGATGATGCGGATCAAAATAGCCCTGTTCGACGATAGCGCGTAATGAAATACCGCCTGCAATAGGCAGGAATGCATCAACTACATCAGGCCTTGTCACTATTGGAGTGAGTGCCATTTTCATCATGATGGTATTGATGCAGTACTGAATGGCAACGATAAATAGTGACAAACATAATAGATGCTGACATACGCTGCGGCAGGTATTGATTTTGGCATTAAACGGCCGCTGTTTATAACGGTAGTTAAGCAGGGCTAATATTGGTATTGCGATAGCCGCAGCGGTGAACATAACCATTGAGTTGGCAATAATAATAGCTGCAATTAAGGTTGCGGCAGCAATACCTGCGCCCCAACGTTTGCCACTCCAAAATAGTAAGCTAATGATATAGCTTAGTCCGATAAGTATCGTCAGTGATTCTATAAATGTCATTGCTAGTGTTAATCTTGTGTGTTTTGGGATAAGAGAAGTCTGAGCTAATTTAGTTCTATTGGATTGGCTGTTGTGTGGCAGAGATCGACTATTTAACTTTGGGTTATGATATTACAGGAGCTAGATCATATTTTGCTAAATGAAATAGAGCAGACCCACAATATGAGGTCTGCTCTATATGGCTATTTATTTTTATTGTCCATTGCAGCAATAAACTTATTTGATTCAGCAATTGAACGATTCATTTCAGCAATCAGTACGGTAATATCAGACTTCAAGCTGGTAAATTCACCTTTAATCGCCCCAATGGCTTGTGCATTTAGGTTGTGTTTCAAGTACAGCATATTATCTTTCATCGCTGTTAGCACGGGTTCCATTTTACTTTCAGAGCGACGCATACTACGGATTAATTGCTGGTAGTTACGGCGAGTTTCACGTAATTGGGTTTCACTGCTGCGACGTAAGCTTGCTTTACTGATTTGGCTAATTTCACCTTGCCATTCGTCAAATAGCGCTTCGGCTACATCTTCGACTTTATTAATTCGGTCGGTTAGATCCTCTGCTGAACTTTTAGCAGACTCATATTCATCCGTTGCTTTATTATAGGCATCTTCGAGATCGCCACCGTTATAATTGAGCAACGATTGCATCTCTTCAAGCGCACTGCTGAATTGCTTTTGGGCATCTTCTTGTGATTCCCGAGCGGCTTCGACACGATCAACCATAATATCGCGTTTATGGATGCCAACTTTTTCCATGGCGCCATAATAAGCACTCTGGCAGCCAGCTAGGCTGAGTGTTAGTCCAAGAATGATGGGAGTAATAATTTTTTTCATTGTAACTTCTTCCTATGGCTGTTTGCTAATCAGCTTTAAATTTTGCGGCGTCTATAATACTCCATAGATGGAATATTGCGGCAATGATTGCTGGCACAATTAGCCACCAAAAAAAGTAGCCTGTTACGGTAACGACAAAAAATCCAAGTGCGGGGAAAATACGTCCTTGAATTAATTGGCCAAGACCTGGGAAAAATAAACTAGCAATAGCGGCAATAACGTTGCCTGCGGAGCCTTGTTGTGACATTGTTTTACTCCTTAACACTTGTATCTGTATACGAGTTGGCTTTATTGTACGAACATACCTAATTTTTACCAACAACAACAAGAGATTCTAGTGAATAAACAGCTGATTTCTACTGATTTAAAACGCTTAGGCTTGTCTAGCTGGCACTTTTTACTGCATTTAAAGAGACGTTTAAACGAAGACCAGATCAATATTCGTGCTGGTCATTTAACTTATGTTACGTTGTTATCTTTAGTGCCAATTATTGCCGTTATGGTGTCGATGTTATCGGCATTCCCTGTATTTCAGGGGATCCGTGAACAAATTGAAAAGTTTATTTATCAAAACTTTTTGCCAGCAGCGGGTGATTCAGTACAAATATATATTAATCAGTTTGTGGGTAATGCTTCAAAAGGAACGGCAATCGGTATAGGTGCATTAATGTTAGTGGCTATTATGTTGATTTCAGCCATTGATAAATCACTTAACAGCATTTGGCGTACTACAGAATCTCGACCACTGGTGATCTCATTCTCTATGTATTGGATGGTGTTAACTTTAGGTCCAGTATTGATGGGGGCGAGTATTGCTGCCAGTTCTTATGTCATGTCGCTTAAACTATTTAATGATTCTCATATCTCGGGGGTGATGCCATTTATTGTGGCACGATTACCGTTCTTATTTTCGGTGGCCGCATTCTTGTTGCTTTATACGGTAGTGCCTATTAAGCGGGTTCGCTTTCTTCATGCCTTGCTTGGTGCTGTTGTTGCGGCATTATTGTTTGAGTTCACTAAAAAAGTATTTTCACTTTATATAACAATGTTCCCTAGCTATGAGGCTATTTATGGCGCATTAGCCGCTATTCCTATTTTATTTGTTTGGGTGTATTTGTCTTGGACGATTGTATTATTAGGGGCTGAAATTACTGCGGCAATGCCTGAGTATCTTGCAAGTTTAGATACTGAAAAGCATCAACATCTGCCTTTTTCAGAGGAACAAGTTGAGCCTAGCAACAGCACTAATGATAAATCAGTATAAATTCGGAGTTTGGGTGTGATTGGATTAATCCAGAGAGTAAAGCAAGCCAGTGTAACTGTAGATAATCAAGTCTGTGGTGCGATTGAACAAGGCTTACTGGTGTTACTTGGTGTTGAGCAAGGTGATGATTTAGAGAAGCTAAAAAAATTAGCCGACAAGATTATGAAGTACCGCATTTTTAGTGATGAAAACGGTAAGATGAATCTTAATGTGCAGCAGAACGGTGGTAAATTATTAGTGGTATCACAATTTACTTTGGCTGCTGATACTGAGCGAGGCTTGCGGCCTAGCTTTTCTGGTGCTGCGACGCCAAGCTTAGCTAATGAGCTCTATTTAGCATTTATAGAGTATTGTCGTAGCCAAGGTCTCGAAGTCGAGTGCGGTCAGTTTGCTGCAGATATGCAAGTGGCCTTAATCAATGATGGTCCGGTGACATTCCATCTGCAAGTGAAGTGATATTTTGATGATGAACGCCAAATTTGATTTGGCGTTTTTTTATGGGTCTTTGTTTTAATGAATAGCGTTTGCCAACTCATTAGCCATGATTTATGGCGTATGCAGCTATTAACTGCTGTTGCTCAGCTTGATTTACCGCAGGCCTTTATTGCTGCAGGATTTGTACGTAACTGTGTTTGGGATGCTTTACATGGTTATCAAACGAGTGCGTTAAATGATGTTGATGTTATTTTTTTTGATCAATCAGATATGGCTGATATGCGGCAGCATCAAGCGATGTTAGCTCTTCAAAGTGCTCACCCAAACGTCAAGTGGCAAATTAAAAATCAGGCATTGATGCATATTCGAAATGGTGACCCAGCTTATTCCGACTGTGAAGATGCGATGCGTTATTGGCCTGAACAAGAAACCGCAGTGGCTGTGCGTTTAAATGTAAATAATCAACTTGAATTATTAGCACCATTTGGCGTTGAAGGGCTATTAGCGGGTAAGCTTACACATAATGTTAGACGAGATATCAATCTTTTTTTAGAGCGAGTTGCGACCAAACAATGGATATTGCATTGGCCGCAACTTGAGCTTTGCTATTAATAATATTGCTTTAGATATTTTGAGACATATTTACGCAATTTTTTAGGTGCATCGCCCTGCGTAATTTGCTGCAAAGTGGCTTTATATTCAGGCTTTGAAGCACTGCCCAGTGCCTTCGCCATCCAGGCATAAGTATCAATCGCTAATTTATTATTGCCAAGCAGTGTTGGCTTAAGCAGTTGTTGATTGAGTAACGCTAATAGCTGTGGTTGATAAACACCATCATTATAAATTCGTTTAGCGGCTTGGCGTTTAAGCTCTAAGATATCGCTACGTAGCGCATTAGCTAGAATATTATCTGCTTGAGATAATTGCGCATCGTAATGTGCTTTATCATTCAGAATAGGGTTCCAAATCGCAAATTGATTTAAGTCCGTTAGTGCCGCTTCCGCATAACGTCTGATCTTTCTAGGGGCATCGCCTTCTGTAATATCAGTTAATTGCTGGCGATATTTTTCATTCCCCGAGTAGCCTAATGCTTTGATTAACCAAGCCGTGTCATCAATTTGATATTTATCACCTGTTTGTTGCAGACGAGACGTTATTTTGGACGAGATAATATCAAAAATAGCAGGATTGTTGATGCCAGACAGGTACAGTGATTGAATCGCTTTTTTCTGCTGAGCTATATTATTGGTTTGGAACATTTGTTGATATTGTTCGGTGCTATAGTGTGTTGCTGCAGAGGCATTATTTAACCCTACAAAACATAACGATAGAGCAAGAAGCAGTAGTCTCGTTTTCATATTATTCACCTTGAACATTCCATTTTTTAAAGATGAGTGAGGTATTAATGCCACCAAAGGCAAAGTTGTTACTCATAATATAATCGGTATCGATGGCACGAACTTCAGTTAAATAATCAAGCTTGCCACAGTCTGGATCAATTTCCGTTAAGTTTAAGGTTGGAATAAACCAGCCAGCATGCATCATCTCAATTGATAACCAAGCCTCTAAAGCACCACATGCGCCTAGTGTATGACCTGTGTAGCTTTTTAATGATGAAATTGGTGTCTGACTACCAAATACATTGAATGTCGCCGTTGTTTCGGCAATATCACCACGGTCTGTCGCTGTACCATGAGCGCTAATATAGCCAATCTTTTCAGGCGTAATCTCTGCGTCTTGCAGCGCTAATCTAATCGCTTGTTCCATCGTGGTTGCGTTAGGTTGGGTGACGTGTAAGCCGTCAGAGTTAGTACCAAAACCTATTACTTCTGCAATGATGGTGGCACCACGTTTTTGCGCATGTTCAAGCTCTTCCAGTACTAAGGTGCAGGCACCTTCACCAATTACTAAGCCATCACGATTTTTATCGAAGGGTCTTGGGCTTTCGCTCGGTGAATCATTTTTAGTGCTGGTGGCAAATAAAGTATCAAAGACAACAGCTTCGGTTGCACATAGCTCTTCTGCGCCACCTGCTAACATCAAATCTTGTTTGCCATATTTAATCGCTTCATAAGCATAGCCAATGCCTTGGCTGCCTGAGGTACATGCACTGCTAGTGGTATGTACGCGGCCTTTTAGCCCAAAAAACACCCCAACATTAACCGCAGTAGTATGTGCCATCATGCGAATATAGCTGGTGGCATTAATGCCAGTCATATCACCTGAACGCAACATATCGGCAAAACTGCAAATCGGATCTGTGCTACCAGTGGATGAGCCATAAGCGATACCCATAGCACCTGAGCTAATGATTGGATCGTCCAATAACCCAGCTTGTGTTAATGCTAATTCGCTGGCACGGGTTGCCATGAGCGAGACGCGTCCCATTGAGCGAACTTTTTTGCGGGTGTAATGTTTTGGTAATTCAAAATCAGTGACAGGGGCGGCAAGACGCGTATGTAAATCGTCATATTTATCCCACTCGTCCATACGCACAATGCAGTTTTCTAATGTTTGTAGTCGTTTGGCAATTGTTGGCCAGTCATGACCAAGTGAACTGATGCCACCCATACCGGTAATTACGACTCTACGGCTCATAACATGCCTCCATTCACAGAGATAACTTGGCGGGTAATATAGGCTGCATCATCTGACATTAAAAAACGTGCTAATGCAGCAATTTCTTCAGGTTTGCCCATACGGCGCATTGGTACTAATTGATTAACCATATCGGTTGGGAAGTCACTGACCATATCTGTTTCAATTAATCCAGGGGCGATGCAATTTACGCTAATTTTACGTTTTGCGAGTTCTAGCGACAGCGCTTTAGTTGCGCCAATAATGCCTGCTTTTGAAGCACAATAGTTGACTTGGCCACGGTTACCAGCAAGTCCTGATACTGAGGCTAGCGTAATAATTCGGCCACCTTTGCGACTTTGTACCATTGGCATTACGGTTGGGTGGATAACGTTATAAAAACCATCTAAGTTGGTGTGAATAACCCCATCCCATTCCTCTTCGGTCATCGCGGGAAAGGCGGTATCGCGGTTGATCCCTGCATTTAGGATTACGCCATAGTAAGCACCATGCTCGGCAATATCGGTTTCGATTGCAGCTTTAGCCGCTTGGCGATCGGCAATATCAAATTGTAAAAAACTGACCTGACGTTCAAGGTTACGTATCTCATTGGCACATGCTTCTGCCGCAGCCGTATTTTGATGGAAATGCAGGGCGATGTCGTAACCTGCTTTTGCTAGTGTGATAGCGATTGCTTTGCCTATGCCGCGGCTCGCGCCAGTGATTAATACTCTTTTAGACATATAGATTCTCCATCACACATTATCAGTGATATAAGCTTGGGTATCTTGTGGTTGAAATACGTTAACGTTAGCGCTAGCAATTAAGTCGTCTTGTTCGGTAATTTTACATTCAAATACTGCTAGACCACTCTCTTCTTGATAGAGGCGTTGCACATGGATTTGATAAATATGATCGAGTTGATATCGATTTTGATTTAATACTAATTTACGGCTGCCTAACAAGAAACCAAGTCGAATATCACGGTTAGCCTGTTTGGCTTCAATACCGGCTAATGCCGCGATTGTTTGCGCCATATATTCGATGCCAACATAGTTGGGTACGCCGTTTAAGGCATCATCAAAATAAGGGCTAGTCGCTTTAATCGTCACTTGTGCTGTGACGTGATCGGCTTGATAAGCAATTAACTTATCAATTAACACCATGGGCGCTCGATGAGGAATAAGATCTTCAATATTAAGTTGTTGTAGACTTTCGAAGGTCATTTACTGGCTTGCTCCGCGACAAAAAATAAGACTAGCGTTGCTGCCACCAAAGGCAAAAGAGTTACTCATTACGTAATTAAGTGGTTGAGATTGGCCTTGGCGAACAAGTGGAATAACAGGATTACGTGGGTCGTATATTTCATTTCCTGCTTGCGGTGGTAATAGGTTCTGCTCTGATTGGGTCAGCAATAGGTAGCAAAAAGCGGCTTCTAATGCACCAGCTGCCCCTAATGTGTGACCTGTTAATGGTTTGGTGGAGCTACATGCTGGGATTTGCTCAAAAACAGTATTGATGGCGCGGCTTTCCATGGCATCATTTTGCATGGTTGCAGTGCCATGCAGATTAATATAATCAATTGCCTGAGCTTGAATATCGGCGTCAACTAAAGCTTGTTGCATTGCTTTTATTGCGCCTAAGCCATCGGGATGTGGCGCTGAAATATGGTGAGCATCACTTGATTCTCCAATACCAGCTAGCATTACCTTGGCTGGTGTAGATGCCCGCTCTAAGGTAAATAGGGCGGCTGCTTCGCCAATATTTATGCCATCCCGTTCAGGACTAAAAGGTTTACATTGTGTCGCGGAAACAGATTCTAATGAATTAAAGCCATTCAGGGTTAATTTACATAGGCTATCGGCACCGCCGACAATCACCATGTCGCATAGATCTGCTTGTAATAAACGCTTTGCTGAAGCAAATACTTTGGCACTAGATGAACAAGCGGTCGAAATGGTGTAGTTGGGGCCACTTAACCCAAAATAGGCTTGTATAAATTGGCTACCATTGCCGAGTTCTTGCTGAGTGTAATGATAGCTTGCCGGCATTTCACCATGCTGCTTTTTGTACTGCAACGCATACTCACCATGGCTAATACCTGAGGTACTCGTCCCTAATACAACACCAATCCGATCTGTACCATATTGTTGTTTAGCTTGGTTCACGGCATCACTGATTTGCAATGCCGCTGCTAACAGTAAACGATTATTACGACAATCAAATAGACTGAGTGACTCAGGTAATGGTGGCAATGTTTGTTGAACTTGCCCGACCAAGGTTGCTTGTTCTGGGATCAGATCTTCACGCCAAACCATTGCACTGGTATCCGCTTGTGTTAATCGTGCTAACACTTGCTGGTGGTCATTTCCTAATGGACTACATAAGCCTAACTGTGTAATTGCTATTGATGTCATGGCGTTTGTCTTTAAGTTAATTCAGCGGAGTAAGCTGTAAAGTCAGCTTAGCTTGGTCAATTTTGAGCTGTACAGCTGATTGCCAATTAATTCTCTGATCGTAGTTAATCGAGATTAATGGACTATTGTGCGAAATTTGCGGCTGATTAGCAAAAACAGTTCGACACATTTGTTGCCCGCATGTTTGTTGTATTAGCTTCGCGCCACTCAAATGGTGACTAATATCAGATTCTGGCCAATAGATAAGTTGTAACAGTGCTAATAGATATTCAGCTTTAAACTTATCCCCGAGCAATACATTTTGTTCGCTTATTAATTGCTGACCATCATATCGCAAGGTAAATAATGGTCCGCCAATAGGGGCTAGTCCGACCACTGTGAGTGATTGTGGTGTGCTCTCAACTTGGATCAGCATTTGATGGCTGGCGCCAGCTTGAGTTAAGTTGGCTTGTAATGTGTGGCTGGCTGTTTGCGTTGCAACTAAAGGCGCTAAACAATAATTGACTTGGTGACCAAATGGCACACAAGTTTGCCGTTGCAGCAATTGTTGGCAACCGCTTAGCATCAATAAGCCAATGCAAATTATTAATATATTACGGAAAAAATGCATTATTGCTCCTGCATCGGTTTGGGGGCAAATAAACTCACCATGGGGGCTAATAAAAATGCGAATGCAATGCCTAATGCCAAGGTTAAACCAAAGGCATGAATGGCTTCCGTTTTACTAAAAGCCAATAATCCAAACGCTAGCAAGGTTGAGCAAGCAGACATAAATACAGCGAGCATCACAGCATCATTTTGCTTACTTTCAGCAAAAAAGAGACTGTAATCAACACCAATACCAAAAACTAAAATGAGGCGAGGGTATTAAACAAATTAATCGGTTCGCCAATGATACCTAGCCAAGCCAAACTCAGTAATCCTGCCAGTAGTGGAATTGCCGTCACAATCAGTGCCAATCGCCGCCCAAAACGTAAACTGAAAATTGCCCAAGCGCAGATTAATGCAAGCGCAAGCATAATAAGTGTCATATGTCTGAAGTGACCCATTACTTTGGATATATCACCGACTTTATCAACTAGCATGACATTAGGTATGGCATCAATACGCTGTTGTAATTGAGGTAATTGTTTTATACCGCCTAATAATACAATCGCGCCATATTGCGAATGGATAGCATTAGCGGGTAAATACAGTGGCGCAAGTTGCTGCCCTAACGGGCTTTTAAATAGTTCTGTCAGGGTGAGATAGTGGCCTTTCGCGGCTTGATATTGCTGTTGCAGTGGCGCGGCTAAATCCGTAGGTAACCCTAACTGAGCGAGAGTCTGTGTAGATTCTTACCATAGATATGTTGCTGTAGTTGATAATTATGTTGTTGCTGCTGCTGGCTCGGAATATAGCGAGCTAAGCTGACAAAATTACCAATTTCACCTTGTTGTTGAGCGCTATTTAACACTGGGGTTAATGCAGTTAAATGCTGTAATAATGCCTGTTCGGTTGCGCCTCTAACTAAAATAAATTGATTATCAGTACCGCCACTTAATAGTTGTCTCAGTTGGTTTTCAGATTGAGTTATTGACGCTGGGCTTTGTTGCAGTTGGCGAATATCATCATTACTGTGCAATTGGCTAATACCAACCACAATAAATAATGCCATAACTGGTACAAGATAACGGCCGACAGTTCGTGGGTTAGCCGGAATGATCCATTGCAGATAACGCTGCGCTAATGAGAGTTGCCATGTGGGCTGCGGTAATTTGCCATTGGCCAACAATGGATAGGCGAGAATTAAGGTTAAATAGGCGCCAATGAGTCCGCTACCACAAAAGACGGCGACTTGTTGCATCCCTGGAAATGGCGCTAAGCCCATCCCTAAATAGGCTAAAGCGCTAGTCAATAATGCCAAACTAATCGCAGGCAAAATTAAGCGAATAGTTCGACTGGCGCTAAAATTGGGCTGTGCTAGTCGTTCACAATAAAAATGGAAACTGTAATCGATGGCAATTCCGATAAGACTGGTACCAAACACTAAGGTGATGAGGTGAATTTCGCCAAAAATAACCAGTGTCATTACAACTGCAATCACTAACCCTGTACTAATGGTCAATAGTGCCATCAAGATTGGCATTGCCGAGCGGAATGTCAGCCATACCAGTAAAAACACACCAATTAATGAGATGCTGCCAATATTGCTGATCTCAGTTTTAGCGGTTTGCGTTGCTGCTTGGGCATGAAATAACGCGCCCGCTTTTAGAATATGAATCTCAGGATATTGCTGCTGTATCAGCTGTAATGCGTGGTTGATCACCGCAGATTGTGCTTGTTGTGCTTGTGGATTAAAGGCACTTTGTAATCCTTTCGCCATCACAATTGCAGCACTGTTCGTGCCCTCATGAGCCATCAAAATGCCATCAGTAATATTTAACCGCTGAGATTGAGCTAAAGCCTGAATATTGGCGGGATACAGTAATAGTGGATCCTGGCTTAATAATTGACTTGAGGCAAAACCAAAAGCGCTATAAAGCTGGCTTTGGGCGTGATTTATTAGCGGCGTTAAATCATTTTTAGCTAATGTTTGTTGTTGCTGCTGAGTCAATAAATTAAAACGGTAAGGGAAATAGAGTTTATTGATGCTGGTGGCAATGTCGTTATGGCCACTTTCAACTTGAGTAAAGACCTGCTTAGCTGCAGATAATTGCTGTATCAATAACTTAGCAGCGGCAATGGCATCTTGCTGCTTAGGGGAAACTAAGCCGAAATAAAGACGATCGGCCAATTGCGACTCGACTCGATCTAATGCGCTGTGGGTCAAACTATCTTGTTGTAAATGCGGTAGCATCGCCAAAATATCAGTTTGAATTTTGCCACCCTGTTGCCATTGCTGTATGCCAATAGCAACCAGCAGAAGTAACAGACTGATAAATATAATCAGTCTGTTACGTGCTGAGTCAAATGAACTAATGCGCATTCAATGCCTGCATTGGATTAAATAATGCGATTTCTGCTGGTGTTAAAGCTGAGCTGTGTAACTGTTTAAAGTCGATAATGGTTTTATCTTGCTGTGGCGAGATAATAGTTAATTGCTGCAGTTGCTGTTTACCCGACAGGATTAATTGTTTAAACGCCTTGGCTAATAGTGGATCCTTGGGCACTAAACCGAGTTGCCATTGTCCCGTTGTGCTCGGTTGTATATAGAGCTTAAATGATTGCTGCATTGCAGTAATATCACCGCTCAATAATGCTTTGATGACGTTTGGTAATAGTTGCGCAATTTGCGCACCAGCACCCGCTTGGTTTATTTCTGTTTTTTGCCATTGCTGCTGACTATCTTGCTATATAAAGCCGTTTTTGTCATCACTAAGCTATTGCGAAATGGACTAACTTGTTGCCAAACCATGCCATGTTGCTGGGCAAAGATAAATTTACCTTGGCTAATCAGTGGTTTGCTCAATACTTTTAAATAACGAGATTGAGTAAAGTCGCCACGAATTGGCAGCTTGATCGCCAGCTGTGATTTGAGTTGGCTAAGTTGCTGCGCCGTTGCAGGATGCTCAAATAGTGTTTGTTGGTGAGTTGCTGCAACACTCGTTTGCAGCATACTTAACAACAAGAATAAGCTAGCGAATAGTCGAATAAGCATATGCTATGCCTCTGCCAGTAGCGGTAAAATCTTAGCTTGAAAGACGGCTGGGGTGGTGAAGCACAGCTCTTGCGTTGCCATATCTACCGCCGCTTGAATGGTATAGCCTTTGGTTAAGCGGACTCCAGTTTGCGCATCTCTAACGACATAGTTAATTTTGAGCCGATTTTCCCATTCAACTAGATTGGCTATGACGATAATGGTTTGGTCAAAAGTGCTTGGCTTAACATATTTAAGTTGTAGATCGACTATCGGCCAAGCATAGCCAGATGACTGCATTTGATGATAGTTATAATCTAATTTGTCGAGTAGCTTACAACGGGCAATTTCAAAGTAACGCAAATAATTACCATGCCAAGTAATGCCCATTGAGTCTACATCATGAAATGGCACAACCATGGTCATTTCAGCGGTTAAAATTGCTTTCATTGACACACTTCCCATTGACCTTGCTGAATCTTTTCAATTGTTTGGCGTAGTACCATTTCTAATGGTCTATCTTCCGTTAAAAACTCAAAATCGTGGCGAACTTGTTCAAGCGTAGTCAGGAGCGATGGCGTTAATGAGGTTTCATCAAGCTGTCCTTGTTGCGTGCGTAGGGTTATGCCTTGGGTCATGGCTAACAGTGCTGCAGCCGCAACTTGTTCAGTTAGCTGTAATACGCGTAAGCAATCACGAGCTGAAATAGTGCCCATACTGACTTTATCTTGGTTGTGGCATTCGGTTGAGCGTGAAAATACACTGGCTGGCATGGTTTGTTTTAATGCTTCAGCTGTCCATGCTGATACGCCAATTTGTACCGCTTTAAAGCCGTGATTAATCGCTTTACGATCACCTGTTGCGCCAGATAAGTTAGCGGGTAGGCCATTGTTGAACTTAGGATCCATCACGAGTGCCATTTGACGATCCAATAGATCGGCAATGTTTGCTACTGCATTTTTCATGGCATCCATTGCAAACGCGATATGACCCCCATAGAAGTGACCACCATGCAGAATATGCTCACCTTCAGCATCGACAATCGGGTTATCGTTAGCACTGTTTAACTCAGTTTCAATGAACTGACGCATAAAAGGTAGTGCATCTTGTAATACTCCAATGATGTGTGGAGCACAGCGGATCGAATAACGATCTTGTAGACGATCTGAGTTACGAGGATGCACAGTATGATTGAGATCATCACGGATCCAAGTCGCAATTTGATTTTGACCCGGATGCGGTTTTACTGCAAACAGTAGTTTGTCGAAATGGTTTGAATTACCGCGTAATGTGAGCGATGCCATTGAGGTAATGCGGCTGGCTAATTTGGCAAGATATTGGGCACGCTCAAAAGCTAAGCAGGCAAGGGCGGTCATTACCGCGGTGCCATTCATTAATGCCAAACCCTCTTTCGGGCGCAGTTTTAATGGAGTGATATTGAGCTGTTTAAATACATCGCTACTGGCAACACGTTGGCCTTGATAAAATACATCGCGCTCACCGACTAATACACCAGCAAGATATGAGAGTGGCGTTAAATCACCACTGGCACCGACAGAACCTTCTTCAGGGATAACCGGCACAATATTGAGATTTAACAGCGTTTCAATACGCTGTAATAGTTCGTAGCTGACACCCGATTTTCCAATGGCAAGCGAACTTAAACGACATGCCATCACAGCACGAGCTTGGGCAATCGATAAAATATTCCCTAAACCACAGCCATGAAAACGGGTTAAATGTAGCGGTAATTGATCGACTAAATCAATGCCGACAGAGACTGTGCATGAGTCGCCATAGCCTGTGGTGACACCATAAACCACACCTTCTTCATGGAGCAGGCTATCAATAAAGTGTGCACCTTTTTGAATATAGTTTTTATATTCATCACTGTCGCAAAGTTTAACTTTAGCGCCGTTAGCAATCGCAACCACCTGTTCTAACGTTAACGCTTGCTGGCCAAATGTAATCAGGTCGGTGCTGCTATCTGTGTTATTCATTATTGGAACTCTTACTGTTATGGCGGTCATGACTAGCGTCTTGCTGCCAGAAATCGAAAAAATTAAACCATTGCAACGGTGCCGCTTTAGCAAAATGTTCTAAGCGTTGGCTATATTCAATGACAGCCTGTTCAAGCCGCTGCATACGACCTTGCCTTGGGCCTTTTAATGTTTGGCTAAAATGCTGCAGATGAACATGATAGCGTCCCTGTTGTTTTAAACAGAACATGCTAAAAACAGGGCAATCTAATAAGCCTGCAAGAATAAATGGCCCTTGTGGGAATGGTGCTATGCGTCCCATAAATGGGGCGTAAATGACTCGTTCGTGGCTGCTGGCTGATGTGCGATCACAAGCGATAACCACTAATTCGCCTTGCTCGATTTTTTGTTTTAGTAGTATCGAGGTACTTGGTCCAAGATCAGTGACTTGGATTAAGTTCAGGCTGCTATTAGGATTCAGTTGAGTCAGTACCTTATTAAAGTTTTCAGCATGTTTGGTTAATACCATGACATTTATTTTAAATGGCGATTGGTTAACTGATATAGCGCGGCATAGCTCAATATTGCCCAAGTGCGATACTAAAATGACGGCGCCTTGCTTTTGCTCTAATAGGTTCAGTAGAAGGTGGCGATCAGGGTACTCAACTTGATCCAGTTTAATCCGATTACACCATGCATCCATTCTGTCTAACGCGGCATGACCAAAACTTAAAAAGTGCTGTAAACCATCGCGCCAACTCAGTGTTGTGCTTAAATCGGGATGGTTAGGTTCAAGCTGTTTGACTGTCTGTAAAAAATCTTGTGATGCTAATCTGGCTTGGCGGCCAGTGAAAAAGAAATAACAGATCACTGGATACATAATCGCGCGGCATAAGCCATAACCACCAATACGGTAGCTACTCGCCAATAATTTTATGCCCCAATAACTGCCACGCTCTTTGATATTGGACCAATGCTCGGCAGTTTGTTTGCGTCTAATCAATAATTTGGGGATTCTTGCCAACATGCCGAAAAATAAGCGAGTGTGTAGCGCACTGATCCTAAGATTGTCTTTTAATCCTTGGAAATGACTGATGCCACCTTCAGGATAAATAACCTTAGTTGGTACATGAATCACTGCGCAGCCTTGCCAATAGAGTTTGACTAAAATTTCAATATCAAAATCCATACGCTCAGTTAATAACTCTTGGCTAAGTAGCGCTTCAGTTGCGGCGAGTGGATAGACTCTAAAGCCACACATTGAATCTTGGATCTCAAAACTTAAGGTTTCAACCCACACCCAAAAATGGGTGATATAACGGCCATAAAGCCGACCCTTGGGGATAGATTCATCATAAATGGGTTTGCCAGAAATAACCGCTTCTGGATGGTTTTGTGCAGCCGTTATCATGGCTGGAATATCGGCTAAATTATGTTGGCCATCAGCATCAATTTGTAGCGCATGGGTATAACCATCTTGATAAGCTTGTCTCAGTCCTGTCATTACCGCCGCGCCTTTACCACGGTTGTAGGGATGACGAATGAGTGTTACCCACGAATATTGTTGTTCGAGTTGGCTCAATAACTGTTGAGTCTCGCCATTACTGCCATCATCAATGAGATAACAGCTCAGCTCAAGTTGGGCTAATTGTGCCAATGTTTGCGCAATGGCATCTTGATGATTGTAGTTTGGGATGACTAAAGCTAAGCGCATTAGCAAGCGTCCTTGATAACGATACGACCAGATGCAAAACGTTGTTCATCTTGATGATAGCTAAATATCATTTTGCCTTTATGGGGTTGATGTTCAATGGTCAATTGTACTTCCATGTTAGGTAACAATAGTTGTTGAAACTTGAGCACTTCGAGTTGTGCTACCTCAATGGGGTAGCCATAGGTTTGACAACCTAAGCGTACCGCCCAATCAAGCTGAGTCACACCTGGTAAAATTGGCTGCTGCTGAAAATGACCATTAAATGAGGGCGAGTTAGCATCAATAAATAGCGTCCAAGTGGTGCTATTTTCTGACGTATTAGTCGCTAAAATGGTCGGTAAACAAGATTTAATCATGATTAAATAGCTCGATGAGTTCTTGAGTAATACGTTTGCCCTGACTGTTTATCGGTAACAGTTCAGGATAGCGCCAGCGTTTGGGTAAGGTGATCCGCTCAAACTCATTTAAAAGAAATTGTTTAAAGGCATTATTGACAAACAACTTACCTTTTTTTGCCAAAATATCATCACCTTCTGCTGATAATTCAACAACCGCAGCTAGTTGTGGTTTGGGTTGACTGAGCAAGACTACCGCCGCTTGATTGACCCAAATGTGTTGGCTTAACTTGAGTTCCATTTGTGGTAGTGAGACGCGCTTTTCTTCAATTTTAACGATTCGGTCTAAGCGTCCTGCTAATAAAAACTGGCCATTAGCTTGTAGTTTAATTTTATCATCACACCGAATTTGCTGACTATCGCTGAGGTAAGGAGATTGCAACAATAAGGCGCCATCATCATCAGCATCGACTTTGACATCACTAAAGGGTTGCCAAGTCTGCTGTGGATTAAATTGTTTACGATAAGCGATACCGCCAGTTTCAGTACTGCCGAATACCTCGGTCGGTAATTGCCCATAGCACTGAGCAACGGCTTGCGCTTGTTCAAAACTTAAGGGGCCACCAGAGCTAAAGATTAAACTAGGGCAGTGTTGCTGGGCTTGAAAATCAAGCGCCGCGGGTAAGCGAGATAATTGTGCTGGGCTACTGATTAAACATAGATGAGGCATCAGCGCCATGTAGTAGCTGAGGTTTTCAGGGTATTCAATTTGCTCGCTTAAAAAAGCTCGACCTGCCGCTAAAGGCCACAAAACCTTAAACAATAACCCATAAATATGCTGGTGGGATACCGTTGCAATTACGCTGCACTGCGGTAATTTATCGGCAAATGTTCGCTCTAGTGTACTGACCTCATTATCAAGCTGGCTTAAGGTTTTATTAATCGCTTTTGCTTGACCGCTGCTACCAGAGGTAAATAACTGTAGTCGCCCTAGTTGCTTGGTTTGTGGCCATGGCTGTTTAGGGTAATTAATTTCCATATTTAGTAGCAGGTGTGGATTGCTCGATAAGATTTCATCTGTGACGATTAATTCAAAATGCGGTTGCAATTGCGCTACTGTACCTGCTTGAGTATTGGCAGGAAGCACAAGGGTTTTACCTGCTAATAAGGCAGCGCATAAACCGACTGCAAAAGTCGCACTATTATCACTTGCTAATAAGATACGCTGCGCAGGATGCGCGGCTAATAGTTGTTGATAATGGCTGACTTGAGCACAAAAAACATCACCAGTAATAATGTCGTGATGATTAAAACTGATCAGTTGTTGTGGCTTCGGCCCTTGTTGTAACCATTTTAAAAGTAGCTGAGTCATTGCTTTATCCACAATTTACGATAGAGCCATTCACCTGCAAACAGGCACCCCATTAATAGGTAGGCAATTAAGCCGTTATAAAGCGTCCAAGTGGCGAGACTAGTAAAGATTGCAGTGTAGGCTGCCATACTGCCATTTATAATAAATAATGCACACCAAATTAAGGTGACTTTTCGCAGGTAAGGTATTGCTTCTGCAGGCAATTCAGCATGCTTTAAGCGTGCGAACTTTTCAATCATGCTGGGACCATTGACTAAGGAACTCGCAAATAAAAACAGCATAGTCACATTAATTACGATTGGATAAAATAATAACCAGTCATGTCTTTTGGCGACAAAGCTGCCAAGTGTGAGGCCGATACCGACAATCATGGGTAAAAGCATGCTCCGTAGTGCCTGCTTTTGTAAGACTAAACGCACGACTAATAAACCGCATAACAGTAATGCGGTTGTACCAGCCGGTAGATAATTTAAGCCAAAATAAACTGCTAATGGATAAGCGAGTAGTATTAGTCCAGTAATGATTTGCAGCATGACGCGCATTAGTCTTTAATCAAACCTTCAATCGCATTCACTACATCATTAACGGTACGTACTGATTTAAACTCTTCGGGTTTAATCTTTTTACCTGTCATTTGCTGTAATTTAATGACTAAATCAACTGCATCAATACTGTCCAGATCCAATTCTTCATATAAAGATGCTTCTGGCGTAATCGCTTCTGGCTCAATTTCAAATTCTTGTTCTAGAATTTGACGAAGCATGGCAAGGATTTGTTCACGATTTTCCATAATTGCCTCTAAGCGCGTTGTGATTCAATAAAACTTGCAAGCGTAGCAACACTATAGAAGTGTGCTTTAGTTGTTTCTGAATTGGCTTCAATTTTGACATCAAATTGCTTTTTAATGGCTAAGCCTAATTCTAAAGCATCGATTGAATCTAAACCTAAGCCATCGCCAAATAGCGCGGCATCAGTATCGATATCATCAACTGTGACATCTTCAAGGTCTAAGCTATCAATAATAAGTTGTTTAATTTGAGTATTTAGAGTCATAATTATTTTCTAGTTGTTGTTTATAGAAGTTTTCCATATCCCTTGTCAGGACTCTGGCCATTTTTGATTCACTATTTTCTTGCTTATAGTCTTTATAATTAAAAGAGTTACCAATATCGATTGTCATTGTAATGGTTTGTCTTGGTATATCGTACCAAGGTTGCTGTTTGCTCAAACCTATAGTGTCAGTATGTAATACTACGGGCAACATATCAAAACCAGTTCGTAGGGCAATATTAGCGGCGCCTCTGGCAAAAGGATTGATTTTACGGCCATGTAAGGTACGTGTTCCCTCAGGAAAAATAATTAAGTTAGCCCCAGTTGTAAGTACATGCTCACAATCTTTAATGAGCATTTCTGCCCCCAGATTTGGAATATATCCCGCACGTGAGACCACTCCACGTAAAAATGGGTTACGCCATAACCCTTGTTTAACAATACAACTGGCATTGGGAATAAGGCTGATTAAAATGACCACATCAACTAACGTTGGATGATTGGCTATTATCACTCTGCTCTGGCATTTTTTGAGTAAATCCGCTTGTTGTACATTAACCTTAATTACGCCAGCCCATGCCAGCATAGCCACAAAACCTTTAAACATTTGATGCACTGCATATTGAACACGCTTGTTTTTTTGCTGCGTGCTACCGGGCCATAAACGTAATAGAGGCAATATGGTGATGGAAATTAACAAGCCACCTAAACCAAAAAAAATGTAACACAACACACCCGCAAGCCAACGTGGCCAGTAACTTAAACCAGTTAAGTAAGGGGCTGGTTGATAACTAAGCTGCAACGTTAAGCTCCCAATACCACTCTTTGATGATGCCTTTTACCGATTTTTTAGTGGCAATGGCATATAACAGCTGTTCAATATCGAGTGGCTTAGCGGTTTGGGGTATTTTATCCGTAAGCTTTAACGTGATTGGGCTCGATGGCGTTGCTGTTGCTAATTGCCATGCAAATGCGAGTGGCAATTGTGGTTCATCAACATAAGGACTAAATATGGGCGGGACAGGATCATCACCATAAACAAATAAGATTGGTTCATCTTTGTCTATTAGTTGTGCGTATGCTTCTATCATTGCTTGCGGTAGCGTTTGTTCACCTGCTGCTATTGATGTCACAGCACAGTGATTCTGGGTCAAAATAGTAAAAATGCCGCTAGCAGTATTATGTACGGATTGGCTGAAACCAATGGGTGATAGTGCTTCATCAGCAATCACATCTTCAAGTAGACCAATAGTACGATTTAACTCGCCATGTCGGGATGAAAAAATCGAGCGAGTCTGCGGGCTCACATCCGCTTCAAGCGCTACCGTTAACATCATTTTGGTAAGACGACTATAGCGACGGCGCTGCATTGCAGGTACTTGAGATAATGTTGGGCTGGTTGAATTATTGATATCGACATCGTGATTATTGGGTTGAATAAGCCAATCATCTGCCGTGGGTTTTGATGGCGACCATGCACTCCAAGACAGTATGCTATATGTCAATTGCATTCAGTGAGCC
The DNA here is from genome assembly GCF_000614975.1 of Shewanella marina JCM 15074. Lineage (GTDB taxonomy): Bacteria > Pseudomonadota > Gammaproteobacteria > Enterobacterales > Shewanellaceae > Shewanella > Shewanella marina. The sequence continues at coordinate 20,791 of NZ_BALM01000010.1, forward strand.
TCTAAAATTCCATTCATTGATTAATGATTACGCCATAAGACTGAAATTCTCATCATTTAAGTCTTACTATTCAAGTAGCTGTACAGTTTACCTTATTTGACCCACTTGATTGAAGTATGTCGAAGCTGATTACAAATATTTACTTTATTTGTGCTAATTGGGTAAATGTTTGGATAGTGTAAATACTTTACTTGAAACCATTAAGTTAAAATAGTTAATTTAGTGTCTTTTCGTGTATAAAATGCCCTGCTAATTTATTGTTGGTTGAATATATTGCATGCTTGGGTTCTGTTGGTCACACCCAGTTTATCGAAAATAGCTGTGATGTGATTTTTAACGGTATTTTCTGAAATATTCAATAAATCAGCAATGTTTTTATTGGCATGACCATTTGAGATTAAATGTAATACTTTAAATTGTGAAGGTGTAAGTGAACTTAACCTATCTAACTCTGCCGAGATGTGATTTTTTTGGTACATAGTGGTGTTGGGGTATTGGTAATATCCTGAGAGCATTTCCATGATTGCGGTGACTAATTCATTTACATCAATGGATTTAGAGATAAAGTCAGATGCTCCAGATTCTAAGCACTTCATTCTAATATCAATCGTATCATGCGCGCTAAGTACTATAATTGGCAATTCTGGATAGCGTTTTCTGATATAGAATAATCCCGTTTCACTGGTGGCTCCAGGCATGCGTAGATCCATAATTAATAAGTCAATATCATCTCCATCATTATCTAAAACAGAAAATAACGCTAAATAATTATTTGCTGCTTGTATATAAACATTGGGTTGCTGCTTAATTATGGCCGCCTCCAATCCCTCTAGAAACATAGGATGGTCATCCGCAATTATAATTTTACTTTCTGACATGTTATGAGCCTCTTTGTAAGATCCAAGATAATCGACCAAATTTGATCGGTTTACTGAGGAAGTAAAAGTCTGGGTAGTTTGATACTTGCTGTTTTACTGTTTTATCTTCAGAAATAATGATAATTTGTTTACTGTTAATCGTCCCTTTTTGCTGATATGAATTAATAAGCGTTAGCCCATTATCTTCAAGTCCCAAATTAAAGTCACATACCACTAAATCTATTGGCTCACTAATGGAAAAGTTATTGATGATATTCATATCAGTAATTATTGTGACTAGATAACCACAATTTGTTAATTGTTGTTCTAATTCATAAGCATAATATTCATCATTATCAATGACTAATGCTATTTTCTTGGGCTGACTATCTAGTGTTGATGAAGATACATCATCGGCAAGCTCAATGGCAAAGCTGAACTCTGTTCCATAGTCACAAGAATTAAGTTTTAACCTTAAATTTAAGATTTTAGAAATCTGCTGTACGATTGTTAGACCTAATCCAAATCCCGCATACTTTTCAGTTCCCCTCACAAATGAATCATATAGTCTAGACTTAATATGTAATGGGATGCCTGGGCCGTTATCAATAATATATATTGTTGCAGAGTCAGTTTCTTGAGTGGCAATGATTTGTAACGAACCATTAGACTGCATATTTTTTAATGCATTATCTATGATGTTATTGATCATTCTAGAGAGCAAGAATTGATCTGATTTTACCCATGTTATTTGTGGGTCAATTGTAATTGATACAGTAATATTTTTGTCTTTTATTAGCCCCTTGAATCGATTAATTGCTTCAGTAAAAAAGCTTTCTAAAGAGAAGTTGCTTATTTTTGGTTTAATGATGTTTGCATCAAATTTCGATAAGTTAACAATAGATTCAACGAGTTTATCTAATAGGATAATCTCCTCCATAATCTCTTGTTTATCTTGATCTTGTGTTAATTTTCTCTCAAGTTTCCATCGAATAGCATTGAGTGGTGCTCTTAAATCATGGCTTGCTGATGCGATAAATCGAGTTTTATCGATATTAGCTTTAATGGCAATTTGTTGTTGTTCTTTATATTGGGCTGTTTTGTTTTTAACATCATTTGCCAGCTTTTTATTATATTCTTCTTGTTGCTTGTTTTTTACTTTTTCAATATGTAATTGGCTTGTTTTGAATTTAAGTTTGTAATAAAAAATAAGTGATATCATAGATGTTAAGATAATGAAGTAGCATATCATCATTATTGTTGAACGATAAAATGGCTCGCTAACAATAAAGTGTTTTGTAGCAATATTACTTTCGGTTCCATCATATTTTATAATTTTTGCTTCGATTATATATCGACCTGGTTTGGGTTTTATTAATTTTATTTCTTTATCTGATAATCTCCACTCACTATATATTCCATCATCTTTCGATTTTATTCTATAAAAAATATTGTCATCATCTGTAATGTTGAAATTTGATGATGTTAGTTTTAATGTTATTAGGCTTGGTTCAATAAAATCATTTTTCTTGCTATTCCAGTAAATATTATCGTCAACCTTTATAGATAGAAAGCTAACATTAATATTTCTATTGTATGACTTTATGCCAGGCTGTTTAAAGTAGGTGATATTTAATAGGCTGGAAAAGTAAATGTAATTATTAATTGTTCCACAGTTTAATCTTTGGAATTCTTGATGATTTAATCCAGAAGTGTAATCAAAGCTAATAATTTTATTGTTTTTTAATTGAGATAATCCATGTGATGTTGCAATCCATATATTTCCAAGTTGGTCTTCAGTCATGCATATTGGGTTGAAATTATTATGTTTGTTTTCTATTTCATACTTATGTAATCTATGTGTTTTATCATTTTTATTTAAATAATATAAACCATCATCTAATGTTATTACCCATAACTTTTCTTTATTCTCGTATAATGTAATAGGAATTTGTGGCCCATCAATCATGGTCAGTGGGATTGTAGTATTTTCAAAATCATTTATATCGATTGATACAACGCCTTTTCTTTGAGTTGCAATAATAAGTTTATTATTAATTAAGGCACTATCTACAGGCATGATTATACCTGTCTTTCTTCTTTTATCTATTGTAAGAGTGTTGTTTTTAATTTTTGCTAAGAATAATTCTGTTGAGCTGGTAAGAATAAAATAATTTGAGTCAATTATTTTATGGATTGAAATTAAGCGTATTTTTTTTGGTAAATTCAATATTAATATTTCAGAAGTATTGTTTTTAATTATTTTAATTATTTTATTTGATGAGGATAAGTAATAGTTGTTATCTTGAGATAGAATAGTGTCATTATGTTTTTTAGATTCGAATTTTTTAGTTACGATAGCATCTGTGAACTGAAATGTATGAAGTTCATTCTGTGTTGATACCTTTAGTGTGTTTTCATTAGTTCCGGTATATTTTATATGGATATCATCTTTGTTATTAAAAATGTACTGCCAATTAGGGTGATTTTTTTTATTTGGGATTCGGTAAAGCCCATCTGTTGTTCCAACAAAAATACTACCATTAGAGTGAATGTTAGCTGTTAATGCCATATCTGCATTATTGTATTTTTCATTTTTACTATTTGGTATTATCGAATATTCTCTTATTAAATTATCTATATTGAATTTTTCAATACCTTTTCTGGTTACAGCATAAATATATTCATTATCTGTAATGAAGGATGATATCATATTACTTCTCAAAGTATTATTTTTTGTATTAAATTTTTTTATCAATTGCTCATTTTTGTATACAAAAATTCCTTTTCCAAAAATACTTATCCAAAGCTGACCATTTTTATCGATTTTTGTGGCACGAACATCCTGTTCATTTTTATTAAAATTCTGTAATTTTATTTTTTTAATTGAATTTGTTTGTAAGTTATATTGGTAATATTCGGATAATGTAGATATTAAAATATTAGCATTATCTATTTTATATATAATGCTTGTGTTTTGTAATCTAGGATCATCACTGAATTTTGAAACTGAGTGATTGCTTAAGTTGATTTTTATTATTTTTCTATTTGATACTGATAAAGCATACTCATCATTGATAAATGTAATGTTGTTTGATCGAGTTAATAATTTATCATTATCTTTGATAGAGGATGGCTTGAGATTGTAAATGTTAATAATATCAATGCCATTTAGATTTAATACCCACATCTCATTTTTATAATTTATGATTTTGGTGATGACATTAGAGCTAATTGAATATTCTAGAGAGTTGTTTTTAGTTAGGTTGGTAATTCCTAAACCATCGATAATACTTATACCGTTAGGACTTCCTACCCATATTCTGTTTAATGGGTCTTCTGCAATAGTATATATGCTGCTACCCACCAAGCCGGTCTCTAGATCCCAATTTTTGGCATAAGGTTTTTCTATATGATATGAAAAAGAAGGAGAGGATATGATAAATGTAATAAATATTATAATAATTATTTTAAATAACATATCTCTCCTTTGATGTGAGTTGATATTAAATATCTCACTCACATCAAGTCGTTATGGTTTGAATCTAACTAATATGACTGGGATTAATAAAAATAACAACCACGATGTTGTCCCCCCTGAGTTAGTTGTTGTTGGTGAAGCCGTTACTGTAATGGATTGTTGTCTTGTGAACTCTCCGTCAGTTACACTAACCATAAAGCTTAGGCTGACTTCTCGCTCTAGCGATGGGATCTCTAACGAAATAGTTTGCGCATCCTTAATTTCACTCAAAAGAGATACGCCACCAGTTTGAGTCCAGCTATATTGCAATTCGTCTTGATTCGCATCGGTGCCATTTGCTGTAAGCGTGAGAGTGTCACCTGCAGTGAGTGATTGACTACTTGCTGTTATTTCAAGTTCTGGTGCGAGATTAGCATTATGCTGCTTTAGTTCTTGATTCCAAGTTTGATCACTTTTTGATGAACTCGCATTAAATCGATGGATAAAGTCTCCTGACGTCGGTGTTGTCATTGCTATCGGTAGGGCAATACTCATCGATTTAGCCATTGCAGCCTGATTGATGGTCATTTGAATTTTATTACCGTTAGCATTTACGCCATCGATATCTTCAGCAAGTTGGAAACTTTCATGTAGTTCAATATCAAATTGATACTTAATTTCTTGATTAAGTGGATTATCAACAATATTAAGCATTAGTGGGATGGTATCATTTGCACTAATGTTTTCTATATTTCCTAATATTTCAAATGGTTGTCCTTGTTGTTGAACTATCATTTGAGTCGTACCAAGTGAAACTAAAGTGTCTTCATTAGTATTGCGTTCAAATACCTCAACGTAACTGTAATAATTTGATTTATCTTCTAGCATACCTTGCCAATTAATTGTTACGGGTAAGCTTTCAAATGGAGTTCGTTTACTACTAGGGATTACATTCATAGGTAAGATACTATTAGCCATATTAACGATATCAACTCTAATCTTATCAATATCTAATGAACTCGCTTTGAAGTTCCATACCATCACCCAATACTGGCCTGTGTTCTCACTATCAATGATACATTTTTCATCCCCGTTTCCGGGTAGTGTTGAAGCACAAATAAGCTCTACTTCTTGTGGTTTATTGTCATTGTTACTGTCGATACCGACAAAGAGATCGATATCTTCACTGCTTGTGTCTGCGATATAGAATTCAATATCACCTGTCATTTCATCAGTTACATCAAGAGTAAAATAAGCGATGCCATCAGCAATATCATCAAATGGTGTTGCAGTATTTGAGTCTTGGCTTGCTTGTAATTCTTCACTTATTGCTTTAACTAGCGGGGTATTGGTAAAAAGAATTTGCTGAGGACGTCTAAATATATAACTTTCTAAGTCAAATCCGGCTTCGCTCCAATAATATGCTTGGTTAATTTTTTCAGGGACGACAGCAACGAGTGGCTTAAATCGCATTGGCAACGTTAATGTATCGAGTGTACCTGTAGGCTTGATATTAATGCTGGTATCAAGCCACTCATCTTTACTAAAGCTTTTAAAGGTTGCTGTAATATCAACACTGACAACATCGCCTTTTTTGACACTGATAGTTTCAGGCTCAAAGGTGATGGAATCAATATTAAAGTTGCGACCTTGCATACTAAATTGCCAATCTGCATCTGCGGTGGCTTTAAATTCACGTGTCCAAGTACAACTTCCTGCACATTCACCGTTAATCAAATAAGCACTATTAAGTGATGGAATCATGCCTCCACTTTCTGGATTTGCGGCTAAATATTGCTCGTTGGTAATGTTGAGTAATAAGCCTGCATTGACTGCTTTATCAACTTGGATCATACCTGCACCACGATCCCAAATATCAGCAGTTGTAGTACGGTCCTCTTTTTTCATTGATGTGCTTGCGGTCATCATCATCGCTGATTGAATTTCTGCAACTGACCAATCAGGGTGAACTTGTTTCATTAATGCAGCAGCACCTGCAATATGAGGTGATGCCATTGATGTTCCAGTTAGAAATGAATAATTACTTGGACTTGGGGCTGAGTGGAATGGTTGTTCATCTGTATAAGCCGCATAAATATCAGTCCCTGGAGCTGCAATATGTGGCACTAATAGCTCCGGATATTGACTATAAGGTCCTCGTGAAGATGAAGCATTAATAATATTAGCTTGAGAGTTATCAATAACTGTTGTACCGGCATTAATCATTAATGTTGCTGTCGTTTCGTTATTCATCCACTCATATAAATTGATGCCATCTTGTTCTGATATTTGTATTCCTGGAATAGGATAAGGGATGGAGTATAAAGCGGTATTAGAGTCCGCTACATTACGAATAATGATACCCAATGCACCATGACGCTCAACATTACGAGCTTTAGTAAATAAGCTTGAACCGCCTCTATCGCATAGGATGATCTTATCTTTAATTTCAGGGTAGTTTCTGAAGCTAAAAAAATTACAGGTTTTTCGATTGGCATCAATATCACCAGCATATATCACTTCAGCTGAAACTGGGTTTTCAACTCCACCTATGCCATTAATTGCTGCTAGTGGATTTAGGGAGTCATCTGCACCGGTAATGGTTTTTTCAATGGTTCGGCCATGGCTAGCATTTGCAACTATGGTTGTCCAAGGAGCGAGATGACCTACCGTTGACGCACTTGATCCAGAGTTACCTGCAGATAGCGCGACAAAAATTCCTGCATTATTTGCAGCAAGAAATGCTAAGTCGAGTGCATTATTCCAAGGTAATGGTCCTTCACCACTAGGGCCAATAGACATATTAATGACATTAACATTGTTCTCAATGGCATCTTCAACAGCCTTTACCATCGCATCCGGGTCACAGCCACCAATAGGCGCACAAACTTGGAATGAAATAATGTTTGCATGCGGCGCAACGCCTGATAATTCAGTTATGTTGGTTCCATCAATAGGAAATCCAGAACTTTGTTCTGTATTCCCATGCTTATAAAATGGGATATCACGCAAAATATTACCAGCGACGGTAGAGGCTACATGGCTTCCGTGGCCATTGTAATCAATACCAATGGCTGGTCGTGTATCGCCAAAGTTATCTGTAATTGATGGATAACTAAAAATACCGATCAGTTTATCATTACAGTATTCGCTATGTTCGACACAATCACCTAAGTAACTATTTTCGCCATTTGGATTGATATGTTGATATTCATCATCACCAGTCGTTGCAAAAGAGGGGTGGTCAGGGTTTATGCCTGAGTCGATGATGCCGATAGTTATACCTTCACCTTTCGCATTTAAATGGTTGCTATCATTCCACACTTTTTTTGCACCAATTAATTCTGGACCTACATCTGTATGTAGTTCATAAGGAATTTGGCGAATGACTTTTAATACGTTAGGTAGTGCTAATAGTTTTTTAGCTTCCTTAGGTGTGAGTTCTAATGAAAAACCATTAAAAGCAGTTTTATATTGATAAAAAATTGTTGGTTGATGACCTATTGTTTGACTAACGTGCTGTAGAAATTGATTTTGAATTGTTTCTAATTTTTGAAATTGTTGCTGTACTTGTACTGATTGTGGTTGGAATTGCTTCTTGGCCGAGACTCCGCTATTAAGTAGAGCTGCTGGGGTGCCACGTAGTTGTATAAAATAACGAGAGGTAGCATTTGGTGCATTTTGTGAAATTACATGGTTGACCTTGATATCAAAGGCAAAAGGTTTGCTATTTGCTTGTGCAATATTACTGTGACTAAAACAGGCAAAAACACATGATGCCAGTAGGGTATGTTTTATCATGTCATTTACTCCGTAATAGTGGTTGATGAAGTGGTATGTTTTTTACGGAAAATAGCCACCAAAGCGAGTAATAATAGGCTCCAGTTTAGGCTTCCTCCTGAGTCTGGTTCTCGGTAATCATTGATGTTGACTTGATAGTTCTGACTAATGGTTTGACCCAATGCATCTGTCACGTCTAAAGTCAGCACCGCAACTGAATCTTGTTCTACAAAGGGGGCGGTTATTGTTGTATCTAAATCATTAGTTGTTGATAAAGTCAGTTGTGGACCTGAAGTTTGTTGCCATTTTGCCGTAATGGGCAGTTTGGCATTACTGAGTGCGGGTGCTAGGGATAGACTTTCTGCTTCAGTGACAGTAGAGGTTTGATTAGACAGGGTAATGGACTTATCATCCAAAATATTGATTTTAAGGTTGTGGTTTGTCGTTGAATGTTCATCTCTAACGCTCAAACTAAATTCAGCTTGTTGCTCTGCAATAACGACGGGGCTATTAAAAACTAATTCAGTAGCAAATGGGTCAAAATCTAGTGACTCTCCATTTACTTGAACCCACTCTATATCGAGGTGAACTGAATCTGGGTCGCTTATTTCAGGGGTGATAGTAATTGTTTCTGATTCATTAACATTCATATTCTCAGTAAGTGTAATGATAGGACTATCGTTGATTGAATTGACCCTGATGTTGTAGGTTAATTGCGTTTTTTGATTCGGATCGTTTTTATCTGTGACAGTGATCGCTACAGGGATGTTACCTGCAAATTCTACTGCAGGAACAAGCGATAAATTGATAGCATTATCATCGTCAAGGTTGACTGCTATCTCTGTATCTTCCACTTCAGTAGTCGCAGTAAGTTCTAGTTCAACTTGAGCATTATTTTTGATTTGTAATTTAGTTGTGAAAGGTTGGTCTTCGTCAATGACCCAAGGTACCTGAGGCCATTCCAAGGTGAGTTCGCTGTTGTATCCTAATTCACCATTAACTTGCATGCTTTGAATATAGGTTGGTGAGCTGCTGACATAACCCGTTTTAAATGTACTAACGAGTTCCCCAAAAGGAGATCTTGCTGGCGATACACGACCAATAGGTGCATTTGTTTCTGCAAATAGATTATTGCGTAGGACATTGCCATCGAGATTAAAATCGACACGACGAATATTGGTTATATTGCCACTATTGTTCTCTGAGTCAGCATAAAGTAACGATAGCTGGTCATTATATTGAGAGATAAACCCACCCGATAAATAGCCAAGATCTTCTTCAGAACGCTCGATTTCTAATATGATAGTGGGATCTGAAGAGTTAACAAATTGACCATCAAGCTGTACTTGTTGCATAAATAGAGCTGAGCTTCTGAATGGGCCGCCACGGCCTAGTCCTACCCAAGTGACAATCATAGTGTCATCATTGAATAACATTGTTGGTATGTTGACATCGTTATATTGTGAATTGGCATTATGTGAGACTCTCAAGCCTGAATTATCGAATAATGGTTCACCATCTTGATTAATATGCTGTAGATAAAGGTTAGCGCCAAATAGTGTTGGTTGACGCCAAGCAAAGGCGACGCCGCCATTACCATCATCATGCATTTTTATAATATTGTTGCCCCTAAATGGCAGCGCAATATCACCAAACATAATCAGTTTTGCATTTTCGCCCCATAAAGGTTTGCCCTGATAATTATATTTTTGAATATATAAGGCGTTACTATTGTCTGACTCCCTTGGGCCGTAAGTGAGCACTACGATGCCATCTTTTACTGCAATAATATCAAGGTGAGTATTGGTTCTCGTGATATTGGAAAGTGTCGCGCTCCATTGTTGCTCACCATCATCATTGAGCAGTCCAACATTAATTAGCTGTTCTCTATCAGCATTTACATACATGAAGCTATAGCAAGGCCATGTTCTGACGGGGCAAGGTTAGCCGTGAGCCCTGACAGCATATCATCAGGTTGTGGAATAAAAGGTTCTGTCCATGCTGGGCTGCCATCTGTGGCTGTTTTGGTGACGATTAATTCACGAGTCGTTAAGTCTTCTATTGAGGTATAGACTTCATTGTTAGGACCAATATCGATTGCCCAAGTAAAGATAAATGATTGATTTCTATCTCTAATCAACACTGGTTCATTATTCCAAAGAGGATTACCTTTGTTATCGTATTTTTTTAATATGAAATCGTATCGAGTTGAAGGATCTGAGTAACCAATAATAATATTGCCCTGATTATCGGTAACGATCTGTCCCGCATCACTTTTTTCAGTTATTGCAATATATTGTGTTGGGTCATTACTCCACTGTGCTTGACCCAACATTGGCTGCATAGCTAGCATCAATGTTGTCAGCGCGATGGCATGTGTTTTCAATGTCATTCTCCAATTGGTTGTTATACAACAACCATGTTGAGCTATATAACATTGATTGGCATCAAACTAATAGACTAGGGTGTATAGGAAATAACTACTATAGACGTTATAGGAAAGGGTGCCGTAGCACCCTTCATTTAATTGTATTTAATGGCTTATTATTGCTGTAATTGTGCTTGTAGTTTTCTCAACACAGCTTTTACTTTTTTGCTGTTTTCAGGCCCCATACGGATCATTAACTTTTGCGCACTTGGCAATGCTTCGAGCTTAGGATCAGTAAATTGGTAGTTAACACTAATACCATTTAATTCGATAGGGTCGGTGATGATAGGTGCATCCAACATGACTTGAATGGCATTTTGCATCGTGTCATTAAAGTTTTTATTGGCATAACCCAGCTCATCAAATGCTTGCTGTAACAGTGGTTCAACTTGTTTATAAGTCGCTGCAAGTTGTTTGTCGTTAAGGCCTGCTAAAAAGTCTGCGTACATATCGTAACGATGGAAGCTATCAGGATCCATATAGGTTTTATTGGTCACATCAACTGCATTAAATTGAGTTTTAGGACCTGTAATTGGACTGACTTTTCTGGCCAAATCACCTTGGGCTAAGTTGTCTACAAACACCACAAACTGACGGGCAATATCGTGCTTAACCAATAATGGTTCAATCACCATTTCACCAGCAATTTCATTGCTTTTTTGTAGCATAAAAGGGTCACTATCATTTAAGGTCGGTAGTGGCTCAGGTTTTTTGACGGCAACTTCTGGTTCAGTCACAACCGTCTCAGTAACGACTTCTTCAGGCGCAGTTACTGGTTCAGTTTCAGGAATTTGATCAACCGCTAATGGCTCACTTGGTGCTTGTTCTGGCACATTAACTTCTGCAACTGACTGTTCGATAATCGCATCTGGATTTTCACGGGTAAAATAAAAATATGTGGCTGCAGCTAATGCGAGAATTACTGCAACAATCGCCATATAATTCGTCCCTGAGGACTTGGGTTGAGGGGCGATTCTGTCTTCTTGATTTGCTTGCATATTACTTCCTTGGCTCGCTGGAACAGGTATGAAATATAAAACAATATGATAAGTACATTTTGCCTTATCACGGTAACTTGTCTAGCTCATTTTTTATTTTTAATGTAACTGCCATGCCGGTGCTTAAGCTTGGATGTAATGTTCCCGCTGTCCAAGCCAACGCTCAATAATCGCATCGACATTTTCTGGTACTTGTTGCATCACATGTTGTGCTAATTTTTGGATATTAGGAATTAATGCCTGATCCCGTACTAAATCAGCCACTTTCATCTCTGCAAGACCGGTTTGTCTCGTGCCTAGTACTTCACCTGGGCCACGGATTTCTAAATCTTTTTGTGCAATAACAAAGCCATCGTTACTTTGGCGCAGCACCCCTAAGCGTTGGGTCGCGGTATGAGATAGTGGGGCTTTATAAAGTAAAACACAGTGGCTGGCGACCGCGCCGCGGCCAACTCGGCCTCGTAACTGGTGTAATTGTGCCAGCCCAAGCCGTTCTGGGTTTTCAATAATCATTAAACTGGCATTGGGTACATCTACACCCACTTCAATCACCGTAGTCGCCACTAATAACTGTAATTCCCCCGCTTTAAAATCGGCCATAATTTGCTGTTTTTCAGCCGCTTTCATGCGGCCATGTACTAACCCTATTTTTAATTCTGGGAGGGCGAGTGTTAACTCTGCTGCTGTATCTTCTGCGGCTTGGCACTCTAATACTTCAGATTCTTCAATTAAGGTACACACCCAATAGGCTTGGCGATTATCATTGATTGCGGCTTGCCTGACTCGTTCAATCACTTGTTCACGACGGTTTTCACTAATGGCGACGGTAGTGACAGGCGTTCGTCCCGGCGGTAGCTCATCAATAATGGAGGTATCTAAATCGGCATAAGCAGTCATGGCTAATGTGCGCGGGATTGGTGTCGCCGTCATAATCAGCTGATGCGGATGGAAACCTTGATTAATGCCTTTTTCACGTAAACCTAAGCGTTGATGTACGCCAAAACGATGTTGCTCATCAATAATGGTGAGTGCCAGATTATGAAATACCACTTGTTCTTGGAATATCGCATGAGTGCCAATCACCATATTGGCGCTGCCAGAGGCAATATCTTCAAGCGATTGGGTTCTCGCTTTACCCTTTAATTTACCCGCTAGCCAGCCAACTTTTAGGCCTAAGGGTTCAAACCAAGTTTTAAAATTATTGGCGTGCTGCTCGGCCAACAATTCTGTTGGCGCCATCATGGCCACCTGATAGCCATTTTCAATGGCTTGTAGCGCAGCTAATGCCGCCACTAGGGTTTTACCAGAGCCAACGTCGCCTTGCACTAATCGCATCATAGGTACAGCTTGTTCCATATCTTGATGGATTTCAGCAACCACTCGCTGCTGTGCGCCAGTGGGCTTAAATGGCAAGGCTTGTAAGAATGGATTGAGCAGTTGTCCTGTCGCAGGCATCTTAATTGCTAAGTCACGGTTACTGCGTTGACGCAAACGCAGCATACTTAAATTGTGTGCCAATAGTTCTTCTTGGATCAATCGTTGCTGCGCAGGGTGACTGCCTTGTTCCAGTTGATAAAGCACTACATCAGCTGGTGGCCGATGCAAAATTTGTAATGCTTGTGGCAAAGTTAATTGATTTGGTTGCAACTGTGGTGGCAGTAATTCTTGTAAGCCGTCTTGCTGCAAAAATTGCAGTGCTTGTTCGGTATATTTAAGCCAACTTGCTTGTTTTAAACCTTCCGTCGTCGGATAGATTGGTGTCAACGTGTCGCTTAAATTAGGACTATCACCTGCTTGAATCACTTTATATTCAGGATGAATAATTTCACGGCTATGTTTACCAAAACGAACTTCGCCATAAGCACGGATTATTAAACCTTGTTGCATGGCATTACGTTGCGCGAGAGAGAAATTAAAAAAACGTAACACCATGACACCAGAATGATCGCGGATGGTACAAGTCAGCATGCGACGTTTACCCGGCAAAATTTGGGTACTTTGAATTTCGCCTTCAACAGTGCCATAGCTGCCTGGTGATAATGCTGTGATGGGATAAATTTGAGTGCGATCTTCATAACGAAGCGGCAGATGAAATAGCACATCTTGGATGCTGTTAATGCCAAGCTTTGCTAGTTTTTCAGCTGCTTTTTTAGCTACGCCGTTAAGTTCGGTAACGGGAATAAGATCGAGTCTTTGCAAGATGTTAGCACTCAATTACTGTGGATATATACATATACTATCAGAGAATCCTAGACACGCAATCATCCGAATCCTATTTACGGGGCAAACAAATTTGATTTATATCATTAGATGATACATTTGTTTGATTTTTATAGAATTAAAAGGAGGTTACTCTATTAAACTATTACAATAATTATCAGATGATGGAGTGAATAAAATGAGTAAATTGGTGCAGTCTACGTTGGCTATCGCATTATTGAGCATCTCTTCAATGGCGATGGCCACTGAACATAATAGCCGTGAAGGTGCTGCAGTGGTCGGTGGTATTTCAAATATTTTTGGTGATACTGGCGATAGCATTAAGACCCTTGATGGTGAGCGCACCGCGTACGCTATTTCTGGTAGTTATACATGGGATTATGGCTTGAGTGTCGGCGGTACTATCTCTACTCGTGTTGAGATGGCGGCAGCAGAAAAAGCCAGTAAGTGGAGTCACGCTAACCTTTATGCAGGCTACACCTTTAATAACGGTATTAAGCTTATGGCGGGTGCGGGCAACTTAATGCTTAGCGGCGATCTTAAAGATGATAGCTATACAGGTTACATGTTAGGTGTCGGTTATAGTCAACGTCATTTTAGTGCTGAAATACATTATGAAAACTATGATTTAGAAGGTATTTCAACACCTATTGCCACTTTCCTTGTCGGTTACAAGTGGTAAATTAACCTTCTTTACAACCAGCCTTTTTGCTTAGCAATACGGGCCGCATCGATGCGATTGGTGGCATTAAGTTTGCTGATCGCTTCTGATAAATAGTTACGTACAGTGCCTTCTGCAATAAATAGACTATTGGCAATTTCAGCCGTGGTTTTGCAGTGCTGTCAGTATGCACAAATGTCATGATCTTGTATTGGCATACATATAATGGCGTGGTGTTAAGCCCGTTTTTTGACGAAAGAAACTGATGAAAGCGCTGTCGTTAGCGAACCCCAGCCGATATGAAATATCACTAATTGATTGATTATTAGAGAGTAGTTCTACGGCAGTAATTAAGCGCCATTGTTGCCGCCAACTTTGATAAGGCATAGCCGTTTCTTTGCTAAATATTCTACTGATGGTTTTGCTGCTAGCACCTATTTGCTGACTTAACTCAGTTAAGCTAGGCGCAATAAAATCACTATGGTTGATGGTGGCTAGCCAGTGTTTTAGACGAGGATCTTGCGGTAGCGGTAAATTGAGATGGCTATCATTGGCCTGATTGAGTTCTTCAATCAGTAAATTCACTGCATTGACTTGTTCCGCTCTCGCTTTAGTAAACGACCACATCGCCATTCTTTCGAGTAACGCCTGCATTAGTGGATTGATATCAATTATCTTAAGTTCGCGACTTAATTGACTTTGTAGGCTTGGGTCAAAGTACAGCGAACGATATTGGGTCACATTGTGCATTTGAGCGTTATGCACAATTCCTGCGGGGATCCAAGCGGCACGCATCGGTGGCAGTACGCATTTAAGTCCAGCTAAATTAATGATCATACAACCCTGATTAGAGTAGAGTAATTGATCCTTATTGTGGGTATGAAAGCCTGAATTATGGTTGCCTAAGTTAGCAGCCAAACCTATCACTAAGCCATCATAATCATCAGCACAGAATTGTTGGTCAACATCGATATAAGCCAATGCAATTTGTCCTTATCTTAATAAAAAACGTCTTAGTATTAATATAAGGTTATTGTCGGCAAAGATAAACTTACCACCATTAAAATAGCGAACGAGAAAGTGATCGGCTGAAAACTAGCGATCTAAGGTAGGTAAGTGATGCAAAAAATATCAGTTCCATTAGCGGTGGCATTATTGATGTTCCCACAAATAGTGGAAACTATGTATAGCCCAGCATTAACCTCAATTCAGCAGCATTTTGCAGTGACGAGTGCGCAGGCCGGGCAAGGCATGTCATTTTTCTTTATTGCTTTTGCACTCGGAGTCGTGTTTTGGGGGCGCATGTGTGATGTTATCGGTCGGCGACAATCAATGCTCGCAGGCCTAGTCAGTTTTACGGTGTTGGTAATATTCACCTTATATGCAGCAACATTTACGCTATTTTTAATCGGCTTCAGTGGTTGTGCTTTTGCTATTGCGGTGGGCTCTATCTGTACTCAAACAATGATCCGCGATAGCTATCAAGGTCATGAGTTAGCTAACATTTTTTCTATTATTGGTATTTCAATAGGCCTTAGTCCCATAGTGGGAATGTTGCTTGGGAGTCAGTTAACGGCGTTTGGTGGTTACCGATGGGTATTTGGCGGAATGGGTCTTATCGTTGTTGGGTTATTGATATGGAGCTATTGCCAACTCGCTGAGACTCATACATTACAAACGAGTAATAATAACTTAATTTGTTTAGCAATGACGATGCTTAAAGATAGCTATATTTGGTACATCAGTTTAATGGTCGGTTTGTTTAATATTGCGCTGTTTTCCTATTACAGCATTGCGCCATTTATGTTTGCCAAGATGGCGCTGAGTGTGACCTTTTTTGGCTATACAGCGGTTGTTCTTGCAAGCGGCTCAATTGTGGGTTCTCTGATTAATATTAAGCTGTTAAAAACCCGTTTAAGTTCTCTGCAAATAGTACTTATCGCCAGTGTTATCTTGTTTTTCAGTGGAGTTGGGGTTGCGATATTGCAGCATTCAATGTGGTTTTTTATGCCGATGGCGCTTGTGTCTCTTGCGTTTGGTATCGCGCTACCGCATTTATTAAGTACGGCTTTGAATCATTATCGTCAGCAGTTAGGCAGTGCAGGGGCATTATTGGGGTTATTTTATTATTTAGTGATTGGTATTGGTTTACATTGTGCCGTTCAATACTTGGCTTTAGCAACGGTATTATTACTGTGTGGTGGTCTGGCAATGGTTTTAGCTGGTGGGCAAATAATTTATGGAACTAAAGATGCTGTTTAAAATAAAATAGCCCCATGAAAGGGGCTATTTTATAAGGTGAAATTAAGCAGTTTGGCTAATTAAGTAACCAATATAAGCTAGGTAACCCACCAATAATATGGCACCTTCACGGCGACCAATACGTAAACCTGTCCATGCAAATGGTAATAGGATAACGGCTAAAGCTAGCATCACCATAAAGTCAAAGTTTTGCAGACCCGCGCTGTGTACTGGGTGAATAATAGCAGTCACACCTAAGATGGCTAAAATGTTGAATAGGTTTGAACCTACAACGTTACCAATCGCAATATCACTTTGTCCTTTTAATGCTGCCACAATTGAAGTAACAAGCTCTGGCATACTGGTGCCAATCGCCACAATCGTTAAGCCAATAATGACTTCACTAATGCCCATCGATTTGGCTAAATCAACCGCGCCATCAACAAATAGAATACCACCACCAACAAGCATACCGATGCCTGCAAGCACTAATACAATTGATAACACTGGGTTTTGAGGCTTAGTATCAAGCTCATCATCAATGTCATCATTGCCAGAGTTTTTATAGCTATAAACTAAGTAAGCTACCAGTGCAGTGATTAGAATGACACCATCAACAAAGCTCAGTTCACCATCCAGTAATAGTCCCCAAAAGAGTAAAGTCGCAATAATCATTAATGGAATATCGCGCTTAACCATTTGTGATTTAACTTTGATTGGGCGAATTAGCGCCGTTAGCGCCAAGATAAGGCCGATATTCGCAATGTTAGAGCCAATAACGTTACCAATAGCAATGCCCGGGTTACCTGCTAGCGCTGATTTTACGCTTACTGCAAGTTCTGGTGCGCTAGTACCAAAGGCAACAATGGTTAAGCCAATGATTAATGGCGCAATACCAAGCTTTAACGCAATAGCGGTAGAGCCACGAACAAGTGCTTCTGCACCCACGGTAAGAATGATAAAACCACCGAGAATGGATAGAAAAATTAACATGGAAGTAGTGTCTGCTTATAGTTAGGTTATATAGATTGAGTATAAAACTAGCCGCATAGGATAAGCTTTTTTTAAACTTTTGACAAAATATGTCTATAAAAAAAGCATGTCCAATTGAACATGCTTCTATCTGGAGCAGAGTGGTTATTCTATTTCATCTTCGTAGAGGACTTGGCCGCCACGAATACCATCAACTTTTTCACTATAACGCTGCTCTAATACATGACGCTTAATTTTTAAGGTTGGTGTTAGCACATCGTTTTCAACCGTCCAAGGGTCATTGACAACAATAATTGCATCGACCGTTTCATGTGACTCTAAGTGCGGGTTAACACCAGCTAAGGTTGCTTTTAAGGACGACTTAACCTCTTCTCTAGGCTGACGCATAGAGCCTTCTGATAGTTGTACTAGCGCAATTGGATGAGGTAAGCCTGAACCAATCACGCAGATTAATTCTACATGGGAGTCCTGTGCTAATTTACGTTCAATAGGCACTGGTGCAACATATTTGCCTTTAGAGGTTTTAAAGTTATCTTTTACGCGGCCAGTAATGGTCACGCAGCCATCTTTATCGATGTCACATAAGTCACCAGTACGGAAAAAACCTTCTTCATCAAATGACACTGCATTAAGTTCAGGTTGTAGGTAGTAACCTTGCATTAAGCCTGGGCTTTTAACTAATAGCTCACCTTGTTCAGATTGTTTAATTTCACAACCCTCAACGGCATGGCCGACAGTGCCCATTTTGCTTGGATTGAATGGGAAGTTAATAATGGAATAAGCACAGTTCTCTGTCATGCCCCATGCTTCACTAATATCAAGCCCAACTTTGTGATACCAAGCAATCAGTGATGGTGGAATAGGTGCAGAGCCTGAACCTAGGATGCGACAGTGTTCAAGGCCAAGACCTTGTTGAATTTTGCGTTTAACAATGCTTTTTAAAAATGGAATTTTAAGTAGGGTATTGAGCTTTTTCTCTCCGCCGATTTTAGCAATAATATTTTGCTGGAACAGGCTCCATAAGCGCGGTACTGAGAAAAAGAGAGTCGGTTTAGCGCGTTTAACATCATCAACAAATGAATCAAGACTTTCAACAAAGGCCACTTGAGTGCCAGAGTAGATAGATGAGCCTTCAATTGCCACACGTTCAGTAATATGCGCCAATGGTAGGTAAGAGATTAATCTATCCTCTAAGCCTGTTTGCAAATCACGCACTACGGCTTGGCAGGTCCAAGCAAAGCTCTCAAATGTTTGAATCGCACCTTTGGGATGACCGGTAGAGCCTGACGTATAAATTAGCGTCATAATGTCATCGGGTTGCGGTAACGGTGAGTTAAGTAACGGCTGTCCCATGGTGAGTAATTTCTGCCAGCAATATTGTGCAGGCATAGTATCGTAAGGGAAGGCAAGTCTAAGAATATCACCACCCACACCAGCTTCTTGATCGGCCCAATAGTCTAGTTTTCCGATAAAAATGGCTTTAGCTTTACTGTGTTCTAATACATAACGAATGGTATCGGCGTTGGCGGTAGGGTAGACAGGGACACTGATATAGCCGCCATACATTAAGGCTAAATCAGTGATAAACCACTCGGCGCAGTTTTTAGATAATACTGCAATCTTATCACCGGGTTCTAAGCCTAAATGGCGCAGAGAACCTGCAATTTGCAGCATTTTTTGATGCACATCTTTCCATGTGAAATCAACGTACTGACCATTGATAGGCTGGCGTAAATAGATTTTATCGCCCTGAATCTCAGCCCAATGGTTGATCATCTCTATTGGAGATTTGAATTGAATATCCATTTGCTTATTCCAATTTGTTATCGTTATTTGTTAACTATTGGATGTATCAGTACGTCAGTTTTACACATCTAAATTAGAGTTAGCTACTGATAAATCAAATAATTAGTAAGGTAACGCTTTGATTTATTATTAGTATTGATCGGTTTGTGATTACGTGCAAATTTTTAAGAAAAGCGTGAGGTCAAACCAGTGTTTAGTGCTGTTTTATTATATGCGACTAATGCATTTGGCTAAATTATCACGCTTAATTTAGTTGTTTATAAAGCGTTTATATTGTGGCTGTTTCGATTTCTGAAAT
Source organism: Shewanella marina JCM 15074 (assembly GCF_000614975.1). Taxonomy (GTDB): domain Bacteria; phylum Pseudomonadota; class Gammaproteobacteria; order Enterobacterales; family Shewanellaceae; genus Shewanella; species Shewanella marina. Next base: position 40,533 of record NZ_BALM01000010.1, read on the forward strand.
CGCACGCATCGCTTGCCACCAAGCGTCAGGGGCTTGAATCTGACCTTGCTGATCGATGTTTGGATAAGCCAGTTGTTTACGACGGCAAGCTTTGGCAAAAATAGGATACCCCTGCTCAAATAGTAGTTTTTGGCAATAACCATCATCTACCTGTCTTTGCTGGTACATACCCGCTTGTTGGCGTTGTCTTTGTGCTTCATACAATATTAAAGCGGTAGCAACTGACACATTCAATGATTGCACCATGCCCATCATAGGAATAATGACCTGTTGATCTGCGTGTGCAATCGCTTCTTGGCTAACACCATCGCGCTCATTACCCATCACTACTACTGTGGGCTTGGTGTAATCAATGCTTCTAAAATCTACCGCTTTATCACTGAAGTTAGTCACAATAATTTGCATATCTTGTGCTTTAAACGTGGGTAAAGCTTGAATGAAATCATTATGGCGGTGACATGCCACCCATTGCTGGCTACCCGATGAGGTATTGTTAGTCACCCGCATTTCGCCGGGCGGCATAATGGCATGAACATCAGCAATCCCCACTGCATCTGCAGTTCTTACCACTGCAGATAAATTATTATTTTTATGAATGCCGTCTAAGCAAACGGTTAAGTCTATTTGGCGTTTATCTAGCATTTCATTAATGCGCTGAAAGCGTTCTGGGCTCATATATTCTCGTAGGTATAAAAAAAGACGCCAAAGCGTCTTTTTAAAATAAATAGTATTTATAACTCCATGATACCGTCTATTTCGACTTGGGCATCTTTTGGAAGTTGTTTAACCCCTAGTGCCGCTCGGGCTGGATAGGGCTGGTTAAAGTAGCGTCCCATCACTTCATTGACGAGCGCAAAGTGACTTAAATCAGTTAAGTAGATATTGAGTTTTACAATATCATTCAAACTACCACCGGCAGCTTGGCAAACAAGATCAAGGTTATGAAAAACCTGATTAACCTGAGCTTCAAAATCATCACTAACAAGTGTCATTGTTTCCGCAACTAGCGGAATTTGACCTGACAGATAAACTGTATCTCTGACTCGTACTGCTTGTGAATACGTACCAATTGCTTGCGGTGCAGCTTCTGTTGCAATGATAATTTTTTCAGCCATAACGCGCTCCTGTTATTTATTGCGTGAAGTGCGTAATACCTCAGGTAATACTCGGATCCGTCGCATTACGTTTGCTAAATGAATTCGGTCAGTCACCGAAATTCTAAGATTAATTAAGAAAGCTTTACCGTCACGCTCTTCAGTAGACAGATTATGAATATTTGAGCCTGCAGAGGCAATAATTGAGGTGATTTTAGCCAGCGCACCTTGGTGATTGATAATTTCAACACGTAGGTTAGCTTGGAACTCTTCGCCTTCGGCGCTATCCCATTGCACTGCAATATATTTATCAGGTTCAGTTTGGTAACCGCGAATGTTAGCGCAGTTTTCCATATGCACCACTAAGCCTTTGCCTGGGCTGACGTGGGCAATGACAGGATCGCCAGGGATCGGGCGGCAACAATTAGCAAAGGTCACTAACATGCCTTCAGCGCCGCGAATAGGCATCACTGCTTGTTCATCATTGATATCAATTGATGCACCCAGTAAGCGCTGCGCGATCACTAAGCTCATGGCGTTACCTAAACCAATATCTGCCAATAATGAATCTAAATCGGCATGCTTAGTGTCACTAATAACTTTATTAAGTTGTTCGGTTGAAATGCTTTCAAGCTTGGCATCACCTAAGGCATGGTTAAGTAAACGACGGCCTAGAGCAATGGCTTCATCACCTTTTAGGTTTTTCAGCATTTGACGAATTTTAGCGCGCGCTTTACCCGTTACCACAAAGTTGAGCCATGCCGCATTCGGTCTTGCGCCTTTTGCCGTAATAATTTCAACGGTTTGGCCTGACAATAGTGGTTGGCTTAATGGGTATGCTTGACGATTAACTCGTGCCCCAACGCAGGTGTTGCCCACATCGGTATGCACTTCATAAGCAAAGTCGACCGCAGTTGCGCCTACTGGTAGTTCTAAAATGCGACCTTCAGGGGTAAATACGTAAATTTCGTCGGGGAATAATTCGGTTTTAACGTTTTCTACAAATTCAAATGAGTTGCTGGCACTTTGTTGCAGTTCAAGTAAGCTTTGCATCCACTTACGGGCTCTTACCTGCGTAGTGGTGCCTTCTTGTTCTTTACCATCTTTGTAGAGCCAGTGTGCTGCTACCCCTTTATCAGCCATTTGATCCATGTCTTCAGTTCGGATTTGGATCTCAACCGGAACACCGTGAGGGCCAAATAGTGAAGTATGTAATGATTGATAGCCGTTGGCTTTTGGGATGGCAATATAATCTTTAAATCGGCCTAAGCGCGGTTTATATAAACCATGCATAGCACCTAAAATGCGGTAACAAGTATCAATCGAGTCAACAATAATTCTGAAGGCGTAGATGTCCATCACCTCTTGGAATTGCAACTCTTTGTTTTTCATCTTGTTATAGATTGAAAATAGGTTCTTTTCACGACCGCTAACACTGCAAGATAAGCCAGTATCTTCTAGGCGGGTGAGAATCGCATTTTCAATGGTTTGAATTAACTCTTTGCGATTACCTCGAGCGGCTTTAACCACTTCTTTAAGCACGCGATAACGCATTGGATAGTAAGCTTGAAAGCCTAACTCTTCTAATTCACTTTTAATTTTGTGAATACCAAGACGGTTAGCGATGGGTGCATAAATTTCAAGGGTTTCGCGAGCGATACGACGACGTTTGTCGGGACGAAGTGCACCAAGTGTTCGCATATTATGAGTGCGGTCGGCTAATTTGATCAGAATAACGCGAATATCCTGAGTCATTGCCAGCATCATTTTACGGAAGTTTTCAGCTTGGGCTTCTTTTTTATCGCGGAATTTAAGCTTATCTAGCTTAGATACACCTTCTACCAGTTCTGCCACCGAGCTGCCAAATAACTCAGCTAAATCTTGATGGGTAACATAGGTGTCTTCGATGGTGTCATGCAGTAAGGCCGCCATCAGCGTCTCGTGATCGAGACGCATCTCGGCCAGGATGCGGGCTACCGCAACCGGATGGGTAATATAAGGTTCGCCACTGGTGCGCATTTGGCCTTCATGGGCATCACGCGCAACTTGATATGCCTGCTTGAGTAAATCAACCTGCTCCAATTCTAAGTAAGTTGAAGCCGATTCTTTAAGTCCTTCAAACAGATACAAGTGACTAACTCCTATATTATAGTGAACGACCTTCAGCAATTGCTGCTACAGCAGCAATTTCTGCAGCTTCGCGCTCACGTACTGATTGACGCTCATCAGCATCAAGAGTATCAGAGGTTACTAGGCCAAGTTCGATTTCACGTAATGCAATCACGGTTGGCTTATCGTTTTGCTCTTCAACCATAGGGTCTTTACCCTGTACAGAAATTTGGCGAGCACGACGCGCTGCAACCAGGATCATATCAAAACGGTTGCCGATTTGTGTTACGGCGTCTTCTACTGTTACGCGAGCCATGTGTGGAAACTCCAGTGTTATCGATAAGGAAAAAATGACGCAAAATTGTACACTATGACAGTCAATCTGCCAATAGATCAGCAAGCATATCATTGTGAGCGTGGCTCTGGCTAGCGTTGGTTAAACGCTGGCTACGAATGATGGCATGCAAATCGGTTAAAGCTGTATTGAAATTATCGTTTACAATCACGAATTCATATTCATTATAGTGCGACATTTCTGAGACTGCTTGTGCCATACGGCCAGCAATAATCTCTGCACTGTCTTGACCACGACCAGTTAAGCGGTGTTCAAGCTCAGTTTTTGACGGAGGCAAGATAAAAATACCCACTGCTTCAGGCATTAATCTTTTAACTTGCTGCGCGCCTTGCCAATCAATATCTAAAAAGACATCGATGCCATTAGCCAAAGTTTGTTCAATTACTGTACGTGAAGTACCGTAAAAGTTACCAAAAACTTCTGCCCATTCAAAAAAAGCTTCCTCTGCAATCAAGTCTTTAAATTGTGCTTGATCGACAAAGTGGTAATGATGACCATTAATTTCGCCGGGGCGAGGTGCACGAGTGGTGTGTGACACAGATACTTGCATATTTGCAGGATTATCTTGTAGTAGTGCCGAAATAAGTGACGATTTTCCGGCGCCGCTAGGGGCCGACACAATAAATAAGTTTCCGCGTGCGGTCATGATTATTGTTCCAGTTTGCTTAAATGATGCGCGATGGCTAAAGCGGGTTATTATACTGCTATTTTAGTAACCTGCGAAAGTATATTCATAATAGAAGTCGCATATATTCTGTAGATTATAGGCAATGGGATAAAGGCTTGTTATCGATGGTAGATAATTCGCTTTAATATTGTTATTAGTTTACTGACTTTTTGGCAGATTTTGGTTAGTCTCTGGAGGATTAGCAAGGAGAGTTATCACTGTGGATGCATCGATTATTTGTCACCAAGGCCGCGATAATGGCCCGCGTTTTCTTGCCATTAGTAGCATTTGTTATTTAGCTTTATCTTTATTCGCGCTTTTATTTGGCTTTACCCCTATGTTGTATCTGGCTGCATTGTTATTGATGCCAGTACTGTTATTAACGGGTGTACGCCGGTTGCGTGACAGTCAATTACCATTATATTTTAGTGCTATTTTAGCGGTTCCATTGCTAGGGTACTGCAGTGTGTTAGCGCATTCATTAAGCCCACTGTTTACAATCTTCTGGTTGCTCTTTGCCATCGTACTCACGGTTGGCTTTGCCCTGCGCCGTAGTCCCAATGTGATTGAATATCAACAAGGATATAGTGGGCCAGTCACTGAAGCTCGCGCTCCCCGACGTCCAGCGCAGCGGGTGGAACCTTCAATGCCTGGCGAAGTGGTGATTGCCCCAACCCTCGACTTTAATCAAGATATGCATCAGCTCAATGACAATTTTGAATTGCATCAAGTTGATCGAGCTGAAATAGAGGCGTCATTAGCACAAGAGCAGCGTAAACAAGGGCTTGAACAAGGTTCGTTAACCGCGATGTTAACTCAGTGCTATCACATGGCTATTCAATATCGATACTGGTTATTTGCAACGGCAGCAGCCATGTTGCTATTGGCATCTATTGCTGTTGTTTGGCATTTTTGGTCGTCATCAGAGACGACTGTCGAGTATTCCCCTGAGGTCGCACCTGTGACTGAGGTGATGGTGACACTACCCGATGGTTTTAGTCTTGTGCTGGCCAATAAACAGCTATTAATGCGTTGGCGCAATATTGATGCGAACCTCGGGCCGCTATGGTCGCAAGCGACTGCGATTGGGGATAATACCTGTGCCTATATTATGTTTAATAGTGGCAATAAGTATCGACCATTACAGGTTAAGGTAATCGCTGATCATATTGTTGAAGCTGAATTTTCAGCGTTAGATAGCCAAGCTTAATTCGCGATATGGCCAAACGTAATAGTGTGCAGCTATGCGGTCAGCAATTTAGCTTAAAAGGCAGTGGGGCAGCATTAACTGGCCGCGCAGAGTTTAATGAATATTTGTAGATGCTAGGAATGTGCGTCTACAAACGATAAACTAAGCGATTGCATTCTAAAACTCTACTTACACGATAAAATGATAACAACATTGGTAATTTTGGCTGCTGGTATGGGCAGCCGCTTTGGTGGCGATAAACAGTTAGCTCAGCTTGGCCCAAATGGCGAGACATTATTAGAGCTATCCTTGTTATCTGCCGTCGCCGCCGGTTTTGACCAAGCGGTATTGGTTATTCGACCTGAGTTAGAGGCTGAGTTACGTCAACGACTTGCAGTTATTATTCCGTCGCAGTTTGTTATTCATTACTGTTATCAAGCATTAACTGACTTACCCCTTGCTTTGCCCGCAGCATTAGCGGCTAGACAAAAACCATGGGGTACGGCTCATGCATTGTGGAGTGCCCGCGCCTTAATTGATGGCCCTATGGCAGTGATTAATGCCGATGATTATTATGGCGACCATGCGTTTGAGATGTTGGTTCAGGGGTTAACCAAGCAAAAAGAGGAGTGGATGATGGTTGCGTATCCACTGCACTTAACTTTATCTGAACATGGCGGTGTTAATCGTGGTGTTTGCCAAGTGGCGCAAGGCTATTTGACGCATGTAGATGAATACCTTCAAATTAAGCAAACCGCACAAGGTCTTTACGGTGAATTGCATGGGCAATTATTACCACTGACCGACAATACATTAGTTTCAATGACTTGTTGGGGCTTTACGTCAGCAATTTTTACTGCAATTGAACAAGCTCTTATTGAGTTTATACAAGCACCCTCTACGGGCATAACTAGCGAATGTTACCTGCCTGCAGTGGTGCAACAACAATTAGACAAAAAAGCGCAATTATTACGTGTTGAAGTGAGCCAATCGCCATGGTTTGGTGTGACTTACGCAGACGATGCGGATTGGGTTAAACAACAATTATCGGAGTTACAGGGTGAATAATTTTGTTAAGCAGCAAGTGCTGCCATACTTTGCAGTCAGTATTGACGCCAGTGTCACCCCGCTGGGCAATGGTCATATCAATGACACCTTTTTAGTGCGCGATCAAGATACCGAATTTGTATTGCAACGTATTAATACCCAAGTCTTTACCACTCCAGATGCATTAATTGCCAATGCAGATAAAGTGAGTCAGCATTTAACCCAAAAGCGAACGCAGAGCTTATATCAATTACAGGTGGTGGCGCCGATTGCAGCTAGCACGGGTGAATTAGCGGTTGATTTAGGTGAACAGGGTTATTGGCGTGCAATCAGCTATTTAGATCATAGTCATAGTGTTGAAGTGATTGAGAGTGAGCAGCAAGCTGAAAAAGCAGCTAAGGCATTTGGTCATTTTGCCAATGCGTTATCTGATTTAGACGCAACCCAATTAGAAGATGTGATTACAAAGTTCCATTATTTACCGGGACGTATTGAAGCATTAAAACAAGCGGCTGCCATCGATATGTATGGTCGATTAGGCGAGTGCCAACAATGGTTCGATTTGGTGTTAGCACAGACAGAGCTATTAACTGAGCTCGCAGATATTGAAGCAAAATTACCGTTAAGAACTTGCCATAATGACACTAAAATCAACAATATGTTGTTTGATAAGCGTGATATGTCGAGCTTAGCGATTATCGATCTTGATACCTGTATGAAAGGTCATTTGATGTATGACTTTGGTGATATGGTGCGAACCTTTACTTCACCTGAAGCAGAAGACTCAACTAACCTTGCTAACGTTGAAGTGCGTGAAGCCATTTTTGCGGCAATTTGTCGTGGTTATCTCGCAGAGTTAGGCCAAACATTAACAGAGCTTGAACGTCAAAGCTTATGGCTAGGCGCTAAAGTAATGTGCTTAATGATCGGAGTACGTTTTTTAACTGATCATTTAGATGGCGATAAATATTTTAATATTCATCACCCCGGCCATAACTTAGAGCGAGCCGCTAATCAATTTACACTATTCCAGAGTTTATTAGCGCAACAAGCACAGTTAATTAGTTATTTGAAATAACGACTCTTAGATTCAACAAACGGCGCTTATTATAGCGCCGTTTTTGTTCTCATTTTACGGGTAATTTGTGCGCTCATTAGCAGTTCTTAATCAAGTAGTTAGCCCAATATTTACGAAGTTCTAATGGCTCAGGCACTATATATCGTTTTTTACTAATATCGAAAAGAACGTAATAGAGGTCGATGAATAAACTTAAGCGTGAACAGATGCTACTGGAAATTGCTCAACAACTTATTACTGAGCAAGGTATGTTGTCATTTAAATTTACCGATATTGCTAAGCAAGCACAGATTGCTCGAGCCACCTTATATCAGCATTTTCACAATAAAGAAGATGTGCTATTAAGCTTGTATAGCAAAGATGCGGCTATTTGTTTGCAGTTACTGCTTCAAATACAAGTATTACCGACATTGACCTCGCATGAAAAACTGCTCAGTGCACTATTACTGCAATTAGTGATATCGAATCAACGTTACTCAAAGTTAAGCAATGATTGGGTCAATGCTTCACCATTAATCTATCAATTTGCACAGGTAGAACGGAAGCAACAGTTTGAATTACTTGTGCATCAGGTCTGGCTGCAACATCATGAGTTTTGGTTGCAACCGATCCTCGCAGGTCAGCTATTTTCTAGCCGTGCCGAGGTTGAGACGGTGAGACATAAAGTGATGCCATATCATCGCGGCTTGCTATGCCAAACAACGATGACCAAAGTAACATCTCCTCCTAGTTTGCGAGACAGTTTTGAACATCTATTGCATTACACTGGCTTGTTGAAATGGCGTCAGGTACCACATAGAGTTGACTATGGTCTTATCTTGCAAACCATTGATGGATTATTAAAGGCTTATAGAGATTGAATAGTGCTTGAGCTGGCTGAAAATTAACCCTAAAGTGGAACCATTAGCAATCAAATGGATTGATTATGAATGGCAAATGGTATTTCACCTGTTTATTCAGCATCTTCTTTGTTGCGGCTTGTCAGCCGCAAGTCCCACAAGCATTAGGTACATTAGAGCAGGATAGAGTTGCTTTAACGGCTACGGCTAACGAAATCATTACCGAGCTTGCAGTGCCTATTGGCGCCAAAGTGAAGCAAGGGGATGTGTTAGTTCGCTTAGATAATCGCTTACAGTTAGCCCAAGTCAAAAAAGCCGAGGCTGACGTGGCGTTAGCACAAGCCAATCTGATAAAGCTGCAAAATGGCGCTCGACCAGAGGCCGTTGCCCAAGCTCAAGCCGCCGTTGAATCTGCACAAGCCACTTTAACCGATGCGCAGCAAACCTATACCCGAGTCAAGGATCTTGTGGCGCAAAAGTTAGCATCACAAGCCAATTTTGATCGCGCTCAAACCGCATTAGATGTGGCGACGGCGAATGTGGATAAAGCTCGCGAGCAACTACGTGAACTGACCAACGGCACTCGTCCTGAAGATTTACAAATTGCGGCAGCACAGGTCAAAGCGGCGCAAGCAGTATTATCCAGCCAACAGCAATTATTAGCGCAATTAACAGTAACCGCCACTCGTGACGGCGTGGTGGATAACTTTCCTTGGAATCAAGGTGAGCGTGCCACCATGGGCAGCCCAGTAGTGATCATGCTTGCAGGCACAGCGCCTTATGCCAGAGTTTATATTCCAGAACCTTACCGGATTAAAATGGCGGTGGGGGATGCACTCACTGTACACATTGATGGTCTGGATAAACCTGTCATTGGTAAAGTGAGGCAACTTGCTGATGAACCCGCATTTACTCCCTATTACGCCCTTAATGAACATGATCGTAGTCGCTTAATGTTTTTAGCTGAAGTGCAACTGCCTGACAGTTTTCAGCAACATGCCATTGGCTTGCCAGTTCAGGTGCAATTGCCATGAGTGAGTGGGCGATCCAAGCGCAGGGATTACTGCGCAAGTTTGGCGATTTTGTTGCTATTCAACAGTTAGATTTAAACATTGAAAAAGGGCAAATCTATGGCTTTTTAGGCCCCAATGGCTGTGGTAAAACCACGGCGATTAGAATGCTTACTGGTTTGCTGACTCCCACCAAAGGGCAAGTGAATGTATTGGGACTTGAGTTACCCAAACAAGCAGCAGAGCTTCGCTTTGAAATTGGTTATATGACTCAAAAATTTTCACTCTATGATGATCTTACCGTGCGTGAAAACTTACGCTTTATGGCGCAAATATATGGTTTGCCGAGTCGTAGCCAGCATCGCCGTGTTGAGGAATTACTCAATATTTATGGCTTAGATAATAAAGCCTCACAATTAGCGGGCAGCATGAGTGGTGGTCAGCGGCAGCGTTTAGCGTTAGCGGCGGCAGTAATCCATCAACCTAAAATGCTATTTTTAGATGAACCGACTTCTGCGGTGGATCCTGAAAATAGACGTGATTTTTGGGAGCAACTATTTGATTTAAGCGACCAAGGTTGCAGCATTTTAGTGTCAACTCACTATATGGATGAAGCCGAGCGTTGTCATAAGTTGGCGATTTTAGAAGCTGGTCATAAACGTGCCGATGGCAGCCCAGCTGAATTAATGCAGCAAATGGGGGCGACGGTGATTGAGCTAGAGTCGTCTTCATTACGTCAATTAAAAGCGCAACTTACGGCGCATGCACAAGTACTGTCAGCGGCGCAATTAGGTAATCGCTTACGAGTGTTGGTTGATAAAGCGGTCACCGATCCTATGGCGTGGTTACTAAGTTTACCGTTAGGGTTAACGTTATCTCAACTGACAGAAGTTAGACCGAGTTTAGAAGATGTGTTTGTGACCTGCACAGGCGAGGGACGCCAATGAACTTTACCCGCATTCGCGCCATTATCATCAAAGAATTATTACAGCTAAAACGGGATAGGATGACCTTTGGCATGGTAGTGATGATCCCGCTGATTCAGTTAATTCTATTTGGCTATGCCATTAATACCAATGTGCGTGATATTCCTGCCGCCTTAGTGGATCATTCTGGTAGTGCTTTGGGACGCATCATCAGTAGCAGTGTTGAAGCAAGCCAAGTGGTTAAGTTCACTCATATTTATGCGGATCTTGAACAGGCAAAAGCGGCGTTACGTGCTGCCGATGTGCGGGCGGTATTAGTGATCCCATATGATGTCAGTCAACGTTTAGTTCGTCATCAGGCTGTCGGCATGGCGCAGCCTAATTCAACTGACCAACAACTTGCGCGGCCGATAGGCCAATGGCTGGTGGATGGTTCCGATACCATGATAACGGCGGCGATTAAAAGTTTAATGAATATGCCGTTGGCTAATTTATTGGATAAACCCGTGATAGCCGGAGTACCGACATTTGCGGTCGCCCCATTTTATAATCCTGCCCAGCGCAGTGTGGTGAATACCGTGCCTGGGCTGGTCGGGGTTATTTTAACCATGACCATGATCTTATTTACTTCGGCTGCGATCGTGCGTGAGCGTGAGCGCGGTAATTTAGAGATGTTGATTAATACCCCAATTAGTTCGATGGAGCTGATGCTTGGTAAGATCACGCCATTTATTTTTATTGGCGCACTGCAAGTCGCGATTATTTTAAGTCTGAGTTATTGGATTTTTAATGTCTCGGTTATGGGCGATTTACTGCAATTAGCGCTATTAACCTTATTGTTTATTGCAGCCAGTCTGACCTTAGGCTTATTGATTTCAACCATTGCTAAAACTCAGCTGCAATCCATGCAGATGACTATTTTTGTATTGTTACCTTCGATTCTGTTATCGGGCTTTATGTTCCCTTATGAAGCGATGCCCAATATAGTGCAATGGATTTCAGAAGCACTACCCGCCACTCATTTTATTCGAGCGTTTAGAGCAATCATGCTGCGCGAAGCAAGTTTAATCGATATGCATGCTGATGCACTGTGGTTGGCAGGTTTTACCGTGTTAGGTCTTATTCTGGCAGCCATCAGATTTAAAAAGCGGCTCGACTAAACCAGCCGCTAAATAGAGTGTTAAAATAGGCCAAGCTGGTGCGCAGTTAATAAGCCACAGCCCGCTAAACTGAGTATCGTCAGTGCGGTTAACCAAGCCAAATGGCGCTGTTGACGCGAAAATAGCGCGGCAATATTGGCTTGGTTTTGGTCGATTAATTGCTGCTGATCATCTTGATGGCGTGACATTTGGCTAAAGTGGTCAAATAGCTCTGCATCGGTAGCATTCAGTTGCTGACAAGATTCATTAAATTCATGTGAAACTTGCTGAATATCATGACAAAGCTGCTGCTGTTTCTCACTAATATCGTCTTTTAAATCAGTGACAGCATCCTGCTGCTGTTGCAACGCTTGCTGCTGCTTGTTTGAGTGCTCAACGAGTTGCTCTGCCACATTTTGTAGCAGTACTTTGTTTGCTTCTATTTGTTGCTGTTGTTGCTCAACTAATTGAGTTTCTAAGCCTTGCTGTAACTGTTGATTTTGTTCCGTTAATTGTTGTTTTGTTTGGCTGAGTTGCTGTGTGGTTTGCGCTAGCTGCTCGGTTAGCTGTTGTGCTAACTGGGCGGCTTGTTGATTGATATCTTGCTGTAGCTGCTGGCTCGACTGTTGAAACTCTTGCTCATGTTGAGCAATGCGCTGTTTGACCTGAGACTGCATTTGCAGATTCTGCTGTTCAATTGCTTGCTTACTGGTATCAATTTCTGCCATCGCATGCTGCAATTGAGCATGAATTTGTGCTTTGGTGGTTTGCACATCATCGGCAATTTCAATCAATTTAGCGGCGCCATCCATGGTTAGGCCTTCTAGTTCAAAGTAATCTTTGACCAGTTTTTCAAGCTCAGTTTGTTGTTTGCTGATGATATGCTGTTGTTCGGTAATTGATTGATTAGAAATGCTTATCTGTTTGGTTTGTTGCTGAATTTTATGCTGTTGTTCAGTTAACTCCTGTTGCTGTTCGGTCAACTGTTTAGCTTGAGCGACAGAGATCAGCATTAACTGACCCACTTTTTTAGCGTAACTGGCTTGTAGCTCTGCGGCATCTAACTCCGCATCTTTCATATCGTCCGAATTCCACCATCTTGATAGCCAGTTGCGTTGTTCGTGTTTCGCTCTGGCATGTTTTAAATCATCAAGTTTGTCATAATCGGCTTTAAACTCCTTAAGCAAGTTTTTCATATCAACTTGCTTAACAAGCTCGGCTGGAACGTTGGTTTTAGATAGCTGGGTAATAATTGAATTCATATCGTTACTTTAGTCTGGCTAATCGTTGTGCCAGCAATTGACGACGCTCTATTTGTGTTTGCGTTCGTGTAATGAGTGATTGCTGACTGTTAAGTATGGCCGTTGAGTGCGCCATGGTGTGTTGCTGGTGTTGGATAGCGTCATTTAAATTAAACGCCATAATGCGGTAACTATTTTCAAGATCTGCATATAATCGAGACTGATAATATTGTTGCTCTACTAAATCACAAAGCTGATTAATTTGTTGTTGGCCTGCTGCTAGCTGTAAGTTCTGCGCCGCCAGTTGTTCTGTCCCTAAACGGGCAAAGTTATCAAATAAGCGGTCAATTCCATACACAATCAAGGCGGTAGCAATACCTGTGAGTAACGCGGTAAATGCCGTGCTTAAGATGCCTGCAATTGGGGTTAATACAGGAATGGTCAGCAAAAAGGCTTTAATCGATTCCTCAAAAATTAAGCCTAAACTGGTGGTGATTAAGCTGGCAATAATTTGACTGACGGCGCGAGCAATCTCGACCGCAGGCATATTTTCTGGTGGCCAAATCAATAATTTAATTGCTTGCCATAAGCTTGCCATGCCTTCACGGAGCATGGTGACGACTTTGCTTGAAGTGGTCACCACGGTATTGATAATAAAAGTCAGTAAATTACTGAAAAAAGCTTGAATGCCACCACTAAATGCGGCTTTAAGGGCATCTTTAAATTTAGTTTTTAAGCGGTTAAAAATTCGCTTAAAAGCAGCCAATAAGCGTTCAATTAAACTGTCATTACTGGTTTGCGTAAACAGCTGTTTAGCTTCAGTAAATAGTGCATTAACAAACTCATGCAATAACAAGCCTAAGCCTTGTTTCAAGCCATTCATTGCCGCTTCTTTAGTGCCAGTTACTGCTAACTCTTGGCCCTGTTTTTTTAGCTGCGCGACCATTAAGTCACGTTCAATTTTGCGCTTAGCGGTATCCACGGTGTGATTAAGTAAATCCATATCAACACCAAATGATTCAGCATTGGTTTTACCCGGATCGGCTTTACGTTGGCGTTGCGCCCATTGTTGCTTGTCATGCTCACGCATCGACATGTTGATTGAGGCACCTGCAGGTTTTAAATTAACCTCTTGGTTGGCCATTGCCACCCGTTGTTCCGTCGTTTGAAACAGATGACTGCGACTATCGGTTTCAATTTTGTTGGCTGCGACCACATGATCTAAATGGGTTTGGCCATTACGGGGTAATATTTTATCCGTATAACAACAGTGGATTTCATCTTCAGTTTTAAAGAGTGCTTTACGCTTTTTCTTTAGATCGGCATCGTAAGCTCTGCGCTGATAGTCTTGCTGAGCTTGCTGCCATTGTTGATGACTGTCTTTATCTTGCTTAGTCGCGGTGATGCCTTGTTCAAAGTTATGCTGGGTGGTGACATTACCACCGACTTGATCATTAAACATCGCAGGAGTAAGCCCCAGCGGGCCAATAATTTGTGCGAGAACTTGTTGCTGACAGGAGTCGAGTAGGGCGTTGAGACGAATGGTTTTGAGTTCAGTACGAGTTAGCTCGGACATAGAAAATGTGGCTTAAAAATGATGTCACATTATATGGACAAGCGCTAAATTAAATTGTGATATGGATTATGAAACAGTGAGTTATCGGTTTATTTTAACAAAGAACCTAAATTTCTACTTGATTTACAAACGCATCAATTATTGAATTAATTTAGTCATATTTGTGGTCAATACGTTATTCTATAAGGTATTGACTGTATTTCTAGGGGATAACCTTGCAGCATATCCGCTCATTTTTACATCGTGCCCATGAACTTTGGATGGCGAAACGTCATTACCTTGCGGCGCTAGCGGTGTTTTTTAATGGTATTTTGATTTTTAAGACTGTGTATGGTCTACCTATTGATCTGCTTAGCGTTTTTAATGTCAGCAATTTTTCAGAAGAAAACTTAGCGTTATTAACTAATGCCCCTTGGTTTATGTTGGGGGTGCTATTGGTGCTTAACTCGCTAGGGTTGATGTTTAAAGCCCGTACCGCATGGACCATGAGTATCACCTTGCTGCTGATTACTTTTGTGTTTACCCTGCACTTTTTCCCCAATTTGCACCAAAGTATCTGGCTGTGTAGCGGTACTTTGATCTTTTTATGGTTACTTAAAAATGATTTCCAGCAGAGTAGTGCCACGGCGGGTGGTATTTTTGCGGCAATTAGTTTCTTACTGTTAGTGATTTATGCCACCTATGGCACCCTCTATTTTGGTGATGGTTTTCAGCCTAAAATAGATAACTTATTAACGGCATTTTATTTTTCTATGGTGACCATGACCACGGTTGGGTACGGTGATATTTTGCCGGTATCAGATCCTGCCAGAATGTTCACCATCTCAGTGATTATTGCTGGTATCACAGTGTTTGCAACATCGGTAACCACTATTTTTGGTCCACTTATTCGCGGTGGTATTAATCGTTTAGTTAAAGGAAATAATCGTCATATGAATAGAGAAAATCATTATATCGTTTGTGGTACTTCGATGATGGCGATGAATACCATTAGCCAATTAAGCCAGCGTGGTTTACCTGTAACTATCATCACCACCCGAGGTGAAGATGATTTTGCTCAAATCAACCTCAGTTTAGAGGGCAAATTTGACATTATTTCGGGTGACAGCAGTGACAGTGGTGTACTCAAAAAAGCCGGAGTTGAGCATTGCCGCGCCTTATTAGCCTTAACCGACAGTGATGCCGATAATGCCTTTATTGTGCTATCTGCTAAAGATATTAGTCATGACGTTAAAACCGTATTAATCGTCAATGACAGTAAGAATATAACCAAGCTTAAAAAGGTACAGCCAGACATTGTATTATCGCTGCAACTGTTTGGTAGTGAAGTGTTAGCTCGTATGCTCAATGGTGAGCAGATTAATAATGATATGCTTATTTCCATGTTATTTAGTGGTAACGAAGATCTGTTTAGCGCGACTACAGCCACTAAATAATCATTCCCAATAGATAAACGAAAGGGCTGAATATTCAGCCCTTTTTATGTCAGTTAATATTCGCGCTTAACGGCGAAAATCGACGATTTCATCTTCCGCTAAGTGAATTTGAGTTTGGGCTAATTGTGTCGTGGCAATAACCTTGCCTTGACGGATTGACCAGCGCACAGGCACTTGGCGGCGCAGCGCGTCAAAATCATTTTCAGCAGGTAGGATAATCAAGTTCGCAGGGCGACCAGCAACAAGGCCGTAGTTTTCACCTAATGCTAGTGCATTGGCGCTGTGCTGGCTGATCAGATCTAATGAATTATTAATCTGGTCATAACCCATAATTTGACACACATGCAGTCCCATATGCAGCACTTGTAGCATATTGGCTGTACCAAGCGGATACCAAGGGTCAAACACATCGTCATGGCCCAAACAAACATTGATATTGTTGGCTAGCATCTCTTTCACACGGGTCACGCCGCGGCGTTTCGGGTAATCATCAAAACGGCCTTGCAGGTGAATATTCACTAGTGGATTAGCCACAAAGCTAATGCCTGACATCTTTAATAAACGGAATAAACGCGATGCATAAGCGCCATTGTATGAGTGCATTGCCGTGGTGTGGCTTGCGGTCACTTTGTCGCCCATATTGTATTTATGTGCAAGCGCCGCTAGAGTTTCTACAAAGCGAGATTGCTCGTCATCGATTTCGTCACAATGTACGTCGATTAACTTATTGTATTTTTGTGCTAATTCAAAAATATAGTGCAGTGATTCAATACCGTATTCACGAGTAAATTCAAAGTGTGGAATCGCACCAATCACATCGGCGCCCATCTGCACTGCTTGTTCCATCAGCTCTTTGCCATTTGGGTACGACAAAATACCTTCTTGCGGGAATGCCACAATTTGGATATCGACCCAAGGCTGCATTTCAGCTTTTACTTCAAGCATGGCTTTAAGCGCAGTTAAGCTTGGATCCGATACATCCACATGAGTACGCACATGTTGAATACCGTTAGCGATTTGCCACTTTAAGGTTTGCTTAGCACGGCGCTTTACATCTTCAATCGATAATAATGCCTTTCGCTCTGCCCAACGCTCAATCCCCTCAAATAGCGTGCCTGAGATATTCCAGCTTGGCTCACCAGCAGTTTGGGTGGTATCTAAGTGAATGTGCGGTTCGCAAAATGGCGCTAATGCCATGCCGCCTTCTGCGTCTAATATTTCACCTTGAAAATCCAAAGGCGTATTGAGTTCATAGATACCCTCAAATTGACCCTCTTTAATCAGGATCTGTTTTAAACCTGATTGACCACGCACGCTAACATTAGTGATTAGCAGAGACGAAAGTTGCATATTAAGTATCCTTGTTAAGCGACTGAGTTTTCAGCCTGCTTGAGAGTGAATTTTTTAAAAATTGGGTCAAGTAGTAAATAACTGGCTGCGCCTGCAATTACGGCATTAAGTGGCACAATACCCGGTAATAAATGGCCTGCTGCAACACCGATAGCCACACCTGCAATTGCTGCCCAGTTCACCATTGGCTGTTGCAATAGTGCTTGCTCTAAATTGGTGTAACGATGACGATTTTTAAAGTAATCGGCAATTAAGATACCACCAATAGGAGGAATGGCGGCAGATAAGAAAGTGAGCCAGCCAACAAAGTTGTTGTATAACCAAAGTGCACATAAGGTGCCGATGATACCGTTAACAATCGACAAGTGTTTGCTTGATAATCCAGTAATGTTGGCGAAGCCTAAACCAGAAGCATAAAGCGCGTTATCGTTAGTGGTCCAAATGTTTAAACCTAGTACGATAATCGCCGGAATTAATAAGCCCTGAGCAATCATCACCTCCGAAATATCAGCGTGACCCGTTGCCGCAGCACCTGCTGCACCAAAGATAAACATCAAGGTGTTACCTAAGAAGAATGCCACCATGGTAATCACTACTGCACCTTTAGCACTGCGGCCAAAGCGTACAAAATCTGCAGTCAGGGTACCTGCTGAAATAAATGATCCCACTACCATCGCGAGTGCTAAATTAAAATCGATAGGTTCTTTGGGCTGCACTGCCATTAAGCTTTCAACGCCGCCAATACTGCTGATGGCTTCAATCACACTGTAACCGCCAAGTAGGGCGATAGCCGGTACGGCAATGGCCGATAAAATCATTAAGGCGCCTATACCGAAGTAAACGGTGGCGGTCATCAGTAAACCTGCAATCACAATCAACAGATTGGTATCAATGCCCGTGGCTTTATGCACAGGAATAGCAAACATGGCAACGCCCACACCAAACCAACCCACTTGCGTGCCGCCCAGTAGTAATGACGGTAACCAAGAACCTTTTTCACCAAATGAGAAACGCGCGAGAAGATGAGTTGAAAGACCAGTTGAAGCGCCGATATAGCCGAGAGCTGAAGTGTAGATACCGAGGATAAGGTTGCCGATGAGTACTGCGAGGAAGAAATCATTAAAGGAAAGGCCAGTGCCTAAGGTGCCGCCTGTCCACATACTGGCGGAGAAAAAGGTGAGGCCTAACATTACCATTGAAAGTGATAAAACGCCTTTTCTCGCCGCGAGGGGAACCGGACTGAGGCTGTAATTGTTATCGTGCGCCATAGTACTACCTTTTTATTTTTATTAATGCCAAATTCAGGCAAATTGCGCGCATTTTAGTGATTTAATATGGATGGTCAAAATATATTTACCTAAAGTCGATATAAATCACTCTTTATTTTTTAACTATATGATTATTAATAATAAATAAATTGTGATTAAATTTAGATATAGATGTTTTTAGCTAATAAGCTTTAGTTTTAGCTTGTTTATAGTGGATATCACTTTTTAAATAGTGATGATCGTTAAAATGATTGGTTATCTTGATTTGAAGATCTAAATTAGAAAAAGTTAAGTAATATCATGAGTTAACGAGGATGCAGCATATTGACTGAGTTTATCTGGTAACTATGGTTGTAGCTGAGCTTATTGCGGATTGGCTTGAGTGGATTATGCTTATTTCTGCGATATTACTAGTGTTTGTTACTGCTGGCGTTTGCTGAGATAGGCGCATGGTGAACTAAACAACATGCGCCCGCTTGACTCTAAATGACGTTAAAATCAATTTAAAATGAGTAAAAACCCGCTAAAAACTAGAACTCAGCCATTAACTGTTGATATTGACAATCATCTTCATACATCTTTAAAAAGACTTGATATTTAGCATCATAAAAACGTTTGATCTTATCGGTTTGTGGAGTGACGGTTTTGCCGATACGACTCATATTTTGCATCGCTTCAGGAATATCGCTATAACAGTTAGCTGCTACTGCGCCGAGCATGGCAGAGCCAAGTAATACCGCTTCACTCTCTTCTGGTAATAACATTGCGCAACCCGTTGCGTTTGCATGCTCTTGAATAAACAGTGAATTTTTAGTTCCACCGCCACAGCCCATAATGGTATCAATGGCGTAACCCGATTGGTTTAACTCTTCAATAATATGGCGTGTCCCTAAAGCAATGGCTTGAATGGTGCTAAATATTGCAGCGCCATATCTTCTAAGGTTTTATTCATGGTCAAGCCCGTCATGGTACCGGTTAAATGCGGGTTGGCACGGGGTGAACGGTTACCATGAAAGTAAGGTAATACATGACGATTCTTAGTTAAATAGGCGATATCCTGCTTATTGCCAGCCAACTGCGCTAAATGATCATTTAGCAGTTGATACACGGTAATCTGTTGCGCCTGTGCTTGCTGCATCGCTTGTTGGCAAAATGGGTGCGCTTCAATAACATGATCAATCAAAGCACCAGTGGCAGATTGTCCCGCTTCATTAAGCCAGTAATCAGGGATCATCGCGCTGTAATAAGCGCCCCAAATACCATCAATAAAACGCGCTACTTTTGATACCGTCATATGACAAGATGAAGTGCCGCCAATCAAGGCTAAACGCTTATTAAAATCCGCATTTTCGCCGCTCATGCCGGCAGCACCTAATACGCCAATACCACCTGCGTGAGCATCAATAATAGAGGTGGCAACAGGGGTGCCTTTAACTAACCCCAGTTCCATCGCTGCTTGGGCAGTTAAACCATGGCCGACTGGTTGACCCATAGGTAAAATGGTTGAGCCAATTTTATGGGCATCTTGCTCAAGCAGATCACCTAAACCAATTTGCTCAAAGTAGCTCTTATCCCATTTTTGTTCATGGCCAAGGTAAGTCCACTTACATACGGTTGAACATAATGCACGGCTATTAGTGTTGGTAGCACGCCAGGTTAAAAAGTCAGGTAGATCGAAAAAATAGCCTGCTTGATTCCAAGTGGTCGGCATATTTTCTTTGAGCCATAATAGCTTGGGCGTTTCCATTTCAGGTGAAATGCGATTCCCCACAAATGCCAATACAGGATGATCTGTGGCATTAATGCGTTCTGCTTGCTGGATGGCGCGGTGATCCATCCACATAATAATATTTTGCTCATGACGACCAGTTGGGCTAACCGTTAATGGCTGGCCCTGTTTGTCGAGTACTACCAATGAACAAGTAGCATCAAAACCAATACCTTTAACTTGAATCGGTTCAATATTTGCCTGGGCAATAGCGTCCTTAACGGCCAAACAAACGCTGTGCCAAATATCTTGTGATGATTGCTCAACAAAGTGTGCTTGTGGCTTATAGGTTTGGGTATCACGTTTCGCTTCGCCCACTTTATGGCCTAGGCTATTAAATACGCCAGCACGGGCACTACCACTACCAACGTCAACACCAATAAAATATACGCTCATGGTAGTTTTCCTTATGATCTAAATCTTTGTAAGCTAATAAAAATAATTAAGATTGCGCCCCATAGGGTCATGGTCAGATAACTGCTGACACCCAGAATATTTAAGCCACTTTCTAATGTTTGTAATACCACTAATGCCAGCACAATACCGATAATACGGCCAAAACCACCGTCTGGATGAATGCCGCCTAATACCGCCGCTAAAATCGCAATCAGTAGATAAGATTCACCATAGCCTGCTTTAGCTGAGTTAAATTTTGCCATCATAATAATGGCTGCAATCCAACATAAAATCGATGAGATGATATACACATAAACCAAGGCTTTTTGGGTATTGATACCGCTAAAGCGAGTCGCTTTTTCATTTGAACCAATCAGGTAGATATAACGGCCAAGCGGTGTGTGTTCCAGTAAGCCCCATAAGCCTAATGCGAATACCGCAAATAAAATCAGTGGCATCGGAATGCCTGCAACCGTGCCATTACCCAGTACCAATAAGGCTTCAGGAAAACCTGAAATCACACTGCCGCCCGAAATCAGCAGGTTCAAACCGTTAATAAAGGTCATCATGCCCAAGGTGGCTAAAATAGGCGATACACCCACATAGGCGATTAACATGCCGTTGGCGATACCGATAATAATGGCGGTAACTAAACCTGCAGCAAGTGCGGCAATCAACATCCAAGTGCTATCAGGGGCTTGGGTAATAATGCTCGCCATCACCAAACCACATGCATTGGTTGAGGCGATAATCGATAAGTTAATTCCGCCCGTTAACATACAAATAGCCATTGCTAGCGCCAAAATACCCAATAATGGCATTTGTGAAGACATAGATTGTAAGTTAGTTAACGAGAAAAATGTGCCGCCGCTGGTGGCTGCCATCATCACTAAAATTGCTGCCAGAATCACTAATAGATAACGAATATTCTTATCGCTTGGCATGGTTAACGCGCTGAGTACTTGTTGCATTTATATCGCCCCCATAGCGGTTTGCTTTTTATTATTCCAAGCGGTCATGCTGATACTTAAAATGATGATTAAACCCGTAATGAGCGTGTGCCAGTAAGCTGGTACACCTAACAAGGTTAAGCCGTTTTTGATGATGGCAAGTAAGGCGACACCGAGGATGACGCCAAACAGGGTGCCTTTGCCGCCGCCCATGCTGGTGCCGCCTAAAACTACTGCTGCCAGTACGGTTAGCTCAAATCCCATTAATGAATTTGGTGCTACTGACTGGGTAATTTGTGCTTGTACCATAGCGGCAATGCCAGCCAAGGCGCCCATGTAGGCATACACAAATAAAGTCACGCCAAATAGGTTGATGCCAATACGGCTTGCAGCATCGCTGTTGCCGCCCATGGCATAAATTTGGCGACCTAAACGGGTTTTATTCATTAATAATGAGGTCAGCGCAATCACCACTAATAGCGTGATAATGGGCAGATTGAGACTGTAGTCATAACCGTCGCTGGCGGTAAAGTTGAATAGGTTAATGCCATCCATAAACCAATCTGGGAAGCCGTATAACCAAGCGCCGTCGCTAAAATAGATCAATAAGCCAAAATAGACGTTAAGCATGGCGATGGTGATAATGATTGATGGCACTTTTAACTGGTACACCAGTACCGCATTAATTAATCCTAAAATGATGCCAACTGCAGCAGCAATGGCAAAAGCAGTCGCAAAGTTGCCGCCACTGCTTAAAATAAAGCTGGCACTGATGTACTGGGCAATCGCTGCGGTAGCGGGAAAGGAAATATCAATACCGCCCGCAATTAACACCACAAATAGACCACAAGCCATAATGCCTAAAATGGCAGAACTGACGGTCATATCAAAGATATTGCCTAAGGTCATAAAGTCTTCACTCATCACACTTAGAATAATCACTAATAAGCTGATCAATACGGCAAGATAAAACTCATGTTGCTTGAGCAGTGGACGTAAACGATTAAGCATTTACCGCCTCCATAATCTGTTGTTCAGTGGTTTGCGACGGTAAGAACTCATGGGTAAAGCGACCCTCTTTCATAATGATCACTCTATGGCTGTTGTAAAACACTTCAGGGATCTCATCGCTGATCATTAAAATGGCTATGCCGCTGGCAGCAAGATCTTTAGCGATCTGATAAATACTTTCTTTGTTGGCAATATCCACGCCGACGGTTGGCGAATCTAAAATCAATACTTGTGGTTTAGCGGCAATCCATTTGGCAATGGCAATTCGCTGGGCGTTACCGCCTGATAAACTGGTGACAGGTAACTTGGGATCAGACACCTTGATCGACAATGATTGGATCAGGTTCTGCACCAGTTTATTGGCTTTAAGATGATCAATTAGACCGTTGCTGCGAGTTAACGTGGGTAAAATGGCGGCAGTGGTATTGTCTTGAATAGATTGCTGCATAACTAAGCCTGTCGTCATGCGATCTTCAGACACATAGCCAATTCCCGCCTTAATAGCATCACGGTTACTGTTGAAATTAGTCTGCTCTCCATTGACATAAATACAGCCGCGATCGGGTTGACTCATGCCAAAGAGTGCCATGCACAATTCGGTGCGGCCCGAGCCAAGTAACCCTGTGATCGACACGATTTCACCTGCATGTAGCTGTAGGTTAATCTGATCAAACTGACCTTTTTTACAGAGATTGTTGATCTGCAGTTTGACCTGAGTTGGATCGGTAAATGGCGCTAACGGTTTAAACTCGAAAGACTGACCCGTCATTAAAAATGCTAGCTGAGCATCATCAATTTCATCCGCTTGGAAAGTACCGACGGTTTGGCCGTCGCGGATCACGGTAATGCGATCGGAGATCTCTAATACTTCATCTAATTTGTGGCTCACAAACACCACAGTGATCCCTTTCGATTTTAGATCGGCGACCACTTTGATCAGATTATTGATTTCAGTGCGAGTCAGTGATGCGGTGGGTTCATCCATAATCACTAATTTTGCATCGGCTGCCATAGCGCGGCAAATGGCCACTAATTGGCATTGTGCTACCGATAGCTGCTCAACTCGTTGCTGTAATGGTAAGTTAACGCCAATTTTTGCCATGGCGGTTTCAGCAATCTGTTTAAGTTTTGACTGGCTGACTAAGCCTTATGCCATTTAAGATGATCTTGAATGGCAATGTTTTCCATCACGGTTAAATTGGGAAATAGCGATAAATCTTGGTAGATAACCTGAATGCCATGTTCAATCGATTGCTGTGGAGTAAGGCGTTGATATTCTTTACCATTAATGGTTATTTTGGCGCCTTTTTCTGGCGCATGAACGCCTGAAATAACTTTGAACAGGGTGCTTTTTCCACAACCATTTTTGCCCGCTAAACAATGTACTTCACCCGCTTTAAAATCGAGTTCGATATTGCTTAATGCTTTCACTGAGCCGAAGTGTTTCGATACCCTAGATAAGGATATAAATGGTAATTTTGACATGATGTACTTCCGAAAGGGCAGCGTGATGCTGCCCAATAAGCAGGGAGAGGAATTTAAAAATTAAAAACCTAACTGACGAGCGTTATTTTTATCGACTTCAAGAATGCTGTTGAACTTAATCACCTTAGTGTCGTTATTAATTTCAGCTTCACCTAGGCCTTCAATAGCAACACCTTGGCTAACATCTTTGCCATCAAGCATTTGCTTAGCGACAGAGACTAGTGCGTAACCTGCATCAGCAGGGTTCCATAAGAAGCCTTTGTCGATTTCGCCGCGCATTAAGTAAGGTGCAGCTTGGCTAGGCATTAAAATACCCACAGTGTTGATTTTGTTTTTAGCACGCTTTTTCTTAATCGCTTCACCTGCGCCAATTAAGCCCAATGAACCGTAAGAGATAATACCCACCATATCAGGGTGAGCTTTCATTAAGTCATTAGTGGCTGCGTACGAAGCATCAACGCTTTCAGCCACAGGCATACGGCTAGTCACTTCATACATTTCTGGGTAAGCTTGTTTTTGGTAATCAATGGCCAAATTAGCCCAGTTATTGTGTAGTGGCACTGTTAGCGAGCCAACAAAAATGGCGTAACCACCTTTGCCTTGCATATGTTTAGCTAACTCATCCATTGTGGCTTTGGCATAAGCTTGGTTATCGATAGTTTCGATATCCCAATCGGCGTTATGACCGTCTGGTGACTCATGGGTTAATACCACGATGCCTTTTTCACGTGCTTTTTTAAACACAGGCTCAAGTACGGTAACATCGTTAGGCACTACGGTGATTGCATCAACACCTTTGGCAATTAAATCTTCAATAATTTTAACTTGCTGGGCAGGATCTGGCGTTGATGGACCCACTTGGCGTGCATCTACGTTTAAGTCTTGAGCGGCTTGCTCAACACCTTTATTCATTTGGTTAAACCAAGGAATACCAGATACTTTAACGACGTTTACAATCTCATATTTTTCAGCACAATAAGCAGATGATGATAGAATCGCTAATGATAATGCTGTGATTTTTAATAGATTATGTTTCACCTTGTAGCCTTTCGATACTTGATGAGTAGGGAATGCAAAATATAAAGCAGTTATGCAAGGTGATAGCATTAATGCTATAAAACTGTGAGCCAAGTCCGAAGTTGTTAATTGTTTGAAAAATCGAATAATTAATAAAGTTAATTTGTAAGAATGACGAAATATTACTACGTTTTAAACGCCAGAATTTACCAATTTATTACCTAAAACATTAAAATTGTTAACGCATCAATTATGGCGTCACGGGCTGTAATGTCATTTGCTGCATTAGCATTTTAAAATGATCCGTAATTTGCGATCTTGTTCACGTTACTGAACCTTGAAGCATTCATTAAGATAACGGGCTTTAACTGTAGTAACTGCTAATTTATGGTTAACCATAACTTAACTGTAATATTTAGACGTTAGTAAATAACCGAAATACTATTTATAAGAGAAATAACAGGTGCATACCCTAAAAAAACAATATCAATGGATCCTATTCGACGCGGATGAAACCCTATTTAGATTTGACGCCTATGCTGGCTTAAAATTGATGTTCAGCCATTACCATGTTGATTTTACACCGGCAGACTTTGCCGAGTACCAATTAGTGAACAAACCCTTATGGTTGGCTTATCAAGATGGCGAAATTGATGCGCACACTTTGCAGGTTACCCGTTTTCAAGGTTGGGCTGAAAAATTGGCAGTGACACCAGAAGCACTTAACCAAGGTTTTTTAACGGCCATGGCAGATATCTGTGAAAAATTGCCGCATGTTGATGAATTGCTAACACAACTACAAGGCCGTTATAAGTTAGGTATTATTACCAATGGCTTTACTGCATTGCAGCAAATCCGACTTGAGCGTACTGGCCTTGCTGATATGTTTGATCTGTTGGTAATTTCAGAAGAAGTCGGTGTGGCTAAGCCTGATAAGCTATTTTTGATTACGCCTTAACGCAAATGGACCAAATTGAGCCATGCCAAGTATTAATGGTGGGAGATACGCTTTCATCTGATGTACTAGGGGGCATTAATGCCAGTATCGACACCTGTTGGTACAATCCGTTACAACATGCAGCTGATAGCAGTATTCCAGCGACTTATACCGTGACGGATCATCTACAATTGGCTGAATTGTTAGCTTAATAACTCAGTTTTAGCGCTTAGTTTAAGCACTCAATGTAAGAGCTCAGCTTAGCGCATCCACGCTATCAATATATTCAAACTCGATATCGTCACGGATCAATTGTGGTGGTAGTGATAGATTGGCTAATGGTTGGCTGAGTAAGATTTTGAGGATGGGTTGACCTGTTTGATTGATGCTATCGCATACACCAACTATGCCCTCAATGGTAAATGCGATAGTTTCAATTTCAGTTCGAGTTTGTGAGTCCATAATGCCTCGCTTATTGTCCCTGCATGTTTACAGGGACAGTCTATATCAATAAAAACTAGCTAATAATCACATGCGGTACGCAGACTTTATTGGCACCTGCTGCAAAGTCAGCTTTGGCGTAAGAGCCGCCACCTTGAGCACGGACATAGAGCTTCACTTTACATACCACTAATGCCCAATCATCTTTACCTAATAATGCCGTATAGTTAGTGTAGCGAGTATCATCCAAACGCTTGTTTAAATTAACGTTGTTGCGGTTAATATTCACTAAATCTACGCTAGATAAACCTTTCCAATTGTATTGATATACATTGGTTTGCGCTGACACTTTCACTTGTGCATTTTTACAGTTGTACCACTTGTCATCCGCTTTGGCGATATAGAAACCGTTAAATTCAAAACGCGGTCTAATGGAATAGAACTTACTGCGATTGGGTTTATACCAAAATGCCCATGTGGCGATTTGAGTATTGGATGCGCGTCCACCTGTACAGCCCCAGCCACCGCCTTTGGCCCAGTTCCAAATATTTTTGCAGTTACCACCGCCAACGACGGCTTGGTTATCGATGTCGCCACTGTTTACCAGTGGATTATTATCAAGAGTATCACTGTACACTTTTGACCAACTAGGGGTCAGTAAGGTGGCTCCTTCAGGTAGAAAATTAGCATCTGGATTAAGCGCTTCATCAGCAAATGAGTTAGCTGAGGTTTGACTCATAAACTGATCCATTTCGAGATATTCTTGCTCGGCGTCAGCATCTAATTGTTGCTGAATTTCTGCCAATTTTGAGGTATCGAGTCCGGCCGCTTTCATCGACTCTAAATCACAGCCACACAAGCCTTGTGTTTGCATCGTTTCAGATTGATTTTCGGCAATGTTTTCTGCCATTTCAGCATTAATTTCATTATCTATCTGCCCCATCATTTGTTGATGTAATTGGCTTAAATCATTATTGTTTTTCATGGTGATACTCCATTATTCAGTCAGTAAATCAATGTTGAGTGCCATTAGCACGTTATGGATATGGTTAAACACTGTGACTTGGCTTGAACCGGCAAACAGTAATCCGACCGCTTTGCGTGAGTCTTTTTCAAGTAACAATGAACCTGAGTCGCCGCCATTAGACATATGGCGAGTTAAGAATTGATTGCGAAAGTAAGCAACGCCGCTGCTGCCGTAGTTGACGGCAATGGTGGCGTCGACACTAATCACATTACCTGTGGTGGTTTCTGTGGTGCGGCCGCTTTTGATTACGGCCATATTGAGGCTGGCTTCTTTGGTGCCTTTAGGAATACCAAGGCGGTGGATTGAGCCTTGCACCAGTTTTTGTGAAATAGGCTTAGCAATCGCAGCATCAACTAAGTTGTAGTTGTTTGGGCTACCAAATGTGATGGGCACATAACGGCTTAAGCGGGCGATGGTGTTAGCGTAATTTAAGCCACCATCAAGACGACCCGGTTGTAATATTCGGTCACCAATGCTGGCAGCATTACTGTTCGCCAGTACATGATTATTACTTAAAATATAGTAACGACCGGGGTACACACTGTCTTTGGCAATCGCGCCGAATGTACCTGCGGTAATGGCGTAATGACCGAGACTAAACCCAGGTTTTGCGGGGCGAATTTTAGCGGTTAAGGCCTGCGCTTCAATATTGCCAACTTCAATTACATCGGTTTTAATGTTATCGATGTTCTTTGGTACGAGCTGCGCTTTAGATAATGATTTTTCGGTTTGTTTTTGATTTACAAAGACACAAATACAAAGCTGATCAGTTTGTTTGCCTTTACTTTCTTTGTAACCAATACCGACACCATTAACATTATCCAGTTTTAATAGATCTTGTTCATGTTGATCTTTTACTGATTTAATCTCATGTAATAGATCATCTTGGTTTGATGAGTTCATTTTTAGATACTCCATTAATTAAAAATGTATAAACAAGGTATTACTTGCTTCAGTATCTATATTGAATAAATCGTGCCAGTTTTAAGTTGTTGTTTTATATGGAATTGATTTTATTTAAATGATTAATGGCATGACAATGACATGTACAAATATCATTTTTTATCAGCAAATATATTTATTGTAGATAAAATAAAAAATGCCTTAATAAACATTAAGGCATAATTTAAGACGATATAAAGTATGAACTTTTATTTGGTTTAAAAATAAATATGAACGCTAATATCAGTTTATATTTATCTCCACTGATGGGACTTGGACAATGAAATCTAAGTATGATTAAAACCTAAGCGCTTTTAATCGTCTAGGCGATGCCTTAGTTTTCTATATCATAAAATGCACCATTGCTTAGTGGGACTCTATTATTTACGTCGCCAACCATACTGGATGTTTTTGGACAGCACCTACCCGCATTAGAACCACTGGTATAAACCCAGAAATAATCATTTCCAGTAAGCGATGTGTGCAATGCGCATCTCTTTACAATGCCCGATGCGGGTGTCGGCAATAAATTTTCACAAGTCCCTTGTCCAGATGCAGACCTAGGATGATAGTTATCATATAACTTATGAAATTCCACTAAAGACGTTTCAGCCATCAATGGGGTGCAAAAACCAATTAATATTAAAATAAATGCTAATTTTTTCATGTCGATTCTCCACGTCCTGTGAATTGAAATGCTAGACAGCGGACGTATAGACCACCTAACAGAAACTATTTTTT
Source organism: Shewanella marina JCM 15074 (assembly GCF_000614975.1). Classification (GTDB taxonomy): domain Bacteria; phylum Pseudomonadota; class Gammaproteobacteria; order Enterobacterales; family Shewanellaceae; genus Shewanella; species Shewanella marina. Next base: position 69,572 of record NZ_BALM01000010.1, read on the forward strand.
AAATCGAATCTGTTGCTTGCTATTAGTTGTCGCAATAAGCAGTAATATTGTAGAAATAGGTGAGTTTGGATTTACGTTGTGAACTCGCCTGTTCATCAACAATAAAACTCAAGCTATGTTGCTCGGTCACAGGCGTGGTATTACAAGTGACTTGGTGGGTGGCTTGACCCGCCCCAAAATCATGGACGCCATCAAATGGTTTTTCACGTTTGCCGATACTGTCTAGCTCATGGGCAGCAGCGCCGAGGGTGATGGCTAAGGTACTGCCGCAACAGGCGGTCATGCTGAAGTTACGGGCTTTATAAACGCCGAGTTTCCAATGGGGGGAATGTTTTCTATCAACCACATGGCGATGATTATCGAGCATATTCTTGCTGTTATAGCTGCTAATACTGGTGCCAAGTGCGCTGCCAAAGTCGAGATCCCAATGTCGACCTGCAGATTTACCGGGTTGATCGGCATGTTCTTGGTGGATCCCCGTTAATTCAACACGCACGTGGCAAGTTGGTGGGCTGACTTCAGTAAGCCAATGCTGTAATCCTGCTTCATCACTAAAGTTGATATTTTTCAGTTTTTTAAAGCGGCGCATGTCGCCATTTTCACTGCACAGCAATACGTTGACATAGGCTAGCACTAAGGCGTCGTCATTCACTGTGGTTGAGTCTGCTGTCTCTTTACGCAGGTAAACCTGTAACTGGGTATCATCTTTAAATGTGGGAAACTCAATGGCGCGCAGCGCAATGGGATTTAACAGCGGATCGTTAATACCTTGGTCAATACTGTAGAGCACGGGGATATCAACATCACTCTTACAGCAAGGCTTACCCAGTGTGAGAACCATGGGTTTATCGCTGTTTTCGGTTTGTGAATTATCTTCAACTTTGAGTCTAAATTCGCGGCCGCCATTAGTACCATACACCCCTAAAAATAGCGCATCTTTTGATGGTGCCCACCATTGTGATTGCAGCGCTAACTCAACTTTAATTCCTGTAATGTTATTCATTTTATATCCTTAATAATTAAAAGTTATTATTCAATCGGAATAATGAATAAATCGTGCCAAAAATAACTTGTTGAAATATAAGTTGAATATATTTTTATGATAAAAATGACATGTCAATGACACGTTGGTAGTTTAAATTGGTTATAAACTAGAAGGTGAATAATTAATTTATTTGGAATTATTTTTTACTGTTGAATAATAATACTGTGATAACTTGATTTAATTGTTTGATATGTATAAAGATAGTAACTGTGATTATTTAGGGGATGTATTTATTCAGCTATATTTAATTGTTAGCGCGATTTTTGCATTTAGATGTTAGTTAATTTTCCACGTATATGAATGCGATGCTAAATATAACATCTAGGAGAACATCATGAATATGCAAACCAAAGCGTGTCAGCCTATCGATATTAAAGGCTCAATTTCGCAAAGGCTATTGAGCTTGAGCATTATCTATCATCCCGATCTCAACATGATTGGTGCCCAATATCAGTTGCCGCCACGTGAAAAACACCTGCAACTAGGACGATTAGCACCAGAATTTACCTGTCTAAATGGGCAACAGCGGTCATTAAACGACAGTTTTATTAGCCGCAGCCCAATATTACTGCATAAACAAATTGATCAATGGGCCTTAGATATCAGCATGTCGAGTATCGAGGTGATTTGCTGTAATCAGTTACTGCAAGGGCCCCATCTTTTTGACCACAAACAGTTGCAGCAACAAGGGCAAGTGATCACCTTAGCGGGGCGAGTGGTGTTGCTGCTGCACTATGCTAATCGCGCGGAACCCAGCTCAGTTGTTAATTCGCCGTTGCAGCAACACTTGATTGGCATTAGCGATAATATGCGCGCCATAAAACAGATGATTGGTAAAGTCGCCAGTTTAAAAACACCCGTCATGATTAGAGGTGAGTCAGGAACAGGTAAAGAGATCGTGGCGCAAGCGCTGCATCAATATGGCCAACGTAAATTACAAAAATTTGTGTCAGTCAATATGGCGGCTATTCCCAAAGAGTTAGTCAGCAGCGAGTTATTTGGCAGTGTGAAAGGGGCTTTTACAGGTGCGCAAACCCGGCTAGGCAGTTTTCAACAAGCCGATAAAGGTAGTTTATTTTTAGATGAAATAGGTGAGGCGACGACCGAAGTACAAGTGGCGTTATTACGTGCCCTTGAAAACGGCGTTGTGCAGGCAGTTGGTAGTGATAAAGAAATCAAATTAGATGTGCGTTTTATTGCGGCAACCGATGCCGACTTAGAGAAACTTATCGGCATTGAGTCGTTTCGTATGCCGTTATTGCAACGTTTATCCGGCATTGTAATAGAGATAGAACCTCTGGCTCAGCGCCGCGCTGATTTTGGTTTGCTGTTTGTCCATTTTTTACAGCAAGCCATGCAGCAAACTCAGCAATTAGAAAAACTGAAACAAGCCAGTGCCCAACAGCATTGTTATTGGGCTTGGTTATTTAGCCAATGTGTCTTATTAGATTGGCCTGGCAATGTACGCCAACTTAAAAATGTAGCTACTCAGTTAGCTGTATCGTTGATCGACCAAGGCCAATTTAGTGACTTTGATTGGCACAGTTTTGTGCAGACCATCGTCACCAAAGCAGAGCCGGATACCGAGCTTAAAACCACTACGGTTAATCCTGTTAAACGTAAACCGAGGGAGATCTCAGAGGCTGAAATTGTTGCAGCGCTTGAGTTACATCAGTGGCAAATTAAACAAGCCGCAGATGAACTTGGAATTTCACGTACCGCCTTGTATATGCGGATCGATGCCAGTGATGATATTAGCCGCGCCACTAATTTGTCTGATCAACAATTAAGTCAGAGTTTCAGCCGCTACCATGGCGATCTTGATTTAATGGTAATGGAATTAAAGATATCGAAACACGCCTTAAAACGTCGTTTAAATGAGATAGGGATATTAAATTAATGAGTCATCACCAGCCCGATAAAATAGGCCCTTTTATTGTTGATTCCATAGTTGGGGCTGGTGGATATGGCAAAGTATATAAAGCCAGAGATCAGCGTTTAGATCGCTGGGTAGCAATTAAAGTGTTGTTTGATTGTCAGCAGCAACAATTAACGCAAGAGGCCAAATTAGTGGCGGCCATCAATCACCCCAATATTGTCGCCATTTACGATATCTTTGATTATCAAGCACAGGGGAGCGACGCCACAAGCACTGCATTAGTGATGGAATATTTAGCGGGCGGTACGTTAGAAACCAGCCTTAATTTACGTCATCAGTTGCCATTAGATACCAGCATTAAACTTAGCTTAGATATTTTACATGGCCTCAGAGCCGCACATCGCGTGGGTATTGTGCATGGTGATTTAAAAGCTGAAAACCTCATTTTTGATCAGCAGCAACATTTAAAAATTGCCGATTTTGGTATCGCCGTTGGCTTAGGTCAACAGCATCAAATCAGTGGTTTTGGCAGTGATAGCGCATTAACGCCAGAACATATTTTGGCGCAGCCATTAATTGCACAATCTGATCTGTTTGCATTTGGATTATTGCTGTATCGCATGCTCAGTGGGTGTCATCCATTTGCTAGCGCAGAGCCAATGCAGCAAATGATGGCGGGACAATGGCAACCGTTAACGGGAGAATTAGCCATTATCAATCCACTGTTAAGCCGATTATTGGCCGTTAAAGTGGATGAGCGTTACCGCAATGCTGATGTGGTGATTACCGATCTTTATGCCATTTTAGAAGGCATCAATAATATCAATTCGAATGCGACGCAGCGGTTAGAAAATCCCTTTATAAGTGAAATACAGCAGCGCCAGCGTCAGCAACGTAGTCTGTGGGCGGTTTTAGGCAGTGCGTTGTTATTTATGGGCATTATCGGGGGCATGGCTTGGTTTATTCCCTCGCCGCCGCATTATGTTGCGGTGGTACGGCCGCAAGTGTTAACTGGAGGAGAGCTGGCAGATATTGCACTGATTAAAGCATCGGTGCATCAAGGTATGAGTCAGGTTATTGCGTTATTACCCAGTAAGAGTTTGATTTCAGCGACTGAAATTAGCCAAGTACAAACCAAGCAAGGGGAGGATTTAAGCCAGCTTTTTGCTTATGCAGCAGCAGATGAAGCCTTGCTGCCAGAGCTGCATTGTCAGCCTACACAATGTGCGTTAACCATTAGCCGTTGGCAGGCACAGCCACAGCAATTACTCAGCCGAGAAACCATCTATTTCCCTACCGATAAATTGCTGTTTATTAGCGATTATGTACAAAATTATCTGCTGCACCTTTATCAACAACAGCTCGATAATGCTGAGACATTACCGACCGAAACCGACTATCGTCATTTGCTGAGTGTGCTGAATCAGTACCAGCAAGGGCAGTTGAGTCATGATGATTACTTGGCCGCATTGCAGCCGTATCAGTGCCGCTATAAGTTGAGCTGCCAACAGCTGATCCACGGTTTGTTGAGTCGCTATAATCGTGAACGCGATCCACAGTGGTTAGTGCAAATTCATCAGTTGCTCGACAATACTGCTGCTACCGATTCGCCATTATTTATCCAAACCGCCAAAGCTGAGTTAGCCATTGTTGAGGCTAACTATCCGTTAGCTGATGGTTTGTTAACCCAGCTTGAACACTATTTTTATACCGATGATTATGTGTTGAATTTGCGTGCCCGTTGGTACTTTGAGCAAGGCTTTAGTGTTAAAGGCAAAAATATTATGGCGCGTTTAGTACAGCAACGGCCATCGGTGCAGCATTACTTTAATTACGCCTTAATGCTGTATAAGGTGGGCGAATTAAATCAAGCCATTGATGTGCTAAATCAATTGCTACATAAGGTGCCAACTTATCAAGCAGCGCAAGCATTGCGGGCAGATCTATTGTTTTACCAAGGGCAATGGCCATTGGTGATTAACGCTTATTTGGCGTTAATTAAATTGCCGCAGTATGCCGATCCCGTCACGCTTAATAATTTAGGCTTGGCCTATTTAATGGAAGGGCAATTACCCCAAGCAACCGATTACTTTACCCAAGCGATGGCCGAGGCGGGGCAGCATCCGCAAATCATGCTTAATTTGGCCGATGCAAATTACCTAAATGGAGCCATTAAGCCCGCGGCTGATTTATACCAACAAGTGATAGCGTTAACCGAGCTGCTTGACCACAAAAATCAAAATGATTATATGACCCTCGCATTGGCACATGGCCGTTTAGGCGCGCATGAACAAGCATTAGCGGCGTTAAAACAAGTATTGCAATTGCAATTAAATGATCCCTTTATGACTTTTAATGTCGCCTTGGTTTATCTGTTTTTGGATGATACAGCCACTTGTTATGACTACCTTAATCAAGCACTCAAACAGGGGATACCACAATCTTGGTTAGCCTCACCTTGGTTGCAGGTATTAGCTCAAGATCCCCAGTTTAAGCGGCTATCTAACGCATCCGATTATGTGCAGTTAGTGCCTGACCCAGTCACGGCCAATTAAGATGGGATCATTAGAATAGAAAATATCATCGTTAGCGTCGCGTACCATAAATCGAAACCCTAATTTGTTACCGTCATTTTTAAGCGGTTTATTATTAGGGCTATGTGACCAAAAAACAGAGGGGATAACATTAAATTCCAACAGGTTTTCCGCCAGTAATTGGCTGTGGAATCCTTGCAGGCGTTTTAAGGTTGAGTTACCCGTCATAAACAATAAGCCATCAAACTGCTGGCGCTTATGGCTAAACGCTTTAGCAAAGCTAAATTGTTGGTCATCGACGGCGCTTTTGACCTCAATCAGCACGCTGACGGGCTTTCTTGAACCGCTAGAATCCCAAACGGCGGCAATACTATCAATCTCAGTATTTTGGTATACCATCTGCCAAGTATCAGGATCATGCTTATCAAATACTTGCAGGATAATGCGTGGCAGTTTTTCTAGGCTTTGCTCTAAACGATTGTCGAGTACTAACTGGTTACTCACTTTTGCTTGTAAATACCGTTTCATGGGGCTTCCTTAATTGTTTTTTTGAAGGTGTTTACAGCTATAATTCAAACGCCATGCCAAAAAATTAAATCATATTATTCAATTGGTTAGTTTGTTTTTAGAAATGATAAAAATAAAAAAGACATGTCATTATTAAAAATGACATGATAATTGTAGGTGGGATTGAGCGTTCTCGCGTACTTATTCGACTTCAGTATCAATTAGCTCGATTAATCTAGATTGTAGGTAGTCGATATTATTATCTTGATTATGTTTTGATTTAATCAAATAAATATTAGGGGTGGCAATAATATCGAATACTCGTTGAGTTTCAACTTTAGATAATTTACATGAGTGTAGGTTAGGTATTTTTTCAGACTTATTATATAAAGTACTAAATGGGGTAACCACTAATGCATCTGAATTCATAATGTAGTCAATAAGAGTCACGGTATTATGAATTGTGATCTCTTTATGGATATTAATATTATTTATTTTACAAAACTGCTGATAACTACAAATTTTAGTTTCAGAGGTATCCCATTCAGTATTAATAAATGGATATTTAGCAATAGACTCAATCGTGATGCTTTCACTTAAAATAGGGTGGTTGTCACGGCAGAGTAAATACAAGTTAGACAGCGGCTTACTAAAAACTATTTGTATTTTATCTTGTAACTCTACTAACTTGTGACCGCTAGAATAACAAATTGCTAAACTGGCTTTGCCATGGGCCACATCCAACTCGCTGTGATCACCACTCGAATGAATTGCAATCTGTATATTGGCGGTATCGCGTTTGATTTGATTAACCAATAAGGTGGTAATCTCACAAGCAATCGCATCATGAATGAGAATTGAGTAAGGTTCTGCTGCATCAAATTCAAGCGGGTTGATTTGCTCTAATAATAAAGCATTATCAATAATCGTCTTGGCGATAGGATAGATTTTTGCCGTGAACTCATTTGGGCACAAGCCGTAGCGACTTCTAATAAACAGCTCATTACTAAAGGCTTCTCTTAATGCTTTAAGGTAACGGCTAATTTTAGGCGCAGAAATCTTCAACTCTTTAGACGTTGTAGTAGCAGAGTGATTTTCATATAGCTTAACTAAGATGCATAGCCCTAGTAAGTCTATCTTTTCGAAGTTCTGGCGCATCATCCGTTCCTTAACTGTAATGCTACAGGTCGTTATTTATTGTCATTCTTCCTGAATTAGTCATTTAGATAAGAATTAATATGTAACATATTAACTTTAAACATAATTCCACTGTTTGTAATAATAATCAATATAAATAAAAAGAAAGTTTAAAATATAAATTATTTTATGTTTTTTATAATAATTCACAGTTATAGTATGCGCTAAGTATTTACTTTTAGTTAAAAGTTTGTACAGGCAGATTAGTGTTATCTTTATTATTAATACATTAATATGATTTTTAATGAATATGTTTTTAATATGAGATTTTCACTTTTCGATATTCTTAATAAATGATAATAATAACTGTAAATCTATTTTTAATATTACTGTTTTGGTAAATCTTGTTTGTATGTTTCATATTGAATAATAATAAAATTTGCAATGTTTATAGCATCACATAAAGACAATAAAGAATTTTATAATAGAGATTAATAAAGCGTTATCAAGTAATGTAAAGCTGTCCAGCAGGTGATAATAATAGCTTAAAAAGGAGTTTACTATGTCTGCATCTATGGTCAGTAGCTATGTGTTTATGTACTTCGTGCTCTTTATGGCAGTGCCATTTGTCGCGGTAGTGTTTGTACTTACATGCATTAAGTTTTTTAAAGGAGATAAAGCGCCAGATTATTCGTCACTACAATATATCAATAAGCCCCATTTTTGTAATAAACAAGTGCTAAATTATTTGCATGAACTTAATACTTTATCAGAAGGAAAGTATGACATTCTGTATGGCATTAATATGGATGATGTGGTTGAAATTAGTAATAACCAAGAATTAAAAGAGTTACTGCATCTACACAAGCTAGATTATGTGGTGATAGACCATGAATCAGCAGAAGTTAAGTTGGTGATCACCAACGAAGTAGATCAACCTCAATCATTTATTAATAATATCTTTAGCCAATTTAATATTAGTCATATTCAGTTGGGTAAGGACGGCAAGTACAACATCAACGATATTAAGACTGCACTAGCTGCCTAGTGACCCGATTATGGGGAGACGAATATGCGGTCTATATATCTCATACTGAGCCTAATGGTGTTGTTGGTGATGAGTGTGATTGGCAGTGCAGTTGAGGCTGCCAATTTATCTGATATCCATAAAAACCCCTGCTATAAGTGCCATAAGCGCAACGGCAGCATGTTAGGCGTACATGCCAATAATGCACTGGCGATTAGCTGTAATGATTGTCATGGTGAAAAACAAGGGCATCCGCGTAAAGCATCAGATCTTATCGCTTTTACGCCCAGTGCCTCGCAGGCAGATAAACAAAATAATGTGTGTTTAAATTGCCATCGTCCACAACTGCTTGGTCAAGTAGATTGGACCCACAATGTACACTCAAATAAAGTGAGTTGTGCCAGTTGTCATCAATTACATCCTGAATACGATGCAGTATTAACGCAAACTAAAGCTGAGCGAAGTCAGCTCTGTGTGAAATGCCATACTGTGGTTAAGGATTGATTATGCAAACCAGTAAAAGACATTTCTTAAAGTGCACAGGCACCTTGCTTGCAGGCGTTGCAGCCTATCGATTGGCGTATGCCACTGCTCATCCAGAGGCTAAGCCAGATGCCGCCAAACAATACATATTGATCCATGATCAAACCCAGTGCATAGGGTGTGATGCTTGCGCCATCGCATGTCGGCAAACCAACCAAGTGCCAGCCGAAGTGAGCCGCCTGACGATTGTCCGCCATGGCCCTTACGGTGAATATCCCAACCAGCAATATCATTTTGAACGGCAGTCATGCCAGCAATGTGAAAATGCCCCCTGTGTGATGGTGTGCCCAACGGGTGCTGCTTATCGCGATCCACAAACAGGCATTATTAAAGTCGATGATTGGAAGTGTGTTGGTTGCCAATATTGCATTGCGGCTTGCCCATACCAAGTACGTTTTATTAATCCCGTGACCCGCGCCGCCGATAAATGTGATTTTTGCGCCGAAACCAAGCTTAAACAAGGGGAATTACCTGCTTGCGTGCAAGCCTGTCCGACCCAAGCGCTGCAATTTGGCGACAGTTTAGATAAGGATGCACAGGTGCGTAAAACCCTAAATTCAGCGGCAGTGATCCGCGATAATGAATCACTGGGAACTCGGCCTAAAGTGTTTATTATTGCTGATGCCAAAGGTGAGGTGACCATATGAGTGCATTTCATTTTGATTCATTAGTATGGCATTGGCCTATTGCCATTTATCTGTTTTTAGCGGGTATTTCAGCAGGGGCCATGTTCTTCGCTATTTTGCTTAAATACGCTTGTTTAAAGCAGACGGCGCATGAATCTAAGTTTATTTTAGCGGCCTGTATTATTGCCCCTATTTCAGTGTTCTTGGGATTAGGGATTTTGGTGGTCGATTTAACTAAGCCATTAGATTTTTGGAAAATTCTGGTGTTCTATAACCCGCGCTCGGTCATGTCGGTCGGGGTAATTATCCTGATGATTTACCAAGTGTTTATGTTTGCATGGATAGCGGCAGTATACGCTAAACCCATACAAACATGGTTGGGGCTACGCTTTACCCCAATCAATAAACTACTTACTTGGCTAGCGCAGCAACATGCCAGTATTACCGGATTATTGCTGATATTGTCCTTGTCATTAGGCGCTTATACCGGCTTTTTATTGTCAGCATTGCCAGGTTATCCGATGCTAAATAATCCAGTGCTACCCCTGCTATTTTTAATCTCAGGGTTAACCTCTGGCGCTGCTGGTGCACTGCTGCTGGGTGTGTTGTTAAAAGGTCAGCCAGACAGTAAAGAAGTGAAGTTTATTCATAAAATCGAAATTCCACTGATTTTAGTCGAGTTGTCGATCATCTTTACCTTCTTTATGGGATTAGTGCTCAGCGGCGGCCAAAAACAAGTTGCAGCCGCCACCGCCATCGGTGCAGGATTTTGGGGCTGGGTATTTTGGTTAGGCATTATTGGCGTGGGTTTATCAGTGCCATTAGCATGAACCTCTTTATGACGGCATCATCACAGCGTAAATTTTCCTACGTCGCTATGACCGCATTGATGAGCCTTATCGGCGTATTGCTGCTACGTAATTTTATTCTTTACACAGGGCAAATGACGACGGTGTAATCATTCACTCAATCTATCAACATCACCACCCCATTAACGTCAATCAATTGATTGGCGTTTTTTTTATGACAAATCAGCCTATTTCTCGATAGCCAATGAGCGAGATTGATCGACAATAAAATGGTTTAGATGTGAAGCTTAACCATTAATTTATAATCAAAATCATTAAGATAATGGCATTAATCTCAAGGGTATAAATAGTGGTTATTGATTATTACAATCAGCTAGCGACAGAGCTAGCTGAGCAATATCAAAGTTTGGCGGTAGACGATGTGCATCGCGGTTGGATCGATTTAATTGCCACTGATGTAAGCAAGCCATTTTATATGCTGGATATTGGCGCAGGCAGTGGCCGAGATGCCCGCTATTTTGCTCAAATTACGCCAAAGGCTAATGTAGTAGCAATTGAGCCAGCAAGTGAATTTGCCAAGCAAGGCAAACAATATACTCAAGGACAAGCCGTTACTTGGCTAGCCGATAGCTTGCCAGCTTTAATCCAACTGAAACAAGCTATTACTGCTGACAAGTTAGCGGCTCAGTATGACTTAGTACTGTTGTCAGCGGTATGGATGCATCTTGCGCCAGAACTGCGTGCGCAGGCAATGCAAAACATCGCTCCTTTAGTTGCTACCAATGGCCTGTTAGTGATCAGTTTGCGCTTTGGTCAAAGTGAATTTGATCTGACTACTCGGCAAATGTTCCATGTGTCAGTGGCAGAAGTGCTAGGGTTAGCAGAGCAACAGCAATTGCGCTTAGTGCGACATGTACAAGCTGAAAATGATTTTCAGCAGCGCGACCATATCTCATGGCAAACCTTAGTCTTTCAAGCTGGGGCGAATTAAGCCATGCAAGCCAGTCCACAAATTCAATTAGATTTTATTGCCTATTTGCAGCGTATTTTTGTTGAAGGCGATTTTTCTGCTACCTACAAATATGCGCTATTGCATGCGCTGGCCGATATTTGTGTTGAGCAGGCAGGGCTAACGAATACGGTTAGTGCGAATAGTGGTTCGACGCTACGTATTAGTCATCAACAATTAGCCGAAAAATTTATCGAACTGTATTGGCAGCATTCAGTGCCATATTCTGCTACAGCAGCAGAACCTATGTTGTTACTGCAAAACATGGGTCAACAAGCAAAAATTCTCACTCAATTAGCTGGGCTGCGAGCTTGCGGCGTCAATAGTGTTAGTCAGTTAAAAAGGCATCATGACTGGAGTACGCTGGTTAAAGCAAGCAAGAATATTGTCAAAGTTGGCCCACTATGGCGCTTACAGAAGTTGGCAGGTATTGATGAATGTTTTTTGTATCCGCATCAACATAATACTGATTATATCGAGTTAAATGCAGGCATCAGTTTTTGCTTTAGACGCTTCTACGATCTTGTGGTGACCATGGTGCGTAACCATTGGCAATTACAAATCCGTAAAAATAGTCGTAATGATGTGCTTATTGGTGATAAAGGCAATTTAGCTGATTTCCTCTTTGGCAGTAATCGCCGCAGCTTACAACAAGCCAAGCCTCTGCTATTTGATATTCAAGCCGGTAATTGTTTTTATTGTCAAAAGCCTCTCAAATTGCAACAAGACACGGCCGAAGTGGATCATTTTATTCCGTGGACTCGATACCCAAATGATCTTGGCCATAACTTCGTATTGGCACATCGCCGCTGTAACAACAACAAGCGCGATCACTTAGCTTCACTTAGCCATCAACATCGCTGGTTAACTCAAAATTTAGAGCAATATCGACAACTGATCAGCGATGAACTCAGCCCTTATTTCAGCTGTGATGCCGAGCGAACCCTAAGCATCAACCACTGGGCATACCAAGTCGCCAAACAAAACCATTCACAACTCTGGCAAGGCATTAATCAGTTTGTGGGGTTTGAGGAGAGGGAAGCGGTGGTGTGAAGAAAATACATAATTTATGTACGTATTAATTGAATACCAAATTATCTAATCGCTGCAACACTAAGGAATAAATAATCAATATGGGAATCACACTAGAGCAAAGATTATCAACTTGGGATGAATTTTTAGCTCGTTGGCCGAAAAAGCGAATAGAAGAGCTGACATTAGAAGAGTATGTGGATGTAAAAAATCGTGACACATTTGCATACTGGCTGGAGCACAAGACTAAAATCTTGGGCTCAATTCGTGGCGGTGACTCATCAAAATTTGGTATTTACCGACGTAATAAGCCACCAAAAGGTGGACGTTCTCATATTAAACATGGAGATGTTTATTCATGGCTATCTCGTTTTGGCGACACTGAAGAAACAGCTTTTGATTCTATAAAAAATGAAATACTAAAAGTAATCGATTTTATTGAAGCTGGAGATGTAAAAGCAATTCAAGAAATTGGGCTAGCAGATACTCTTAAGTGGAAGTTAGCATTTTTGTACCAAGACCCAGAGCACCCAAAAGTCATTAATATTTTTAAACGAGATATGCTAAGGGATGCATGCTCTGATCCGACAGGCGAGTTCTCTGATTTGTATAGTAGCCTCTTAAAAGATAGGGGGGACACCAATATTGTTCAATATGGCTATGAAATTTGGAGCTCACTTGAGGATGCCGAATCAGATGACTCCGAAATTGAGGTAAATATGGTATCTGATGACAGAAATGAGTGCAGATTGCCGTTAAATACGATCCTTTATGGTCCTCCTGGTACAGGCAAAACTTACAACACGATCAATAAAGCTCTTGCCATTGTGGATCCTGAATATCTATCTAAAAATGTGAGTGACCGTAAGAAAATCAAAGCTCGTTTTGACGAACTTGTTGCTAAAAACCGCATTGGTTTTGTGACTTTTCATCAGAGTTTTAGTTATGAAGACTTTGTTGAAGGACTAAAAGCTAATAGTGATGAAACAGCTCAAATCAGCTACGAAATTGAAGATGGTATTTTTAAGCGGATGTGTGCTGCCGCAAATGCTAAACCGATAATGATGCAGTCTCAGCATCGGATTGATATTTCGGGACGTAAAGTATGGAAGATGTCTTTAGGGGATACTCTTGGGGACGACGCATATATTTATGAACAATGCCTTAAAAATAATTATGTTTTATTAGGCTACGGCTACAACGTTGACTTTAGTGCCTCAAAAGATAGAAAAGCAGTCATTGAAGCGTATAAATATAATGGTATTGAAATAGAAAACGAGAATTACGACTACAGAGTTATATCAGTTAATAACTTTAAAAATGTTATGTCAGTCGGAGATTTAATTGTAGTTTCTGATGGAAATCGTAAATTTAGGGCGATTGCTGAAGTGACTGGTGATTACCAATTTGACTCAGCTGCAATTGAAGATGATGGGTACTCTCAAATGCGTAAGGTTATGTGGCATCGAGTATATGGACCATCTTTACCTGTTGATGAGTTGTTTAATAAAAACTTATCTCAGATGACATTGTATCGATTACGTGAACCTGTATTAGATTTAGTAAAGTTTCAGGAAATGTTGGCTGGTGAAACGATAAGAGATAGCACAGTGTCTGGTATCTCGGTAGGAACTCAAGTTTCATCATATCAAGTTGAGTCTATTTCTGATGAGATTATTAGTCTAAGAAAGCCTAATGGGTCGCTATTACCTATGCCTAGGACAATTGTAGATAGTCTTGTGTCTATGGTTTCAAATAACCTACTGACGATCGATGATATAAAGTATAAAAGGGTATTTGAAAGAGTTGATACCGATATGGAAAAGTATATCGTTAATGGCTATCCAAATATTTTAGCTCCTTTAGTTCAAGCTATACACCATTACGGCCTTGATAAGATAACGGTTAGTAATGATAAACGCGTATTGATAATCGATGAGATTAATCGTGGCAATATTTCAAATATTTTCGGTGAGCTCATCACGCTTATTGAGCAGAGTAAACGTGCTGGTGGATCTGAAGCCCTATCTGTGAAATTACCTTATTCGAAAGAATCATTTTCAGTCCCTTCTAATTTACACATAATTGGTACGATGAATACAGCTGACAAGTCATTGGCTCAAGTAGACATTGCTTTGCGTCGTCGCTTTGAATTTATTGAGATGATGCCCAAGCATGAATTACTTGAGAATATCGATATTGAAGGTATCAATATCGCTGAGTTACTTAAAACCATTAATCAACGTATTGAACTGTTATATGATCGTGAGCATACCATTGGGCATAGTTTCTTTTTACCATTAATAAATGAGCCTACGATAGAACGTTTGGCTCGTATTTTTGAGCTAGAAATATTGCCTTTGCTTGAGGAATACTTCTTTGAGGATTGGGAGCGTGTAGGGCAGGTATTAGGTGATCACCTTAAATCAGATCCCAAGTTGATGTTCATCGAGGAGAAGTTCACAGAGGCTTCTGTATCGCAGCTAATGGGTAGTGATTGGTTACAAGATGGTATTCGGCCATATCAACGTAATACTAAGGCATTAAGTAATCCAGAAGCGTATATAGGGATATATGATTCGTTCTAAAGTTAACGATGTTATCGTTAGGGAGTATGCTCTTTTAATCAATGGGGGCAACAACTGCAGCATAGATTGCCACTCAATACCTAGGTGTGCCTTTGAGTGGTTGCTTATGCATGGAGTCAGTAATGGTGAAAAGCAACGGGAGCTAGTTAAGGTAAAGAGGTATGGGAAATCGATTGCCTTACAGGTGGTGAATTTTGTAGGAGTCCTCGAGACACCATGTCGTACTCGTATTGAAATTTTACCTAAGATTGCCGCTGAGGTGTATGAACCTAAGATTGCTCGTATGACTCTATTAAAGATGTTAGCAAAGGTTGAGAATTTAAAGCTGGAGGAGTTTAAACAAACTCAACTACAGCTAATGAAACAACCGATCTATGAATTGCTGATTGCTTATTTTTTAAAGATAGTTTCTAAGCTTCTTAGACAGGGACTGAGAAGTGAATATCAGCGTGTAGAGCGTGAATCGTCCTACCTAAAAGGTCAGTTGCAGGTTTCTAAGCAAATTCGACAACGTCCAGGTCGTCGGAACCTTTTTCATGTTTCTCACGATATTTATAATGCTAATCGTGCCGAGAATCGTCTTATACACTCATCATTAAAGCAGGTGCTTAAATGGTCTAGAACGAGTGCTAATCAACGACTAGCTAGAGAGCTGCTTTTTATGTTTGACGGTATAGAATTATCATCAAATTATTCTTATGATTTTAGACTGTGGAAGAATGATAGAAGCCTTGCTCACTATCGAATCCTAAAACCTTGGTGTGAACTTATTCTTAGTTATCAATCACCAGTTGCTATGGTGGGAAAACATGATGGTTTATCATTCCTATTCCCTATGGAACAGTTGTTTGAGCGTTATGTTGCCAAGCAGCTAAGAAATCAATTACCAGCAACATTAAAATTAAAAGAGCAGGTATCTAGTCACTGTTTAACAAAGCATAAGGAAAAAGATTGGTTCAGATTAAAGCCAGATATTGTTGTTTATAATAAATCGCAAGTGGTTACTGTAATGGATACTAAGTGGAAATTGCTTGATGCCTCTCTTGACAGTAAAAAGAACAAGTATAATTTAAGCCAATCTGATATGTACCAGTTGTTTGCTTATGGTGATAAATACTTAAATGGACAAGGGAATTTATATTTAATTTATCCCCAAAATGCCAGTTTTGAAGAGCCTCTTAATCATTTTGAATACAAGAGTAATTTAAGGCTATATGTTGTACCGTATGATTTGGAAACTGATTCATGCCCTATAAAGTGGTAGGTGTTTGACTACTTAAATATCACCATTATTAGTTTCGTTGGTCTTCATTTTTAACTGATAATGAAGATGATTAGTCTTGTTATTTTTGCTATATCAGGCTCAATTAGTAAGCCATTGAGCCTTTCCAAGCAGAACCATACTTACTTCTTATCATATTTATCGCTACTGCCTTTAAATTTCTCGACTGGATATTTAAGGGCATTTTTTGTCATCTTAGCATTGGCTGCTTGGGCAATATCAATGTTTAGACGATCGCTAAGTTGTAATAAGTAGATCAATACATCTGCCATTTCTTCTGAGACGGCTTGGTGGGTGTCTGAGTTCGGTTCGAGTTCAGATTGCGACTCGGTCAACCATTGAAAATGTTCCATTAACTCGCTGACTTCAACCGAGAGTGCCATGAGATACCCAAACAACTTGGGGTTGCAGAATTCAGTGGGAATTTAACGTGCTTTAGACAAGGCATTGATTGCTGTTAATGGTTATTCCCTTATCAAAATTAATAACGCAGTATAAAGCACGTTAAAACCCATCAAAGAAAGCCTTAAGCAAGCCCATTTCGTTGTTGCATCAATTTAAAAGGGAATGCCATTCCTGCATAGATGCGCCTCGACTTGAACTTGCTTAAGAGCTTCTGAAAATAGCAACCTCAAGTCGTTTGGGTATTAATTTTTAGGTGAATGAAACTGTTGCCAATCACGTTCGCTGTTGAAGCTTCTTAATTTTTGGATGAGCTGCTGAATATCTGTGCTAGGCATTGAGTTTGGTCTTACTTAAAGTATCAAAATAACGAGTCACTAGTATAACGAGTTTTGTGGTGCAGATTGAGATTATATCTCTGTTTTAGTTGTTTGAGTTGTTGATGGCTTGATCAAATAAAAATGCCTACTTTCAAGGGAAGTAGGCATTTTTGTTGAGGGTTATCTTTAAAAGAAATCTTATGCTTTGATTTCGTTTGTTGGCAAAGATGTGGCCTGAGGCTCTTGTTCTAGTGTTGCGGTTTCAGTTTCAATCGGTTCATTTAACATATACATAGCGAGCCATGCGGTAATAGGGATGGTTAGTACAATCCCTACGCTGCCTGCAAGTGCGTGGATAATGCTTAATGAAATCACTGGCGTATTGATAAATTGAGTGATTGACATATCTAAGCCCCAGACCATCATGATGGTGGTCAATGAGCTACCTGCAAATGCCATAATAAGGGTGTTGGTCATGGTGCCCATAATATCGCGACCAATGTTCATGCTGGCTTGCATTAATTGTTTTGGTGTTAATTTTGGATCGGTAATGCGTAGCTCGTTATAGGCTGAAGCGATAGAGATTGACACATCCATTACCGCGCCTAGGGCTGAAATCATAATGGCGACAAACATTAGCCAGCGGATTTGAATCGGCTGGGTGGCGAGGTAAATAACATCTTCGCCTTTATCGAGGTAAATACCTGATAGATGCGCAAACTCACCAAATAACTGGGCCATCACGCCTGCAGCAATGACGCCGAGTAGGGTGCCTGCCATAGCGCAATAACTTTTGCGGTTATTGCCTGTCACCAAAATAAAGTTAACCACAATTTTGAGGCCCATTAATACGATGGTGACGAGTACTGGATCCCAACCCGCAAAAATAGCGGGAATTAACACGCCGACCACTAATGCTGCGGTAAAGTAGAGTGATACCACTGAGTTAATGCCTTCACGCTTACCAAATGACAAGAGCAATAATAAAAAGGCAAAACACATCCAATAAATCGCGGTTGAACGCTTATGGTTATAGGCCCAATAAACGGTGCCGTTGGCGGTTTCGCGGATCATCATAATAAAGGTGTCGCCCTCTGATACCAGTACGTTATGTTGTCTGCTGAGGGGATTTTTAACTTCGACCACTTTACCTGTTAAGGCGCCATCTAAAATTTCGGCGGTAAAAACTTGTTTGCCAGTGAGGATGGAAGGCACGCGCGGATCGGGCGCGAGGTCGTTACTGCTAACATGGATAACTTTGGCATCCACAAATACCTGCTCAAGCGATGACTTGGGTTTTAAATGGTCGCTCAAACTCGGTGAAATATAAAATATTACCGTTGAAAGTAGGGTGATAAACAGCGTAAAGCGATAAGTGGTTAGCATAAGAAAACTACTTTAGGTGACTTGTTCACCATGATTACGAGGGTTAATCAATAGCGTTATTCGCTTTGACGAATGTAATGTGCTTAAGATAACCCTACCAATATGGCAGGGTTATCTATGGCCACTAAAACTTAATCAATTAAGCTTCAGGCACGCAGCCTTTGTACACTTGATTTTGATCCGCATTACCGTAGTTAGGGTTCACAAAATAAGTGCTCGCATCTTTCACGTTTAGTGAGTGTAAAATGCCTGGGTACTTTGGATTTTCTGGGTCAATCTTTACACAGATTTCTTGCTTGATTAGACGGTTCCATAGCGCTTCGCCTGCACCGTTATCGGTACGTAATAGCGTGATTGCGCCGTTTGCTTGGTACTGCTTGAATTCCCAGTTTGGATTGCTGAAGTCTTTAGCGTTAACGCCTTTGTTCACTTCAACATATTCAGTTAGCATGTCGCGCACTGCGTATACTGGTTCGTTAACTGAGTCGTAGTATACGTCTGCATCGGTTGCCCAGCCGTACTTCTTCACGTTTGAGCCCCAACGGTAGCTGTTTAAGGCCACTTTGTAGGTTGCTTTTGGATCAAATGGCTTGCCGTTGATCTCGATAATTTCGATACGGTTACCTTCGTTAGTGATGTTATAGGTGTCGTCCATTGAGAACGCTTCACCTGCTAAATCAACTACAAATTGAATTTGGCCGTCGAACTGATCGTACATGTAAGCTTTACTACCTTTTGCGAATGAAACCGTTAGGTCGCCTTCTTTATAGGTATTGAAGTAGGTGTATGACCACTCCATATAACGCTTTAGGTTTTCACCTGTCATGTTGATACCGATAAGCGTGTTATCGTACTTGTACAGGTTAGTTGAATCTTTCTTTGCGTAAGTTTGACCGTCAATTAGGTTTGAGCTGTCAGAGAATAGTGATGCTGCAGAGATGTCTGCTTTTGATTTTTGGATCTGGATTTGATGGATGAAGTCCATTAATGGCGTATCAACCACTTTTGCGGTGTGAATTGTGGTGTATAGACGGCCAATTTCTTGGTTTAGGTCTTGATGCGTTGCTTCATCTGCGCCTTTACCCGGTGTGAAGTCGCCAACGACTTTACCTAATTCTGTCTGCGCATCTGTTTTTGATACATCATCAATATATTGGAACTGTGCTTTGATATCTTCATTTTCTACAACATCTTTAGTGGTGATGTTGCTTAATGTGGTATCAACCATTTCCCACTTGCCAGCGGCATTTTTCTTTAACTGGATCTCAGCTTTCGCCAGTGCCCAACCCCATTTGCCCGGCTCGATAATTTTAACGCTTTGGCTGCGGTTTGCTTCGTTATAAGTGCCTGCCAGTGCTTTATCTTCCGCTACGTCACCGCCTGCTAATGAAATGTCAGCGACTTTAATTTCATCACCAGTCGCTTTTTGTACGCTTTCAATATAAGTGGCGTGCTCGTGACCTGCTAGGATGACGTCAAACTTGTCTGCCATTTCTGCTGCAATTTTATGTACGCCAGCGCCCGCATCTGAATCACGACCGATATGGAATGCACCCACAATCACATCTGGTGAGTACTTTTGAATTAATTCATCAACAGCGGCACGAGTTGATGCTAATTCTTCATCAAACTTTAAACCCGCGAAATGGCTAGGAGCTGATGCTTCCCAGTTTGGTACGTTTGACGGAGTTAAACCTACAATCGCCACTTTTGCACCATCAACTTCAAAGATTTGGTAAGCGCGAATGTAGTTTGCGCTGTTGTCTTCCCACTTAATGTTGCTTGAGATAACCGCGCCATTGAAATGGTCTAGGTTACGGTCGATAAAGCTACGTTCGAAGTTGAACTCGTGGTTACCCGGTACCCATAAATCGAACTCTAGTGCGTTTAGGTTGATACTACTGGGTGAGTTGGGTCATCGTTGAATAGCTGCGCTGAGTTACCTTGCACGGTATCACCGATATCAACCAAAATCATATTTGGGTGGTCAGCTTTTTGCTGCTTTAGCAGGGTAGCGATACGGGTTAAACCTGCATCTTTATCTTCTGCATCTAATGCATAATCATAACCAAAAATACGGCCATGTAAGTCAGCAGTAGCACCGATAGTAATGGTTAGCTCATCAACTTCTTGTTGGCTTTTTACTACGATGTCTGGCGTGTTAGTTAAGGTTTTACCTTCAGTAACCACAGGTGCGTAGCCGCTATCTGTGTTAATGATTGTAGTGGTGTCGTCTGAACAGCCAGAGATACTGGCTAGAATTGCCAATCCCAACACACTGTATTTTGTTTTCATCATATCAACCCTATTTATTATGAGTTGCCACTAAGCCTGTTGCTAGGCTCAATGACTTGATTTTGCTGTTATTCGTTTGAATAGCGAGCATTGCCCGTTAGCCGACCATTCTTAATTGATGCTTCACTAACAGGTGTGGATTGTAATGTTATAAATGTTGATAAAAATGATCTTGGTCAACCGATATTAACTGTTTAAAATCAGTTGGATACGCATGTGTATAAGTTGTTGTTTGGCTAAGATGTTGTTGATTGGTGCGTAAAAAATACAGTGGTTATTTTTATTGCTAACAGTTTGTTGGTATTTATTTTATGGTTAACGCATCGTAATAAAGTCGTATTGGCTGGTGGACGGATAGTTGATTTGTAACTTATTAATATAGAAGCAATTATCATTAATAATTTAGGGTGTTCTTAACTGTTTAGATGCAATGATATTAGGCGAGGAAGCTAAGGTTAGATTTTTCTGAAAAAAGGAAACGGTAATTACTAAATTTGAATTGATTACTTTAGCTGATGAAATATTATCAAGTTATTGTATTAGTTTAATTTGTTATTATTCATGCTGTTATTGATTATTTTGCCGCTATATCAATAAGCCTTAAGGCTGTTCTTATTTTAAAATAATAATCAACTTTCTAGTAACAAATGGCACAAGATGTGTTCAATAAAAAAGCTCGCCGAAGCGAGCTTTAAAGAAGCGTAGAATAGTGATTATTCTACGTTTTGGATCTGAATGTAGCAAAAAATGACTAATTAAAGAAATACAATGTGTTAGGTGTTGTGTCGGTTATTATTTATATATATCACCATACTAAACACTGTTATTTGTTTTGAGTCTCTATGCGCCTTTTCGCCCAGTCTTGGTAATGCTTATCCCAAGAGTGGGAGTTTTTTTGAACCTCCAAAGGAGGACGTAATTTATCAGGTACATAGTGACCATCATAAAATCGACCACACAATCTACAGGCAATCTCCATTAAGTCTCTCATGTCATCATCGGTTGATGGCAACGATTGCCTTCCTCGTCGTAAACCTAACACTCTATCTATTCCACCCGCTACAGCACAAGGATAATAACCCTGTGGGGTAAGTCCCATGCCACAGCTACTTGTTATGTCACACCCGTTGCTATAGTCAGCGAATGTGTACCAAATACTATCTTGCGGCGCCATATTAAATGGCCCAAAACTAGGTTGAACATTGCTGTTCTTATATGAGTTCTCTATAGAGATACCTTCAGGAATGCGGTCTAATGTTGCATTCACTTTTCGGCCATAACCATTCGTAACTAGCTCAATAATGGTTTCTGGGTGAGCTGCTTTAAGTCGTAATAACTGTTCCATTATGGCGCTAAATTCGGGGTGCAAGGTTGGTTCACCACCCAACACTCTAATACGTTTCCAAGGAGTCGGGCGTTTTAAGGATTGCTCTACAAAATTGATTATCTGGTTCAGATCTATATGTATATTATCAGGAGCTTGAGCGGACGAACGATTGCAATTATTGCATTTCAAGTTGCATTGATAGGTTATATCGATTTCAATCAATTCGTGTGATGTATGATATTGACCGCCCATAAACATTGTCGGAAGCTTTTGAATCCGTAACCAACGTAGCAGTTTTTTTAACGCGAATAACCAGCGAATCAATGTGACATACTTCGTTGGATAATCTTTAGGGTACCGAAAGGAGGATTGATTAGTCTTACGTAAATTCCAATTTTTCACTTTGTACTTTAGCTCTCTGCTTATATCTCATATTATGCGAGTTATCTTCGGTGTAACTCGATATTATTGATGCTTATTAACAACGAATATTGCCAATCTGCGCCATGGTTACTTATTGGTAATGGGCCAACCACTGATTCGGTATATGGATTGTTGTCACAATCTAAGTTCAACACTGTTGTATTTAATCATGGCTATAACGACCTCACTAGCGCTAGCCGCATCTATAATGCAATGTTAGCGAACGCTGATTTACCTAAGTGTATATCTGGCATATTGGCGACTGAACTTTTTGCTGCACAATTAATACAAAGCCATGCATTGTTATGCCATGACTTAGGACAGGTAGCATCTGTTGGGCTAACCACTATGCATGCTCTAACACAAATATCAGAAGCGGACATATGTGTAATGGGCATGACGCTACTACCTTCGATAGTGATACCTGACAATTGCTCTTCTAAAAGAGCAATCCCTAGCCAATATCACAATTGGCTAGGTGAACGTCATATTGCATTGCAATTACGTAAGCGGTATTCCATTGCATGGCCCGACTTAACTCTGAAGTCGGCCCCAACTGGGCGCGAGTGGATTGCAAATCCTGATTACTTATTATTACAATTACAGCAACGGCCTGCTGATTTAGAAGCCATTAACCAATTATCACAGATCTCTGTAGAATGTTGGTCGTCACACTTAACCAGAGACTCTTTACAAGAGCTTGAACCATTATTTCACCTAAATAGAAAACAACATTATTCTAAAAATTGGTGGTTATTTGACTATAATGCTTCAGGTGCAATAGCTACAATTCATTATACTCTTGCTTGGTGTCAACAGGTGTTATTCTCTAACTCGTAAAGACTCTTTAGTAAATAAATTATGCAGTAACTTAGTTTGTTCTGCTTTTTGGGATTGCGTATATTCATCTCGCTGATGAAAGTAGGTGTACCCTTGATCTAAAAATATTGGATGGTTTGCCATTTCAGCCATTGGCAGCATCGTTGCGTAATCAGTAACTGATGCTATCCATTCATTACCGTTTTTAAAATAAGAAAGAGGAACATTATCAAATAACGATTTTTTAAATGCACGCTGATGTGCCCAGACGTTACCTCCTCCTTTATGCCTCACATCTGTATATTCTGGTTGATAGAGCTTTAGGGGCTTATTTGGTCTAAACATTGGCATCTGTATAAGATCTGCCCCCGCTTTTTCTGCATCGCAAATACTTTGCACTACATCTTTGCGCATCAAGCAATCATCTTGATCTAAGATCACTATTATACTTTCATCATTGCAACATACTTCGGATATACCATAGATAAAGTTAGGTATGCGTCCTTGGTGTTGTTCGCGACGAATAAGTGTCGTTCTTGGCTTTAATGATCCCAGTAGTAGGGGGTAGTGCCAATTGTGGCTATAACCACTAGCATCATCGATTAAGACAATGCCAAATGATTGAATAGTCTGTGCTCTTAAGCTATCAAGACAACGAATTAGCTTTTCAATACTGGTATACCGCCCCTTTAATAAAAAGATTACCGACTCTTTTCGCTGAGGGTAGTGCCAGTCTGCGTTGGCCACTAAGTCAAACTGTTCTTGTTGATCTTCGGGATACAAACCTTGGGCAATATTATCTCTAACAACAGCAAAATCGACATTTATTTTGTCTTCATTTCGAGGGTGTACATAAAAGGTTTTTGGGTCACCGCCACGTAATGAGCTGAGGCTATCTAGCTTTTGTCTAGCTTGTAAAGCACGATGCCAGGTTAGTGTAAATTTACTATTGATAACCGGGTTAGAAATAGGCTGTAGTGCTGTGATTTTTTTTAGGTCTAGTAACCCCATTCTAACCTCTGGTGCAAATAGCCCATCTTGACCAAAATATGGTAAAAACTTATCAGTTGATTTAGGAATATTAAATCCCACGCTAAGAACGGAAGGATTTACTAGCTCAGCTTTCATTTCTGCTAAATAATCATGTTGCCAATCTTTTCTGCCCACCAGTACATCACAGTCACACTGCAATACATATCGTGTTTCAATTTGATCAAATGCCCATACTTGAGAAAAAAGAGGTGCAAGTTTCTCAGTGTGAGAATGAGTGACTTCAGATGTACCAAACCATTGGCTATAAGTAGCTTGTATTTGGAGCTCACAAGTTGGGGCTAAAAGAATTTCATCAATAACCTTTTCCTTCAATAGTTTATTGGCAACAAGGTTCAGTTTATTAAAATCACCTTGATGAAACTGGCGTAAAAACGGTCCAAGATAATTATCGATAAGCAGGATGATTCGTTTAAATCTTCGAGGGAAGTTTAATTGGGTAACAATATGACTGACTTGCGAAAACAATACTTCTGAATCTTGAGAACAGGCCTTGATGAGCAGTGTTGTGTCTATATCTACATTTGCCTTAAATGGTATAAGTTCATTACTTTGCTGCAAAGCAACATTAGGGTGTAATGCTTCGATAAGTGCTAAATAAAAGTCTGAAAAGCCTTTTAATTGATCTAATGCTTTATCTTGCGGAACAAATGATTGGCGCCTAACTAACTCCTCATCAGGTAGCTGGAGAATAGCTATTGCGTACAAACGTGCAGTCATATCAAGAAACTTACTTGATGTAAGTGGCTGAATATCACTGCCTATATCTATATAGTGCAGGCTACCATCTGGAAGTTGACGAATATTATCTCTTTTAATATTCATACAACAGACTCCGGCTTTATACATTCCTTGTAGAAATTGGCAAACTACAATACTTGATATGGGTATTTGTAATTCTGTAGAGCATAAATTAGGAGTACTATAACACCAGTAGTTTTGTTGCTTGATCCACTTTGCTTGAGGGACGAGGTTATTACGGGGTAATGCTTGTTTAAGCCAATTTACATGTTCATCATCTAATGCCCATGGATAAAACTGCTTCTTAATTTCGTCATCTCTTTGAACAACGACACCCTCTTGTCCTGAACCTAAATAGTGGTGATAGGGCTTTTGTGCTAAAAACCATTGTTTTGCAACATAAGCTAAGCGCTGTCGTTGTACTTTCCAAACGTCTTTATTTTTATTACTTTGGGTATCTGTACCCTCCAAAGTATATCTCGCGTAGTATGGGTAACTAATAATTTCACCCGTAAACTGAGGTAATAACAATAATCTAGTGACAAACCAATGGTCTTCAGCGCTTCGAATGTTTGGATAGCGTTCAGTCACCTTTGTGCTGAGTAGCAAATTACATGAAGGTAGTTCATTACTGGATTTACCATTGCAAAAGCCATTTATGAAAGTGAGCAACTTGTCAGGATTCAATAGAATCTTTGGGTCAGCAATATTCGTTTGTAATAACAAATTGCCATCTTGAACTAATCGATTACTTCCAAGAATAAAATCAACTTGTTTCTCTTCTCCTTTTATCCATAAGGACTCAACACTTTTGGTATTATCGAAGACATCATCAGCATCTAGCCTAGCAACCCACTTTGCAGAGGTTGTTGCCGCATAATCAAGTATCTGATTTCTCATTCTTGCAGGTGAACCACAAGCAGCACTTAATATAGTGACAGAAGGGTGAGATAAAAGCTCTTCACTATATCCCCTCCAGTTATCCGTGGATTGATCATCAACAATAACTATTTGTGCTTTACATTCAACAACGACTGTTTGCGATATAGCACTGAGTAATGCTCTAGCAAGGGAGTTTGCCTGATTATGTAAGCCTATCCCTATTAAAATAGGGGCATTAATATATTTTAAATCACATAACTTATGTTTTACAATTTGACGTAATACCAAGCCTGCTGTCGGCTTACGGGTAGTTTTAAAAGAGCGAACCGGCAACAATTTTATTATCCTTATTAGCGTTTATTTCATTTAAGATAACTTGCTTGGTGATATTGAACTTAGACAATGTTCTTTCAAAATACTTGTCCAGTTGGTCTGTAGACATAAGCTTGCCATGCAATGACAGAAATTGAGCACAGCCTTTAATTTTCTGGAATGAGCCATTGGCTGACAACGAATTAGAATGCATACCTAAATTCCAAGTGACAGTCACAATCTGTGTATATGTAATTACTATTTCTGGTATTGACAATATTCTGATAGCCAAATCTTTATCATTACTGCTAATCAGTCCATCACTGAAGCCTCCAACCTTCCTTAGGAGTTGCAAACGACAAAAAGTATTTGAGCCTTGCCAGCCTGGGTTGCCAATTAAAAAGTCACTCTGCACTATGTTATTAGGAATGTTAGCAATAACTAATTTACCCTCTTGAACAACTGCAATTCCCGATAGTACGACATCTGCACGACCTTGCTCAGAGAGGCTGATGCATTGATCCAAGTGGTTTGGATGCCAACAATCATCATCATCTAATATCGCTACATAACAATCTTCAAATTGATTATCTATGTAGATTAACCCTGTGTTCCAGGAGCCTGCTGCACCTTGAGCTCGTTGATTAATGAGGGCTGTAACTTGAATAGGCGCAACCAAGGCCTTTACTGCGGTAAGTTCTTGGTCTGTTAAGGGGACATTATCGGTTACGAGTACTATCCTGTTAGGTAAACAGGTTTGGGCAATCACAGAGGGTAATGAGACGTTTAAAAGGGATTCTATACGGGGAATTGAGGCGATTAATGTCACTATGTCCATCATCGATAGCCTTACGTTCTAGCTTGTTACTCTTAATAAAAGCTAATTATTCATTAAGTTATGACTCAATGTGGTGACTAATTATTTTAGTCACCACTTCAAGTGAAACTATTTAGAACAAGTAAAAACAAATAAAATACTAAAAACCGCAATTACAGAATTTTAGCTAATAAGAGGCTTTAAATACCTATTCTACATTCTGGATCTGTTCGCGCATTTGCTCGATGATCACTTTTAGTTCAACTGCAGCAGCAGTGACTTCACCGCTGATGCTCTTAGAGGCGAGGGTGTTTGATTCACGGTTGAACTCTTGCATCATAAAGTCTAGACGACGGCCTTGGCTGCCACCTTTCGCAAGAATACGGCCAGTTTCAACCACGTGTGCTTCAAGACGATCCATCTCTTCTGCCACATCCATCTTTTGTGCCAGTAATACCATCTCTTGTTCAATACGTGCTGGATCTAATTCGCCTTTGATTTCTGCTAGACGATTAGTCAACTTGTCACGCTGCCACTGCATCACTGTTGGCATATGCTTGCGTACGATAGCCACTTGCTCCATCACTTGATCTAAGCGTGTGGTTAGCATGGTGTTGATGGCTTCGCCTTCTCGGCCACGAGCTGCAATAAACTGATCTAATGCTTGGTCGAATGCTGTGAGTAGGTCAGTGCCTACGACATCCATATCTTGCTCTGAGCTCATCATTACGCCCGGCCAGCGTAGAATATCAACAAGGTTAACTTCACCTTGTCCAGCTTCTTGCTTTAACCAGTTAGCAGCGTTAACGAGTTGTTTTGCTAGTGCTTGGTTCATTTGTAGTTCGTTTTGTGTGCTATCTGCTAGCTCAAAACGTAGATTCACTTCAATTTTACCGCGGTTTAGACGCTTGCGTAGGCGATCGCGTAGCACTGGCTCTAGGCTACGGAATTGCTCTGGTAGGCGCAGGTAAGTTTCTAAATAACGTTGGTTAACTGAACGAATTTCCCATGAGGCGGTGCCCCAGTCGGCTTTATGCTCAATACGAGCATAGGCTGTCATGCTTTGAATCATGTGGTTTTCCTAAATATTTATCACATAAGTACGCCGCGATTGTACACCCAAATGGCCTTTAAGTGCGCGTTTGAAGCTGAATTAGTTCGTTTGTTGTAGTGACTTATTTGGTGAGTAAAGCCAATGTGGTTTAAACGTTTATTTGATGCATCTTCAATCTTGTTATGGAGAAATGGCTTCTGAATGAGCCCATAGTTGCTCTCATTCAAGACTTCTGAAGCTGCTCGTTTTGTTGCAGTATGAACTCAAAAGAGAATCATAATTTAGATACTATCGAGGCTAGATTTACGTAGGCTCAAGACTTCTGAAGCTGGCATCTTCAGGTGGCTTGGGTATATAATGCTGCCCCATATTTGCTCGTACCCTTTATTACAGGAATTCACCTATGCGCCCTAGCAATAGAACTCCAGCTCAAAGTCGCCCAGTGACGATTACTCGTAACTTTACTGCTCATGCAGAAGGTTCTGTTTTAGTTGAATTTGGTGACACAAAAGTCCTTTGTACTGCTTCTTTCGAAGAAGGCGTACCACGTTTCCTTAAAGGACAAGGTAAAGGCTGGGTAACGGCGGAATATGGTATGTTGCCACGTTCAACTCATACTCGTATGCAACGTGAAGCCGCTAAGGGTAAGCAAGCGGGTCGTACTCAAGAGATCCAACGTCTAATTGGTCGTGCATTACGTGCAGCGGTAGACATGAAGCTACTTGGCGAAAACACAATTGTTATCGATTGTGATGTGATTCAAGCTGATGGCGGTACTCGTACTGCTGCAATCACTGGTGCTTGTGTGGCATTAGTTGATGCGCTTAACTGGGCACGTGCTAAGGGCATTTTAAAAACTAACCCTCTTAAATTCTTAATCGCGGCTGTAAGCGTAGGTATTTATAAGGGTGAGCCTATTTGTGATTTAGAGTATATTGAAGACAGCGCTGCTGAAACTGATATGAACGTGGTAATGACTGAAACGGGTAAGATCATTGAGATCCAAGGCACCGCTGAAGGTGAGCCGTTTAGCCACGAGGAATTATTAAGCTTATTAGATTTAGCTAAGCATGGCATTCGAGAAATCATCGACGTGCAGAAGGCTGCGTTAAACTAATTTGTATTTAAGGACCCTACGGGGTCCTTTTTTTAGAGAAAAATAAAACTGCTGTACCTAAAAAATAATAATTTAAGGAGATGTTGTGAAAGCCTATCAACGTGAGTTTATTGAGTTTGCCCTTGAGCGTCAGGTATTACGTTTTGGTGAGTTTACGTTAAAGTCTGGTCGTACAAGCCCATACTTTTTTAACGCGGGGTTATTCAATACTGGCCGTGATTTAGCGCGTTTAGGCCGTTTTTACGCATCTGCGTTAGTGGATTCTGGTATCGAATATGATTTAGTGTTTGGTCCAGCTTATAAAGGTATTCCAATTGCGACCACGACTACGGTTGCATTGGCTGAACATCATGATATTGATGCGCCTTACTGCTTTAACCGTAAAGAAAAGAAAGATCATGGTGAAGGTGGTAGCTTAGTGGGTAGCGAGCTACAAGGTCGTGTGATGTTAGTTGACGATGTGATTACGGCAGGTACCGCTATTCGCGAATCAATGGATATCATCAACGCGCATCAGGCGAGTTTAGCAGGTGTATTAATTGCACTTGATAGACAAGAGAAGGGCAAAGGCGAATTGTCTGCCATTCAAGAAGTGGAACGTGATTATGGCTGTGGTGTGATTGCAATTATTACACTGACTGACTTAATTGCTTATTTAAGTGAAAAACCAGGCATGGAAGCTCAATTAGCCGCAGTTAGCGCATATAGAGAGCAGTATGGCATTTAGAACCCCAAGACACCGTCGCA
Source organism: Shewanella marina JCM 15074 (assembly GCF_000614975.1). Lineage (GTDB taxonomy): Bacteria > Pseudomonadota > Gammaproteobacteria > Enterobacterales > Shewanellaceae > Shewanella > Shewanella marina. The sequence goes on from NZ_BALM01000010.1 coordinate 99,282, forward strand.
CACTTGTGCGTACTCGCCGCCTTCGTTTTATGGCTTGGCAACATCATCCTTCTGATGCGACTGCTGAGTTATGTGCATTTTCGAGTGAGGTGTCTGAAGTGACAGATAATCAAATTCAATTTAGTGAGTCGAATTCTCATTCTGGTCAAGCTGAATAGATTGATTAACTGTTGAAAAAATGCTGCGAATTTCGCAGCATTTTTTATTTGATATCAGCGGATTTGCTGTAAAAACTCGGCGCGAGTTGGTGGGTTTGATTTAAATTTTCCCCCCAGTGCCGTAGTGGTCGTTGAGCTGGTTGAGTCCATCACACCGCGAGATTTTACGCAGTAGTGCACTGCATCCATTTTTACTGCAACATCGTCTGTTTCAAGCAGGGTTTGTAGCGCCACTAACACTTGCTGGGTGAGACGCTCTTGTACTTGCGGGCGCTGGGCAAAAAAGCGCACGATGCGATTAATTTTAGATAAACCAATAATCTTTGTTTTGGGCAGATAAGCCACGGTCGCGACACCATCAATGGTCACTAAATGGTGTTCACATGTGCTAGTGAGACTGATGTCTTGTACGCGCACCATCTCATCAAATCCCATTTTATTATCGATGACGGTAATTTTGGGGAAGTTGGCGTAATCTAAGCCTGAAAAGATTTCATCAACATACATTTTAGCGACACGTCTTGGTGTGTCGGCTAGGCTATCATCAGTGAGGTCTAACGACATCAGCGTTAGAATTTGCTGCATATGATGTTCAATTTGAGTTTTTCGCTCAGCGCTGCTTAGCGAATTAGCCTGCATTGGGGTTTCTAACCCTCGCGCTAGTAATGCCGCTTGAACTTTAGTTGCTGCTTCACTTAATGCCATTTTTCCTCCGCCTGAAGAGTGTTCTCATTCAGAGTCAATTTCGTTGATTACCTTAGTTGCCTGTGTCGTGATGACACTAATATGATGGCACACTAATTCTTATTAGGCGAAATTATACCAGTTTGATATGTCCGTTGCGGCTTATTTTTCGATATCGCTAATCGGAAAAGTGGTACTCCTACTTATGGAGTACCACAGTGGAGGGTTATTTTAGATGTTGTTGTAAGAACTGGCCCATTTTAATGAACAGTTGTTGTTGATGTTTATCGTCATAGAATCCGTGACCTTCGTTATCAATCACTAAGGTTTGGTATGGGTAATCTATCTCATCTAACGCTTCGGTTAATGACTCATATTGCTCGATTGGTGCTCGTTCATCTTTACCGCCGTGGACTAGCATGAGTTTGGCTTTGAGCTTATTGACGTTATGTACTGGCGACATGGCTTTTTGAATATTTTCATCTGTGCCTAGCGCCATTTTTAAATAACTTAAGCCGGATTCTCGGTCTTGTATATCGCCTTCTTCAAACATCATTGGTAAGTCGTATATACCTGCAATGCCAATGGCACATTTGAACATATCAGGTTCGACAATAGCGCTTTGTAGTGCGCTGTATCCGCCAAAACTGGCTCCGACGATACATAACTTATCTTTATTGGCGATGCCCTCATTAATGACATATCGGGTGCCGTCAATAATATCGTGTTGAATATCTGTGCCCCATTTTTGATAACCTGAGGCTTCAAAGGCTTGGCCATAACCACCAGTACCGCGAAAGTTCACTTGCAGCACGGCATAACCTTGACTAGCAAGAAATTGGTTTTGCTTATCAAAGCCCCACCAATCACGCGATTCATGTCCATGTGGGCCGCCATGTGGGTTAACAATCATGGGCAAGTTTTTAGCTGCAATGCCGTGAGGTAAGGTTAGGTAACCATGAATGGTTTGGCCATCACGATTAGTGAATTTAATCGGTTTTACTTCAGCCATATCATCAGGATTAAGCCAATCCGCATGGGAAAATAGATAGCTTAATTTGACATTTTTTCGGTCAAAAAGATAAAAGTCACCAGGGTTGCGGTCGTTAAAGGCGGATAGAATTAACTTATTACCGTCATGGGTTTGGCTAACTATACGTACTTGATGGCCAGGCAGACTTGCCAGTAATTGTTTTAAACTTTTAGCATCGGCATTTTCTTTATCAACGAAGGTGTAGGTGGGATAGCCATTTTCAAATTCAATGGCATAGAGTTGTTTATTATTATCCAGCCAAACATTAGTGGTATCGACATGTTCATCTTGGATAATTTTTTTATGTTCACCTGTTTTTAGGTTTAATTTATACAGTGCTTCAGTGGTGTTATCAGTGAGTGCGAGTGCGTAGACACTTTGATTATCAGCGCTAAATGAAATTGGCTTAAATTGCGCTAATTTTATGTGGTTAAATTTATCACTGTGGATCCATTTTTTATCTTCGCGAGTATAGAGTTGGTAATCGTTATTTTTATCTCTTCCAACAGCAAAACGAATAGTACCATCGTTGTCAGTCAAAAACTGTGTGTTTCCAACAGGAGCGCGCATTTGTTTCTTTGAAAAACCTTTATAAACATCAACTTTATAGACATCTTTTGGTAGGTCGTAGTTAAGCGTCCGACTAAAATCATTGCCCCAAGGAATAGCACTAATGAGCATATATTTTTTATCATTAACTAAAGGGTCGAGCATAAACCCTGATGCTCTAATTGATTTTTTCTTTTTGATATGACTACCAGTTTGTTGTTCACCCGCTTGGTGACCAAAAACATTAGTGGGCTTACTACCATCGGCATTAACAGCAAACATTTCGCCATAATATTGGGGTTGGGTACTCCAGCCTTTTAAATACTCTTTAGTAACAACAAGGCGTTCATTATTAACCCAATGATAATCACCAACTTGTCTATTGCCTCTAAATTTAACGCCATGAATAATTTTAAGATCTTTGGTCGTTAAGATTGCGAGTACATCTTTTCCTTCAACTTTAGCTTTAAAGGTAATGTATTTACCCGACGGTGAGATGCTTGGTGAGAATGATGGCGAGGGTTTACTGAACTTTTGAGCGGCTTGTTCAATGGTATCCGCTGTGGCGGTGGTGGCGAATAAGCTGAGTCCCAGCAAGCCTATTAGTGTTGTTATTTTAGCCATATATTCCCCAATAAATTAACGGTGTTAAAATTATGTTAATTGGTTTTAGGGGGAGGAATAGTACCTAAAATAAAAAAGGCCAGTTTAACTGACCTTAATAGTAGAGAAGTATTAGTTAACTTTGTAAGAGCTGTTTTTCAATAAATTGCCATTGTAAATCAAAGTCTTGAGTTGGCTTTATTTTGAACTCCGTTCGTACAAACTGAGCAATTCTACCCTCGGCAATTGATAATAATAGATTGGCTAATATCGCCTCATCTATAGTAAATGCCTTACCTTCTCGTAGGCTTTTTTCGCGCAAAATTTGCTTAAGGTGAGTTTCAATTTTTGAGAAAACTTGATTAATGCGGCTACGTAAGCGTTCGTTTTCGCCTAGTAATACATCACCATTAAGTAAACGTGAGATACCCGGGTTACGCTCTGCAAAAACTAACAGTAATTGCAGTAACAGCTGGCAACGACGAGTGGTATCTTTTTCTTCATCCATAATCAGGTTAATGCGTGAAAGTAATGATTCTTCTATGAACTCAATTAACCCTTCAAACATGCGCGCTTTACTTGGGAAATGACGGTAAAGTGCGGCTTCTGAAACACCAACTTCATCAGCTAATTTTTTGGTCGTGATCCGTTGACCCGGGTTGGTTTCTAGCATTTGTGCAAGGCATTGGAGAATATGTTCACGGCGGTTTATTTTTGGGCTCGCGGCCATTGCTGTGTCCTTCGATCTAAAAACGTTATGGATTATTGTTATACACCAATAATTTTAAGTGTGTAAGCACTTACTTAAATAAATGCCTACACAGATCTCATTAACAAATTGCGACTTATTTTGAGTGACCGATTTTGAGTTATTTAGTCCCTGAATGACCAAAGCCACCAGTACCACGTTCTGAGTTGTCAAATTCATCCACTAAGGTGAATTGTGCTTGTACTACAGGCACAAACATTAACTGAGCAATACGGTCGCCAATTTCGATAGTGAATGGCTCACTACCACGGTTCCAACAAGAAACCATCAATGGGCCTTGGTAATCTGAGTCGATAAGGCCGACTAGGTTACCTAATACAATACCGTGCTTATGGCCTAGACCTGAACGCGGCAAAATAATGGCTGCGAGGCTAGGATCTGCTACATGTACAGCAATACCCGTTGGGATTAATACTGTTTGACCCGGCTCAATGGTTAATGTGTTATCTAACATGGCACGTAAGTCCATACCTGCGCTGCCTGGTGTTGCATAATCTGGCAGTGGGAATTGTGAACCAATACGTTGGTCTAAAATTTTTAATTCAATAGGTGTTTTCATGATGATTTAATTCTGTTGGCGATTAAGGTGAGTAATTGCTGGGCAATGGCTTGTTTACTGGCAACTGCAAGCGCTTGTTGGCCATCTTGCCAAAACACAGTGAGAGCATTGCTGTCGGCATTAAAGCCTTGACCTGCAATTGATACATCGTTTGCGGCGATCATATCAAGATTTTTACGCTTAAGCTTATCCATAGCATAATGAGCGACATCTTGAGTTTCAGCGGCAAAACCTACTGTAAATGGACGCTGTTGCTGCTGCGCTACTGTGGCTAAGATATCAGGATTACGTTCCATATCAAGCTGCATATGTGCGTTTGATTTTTTTATCTTCTGATCGGCAACTTGTTTGACTTTATAATCGGCAACAGCGGCGCAACCAATAAAAATATGCTGCTGCGCAATATCTTGCATCACGCTATGTAGCATCTGTTCGGCAGATTCTACATTGATGCGAGTTACCCCTGCTGGTGTGGCGAGATTAACTGGACCTGAAACTAAGGTCACCTCTGCGCCCATTGCAGCAGCGGCTTGTGCTAATGCATAGCCCATTTTGCCTGAGCTGTGATTTGAGATATAGCGAACCGGATCTATGGCTTCACGGGTTGGCCCCGCGGTAATCATGATTTTTTGACCCGCTAATAGTTTTGGAGCAAAAAATTGTTCTAATCGGGCGCAAATATCAAGCGGCTGTAACATTCGGCCTGGCCCCACTTCACCACAAGCTTGAATACCTGCATCCGGTCCCCAAATGGTATAACCGCGGCGGCTTAAATTGGCTAAGTTTTCTTGGGTGGCGATGTTGAGGTACATCTGTTGGTTCATTGCCGGACAAATAACCACTGGTGCATCTGTCGCAAGGCAAGCCGTGGTAATCAATTCATCTGCCATGCCTGCATTAATACGGGCGATAACGTTCGCAGTTGCGGGGGCAATTACGACTACGTCAGCCCAGCGTGCAAGTTCAATATGACCCATACCCATTTCTGCTGCAGGATCAAGCAAATCAGTTGATACAGGATGGCCTGATAGCGCTTGTAAGGTAAGAGGCGTAATAAAAGCGGTCGCCCCTTTGCTCATTACTACACGTACTTCAGCGCCTTGGTCTTGCAGACGACGAATAAGGTCGGCACCTTTGTAGGCGGCAATGCCACCACTTATGCCTAATAGGACCTTTTTATTTTTTAGGTTCATTGATTTCAACTACTGGCAAATTAATTGGCGCTAACCTTAGCACAATCATTATTGGCATGGAGTAGCTCTTTATAAAAAATTCGGCAATATTTTGTGTTTGTGAGATTTGATTGTCATTAAATTTCGCGAAGATGCCGTTTGTGGATTAGATTTAATGGTAATTGTTAACTTGATCACACTTTTGCGCATATGAGTATAAAAAATTGGCCAGAGGGAGAAGGGCCACAAGAAAAATTATTAAATTTGGGGGCTCAGCAACTTTCAGATGCTGAATTGCTTGCTGTTATTTTGCGCAGTGGCAGTCGAAATTGTGACGTTTTGACACTTTCTAGACTGCTATTAAGTGAATTTGGTGGCTTAAATGGATTATTATCGGCTCCAAAGCGACTCATTTGTCGACAATTGGGCGTAGGATCGGTAAAGTACGCGCAACTGCAAGCAGCCGGGGAATTAACCCGACGGATCAGCGCCGAAAATATGCAGCGAGGCCAAGCATTAATAAATCCAGATTTAACTCGGGACTATTTAATGCGACAATTGGCGAACCGCAGTTATGAAGTGTTTGCAATCTTGTTGTTGGACAGCCAACACCGAGTGATTCAGTTTGTAGAATTATTTCGCGGAACTATTGATTCAGCCGCCGTTTATCCACGTGAAGTGGTTAAGCTGGTATTGGACAAAGAAGCTGCGGCAGTTATTGTGTGCCATAATCATCCGTCTGGTGTTGCCGAGCCAAGCGAGGCGGATAGGCGAATAACTGACAGATTAAAAATTGCGCTAGCAACCATAGACGTTTCTTTACTGGATCATATGGTTGTAGGGGATTGCGAAATCGTTTCGTTTGCGGAACGTGGGTGGATTAATTGAACTAATGCTTGATCTTTCCTCTTTAATCCTGTATAAAATGCGCCCTATTTGTGCCTCTGGCGACGGCCATTCGAGGCCCATTAATGCTCGAGCGTTAAAATTGTTTTTTGGAGAAGATTGACATGTCAAGAGTATGCCAAGTTACTGGCAAGCGACCAATGGTTGGTAACAACCGTTCGCACGCAAAAAACGCAACACGTCGTCGTTTTTTACCTAACCTACAAAACCACCGTTTTTGGTTAGAAGACGAGAAGCGTTTTGTACAATTACGTATTTCTACTAAAGGTATGCGTATTATCGATAAGAAAGGTATCGAAGTTGTTGTTGCTGAACTTCGTGCCCGTGGCGAGAAGGTATAATAGACCATGGCTAAAGCTAAAGGTAATCGTGAGAAGATCAAGTTAGTTTCAAGCGCTAAGACTGGTCACTTCTACACTACTGAAAAGAACAAGCGTAACATGCCTGAAAAGATGGAGATCAAGAAATTTGATCCTGTTATTCGTCAGCACGTTATCTACAAAGAAGCTAAAATCAAGTAATTGATCTTAATTTCTGTAAAAAGCCTCGACTTGTCGGGGCTTTTTTTTGTCTAAAAATTCACAAAAACTATCACATTAAGAATAAAAATGCTTTTTTAATGAATTAACATGCAATATGCTAATCATTAACCTAGTGCTTACATGGAATAGTTTATTGATGAATGCGGTTTATACCTCTCAGTTAGTCGACAGTTTTCGCCACTCCGCGCCCTATGTGAATGCTCACCGCGGTAAAACCTTCGTCATCATGTTAGGCGGCGAAGCGCTGATGCAAGATTCTTTGCGCAATATTATTAATGATATCGCTTTACTACACAGTCTCGGCATTAAGCTGGTGTTGGTGTGTGGCGCTCGGCCACAAATTGATGCGGCGTTGGTGAAGCATGATATCGAAGTGGTTAGGCATAACGGCATTCGCATTTCTGATGATGCTAGCCTAGCGGTGATTAAACAGGTGGTTGGCGGCATGTTATTGGATTTGACCGCGCGTCTGTCCATGAGTTTAGCCAATACCCCAATGCAAGGTGCGCAGCTGTATGTGGTCAGTGGTAATTATGTGATTGCACAGCCGTTAGGGGTTGATGACGGTGTCGATTATTGCTTGAGTGGTCGAGTGCGGCGGATTGATGTAGTGGGTATTGAACGTCAGCTAACCTGTGGCAGCATTGTGTTAATGGGCTCGATTGCCGCATCTGTCACGGGCGAGAGTTTTAATTTAACTGCTGAAGAGATAGCCACTCATGTCGCGATAAAGCTTAAAGCGGATAAGATTATAGGTTTTACCGAAGGTGTGGGATTACTGGATGAGCAAGGGCAGTTAATCAGTGAGTTGATGCCGATTCAAGCGGAACAGATTTTAGCGGCGCGAGGTGAGCATTTATCCACCGATTGCCAGAAGTTTTTGCAAGCCAGTATTGGTGCATGCCGCGCCGGTGTTAATCGTTGTCATATGGTGAGCTATATGCAAGATGGTGCCATGCTGCAAGAGTTGTTCTCTCGTGATGGTATAGGGACACAAATTGTCAATGAGAGCGCCGAACAGCTTCGTAGCGCCACGATTAAGGATATCGGCGGTATCTTAGAGCTAATTAGGCCATTAGAGCAACAGGGCGTGCTGGTGCGTCGTAGTCGCGAGCAGCTAGAAGTCGAAATTGAACAATTCTCGATTATTGAACGTGATGGGCTAATTATTGGCTGTGCTGCGCTGTACCCTTTTGAAGATGAAAATGCGGGTGAGTTTGCTTGTTTAGTGGTGCATCCTGAGTATCGTGATGCTGATCGTGGCATCTTATTGCTCAAACATGTGATTGGCCAAGCTAGAGTGCGGGGTTTTGCGCAGCTATTTGCATTAACGACGCGCAGTATTCATTGGTTTTTAGAGCAAGGTTTCCAAATGGTTGATGTTGATTCACTGCCCAAGGCAAAGCAGCAACTTTATAATTATCAACGCCGCTCTAAAATATTTATGCTACCGTTGAAATAATAAACAATTTCATTCTAGGGTGTCTGCATGCATAACCAAGTATTTCAACTTGTGAGTCCCTCAAATATGGCCTTATTGAGTTTGTTAGCTGTGTTGTTGGGGCTCATGGCTATTTTATGGTTGCTGTTGCATAAACCACTGCCTCGAATAGCGAAAATGATATCTATGTCATTAGTGTCTGTTGTCGCGCTTGTGTTTTTGTGGGTCGGTGGTCGTAGTCTAGATGCCGATATTGAGGTTAATTTATCTGCGGTTAGCGTCAATATTCCATTGTATGGCAGAGACATTGCTCGTACCGATATTTTACCCGCTGGGGTGCGCCAGTTGAATTTAGCAGACGAGCCCGAGTTTGCGATGAAGATTAGACGCAATGGTTTTGGTTTACCACAGTTCCAATTAGGTTGGTTTGCGTTAGAAAATGGCCGCCAAGCATTGGTGTTTATTACCGATCCGAATAACTTGGTCTTAATTCCTACCAAAAATAATTATATGGTGATAGTGAGCAGTGATGATCCTCAGGGGTTAGTTAGCGCCTTTTAGGTCATGCGAGTTCATCATTAAAAATGGCAACCAGAAGGTTGCCATTTTATTGTTACAGCTTGAACGCTAGCCATGTGCTTTGAGACGTTTTTGACGACGTCGATGCAATAGCATATCACTGCTAAATGCCATGAGTGCTAACCAGATAAAGATAAAGGTAATACCTTTTTCCATATCAAATGCTTCATTAAAGACAAAAATAGCCATCAAGAACATAATGCTTGGGCCAATGTATTGGAAGAAGCCTAAAATCGTTAATGGAATACGGATTGCTGCGCCAGCAAAGCACAGTAATGGCACGGTTGTCACCACACCAGCTGCCATTAATAATAGATTCAGTTGTAGATCGTTATTAAGCATATTGGCACTTGGGGTATCGAGGAAAAATGCCATATAAAGTAAGGCAATAGGCAGCAATAGGCTGGTTTCCATCAATAAGCCAGTTTTGGCATCAACATTCACTTTCTTACGTAGCAGTGCATAAAATCCAAATGAAACGGCTAAACCAATTGAAACTAGCGGGATTGAACCGTAAGAGATCAATTGTAGTAGTACCCCTGTTGCGGCTAATGCTACTGCAAACCATTGTAATTTACGTAAGCGCTCGCCCAAAAATACCATACCTAATAACACGTTAAATAACGGGTTAATGTAATAGCCTAAGCTTGCATCAAGCATATGGCCATTATTGACGGCCCAAATAAACAGTAACCAGTTGCCTGCAATTAGGATAGAGGTCACGCACAGTACGCCAATTTGCTTTGGATGTTTGAGCAATAAACGTAAGCGCCCAAAGCCGCCCCAGAAATAGATCAGTATAGTCACAAAGACAAATGACCAAATAATGCGATGCAGTAAAATTTCGACTGCAGAGACTTGAGTCAGTAATTTAAAATAGAGTGGCGCAATACCCCAAAGGGTATAAGCACACAGTGCAAGGATGATACCTTTGCGGTATTCAGTTTCTGGCATAATGAGTAGGGGTTATTAGGGAATTGCGCGGATTGTAAGGGCGCAGCATTTAATATACAAGTAACACTTATCCGCGTTAATTTTAACCGACCACATAAGTGGCTGTACCCAGTGCGATTTGGTGATTTTTTTCGTTATGTAATTCCATTTTACACACTGAAATTCGGTTGCCTGAACGGATCACTTCACCCGTACCGGTAAAGCAAACCCCTTTGCCAGGGCGTAAATAATCCACCCGTAAATCTATGGTACTTAATGCTTTTAAACGTTGTTCAAGTTGCTCCGCTTGCCAATTATCTCTACTTGAAACCAGTCCCGCAAAAGCGGTGAGTCCGCCAACCACATCTAAAATAGTGGCAGTCACGCCGCCATGTAAAATGTTGTGATGAAAATTACCGACGAGTTCTGGTTTCATCGCCAGTTCGACTTCGACACCAGATAAGTCATAGCGCTTAACACGTAAGCCTAAGAATTGGTGAAAAGGCATCTGTTGATCAAATATTTGGCCGACTAAGGCGATAGTTTGTTGCTGAATTGCTTGGGTCATATCGATTCCTTGATGTTCCCGTTTATTACAATCTACTGTGAACGTGTATCTAATTCAATTGCAGTCTATTAGAATATCGCGCATTGATTTGGTAAACAGGTGTATTAACGAACTTCATGGAAAACAAACTTACCACAACAACTGATAATGCCGATGATGCTTACAGTCAATGTCTTGCACAGGTGTTTGGTTACCGTGAGTTTCGCGTAGGTCAACGCCAAGTCATTGAAGCCTTGTGCCAAGGTCAAGATTGCTTAGTGATTATGCCTACGGGCGGTGGTAAGAGTTTATGTTACCAATTACCTGCGCTGTTATTGCCCGGGTTAACCATTGTGGTATCGCCATTAATTTCATTAATGAAAGATCAAGTGGACAGTTTACTGCAAACCGGTGTTGCTGCTGCTTACCTGAATTCATCGCAATCCCGTGAAGAAAGTTTAGAGATCTTACGTAAAATTCGGTTTGGTGAGATTAAATTACTCTATATTTCACCAGAGCGTTTATTGCGTGGCGATTTTATTCAGCGTTTACATGAACTCAATTTATCCTGCTTTGCCATTGATGAAGCCCATTGCATTAGCCAGTGGGGTCATGATTTTCGGCCTGAATATGCCCAGCTTGGGCAATTAAAACAATACTTCCCACAGGTGCCGATGATGGCTTTGACGGCAACGGCTGATCATGCGACTAGGCAAAGCATCTGTGAGCGATTACAAATTAATCCGCATCAATTACTGTCTAGTTTTGATCGCCCTAATATCCGTTATACCGTAGTGGAAAAGCTCAATGCAGCTAATCAGTTACGCCAATTTATTAGTGCGCAACAGGGACATAGTGGCATTATTTATTGCAGCAGTCGCCGCCGTGTTGATGAAGTGGCAGAGCGATTACGGATGCAAGGTTATTTTGCAGAAGCTTACCATGCAGGGATGTCACTGGAAGAGCGTACCAGTGTGCAAGACAGATTTATAAAAGATCAGCTCGATATTGTGGTGGCTACTGTCGCATTTGGTATGGGCATTAATAAATCGAATGTGCGCTTTGTGGTGCATTACGATATTCCCAAAAGCATTGAGTCATATTACCAAGAAACTGGCCGAGCAGGACGTGATGGCTTAGATGCTGAAGCTTTGATGTTATTTGATCCTGCCGATATTGGTCGAGTACGGCATTTGATTGATCAATCAGAACCTGGGCCACAGCAGCAAGTTGAGTACCATAAACTCAATAGCATGGCGGCTTTTGCTGAGGCACAAACGTGCCGACGCCAAGTGTTACTGCATTATTTTGATGAAGCAGCAGAACCTTGTGGCAACTGCGATATCTGTCTTGATCCTCCTAAACGTTATGATGGTACCGAAGATGCGCAAAAGGTGTTGTCTTGTATCTATCGTACCGGTCAGCGTTTTGGCGTTAATCATATTATTGAAGTATTACGTGGTGCTAAAACGGCAGGTGTGGTTGAACGTGGACATGACAAGTTAACCACATGGGGTATTGGTAAAGATAAAAGCCATGAATATTGGCTTAGTGTGATCCGTCAAATTATCCATTTGGGATTTGCCAGTCAGGATATAACCCGAGGTTCATCGGTTAAGTTAAATCCATCGGCGAGGGTTGTACTCAAAGGTGGAATTGCCTTAATGCTCGCGGTGCCTAGACTTGATCTAGTGGCGAAACCAACGAAACATGCGCAACGTCGACCAAGCATGAATTACGACCGTCAGTTATTTGCTAAGTTAAAACTGTTACGACGCAAAATTGCTGAAGAGCAAGATGTGCCGCCTTATCTGGTATTTAACGATGCCACCTTAACTGAGATGGCGGCCATGATGCCAACCACTCATGCCGAAATGCTGGCCGTTAACGGTATTGGTGAACGCAAACTGTCACGATTTGGTGATGCATTCTTAGATGAGATTAGCGACTTTATGATTAAGCGTTGATTTCACATTTTCATAAATCGATATAACGAACAATATTAAGGTTGACACAGACCCTTATTGCAGGTTAAAAACTATTCATTAGTTAACAAAATGTAGCAATAAAAAGGTCTTTATTTAGTGTTAAATCAATTCAGCTTACTCTTACTCCCACTAATTCTCATCAACATGAGAAGGGGTTAGTGTTAGCTAAATTTTAATTTGTTAACCAACAATAACCTCGCATTGAAAGCGGGGTTTTTTGTTTTTAGGGTTAGCGCAATCGATTGTTATGGAGAATGCCGATGTCTGATAGAGTGATAATATTTGATACCACCTTACGCGATGGTGAGCAGGCATTAGCTGCTAGCCTAACGGTAAAAGAGAAATTACAAATTGCATTCGCGCTAGAACGACTCGGTGTTGATGTGATGGAGGTGGGCTTTCCAATATCATCGCCCGGTGATTTTGAATCGGTACAAACGATAGCCCGTAATATTAAAAATAGTCGCGTTTGTGCGTTATCAAGAGCGCTACAGGCTGATATTGATGCGGCGGCGCAAGCATTGTCGGTTGCAGAACAGTTTCGCATTCATACCTTTATTTCGACCTCTACCATTCATGTTGAAAGCAAATTAAAACGTTCATTTGATCAAGTATTAGAGATGGCGGTCAGTGCGGTTAAATATGCCAGACAGTTTACCGACGATGTTGAGTTTTCATGTGAAGATGCTGGCCGTACCCCAATTGATAATTTATGCCGCATGGTTGAACAAGCCATCAAAGCCGGCGCTAAAACCATTAATATTCCAGATACTGTTGGCTATACCGTGCCTTCTGAATTTGGCGGCATTATTCAAACCTTATTTAATCGTGTGCCCAATATTGATCAAGCGGTGATCTCAGTGCATTGCCATGATGATCTGGGTTTATCAGTCGCTAACTCAATTACAGCAGTGCAGCATGGCGCTAGACAGATTGAGTGTACGGTCAATGGTATTGGTGAGCGGGCGGGTAACTGCTCATTAGAAGAGATCGCCATGATCTTAGCGACGCGCAAAAACCTTGTTGGTTTACACTCTCATATTAACGCCAAAGAAATTCATCGTACTTCAACCTTAGTCAGTCAGCTTTGTAATATGCCAGTACAGGCGAATAAGGCCATTGTTGGCGCTAACGCTTTTACTCACTCCTCTGGTATTCATCAAGATGGCGTTCTTAAATCACAAAATACCTATGAAATCATGATGCCAGAAAGCATTGGTCTTAATCGTAATAACCTCAATATGACCTCACGTTCTGGTCGGCATGTGATTAAGCACCGTATGCAAGAGCTTGGCTACAGTGAACAAGATTATGATATGGATACCTTGTATGAGCAGTTTCTGACGCTGGCGGACAAAAAAGGACAGGTATTTGATTATGACCTAGAAGCGCTGGCATTTATGGAGGCGCAAGCTGCAGATGATGATTTTTACCAATTAGACCAAATTAAGGTGAACTCTGATACTAAACAGGGATTAGCCAATGCCAGTATTGCTATCACACTGGATGGTGAAGTGAAGCAAGCCGAGGCACAAGGTAATGGTCCTGTTGATGCTGTTTATAAAGCCATTGCCAGTGCCAGTGGTCAAGAAGTTGATATTGTCAGTTACCAATTAAGCGCTAAAGGTCATGGGCAAAATGCACTGGGGCAAGTCGATATTATGGCAAATTATCAGCAGCATCATTTTCACGGTGTCGGTTTAGCTACGGATGTGGTTGAAGCTTCAGCAAAAGCACTTGTACATGTGATGAACTTGATTAAGCGGGCAGATGTGGTTGCGGATTGTAAATTAAAAATACAACAACAAAGGGAGTTAGGTGGCGTATGAGTAAGCAAGTAGCAGTATTAGCTGGGGACGGTATTGGCCCAGAAGTGATGAGTGAAGCATTAAAAGTATTGTCTGCTGTGCAGCGCCGTTTTGATTTAGATATTAGTTATCAACATTTTGATGTAGGTGGGATTGCGATAGATAACCATGGTGCGCCTCTACCAGCATCAACATTGCAGGGATGCGAACAGGCTGATGCGATTTTATTTGGTTCAGTCGGTGGCCCTAAATGGCAACATTTGCCTGCGGATGAGCAGCCTGAACGCGGTGCTTTATTACCACTAAGAGGGCACTTTGAGCTTTTTTGTAATTTTAGACCTGCCAAATTACACCAAGGTTTAGAGCATCTATCACCGTTACGTCATGATATTTCGGCTCGTGGTTTTGATGTGCTATGTGTTCGCGAGCTGACGGGGGGGATCTATTTTGGCAAGCCTAAAGGGCGCCAAGGTGAAGGAGACGAAGAACAGGCATTCGATACCATGCGCTATAGTCGCCGAGAGATTAGTCGTATTGCTCATATTGCTTTTCAAGCAGCGCAAGGTCGTCGTAAAAAAGTCACTTCGGTCGATAAAGCCAATGTCCTTGCTTGCTCCATGCTTTGGCGTGAAGTGGTGGAGGAAGTCGCAAGCCAGTATAGCGATGTCGCGTTAGAACATATCTATATCGATAACGCGACGATGCAATTGTTGCGTCGTCCTGATGAGTTTGATGTGTTGCTATGTTCGAATCTATTTGGCGATATTATTTCCGATGAAGTGGCTATGTTGACGGGCTCGATGGGGCTATTGTCATCTGCGAGCTTAAATAGTGAGGGTTTTGGATTGTATGAACCTGCTGGTGGCAGTGCGCCTGATATTGCGGGGATGGGCATTGCTAATCCAGTCGCACAAATCTTATCTGCCGCATTAATGCTGCGGCATTCGCTTGGTTTTGTTGAGGCGGCAGACGCTATCGATCGTGCAGTGTCTCAAGCGTTAAGCCAAGGCTATTTAACGGCCGAGTTAGCTTCATCTCGCGAGCAAGCTAAAACAACCGTGCAGATGGGTGATTATATTGCCAATGCAATTACGGAGGGCGCGTAATGGCACAAACCTTATATGAAAAAGTGTGGCTACAACATGTGATAGCTGAGCCAGAGGGACAAGCGCCACTTATTTATGTTGATCGTCACTTAGTACATGAAGTGACATCACCACAAGCGTTTAGTGGTTTGCGAGCTGCGGGGCGTAAAGTGCATGCCCCCGCAAAAACTTTTGCCACCATGGATCATAATACCTCTACTCAAAGTGCTAGCTTAGATGCGTTGAGTGACATGGCGCGTACTCAAGTTGAAACTTTAGCTCAAAATTGCCATGAATTTGGTATTCGCTTGTATGACATTCACCATCCTAATCAAGGGATTGTGCATGTGATGGGGCCAGAGTTAGGGATTACCTTGCCTGGTACTGTGATTGTTTGTGGTGATTCGCATACCGCGACCCATGGCGCGTTTGGTGCGCTTGCATTTGGTATTGGTACTTCTGAGGTAGAACATGTATTAGCGACTCAGACCTTGCGTCAACTTCGTGCTAAAACCATGAAGGTTGAAGTGACGGGACAAGTGGCTGAGGGGATTACCGCCAAAGATATCGTATTAGCCATTATTGCTAAAATTGGTCACGCTGGTGGGACGGGTTATGTGATTGAATTTTGCGGTGAAGCCATTCGTGCACTCTCAATGGAGGGCCGCATGACCTTATGCAATATGGCCATTGAAATGGGTGCAAAGGCGGGGATGGTTGCACCTGATGAAACCACCTTTGCTTATCTATTTGGACGTGAATTTTCCCCTAAAGGGGATGATTGGCATCACGCTATAGCCTATTGGCAGACCTTAGTGTCAGATGATGATGCGCAGTTTGATCGAGAAGTATTACTCGATGCCGCTGATATTGCGCCGCAGCTTACGTGGGGAACAAATCCGGGCCAAGTTGTTGCGATTAATCAAGTTATCCCAAATCCGCGCGATGTTATCGATGAAAGCAGCCGCGCAGCGATGCTTAAAGCGCTTGATTATATTGGGCTAGAAGCTGGCATGTCGATGACGGATGTGAGCGTTAATAAAGTCTTTATTGGCTCATGTACTAATTCTCGTATCGAAGATTTACGTGCTGCGGCTAAATTGGCACAAGGACGACAAGTTGCCAAAGGGGTTACTGCCATCGTGGTCCCCGGCTCTGGTCAAGTAAAGTTACAAGCTGAACGTGAAGGTTTAGATAAAATCTTTATTGCTGCTGGGTTTGAGTGGCGTTTACCGGGATGCTCCATGTGCTTAGCAATGAATGACGATAGACTAGAAGCAGGCGATCGTTGTGCATCCACCAGTAATCGTAATTTTGAAGGTCGGCAAGGGCGAGGTAGTCGCACTCATTTGGTGAGTCCAGCAATGGCGGCTGCAGCGGCTATTGCTGGTCACTTTGTTGATATTCGTCAGCCATTTTAGGAGTTAATCAATGCGAGCATTTACAACACATACTGGATTGGCTACGGTGCTTGATTTTGCCAATGTTGATACCGACCAGATTATCCCTAAACAGTTTTTATCTAAAGTCACCCGCGATGGCTTTGGCGTGCATCTATTTCACGATTGGCGTTATCTTGATGATGCAGGAGATATGAGTAATCCTGAATTTATTTTGAATCATCCTAGATTTGCTGGGGCAAGTGTATTAGTGACTCAAGAAAATTTTGGTTGTGGTTCAAGCCGTGAACACGCACCTTGGGCCTTAGCTGATTATGGTTTTAGGGTTATCATTGCCCCCAGTTTTGCCGATATATTTTATGGTAATGCGATTAATAATGGTCTGTTACCGATAGTGTTGCCTGCTGAGCAAGTGCAGCAGTTAATTGATGAAGTGATGGTTAATGTTGCTGCCAATATAGAGGTGGATTTACAGCAAATGAAATTAACCTCGCCGCAGGGGACAGTGTTTTCATTTTCCTTAGCTGATTCGGCTCGACACAATCTGCTAAATGGCTTGGATGCCATAGGCTTAACTTTGGTACATCAGCCGTTAATTGATGATTACGAAGCCAATATTCCTACTTGGCGACGTTAGCTTACACTTGTACTAATGATTTTGGGACAGTGAAAATCGCACTTTAATTAACATAATTAAGTGCGATTTTTAGTTTAGAGTAATTGCACTAATCCATTGATTTTATAAATTATTTAGGCAATTAATGCTGTTGCGTTAATGGTTTTATTATGTAACAGCATATTATGCTGTTATTAAATTAAAAAATAATGTCACAGACGTAAGCTGATGAATATAATCTTAACTATATGAATTATAAATAAATCCCCTTGGGTTTTTATACTGGTTTAAATGTTAAATCTGAACAATCTGCATTATTTGTCGCTTTAAAATCGATTTGTTTCACTTAAGTTTCTTATTTTTATACTGTTTTTAACTGGTATGGCCAGTTTATTTGACTATTTTGCAACTCTTGAGTTGCAAACAATTTTCGGCTGAGTACACTGCGCTCTCTAAATTTTTTGCGCTATATCAAGCTATTGATAATAGCAACATTTCATACAAGACCCATTTTCTTGAGATTAAACATGAAAAAAACACTATTAACTTTAGCTGTCGGTACGGCGCTATTAGGTACTTCTGTTCAAGCATTTGCTGCTGGCTTCCAATTAGCTGAAACTTCAGCGACAGGTTTAGGTCGTGCTTTTGCTGGTGAAGCTGCAATGGCCGACAATGCTTCTGCACAAGCACGTAACCCAGCAATGATGACTTACCTAAAAGGAACTCAAGTTTCTGCTGGTGGCATTTATGTAATGCCTAATATTGATGTTAATGGTGATATGACGCTATCTGCTATGGGTCATCAATTAGCAAAATTTAACGCTGATGCAAGTGATGTGGGTAACAATGCTTTCGTACCTAACTTCTATGTCACTCATCAGATTGATGAAAACTGGACTGTGGGTTTAGGGTTAAACTCTAACTATGGTTTAGCGACTGAGACGCCTGCAGGTCACGCAGCTTCTATCTTCGGTAATCACACTTCTGTTACTTCAGTAGAGTTTAATCCTAACGTTGCGTATCGCATCAATGATGCTGTGAGTGTTGGTGCGGGTCTACGTGTGGTACATGCTAAAGGTGAGATTGGCGCAACTATGCCAAATTGGATTGATCAAGTTAAGCCTGCGTTAGGTGGAATGATTGGTCAACTTCCTAAAGATAAGCAAGCACAAGCGATGGCGGCTGCGGGCATGATCCCTGCGGGTGGCGCTTCTCTTAAGAGCTTAGAAGGTGATGACACTGGTTTTGGCTGGCAAGTCGGTGGTGCATGGCAGATTAATGCGGCTAACCGTATCGGTTTTGCTTACCACAGTAAAGTTGATTTAGACCTTGATGGTCAGGCGTCTGGCGCATTATACCAAGATGGTCAACATGCTAGCTTTGCTGGTTATATTCCACTTGAACTACCAGCATTTGCTGAGGTGTCATCTTTCCATCAGATCACTGATAAGTTTGCTATGCATACCAGCATTAACTGGACCGATTGGAGCAGCTTTGATGAAATCCGCGTATTCTTCCCTGACAGTGTGAAGCCGATTGATCTTGCAGCTAAGAAGCCAATGACTTCTGATCAAATCAAAGTTGAAAAGTTTGAAGATAACTGGCGTTTTGCTGTAGGTTCAACATATAAAATTGCGCCTAAGTGGACATTACGTGGTGGTGTAGCGTTAGATAAGAGCGCTGCTACTGATGAACACCGCACCTCAACTATCCCTGATAGCGATCGTTTATGGTTCAGTGCTGGTGCAGGTTACCAAGCAACTGATGCATTGCATTTTGATCTTGGTGTAACTTACATTAAAGCGATTGGTCATTCTCCAATTAACGAAACTCAAGATGTTGCTGGTTTAGCTCAGGTTAACTTCAGCGGTGAAACCACTGGTGATGTTTGGTTAACGGGTGTACAGGCTAGCTACAAGTTCTAATATGAGTTAGATTTAGTCTAATGATATTCAAAAGCCTCACTGATGTGGGGCTTTTTGCTATCTGTCATCTTCTGCCGCAGATTGGGTATAGCTTGCTTGGATAGCCATTTGCTATGATTGTATTTAAGTTATTTAAAGTTATACCTATTGGGTTTGGTAGAGGAATAAATTTTGTCCAATCGTTATGTGGTTGCACTGGATCAGGGAACGACCAGTTCTCGCGCCATGGTATTTGATCATGATGCTAATATTGTGGCTGTATCACAGCGCGAATTTAGCCAACTTTACCCAAAGCCGGGCTGGGTTGAACATGATGCGATGGAAATATGGTCATCTCAAAGTTCAACTTTAATAGAAGTATTGGCTCGTGCGGGTATTCATAGTGATGAAGTCGCTGCTATTGGTATTACCAATCAGCGTGAAACTACAGTGGTATGGAATAAAATCACGGGCAAACCTATCTATAATGCGATTGTATGGCAATGCCGTCGTACCACTGCAATGTGCGAACAATTGCGTCAGCAAGGGCTTGATGAATATGTGCGTCAGCATACCGGGCTATTACTCGACCCCTATTTCTCTGCGACCAAGATCAAATGGATTCTAGATAATATTGAAGGCGCTCGTGAGCAAGCTCAGCGAGGCGAGCTGCTTTTTGGCACGATTGATACTTGGCTCGTGTGGAAGCTGACGGAAGGCAAGGTACACGTCACTGATTACACTAACGCTTCGCGTACCATGTTATTTAATATTCATACCTTAACGTGGGATCAACATCTTTTAGACAGCTTAGATATACCACTTAGCATGTTGCCTGAAGTTAAATCTTCATGTGCAATTTATGGTGAAACCCGTATTGCGGGCGAAGGCAGTGAAATAAAAGTTGCGGGGATGGCGGGTGATCAACAAGCTGCGCTATTTGGGCAGTTATGTGTTGAGCCAGGCATGGCCAAAAATACCTATGGTACGGGTTGCTTTATGCTGATGAATACCGGTAAACAAGCGGTTAAATCAGAACAAGGCTTATTAACGACCATTGCCGTTGGCGCCGCTGGTGAAGTGAATTATGCGATTGAAGGCTCTGTCTTTATGGGCGGTGCTACCATTCAATGGTTGCGTGATGAATTAGGGTTAATTCGGGATGCACAAGATACAGAGTATTTCGCTTCAAAAGTGACGGATACTAATGGGGTTTACTTAGTTCCTGCTTTTGTTGGCTTAGGTGCACCATATTGGGATCCTAATGCCAGAGGGGCATTAGTGGGATTAACTCGTGGTGCTAATCGTAACCATATTATCCGCGCAGCATTAGAGGCTATTGCTTATCAGAGTCGCGATTTAATGGATGCCATGGTCAAAGACAGTGGCGTGAGTTTGACCGAATTGCGTGTTGATGGCGGCGCTGTTGTTAATGATTTCTTGATGCAATTTCAAGCTGACATTACTGGGGTTGACGTGGTTCGGCCGCATGTTACTGAGACTACTGCAATGGGCGCCGCGTTCCTTGCGGGCCTTGCGGGCCTTGCGGTGGGTTTTTGGCAGGATAGTTCTGAACTGACAAGTAAAGCTGATTGTGAACGTATGTTTACACCTTTATTTGATGCTGAGACTCGGGATTTACGTTATCAAGGTTGGTTAGATGCGGTTGCTCGTACCCGCTAAATAGTAATGTCGATGCGATGATGAGGCGAGGTGGCTTTATCATCGTCATTTTTCTTTGTCGTTTTACTTTGTTTATCGGCTGATGGCATTTGCTCTAGTAACGTTTCACTTTCCTGCTGTTCAAAATCACCCGTTGCTGTACTGGCTTGAGTTGCTCTTACCTTGGTTTTTTTATCGATTTTTTGCGGCTTAATCGGCGCAATAACCTGATTGAATGCATCAATATTGATCATATTTTTGCTCCTAGTAACGGCGGTTACTTTATTATCGGCCGTGACTATACGTAGCTAAATAAGTCTCTATGTTGATTTAGAACATCAGTCCTTGGATTGATTTTAAGCTGATAATAACTCACGTAATTAATGTATTTATCTGGGTAAAATCACCATAAAATAGTTATTTTGGTGCTAGAAATGCACAAAAAATAAACAAGTTAGCTTGCTTGTTACCACTTCTTCCCACTTTTGTTGTTATTAATGAGTATTCACTAAAATGAGCTGCTAAGCCGCATGCTAGCAGGCTTTTAAATCAACTCCTTTGCTTGACAATGGTTGCACAGAGTCCCTAAACTAGTTGTTTGTGGGAAAATGTGGTTTTTTGTGGAATAAAATTCTGTGGATTAAAGAATAATACTGGGATGACAATAACGTGTTTTGTGGCGCAAGTAGCATAAACCTTGATACCAAAGGACGGCTCGCTATACCTATGCGATACCGAGCATTACTGCGCGAACAGCATCAAGCTAAAATAGTGATTACCGTTGATATTAATTCCCCCTGTTTACTTCTTTATCCTATTGATGAATGGCAGCTTATCGAACAAAAACTGCTGGTTCTCTCTGATACCCAACCTACGGAACGTGCCCTAAAACGCTTGCTTTTAGGTTATGCGCACGAATGTGAATTAGATGGTAATGGTCGCATATTATTACCGTTACCTTTACGTCAGTATGCCAATTTGAGTCGCCAAGCTATGCTGGTTGGCCAGTTAAATAAATTTGAGTTATGGGATGAGCTGGCGTGGCAGCAACAAATTGCTACTAGCCTTGAAACCATAAATGGTGAGGAATTATCAACTAATCCTCGCCTTGCCGATTTCTCACTCTAAATGAGTGACTTGAAGATAAAGAAGAGCCAAATGAGTCAACAATTTGCCCATGTATCAGTGTTATTACAAGAAACTATTGATGGATTGAATATTCGTCCAGATGGTATCTATATCGATGGTACTTTTGGCCGTGGTGGTCATTCTCGTCAAGTACTACAGCGTCTAGGTGAAAATGGTCGTTTAATTGCTATTGACCGAGATCCGCAAGCGATTGAAGCTGCGAAGCAGTTTGCTGATGATCCGCGTTTCCAAATTGTACACGGTGGTTTTGGTCAGCTAGCCGATTATGTCAATGAACTTGGCTTAGCGGGTAAAATTGATGGCGTATTATTAGATTTAGGCGTGTCTTCACCTCAGTTAGATGATGCCGAGCGTGGCTTTAGCTTCTTGCGAGATGGCCCATTAGATATGCGGATGGATAACAGCCAAGGCCAAACTGCCGCACAGTGGTTAGCCCGTGCTGAAATCGAAGATATGGCTTGGGTATTTAAAACCTATGGTGAAGAGAAAAATAGCCGCCATATTGCTCGTTGTATTGCCGCTGACCGTGATGAAAAGCCATTTTTAAGAACTAAAGATCTGGCGGATCTGATTGCCCGTATTACTAAAAATAAAGAGCGTAATAAGCATCCCGCAACTCGTGTATTCCAAGCGATTCGTATCTATATCAATAGTGAATTAGAGCAAATTGATCAGGCATTAGAAGGCGCATTAACCATTCTTGCACCTGAAGGTCGTTTATCGATTATCAGCTTCCACTCATTAGAAGATCGTATGGTGAAGCGCTTTATTCGCCGTAATAGCCAAGGTGAGCAGGTGCCATACGGGTTACCTGTTACTGAAGATCAAATTAATAAGTCACGTAAGTTAAAAGCCATTGGTAAAGCGACGAAGCCTTCTGAGGATGAACTTGAACTTAATCCTCGTGCCCGCAGCTCTGTCTTGCGTGTAGCGCAGAGATTAGAGTACTAGGAGGCAACGTGGCTAAGTCATCGTTGAGCCTACCACGTATTATTGTGCAAGACATGTGGTCGCACAAGTGGTTGTTATTACTTTCATTTGTAGTATTTGCTAATGCAGTGGCGGTTGTTTATACCAGTTATGTAAGCCGCCAATTGACCACTAAATGGGATCAACAATTACAGCAACGAGATAAGTTAGATATTGAATGGCGCAATTTGCTACTAGAGGAGCAATCACTTGCTGATTCTAGCCGTATTACTCGGATTGCCACCAAAGAGTTGGATATGACCAGACCGCTTCCAAGTGAGGAAGTCGTGGTGAAAATACCATGAGTAAGAAACAAGCGAAAGTAATCAAAAAACCTCAGCTAATCCAATGGCGACTTAAAGTCGTCATTGGTTTTATTTTATTTCTATTTTCTGCATTAGTGGTTCGAGCCGCATACATTCAAGTGGTTGAGCCAGACAAATTACGTCATGAAAGCGATATGCGCACCTTGCGTACTACCAGTAACCAAGTACAACGTGGACTGATTACTGATCGCAACGGTGATATGTTGGCGGTGAGTGTACCCGTTAAAGCGGTGTGGGCGGATCCGAAAGAAGTCCATAAATTCGATGGTTTCAAGGATATGCGTCGCTGGAAAGCATTAGCTGACGTATTACATGAACCTGAGCAAACCTTACTTGATCGCGTTAAAGATCCGAAAAAGCGTTATGTTTACCTTAAACGTCAGGTCACGCCTGCTGTTGCCGAATATATTCGTCAGTTAAAAATCCCTGGTATTCGTCTTAAAGATGAATCTCGTCGTTATTATCCCGCGGGTGAAATTACCGCGCAATTGATTGGTTTAACCAATATTGACGATGTCGGTATTGAAGGCATTGAGAAAAATTATAACGATTGGTTGACGGGCACACCGACTAAACAAAAAGTACGTAAATCTCGTGATGGTCACGTCGTTGAGCGTTTAAGTACAGTTCAACAAGGTGAGAAGCCTAATGACTTAGTGTTGAGTATTGACCAACGTATTCAACAGCTGGCTTATCGTGAAATTAAAAAGGCGACCGAGTTAAACCAAGCTGCATGGGGCTCCATTGTGGTATTGGATGTGCATACGGGTGAGGTGTTAGCGATGGCGACATCACCTTCGTATAATCCTAACTCTCGTGAGCATTTACAAAGTTTTAGAATGCGCAACCGTGCCATTACTGACTCCTTTGAACCGGGCTCTACCATTAAACCATTTGTGGTAGCCTCAGCACTGCAAGATGGGTATGCCAAGGCCGATGAGATTATCTCAACCTCGCCGGGCTGGATGCGCGTTGGTGGTCGGCAGGTTCGAGATTCCCACAACAACGGTAATCTCAGTTTAGCCAAAATTTTAGCTAAATCGAGTAACGTAGGTATCAGTAAGTTGTCTCTATCTATGCCGGTTGAGAAGTTGCTTGATAAGTATTATTCACTGGGGCTAGGTAACTACACTGGCATCGATTTACCGGGCGAAGCTCCGGGTATGATCCGTGAAAGCCATCGTTGGTCTGATTTTGAACGTGCCACCTTATCGTTTGGTTATGGCTTAACCGCTAATACGCTGCAGTTGGCACGTATGTACGCCACTTTAGGTAATGGCGGTAAGTTACTACCTGTTTCAATCCTTAAATTAACCAAGCCGCCTGAAGGTACTCAAGTGTTTTCGCCAAAAGTGGCTAAAGACGTGATGTATATGCTACAGGGGGTAACTGAAGCTGGCGGTACCGCAAGACAAGCCCATATTAATGGCTACCCTGTTGCAGGTAAAACCGGCACCAGTCGTAAGGCTGTTGCGGGCGGTTATGGTGATGATTATGTGTCCTTATTTGCTGGTGTCGCGCCAGTTAATAATCCTCGTTTAGCAATTGCTGTGGTTGTTAATGCGCCAGAGGGCGACCGTTATTATGGCGGCGTTGTATCTGGACCTGTATTTGCCAAAGTGATGTCAGGTGCGTTGCAGTTGCTAAATGTCGAGCCTATCAGTAAAGCTGAGCAGGTTAAATTGGCTGCGATGGAAAGGAGTTTCGATTGATATTTTTACGGGATTTACTCGCGCCTTGGTTTCATTATTCAGGCCAAGAGACTATTCAGAATTTGTGTTTAGACAGTCGTCAGATCAATGTCGGCGATCTATTTATTGCAGTACCGGGTTACGCCGTCGATGGCAGGCAATATATCACTCGTGCCTTTGCTCAAGGAGCTAGCGCGGTGTTAGTGCATACCGATGCGCCTGCTGAGCATGGCAAAGTGGTGATGACGGATGCGGGTGTGACCATCTATTTTTGTCAGTTGCACAGACAGTTATCAGCCTTGGCGTTGCAAGCTTATCCCATTAATTCGGATAAAATGGCAATTGTAGGCATTACTGGCACCAATGGTAAAACCTCTGTGAGTCAGCTTATTGCACAACTTGTCCAGCTAGAACAGCAACAAGCAGCTGTGATGGGAACTTTAGGTAACGGCGTATGGGGCTCACTGATCGACAGTGGCAATACTACAGCTGATGCGATTACTGTTATCAAGCAATTAGCCCAATTTGCGCAACAAGGTATTGATGTCTGCGCCATGGAAGTGTCAAGTCATGGTTTAGTGCAAGGTCGTGTTGAAGCCGTGCCGTTTAGTACTGCAGTGTTTACCAATTTAAGCCGTGATCATTTAGATTTTCATGGTGATATGAACTCATATGCTGCCGCTAAGCAGCGTCTATTTAATTTCAGCTGTGTGCGCCAGCGTTTGCTTAACCTTGATGATGAGCAAGGCTTAAGCTGGTTTGAACAGTTACAACAATCCACGCAAGCCGTATTGGGTTACTCAACCAAACAACACCCTCAAGCACAGTTATATGTGACTGATATTGAATATCATGGTCGTGGTATGTGTGCCACATTGAATTGGTCAGAAGGTCAGGCTGTGATTGATTCACCTTTACTTGGCGAGTTTAATTTAGCCAATTTATTAGCGGCATTAGGCGCGCTTTATCTTGAAGGTTATGACTTAGCTCATCTGGCATTATTAGTACAACAATTAAAACCTGTAGCTGGCCGCATGGAGTGTTTTGCTTCCGCCAATGATGTCACGCTCGTGGTGGATTATGCCCATACGCCAGATGCAATTGAGCAAGCGTTAAAAGCGGCTCGGGTACATTGCCAAGGTAAGTTATGGTGCTTATTTGGTTGTGGCGGTGATCGTGATACAGGCAAGCGTCCATTAATGGCTGCGGCTGCGGAGCAGTTTAGTGATCAAGTGATGGTGACTTCTGATAACTGCCGTAGCGAAGATCCTCAAATCATTATTGATGACATTTTAGTGGGCTTACAACAGCCACAATTTGCATTGGTTGAAATTGATCGTATTAAGGCGATTAAGCAGGTATTTGCCCAAGCTAAGGCGGGCGATGTCATTCTACTTGCTGGTAAAGGTCATGAGACTTACCAAGAAGTTAAAGGTGAGAAATTGCATTACGATGAGCGTGCATTAGCACAGGCTTTAGCCGAGGCAACATTATGATCCCACTATCTTTAGCTGCAATTACAGCTGCGGTAAATGGTCAATTGATTGGTGCTGATAGCAGCATCACTTCTGTCAGTACTGATAGCCGTAATATTGCCGAGCATTGTTTGTTTGTCGCCTTAAAAGGCGAGCGTTTTGACGGTCATGATTTTGTGGCGAAAGCGGTTGAATTAGGTGCGCAGGCATTGTTGGTTGAGCGTCCTATGCCATTTGATATTGCTCAAATTGTCGTGACAGATAGTCAGCAGGCTATGGCTCAAATTGGGGTATTAGTGAAACAGGCTGTGGCACCAATTTGTGTGGCATTAACAGGTTCTAATGGCAAAACCAGCGTGAAAGAGATGGTGGCAACAATCTTGTCTGCTCATCATCAAGTGCTTTATACCGCGGGTAATTTTAACAATGATATTGGTGTGCCATTAACTATGTTACGTCTACAACAAGGCGATCAATATGGTGTATTTGAACTGGGAGCTAATCATCTTGGTGAAATTGATTACACCAGTAACTTGGTTCAGCCTAAAGTTGCCTTAGTTAATAACGTGGCGGGTGCACATTTAGAGGGTTTTGGTTCACTTGAAGGTGTAGCCAAAGCTAAATCAGAAATTTTTAATCACTTAGCCACCGATGGTGTCGCAATCATCAATGCCGATGATGCTTTTGCTGATGTTATGCGTACAGCTGCAGGAACGCGCAAGATTATTCAGTTTTCAGCCACTAAGGTGAGTGATATTTACGCAACTGGTTTGTGTGCCGATAGCATTGGTCGCTATCAATTTACCTTACATTATGGCCAGCAACAGCGCCAAGTGAAGTTACCGTTAACGGGTCGTCATCAGGTGTCCAATGCATTAGCCTCTACGGCAATGTGCATCGCATTAAATATTGATTTAAATGAAATTGTTTACGGTCTAACACAGTTAAAACCAGTTAAGGGCAGAATGATGCCTGTCGATCTTGGACGTATTCTTGTGGTGGATGATAGCTACAATGCTAACCCAGCCTCTGTGACGGCCGCGATTAACTGGTTACATGAAATTTCAACAAATCGAATCTTAGTGCTGGGCGATTTGGGAGAATTAGGCGACAATGCGCCCCTTTTACATCAGCAGTTAGGTGAACTGGCGCAGCAGCAAGCGATTGATGCACTTTTTTGTGTGGGTCAATTGTCTCGTCAAACCGCATTGGGTTATGGCTCAGGGCATTTTGATGATATTGCGCAGCTTAACCAAATGTTGATAGCACATCTTAATCAGTTATCAGGGCCGGTGACTGTACTAGTGAAAGGATCAAGAAGCGCGGCTATGGAACGAGTTGTCGACGCTTTAACAGCAGCCTACGGGCGCGGGGAGTTAGTGTAAATGCTAGTCTATTTGGCTGAGTATTTAACCCAGTTTTATACTGGGTTTAACGTATTTTCATATTTGACTTTTAGAGCGATTTTAGGGCTTTTAACTGCACTTTTATTTAGTTTATGGTGGGGCCCTAAACTGATTGAGCGTTTGCAATTATTGCAAATTGGTCAAGTGGTTCGTAACGATGGTCCAGAGTCTCATTTTAGTAAGCGTGGCACCCCAACAATGGGTGGTTTGTTGATCCTTGCAGCGGTGTTCTTAAGTGTATTGTTGTGGGGTGATCTTAGCAGTCAATACGTGTGGGTGATGCTATTTGTATTAGGCAGCTTTGGACTGATTGGTTTTATTGATGATTACCGTAAGGTGGTGCGTAAAGACACTAAAGGTCTGATTGCGCGCTGGAAGTATTTATGGCAATCAGTGGCGGCATTAGTCGTTGCGATTTACTTGTATGCCTTTGCTCAAAACCCAGGTGAGACACAGTTAGTCGTACCATTCTTTAAAGATGTGATGCCGCAGTTAGGTTTAGTCTTTATTGTGTTGGCTTACTTCACTATTGTGGGTTCAAGTAACGCGGTTAACTTAACCGATGGCCTTGATGGTTTGGCGATTATGCCAACGGTGATGGTGGCAGCTGCTTTTGCGTTAATTGCTTATCTTTCTGGTCATGCTCAGTTTGCCAGTTACTTACATATTCCACACTTACCAGGTTCGGGTGAACTCGTGATTGTTTGTACTGCGATTGTGGGAGCGGGTTTAGGTTTCTTATGGTTTAACACTTACCCTGCGCAAGTATTTATGGGCGATGTCGGCTCGTTATCACTGGGCGCGGCATTAGGTGCGATGGCTGTACTTGTGCGTCAAGAGATTCTATTAGTCATCATGGGTGGCGTATTTGTAATGGAAACCGTATCGGTTATTTTGCAGGTCGGTTCGTTCAAGTTACGTGGTCAACGTATTTTCCGTATGGCACCGATTCACCACCATTATGAATTAAAAGGCTGGCCAGAGCCGCGCGTTATTGTACGTTTTTGGATTATTTCAATTTTCCTTGTTTTGCTGGGTCTTGCGACTCTGAAGTTAAGGTAATTTAACATGTTGAATCAGTATTCACATATTGTATTGGGATTAGGCGTTAGCGGCTTGTCAGTCGTGCGTTTTCTTGAGCAACAGGGAATAACACCATTGGTTATGGATAGCCGTCGTCAGCCACCGGGTGCAGATGCACTTAAAGCTGAGTTTCCAAATGTGGAACTTATCTGTGGTGGTTTTGATTGTCGTTATTTAGTGCAGGCGAGTCAGATTGTGATTAGCCCCGGCATTGCTATTGATACACCAGAGGTGCGCGCTGCTGTTGATATGGGAATTGAAGTGATAGGTGATGTTGAGCTTTTTGCTCGTGCCATTGCTGATAAGCCACCTTGTGTATTGGCGATTACTGGTTCAAATGGCAAAACAACGGTAACGACGTTAGTGGGCGAAATGCTAAAAGCTGCCGGCCTTAAAGCTGAGGTTGGCGGCAATATTGGTGTACCAGTATTGGAGTTGTTGGCGTTAGATTTAGATTTTTATGTGTTAGAGCTATCGAGTTTTCAGCTGGAAACTACGAGCAGTTTAAATTGCTTAGTGTCGACATGTTTAAATATCAGTGAAGATCATATGGATCGTTATGCTGATTTGCATGCCTATAAAACAGCAAAGTTAAGCCTTTACCCACAAAGTCGTAAAGTGATTTTTAATCGCGAAGATCCGTTGACGATTCCGAGTGACCCAATGAACCAAAACAGTTTTGGTTTATCGACACCGGAAGGTGATGAATGGGGCATTGTTGATGGCAAAATTTATCACGGTAGTAGTGAGATTATGCCATTAAGTGACGTAGCGTTACTGGGGTCCCATAACCATGCCAATTTATTGGCTGCAATGGCATTAGCATTTTCAGCGGGTGTTGATAAACAGACAATGGCCCAAGTGGCTGCTGACTTTAAAGGCTTACCGCATCGCTGTGAGCTGATTGCGGTTAAGCAAGGCGTTACATACGTCAATGATTCAAAAGCAACAAACGTTGGTGCAACTGTGGCTGCTTTGCAAGGTTTAAGTGACCACTTAGGCGACATTATTTTGATTGCTGGCGGCGATGGCAAAGGTGCTGATTTCCGCCCATTAAAAGATGTGCTTGGCAATGTGACCCATCTTATTACGCTCGGTCGTGATGGTAATAAAATTGCCGCTCTGCGCGATGATGCTATTCAGGTATCAACCATGGCCGAGGCCGTGGCTAAAGCGCAAGAGCTCGCATCAGCGGGTGATATCGTATTGATGTCTCCTGCGTGTGCAAGTTTAGATATGTACCCTAATTTTATGGCGCGTGGTGATGACTTCCGCCAATTAGTGGAGCAGATCGATGCGGAGTGAATCCCGCATGAGCCGCTGGCTCAGTTGGCGACCTAATTGGTCGCCTTCTATGCCTGCTTGGTTGACGGATAAATTTTCATCGTCAACAGAATCAAAGCCAACAGTGATGTATGACAGAGCATTGTTAGCTGCAATCATTAGTTTGATCTTGTTTGGTTTTGTGATGGTGATGTCGGCATCAATGCCGGAAGCCAAAACCTTAACAGGTAATGCGTTTCACTTTGTTATTCGTCAGGCCGTTTATTTAGTGGGTTGCGTCATTATTGCGGCAGTCATACTGCAGATAGATATGCAAAAATGGCAAACTTTCAGCCCCATCATTCTTGTTGCTGTTTTGCTGTTATTGATTGCGGTATTGCTCGTTGGCTCAACGGTTAATGGTGCAACCCGTTGGTTGGTGATTGGCCCGATCCGAATTCAGGTTGCTGAATTAGCTAAGTTCGCTTTTGTGGTGTTTATGGCCGGTTATCTGGTGAGGCGCCATCAAGAAGTACTTGAAAACTCAAAAGGTTTTTATAAGCCAATTGTATTGTTTGCTGTTTATGCATTATTGATTTTATTGCAACCCGATTTAGGTACGGTAGTCGTACTGTTTGTTTGTACGGTGGGATTACTATTTTTGGCTGGGGCGCGTTTACTTGATTTCTTTGCGCTTATTCTAGCTGGCATATTAGCCTTTGTGGCATTGGTTGTGGTTGAGCCTTATCGTATGCGCCGGGTGACCTCTTTTATGGATCCATGGGAAGATCCATTTGGTAGTGGTTACCAGTTAACGCAATCATTAATGGCTTACGGCCGGGGTGATTGGTTTGGACAAGGGTTAGGTAATAGTATCCAGAAATTAGAATACTTACCTGAAGCTCATACTGACTTTATTTTCGCCATTATCGGTGAAGAGCTTGGATTTATTGGCATTATTGCTGTGCTATCTGTGTTGCTATTTATTGCATTACGGGCAATAAAATTGGGCAATCAATGTCTCGAGTTAGAGAAACCATTTGAAGGTTATCTCGCTTACGGTATTGGTATTTGGATTTGCTTCCAAACCGTTGTGAATGTGGGAGCAAGCATTGGCATGCTACCAACCAAAGGTCTGACATTACCTTTTATTAGTTATGGTGGTAGTAGTCTTTGGATTATGACCGCCGCGGCAATGATTTTGATTAGAATAGATTACGAGCGTCGATTAAGTTTGACACAGGCAATAATTGGCAAGTCGAAGAACGGTTAACAAATGACTGCAAAACGAATTTTAATAATGGCTGGCGGCACGGGGGGACATGTATTCCCGGCGTTAGCTGTGGCTAAATATTTAGCCAAACAAGGTTGGACGGTACGCTGGCTGGGCACGGCTGATCGTATGGAAGCTAGATTAGTGCCACAGCATGGTTTTGATATTGATTTTATTGATATCAAAGGTGTTCGTGGTAATGGCTTAATACGTAAACTGGGTGCGCCAATTAAGATTTTGCGTTCAATTATGCAAGCGCGACAGGTAATTAAAGAGTTTAAGCCTGATGTGGTGATGGGCATGGGCGGTTTTGCCAGTGGTCCTGGTGGTGTGGCAGCTAAGCTTGCTGGTATACCATTAGTGCTACATGAGCAAAATGCTATTCCCGGTATGACCAATAAATTACTGTCAAAGATTGCCACTAAAGTGATGTGTGCATTTCCAAATACCTTCACAGGTATTAATGCACAAGTGGTGGGTAATCCGATCCGTGCTGAATTAGTTGCTTTAGGGGCTGAACCAAAAGAGATTGAAACTGCCTTAAAGGTCTTAGTAGTCGGCGGTAGCCTAGGTGCCAAAATCTTTAATGATCTGATGCCAGAGGTTGTTGCTAAAGTGAGTCGTGAACATTCGATTACAGTATGGCATCAAGTGGGTAAAGGTAATGTCGATTCAGTAAAAGCACATTATCAACGCTTAGGCCAAGAAGGTCAGGTCAATGTAGCCGAGTTTATTGATGATATGGAAGCTGCATATCGTTGGGCTGATGTGGTGTTATGTCGCTCTGGGGCATTAACTGTATCTGAATTGGCTGCCGTCGGTAGACCAAGTTTATTGGTGCCGTATCCACATGCTGTTGATGATCACCAAACTCGCAATGCAGAAGTGTTAGTCTCGGCTGGAGCAGGCTTATTATTGCCACAACCGATTGTGGATGTGAATAAGCTCACCGAAAAGTTATCTATGCTAGCCGATGACCGTGAAGAATTAGTCCTAATGGGACAAAAAGCAAGAAGCGTAGCTGTGTTAGATGCAACTGAACAAGTTGCCGCTGTCTGCATCGACTGCGCAAAAGGTGCAAAATGAGTAATCAAGCAGAAAAAAAATGCTCCAACTCCAATTAGAGCGATAGTGCCAGAAATGAGACGTGTTCGCCGTATTCACTTTGTGGGTATTGGTGGTGCAGGTATGGGCGGTATTGCTGAAGTTTTAGTGAATGAAGGCTATTTAGTTAGTGGTTCAGATATCGCGATTAACGCGGTAACGGATCGTTTAACGGCACTTGGTGCAATGGTGTATATCGGCCATACCCGTGAAAGTGTGGTGGATGCTGATGTGGTGGTGGTTTCTACTGCGATTAATCAAGATAATCCTGAAATTATTGCGGCTAAAGAATTACGTATCCCTATTGTTCGCCGTGCTGAAATGCTGGCTGAATTAATGCGTTATCGTTATGGCGTTGCTATTGCGGGCACCCATGGTAAAACCACGACAACCAGTTTAATCGCCAGTGTTTATGGTGAAGCAGATCGTGATCCTACATTTGTGATTGGTGGTTTGTTAAATAGTGCGGGTACTAACGCTCGCTTAGGTCATAGCCGTTATTTGATTGCTGAAGCTGATGAAAGTGATGCAAGTTTCTTACATCTTCAACCAATGGTGACAGTGATCACCAATATTGAAGCTGATCACATGGATACTTATGGTGGTAATTTTGAAACCCTAAAAAGTACCTTTATCGATTTTGTACACAACTTGCCATTTTATGGATTAGCGGTTGTTTGTATCGATGATGATGTGGTGCGTGAGCTTATTCCACGGATGAGCCGTCATATTGTCACTTATGGTTTCAGCGATGATGCCGATGTAAGAGCAACCAATTTTGTACAGCATGGTCATCAATGTCGTTTTACAGTGTGTCGTAAAGACAAGCAAGATTTAGACGTGGTACTTAACTTGCCGGGTCAACATAATGTGTTAAATGCTTTGGCTGCAATTGCAGTTGCGACTGAAGACTCAATTGCTGATGAAGATATTTTAGGTGCTTTAGTTAAATTCGAAGGCATTGGTCGTCGCTTCCAACATCTAGGTGAGTTTAATACGCCTAAAGGTGATGTGATGTTGGTGGATGACTATGGTCATCACCCTAGTGAAGTTGCTGCCACCATTAAAGCTGCACGTGCAGGTTGGCCTGATAAGCGATTGGTGATGGTGTATCAGCCGCATCGTTATACCCGTACACGCGATCTTTATGAAGATTTTGTTGAGGTGTTATCACAGGTTGATTGTCTGTTGTTATTGGATGTTTATAGCGCAGGTGAAACACCAATTAATGGCGCAGATGGCCGAGCATTAGCGCGTTCAATTAGAATGCGTGGTCAAGTGGATCCTATTTTTGTGGCAACGCCGGAACAGTTAGCACAGCTTATGCCTGATGTATTACAAGATGGTGATTTAATCTTGACTCAAGGTGCTGGAAATATTGGTGCGATATCGCGTCAACTTGCTAATGAAAATCTAGGATTTAAATAAGTACTGTTTTGGTCGAAAATTAATCAAAACATAAACTTAGCCAAGGAATTTTTGACCAATGCTATTTGGTAGATATAATGAGCGGCTGGAAGTAGTGACGACTTTATATCGAGTAATGAGAGGTCGATAGTGTCTTTGAGGCAAAAGCTACAACAAGGCAGACAAAAACTCTCAAGACTTGATTGGTATTTTTGTCTTGGCGTGATGTTTTTGTTAATGGTGCTGGCAGGTTTATTTTCTGCCGGTTGGAAATTGCATCAGGTATTGAATGATGCCAATGCATTGCCATTAGAAGCCGTAGCCATCAGTGGTGAACGTGCTTTTACCAGTGATAAAGATATCCAATTAGCATTACAGAATTTATTAAAGCGCAGTTTTTTTTCTGCGGACGTGACTGAAGTCCAACAAGCATTAGAGGCATTGCCTTGGGTTTACCGAGCTTCAGTTAGGCGAGAGTGGCCAGATAAGTTGAAGATTTATCTGCAAGAGCAGCAACCCGTGGCGCACTGGAATAAAACTCAGTGGCTCAATGTTCACGGTGAAATATTTGCGGCGCCGCAGGAACCAAGTTTACAGGGACTGCCTGATTTAGCAGGCCCAACGGATATGGCACAAGCAGTATTGAAGTCATACCGGCAAATAGATGAATTACTTAAGATCAATGGCTTTAGTTTAGCGAGCTTAAGTGTTAGTCCGCGACATGCATGGGTGGCTTCATTATCTGATGGCATCGTGCTGGAGTTAGGACGAGAAGATAGAATGGCACGTATTCAGCGGTTTATTTACGTATATCCGTTACTTGCAAAAGAAAAGAAACACGTTGCCAGTGTTGATTTACGCTACGACACAGGACTAGCCGTAGGTTGGGAACAAGCACAAAAAGAGAGCCGTTAATTAAATGACGAAAAACCAAGATAGAAATCTCATTGTCGGTTTAGACATTGGAACATCTAAGGTCGCAGTGATCATAGGTGAAGTGCTGCCTGATGGTGAAATTAGTGTGGTTGGACTCGGTAACCATCCTTCTCGCGGCATGGATAAAGGCGGTGTTAACGATTTAGATTCAATTGTTCGTAGTGTTCAGCGCGCTTTAGATCAAGCTGAACTGATGGCTGATTGCCAAGTTGCCTCAGTGTATTTGAGTATTTCAGGTAAGCATATCGCTTGCCAGAATGAAAACGGCATGGTGTCAATTAACGACGAAGAAGTGACTCAAGATGATGTTGATAATGTCATCCATACCGCGCGGTCGGTAAAGATTCCAACAGAACGTCGTATTTTACATGTGCTACCGCAGGAATACGCAATTGATGTACAAGATGGCATTCGAAGCCCCATTGGCATGTCAGGTATGCGTATGGAAGCGAAGGTGCATATTGTTACTTGTGCTAACGACATGGCGAAAAACATTACTAAGAGTGTTGAGCGCTGTGGCTTAAAAGTTGATGACTTAGTGTTTGCTGGTATTGCATCTGCAGATTCAGTACTGACACCAGATGAAAAAGATTTAGGTGTTTGTTTAGTCGATATTGGTGGTGGTACGACTGATATTACCGTTTATACCAATGGTGCTTTGCGCCATTGTGCGGTTATTCCTGTTGCGGGAAATCAAGTTACTAGCGATATTGCAAAGATTTTCCGTACACCATTATCGCATGCAGAGCAGATCAAGGTAGAATACGCAAGTGCGCGTAGTGCGAATGTGAGTCGTGAAGACAGTATTGAAGTGCCATCGGTTGGTGGTCGTCCATCTCGCACGATGTCACGTCATACCTTGGCTGAGGTGGTTGAGCCACGCTACCAAGAGTTGTTTGAATTAATTTTAAAGCAGCTACGAGACAGTGGCTTAGAAGATCAAATTGCGGCTGGTATTGTATTAACCGGCGGCACAGCATCAATTGATGGTGCACTTGAAGTTGCTGAAGCAACATTTGGCATGCCAGTAAGATTGGCATCGCCACAGCCGGTAAAAGGCTAAATGAATATGTTGAGTTACCTATTTACGCCACAGGTGTAGGGTTACTTCATTACGGGGCAAGGAGGGTGATTGAACGTCAGTTCGAACGCCCAGAGCGCCAAGGGGTAACCAGTCTTTGGAATCGGGTCCAAAGCTGGTTTAAAGGCGAGTTTTAATTAGCTCAGAACGCAGGCATAACGGAGAATAAACCATGTTTGAGATCATGGATACTCATTCAGACGAAGCGGTGATCAAAGTCATCGGCGTCGGTGGTGGTGGCGGAAATGCTGTAGAGCATATGGTTAAGCATAATATTGAAGGTGTTGATTTTATTGCAACTAACACCGATGCTCAGGCTCTACGTAAGTCACCTGCAGGTTCGACCATTCAACTTGGTCAGGATGTAACTAAAGGTTTAGGCGCAGGCGCAAACCCAGAAGTGGGTCGTTTAGCAGCTGAAGAAGATCGTGAAAGTATCCGTGATGCGATCCGCGGATCAGATATGATCTTTATTGCTGCAGGTATGGGCGGTGGTACGGGTACTGGTGCAGCACCAGTTGTTGCCGAAGTCGCTCGTGAAGAAGGTATTCTTACGGTTGCAGTGGTAACAAAACCATTCCCGTTCGAAGGTAAAAAGCGTATGGCTTATGCAGAGCAAG
The DNA here is from genome assembly GCF_000614975.1 of Shewanella marina JCM 15074. GTDB lineage: Bacteria > Pseudomonadota > Gammaproteobacteria > Enterobacterales > Shewanellaceae > Shewanella > Shewanella marina. The sequence continues at coordinate 136,003 of NZ_BALM01000010.1, forward strand.
GTATTGCCGAGCTTGCAAAGCATGTAGATTCGTTAATTACCATTCCTAACGAAAAATTATTAAAAGTACTGGGTCGCGGTACTACCTTGTTAGATGCGTTTGCAGCAGCTAACAACGTATTACTTGGTGCGGTTCAAGGTATTGCAGAGCTTATTACTCGTCCGGGTCTAATTAACGTCGACTTCGCCGACGTAAGAACCGTAATGTCAGAAATGGGTAATGCCATGATGGGCACAGGTGTGGCGAGTGGCGAAGACCGTGCAGAAGAAGCGGCTGAAGCAGCTGTTGCTAGCCCATTACTAGAAGATATCGACTTAGCCGGTGCACGTGGTGTGTTAGTTAACATTACTGCGGGTATGGATATGGGTATCGATGAGTTTGAAACTGTGGGTAACCATGTTAAAGCTTACGCATCTGACGGTGCGACAGTAGTGGTTGGTGCCGTAATCGATCCAGAAATGGCTGATGAGTTACGTGTAACAGTGGTTGCAACTGGTATTGGCGCTGATAAAAAGCCTGATATTCAATTAGTGACTAAACCTGTACATCGTCCAGAGCCAGTTGCGGTTGAGCCACGTGTGGAAACTCAAAATACTGAATCATATGAGGCCCCTACACATGACAGTGGTCATGGCAATGCTGCGGTAAAACCGGCAGTTGCACCAGCGGCTAAAAATGAGATCGATTATTTAGATATTCCAGCATTTTTGCGTAAGCAAGCTGACTAATCGCAAGATGAGATTAGAATGACGCTTCTTAATTTGTGATTAAGTGAGCGTCAAACTTTTGTTATCTAGCTAAGTTATGCTAGCATACGGAGTTCTGTGCGAATAAGCGTCAAAAAATAGTTAATATAAATACATCGATGGTTGATAAAACACGGGTAACTGAATGATTTTTCAAAGAACTGTTAAAAAAATAGTAAAGACGACTGGAGTCGGCTTGCACTCTGGCAACAAAGTCACTTTGATGATCAAGCCTGCACCAGTCAATTCTGGAATTGTGCTTGTACGCACTGATGTGACTCCTCATGTCGAAATTCCGGCTAAAGCTGATGCCGTTCGTGAAACGACGATGTGTACCGCCCTCGTTAATGACGATGGTGTACGTATTTCAACGATTGAGCATTTATTCGCTGCACTTGCTGGTCTTGGTATTGATAATGCCGTGATTGAAGTTGATGCACCAGAAATTCCTATTATGGATGGTAGCGCTAGTCCGTTTGTGTTCCTGTTGCAATCAGCAGGTATCGCAGAACAAGCAGCCGCTAAAAAGTACTTAAGAATTAAACGTACTATTCGAGTTGAAGATGGTGATAAGTGGGCGGAGCTTCGTCCATATCAAGGTTTTAAAGTTAATTTCACCATTAACTTTGATCACCCTGAAATTGCTCGTAGTCAACAGCATATGGAAATGGATTTTTCTTCATCTGCCTTTATTCGTGATATTAGCCGCGCGCGAACCTTTGGTTTTATGCGCGACATTGAATACCTAAGAGCGAATAACTTAGCGTTAGGTGGCAGTATGGAAAACGCCGTGGTACTTGATGAGTTTAAAGTCCTCAACCCCGATGGCCTGCGTTACGAGGATGAGTTCGTTAAGCACAAAATTCTAGATGCGTTTGGTGACTTATATGTTGCGGGACATTCAATTATTGGTGAGTTCTGTGCCTATAAAACGGGTCATGCACTAAATAATAATTTAGTTCGTGCGCTGCTTGCGACTCAAGATGCTTGGGAACTTGTAAGCTACGAAGAAGAGGCGCAAGCCCCTGTCAGTTTCAATCTTCCAGCAGGCTTAGTGCTCGCATAATGATTAAGATTGCCTATTACGGCTAGCCAATGCAGCTAGCCGTTTTAGTTTTTCAGCCAGTGTTCCGTCTGTATGTTCGGCTAAAGCCGCAATGTGAGATGCCGCAGTTTCGCTTATTTGTTTAGTCTCTACTTTAGGTTTTACTTCAAGCTTTGCGTTGCTTGGGTTGACTTTCACTTCAATAGCGGTAAGCATTGGCAATGTTTCGTTTCGAAGTTGTTGCAGTAGTTTAGCTTTTTGAAAGTTAATTCTCGCTGCCCAAGCAGCTGTAGTCGTCTCGATAACCAACACCCCTTGACGTAGATTAGCAACAGTAAGTTGCTCCGTCACAGGGCCTGATAAGGTTTGTTTGACGTATTGATTTAAATACCGAAGCAATTCAGCCTTCTCAGCAAGATCTGGAAGCGTGCTTGATTGATGTAGCAAATGGCAGAGGTCTTGCGGAGGCTTTTTCATACTATAAGAAGATGGCTAAGAGAAGCTATGAGTGTAACAGTATTTATACAAGGTCGGAAAGGGACTACGCGCTGGCAACCAGGAAAACGTTGGTTGTTATTGCCGTTATTGTTGATTGCAGCTGGTACAGGCTTATATCAACAAAATGAAACTCGTCTAGTAGAACATCAAGCCGAATTAGATCAAGAGCGTGACGAACGCGCTTTACATAAGAATGAAATCGAGCAACTACGGGTTGCCACTAAAGAACAGTTAGCCCAATTAGTTACCCATGTAGCTAGTTTACAGGCTAAAATGTCTCGTCTTGAAGCATTGGGCCAGCATGTTGCTGTGCAAAATAAGCTAGAAAACCAATTCAATTTTTCTTCAGAAGTTGGGGTCGGTGGTGTTAACCATTCAGGCTCTGATATCGAATTAGCACAATTGCTCCAAGAGATGGAACAGTTGTCAGCACGTATTGATAATAATAATGTTCAGTTATCCCTACTTGAAACAGTAGCATCTAACCTCCATATAGATGAAGAACGTTATTTATCAGGGCGACCAATTAATAGCGGTTGGCTATCATCGCCCTATGGTTTACGTAATGATCCTTTTAATGGCCGTCGAACAATGCATAAAGGCATTGATTTTGCGGGTAGCGAAGGTGCCGATGTAATAACTACCGGTGGTGGTGTTGTTACATGGGCAGGCAGTAAGTTTGGTTATGGGAACTTGGTCGAAATCGATCATGGTAATGGGTTATCGACCCGTTATGGTCATAATAAATCTGTGTCAGTAGCCGTAGGTGATGTGGTTGCAAAAGGCGAGAAAATTGCCAGTATGGGGAGTACAGGTCGCTCAACAGGACCACATGTACACTACGAAGTGTTGCGGGGTGGACAACAAATTGATCCAGGTCAGTTTGTCTATCGCAAAGCAGGTTATTAGTAATTATAGGCCTATATTTCTGTTTTTATCACGATAGAATAATACGAGCCATCTTACACAGAGATAAGAGATTCAGATGTTTGGTAAAGTACTGACAAAAATTTTTGGTAGTCGTAATGACCGTACCCTCAAAACACTTGGTAAAGTCGTCACTAAAATTAACGCCATGGAAGCCGATTTTGAAAAGCTTTCTGATGAAGAACTAAAAGCGAAAACCATTGAGTTTCGCCAACGTATTCAAGATGGCACTAAAGTTAACGATTTAATTCCTGAAGTATTTGCAACCGTACGTGAAGCGTCAAAGCGTGTATTTGAAATGCGCCATTTCGATGTGCAGTTACTTGGTGGTATGGTGCTTGATAGTAACCGTATCGCTGAAATGCGTACTGGTGAAGGTAAAACGTTAACCGCTACACTACCAGCATATCTAAATGCGTTATCAGGTAAAGGTGTTCACGTTATTACAGTAAACGACTACTTAGCACGTCGTGATGCTGAATTTAACCGTCCATTATTTGAGTTCTTAGGGTTAACCGTAGGCATTAACGTTGCAGGCTTAGGTCAGCAACAGAAGAAAGATGCTTATACTGCGGATATCACTTACGGTACTAATAACGAATTTGGTTTCGATTATTTACGTGACAACATGGCCTTCTCACCAGAAGAGCGTGTACAACGTCCTCTACATTACGCACTAATCGATGAAGTTGACTCAATCTTAATTGACGAAGCGCGTACACCATTGATTATTTCAGGTGCTGCTGAAGATAGCTCAGAACTATATATCAAGGTGAATACCTTAATTCCACACCTTATTCGTCAAGACAAAGAAGATTCTGACGATTTCGTAGGTGAAGGCGATTACAGTATTGATGAAAAAGCCAAACAAGTATTGTTGACCGAACGTGGTCAAGAGAAAGTTGAAGTGCTATTAACTGAGCGCGGCATGTTAGCTGAAGGTGACTCACTTTATTCAGCTGCTAATATTTCATTATTACATCATGTGACCGCAGGTCTTCGTGCACACACATTGTTTGAGAAAGATGTAGATTACATCGTAGAAAACGGTGAAGTCGTGATTGTTGACGAACATACAGGCCGTACGATGCCAGGTCGTCGTTGGTCAGAAGGTTTGCACCAAGCTGTAGAAGCAAAAGAAGGTGTGAAAATTCAGAATGAGAACCAAACATTAGCATCTATCACCTTCCAGAATTACTTCCGTCAATATGACAAATTAGCAGGTATGACAGGTACCGCTGATACTGAAGCATTCGAATTCCAACATATTTACGGTTTAGATACTGTTGTTGTACCAACTAACCGTCCAATGGTTCGTAAAGATATGCCAGATTTGGTTTATCTCACTGCAGAAGAAAAGTATGCAGCGATCATTGAAGATATTAAAGGCTGTCGTGAACGCGGCCAACCGGTACTTGTTGGTACCGTTTCAATTGAACAGTCAGAACTACTGGCACGTTTAATGAAGCAAGAAAAGATCCCACATCAAGTACTTAACGCGAAGTTCCATGAAAAAGAAGCTGATATCGTTGCTCAAGCTGGTCGTACTGGTGCGGTCACTATCGCAACTAACATGGCGGGTCGTGGTACCGATATCGTATTAGGTGGTAACTGGTTAATGGAGCTTGAAGCCATTAATAACCCATCACCTGAAGTCAAAGCCAAAATGAAAGCAGAGTGGCAAGAACGTCATGATGCAGTAATCGCTTCTGGTGGTTTACATATCCTTGGTACAGAGCGTCATGAATCACGCCGTATTGATAACCAGTTACGTGGTCGTGCCGGTCGTCAAGGTGATGCAGGTTCATCACGTTTCTACTTATCTATGGAAGATAGCTTGATGCGCATCTTCGCTTCAGATCGTGTATCAGGCATGATGAAGAAGTTAGGTATGGAGAAAGGCGAAGCGATTGAGCATCCATGGGTATCACGTGCGATTGAAAATGCGCAGCGTAAAGTAGAAGCTCGTAACTTCGACATTCGTAAGCAATTACTTGAGTTTGATGATGTTGCTAACGATCAACGTCAGGTCGTTTACTCACAGCGTAACGACCTAATGGATGCTGAAAGCATTGAAGATACCATTACTAACATCGAAGCTGATGTAGTGAGTGGTGTTATTGATCAATATATTCCACCACAGTCAGTAGAAGAGCTTTGGGATGTTCCAGGTCTAGAGCAGCGTCTACAGTCAGAGTTTGGTTTAACGTTACCTATTCAAGAGTGGCTAGATAAAGACGAAGAGTTGTACGAAGAAACATTGCGTGAAACTATCGTCAAAGCTTGGCAAGATGCATATAAAGCTAAAGAAGAGATGGTTAGTGCACCAGTATTACGTCAGTTTGAGAAAGCAGTAATGCTACAGACACTAGACGGTTTATGGAAAGAGCACTTAGCGGCAATGGATCATTTACGTCAAGGTATCCATTTACGTGGTTATGCCCAAAAGAATCCAAAGCAAGAATATAAGCGCGAATCTTTTGAGCTATTCCAACAAATGCTTGAGTCATTAAAGCACGATGTGATCAGTATTCTTTCTAAAGTACAAGTTCAAGCTCAATCAGATGTAGATGAGATGGAGCAGCGTCGTCGTGAAGAAGAAGCCAAGATCAAACGTGACTTTAGTCATGCAGAAGCAGAATCATTAGTTGATGGTTCTCATGAAGCTGATAGCTTAGCAGCCCATACTCCAGTGGTACGCGAAGGCGATAAAGTCGGTCGTAATGATCCATGCCCATGTGGTTCAGGTAAGAAATACAAACAATGCCATGGTAAATTAAGTTAATACCACAGCAATGAAATCAAAAGCCGCTCAATGAGCGGCTTTTGTCGTTTCAGTCAGAGTACTTCTTAAGGCACCTTATTAACGATAAGTCGATAAAGTACACAGTTTAACTTAGTTTTTGTGGATAACTTGTGATTAACAAGTGGTTAAGTTGAGTGTAAAAATTAATTGCCAGTTTTTGTTAAAAAGCGCTTGTGCAATCTCAAATACCCCCTATAATGCGACCCCACTGACACGGCAAACGGCGCGATAAGCGTGGTATGCAAAGTGTAAGCGGTTACTCACTGAAA
>NZ_BALM01000009.1 GCF_000614975.1 Shewanella marina JCM 15074
CTAATATCCTCTTGTCCAAATAATTCCAACTTATACCTTCATAAATTAGTCTGCTTTACTATCGCTATCTGATTAGTCACTAAACGATAAATTACGGCTTGTTGCTGTTGTTTATGTATTACAACTGTATTCGATTTCACCATAACCTCTTATACCAATCTGTAAAATAAACTGATCATTCTAAAAATTTATAATGACGAGGTCCTTAAATGATATGCCTAGAGTCATCTAATCTAGACGTATAGATCTATATCGACATTCTGATCATATATTTAGATTGGTATTATTATCAAAGATAGCGGCTAGTACTAAAGTTGACTATTGGTTTTTTGCCGTTTTTTTATGCAAATATTTGATGTGTGACAAATAATGATAATGGGTTTATTAGCATACTTAATATCAGCATGGATCAAGGATGGAGTTTTTATGCGGATACAACAGCTAAGAGAATTATTGCAATATGTCATTGAATGCAGATATGCAATGTCAACGTTATACGCACGGCTAGATAGTTATGCTGAGTCACCACGCGTAAAACTATTATTAGAGTATTATCAGTTCCATGAAAAAGAGGTAGCTACACAGCTTGCTGATTATATTGATAGTGCCCCGCCTAAATTACTCGATACTTGGTATAAAGATATTATTTTTGAAGATTTTATCAAACGGTGTGAGACTTTTAATTTAGCCTCTGACATGACTTGTGATCAGGTACTTGATTTACACATGAGTCTTGAAAATAGTTTGATTGAGTTAATTGAAACTACGGCTTCAAGTTCTCATTGTGAGAACACACGTAATATGTTGCTTAATCTTGCTCAAGTTGAAAGAAATCATTTACACCGTTTGGTACATAGTAGCTTGCGAATGGATGACCTTTAAGATTCTTAATTTGTAACAAAAAAGGGAATGAACATTCCCTTTTTTGTTGTTAAATTTTTGAGATTGTATTTGATTGTCATTTCAGATAGGAAGCAGCTGATTTAATTGTAGTAAGGCTTAAGCGATAATGATAAATTGTCGAACTACTATGGCATATCAAAATATGAGAGCAAAAATGACAAGTGTTACCGTTATGCTTGAAGACGAGCTGCAAACTATTGCTATGGGACAGAAAATCGCAGCAATTATTCATGCGCCATTTACTTTGTATTTAACTGGTGATCTAGGTGCAGGAAAAACGACATTTAGCCGGGGCCTAATTCAAAGTTTAGGTCATACTGGTGCTGTTAAAAGTCCTACATATACCATTGTTGAGCCATATGAATTAAATGGTATGGATGTTTTTCATTTCGATTTGTATCGTCTTGCTGATCCTGAAGAGCTTGAGTTTATGGGGATCCGTGATTATTTCACCCAGCAAAGCTTATGTATTGTAGAATGGCCAGATCAGGGTTTTGGTTTATTGCCAGAAGCTGACGTGCATATCCATTTGAAATATGTTGATCAAGGAAGAGAGATGACGCTTGTCGCCAACTCATTACAGGGTGAACAGTTAATAAAGCAACTATAACAATAATGATAAAAACTATATCTTTAATTCGATTTTTTTTCTTAATATGCTGTTTAACAACCAGCGTACAAGCATTTGCTGCCAATAAGTTAAACAGTGTTAGGGTTTGGGCTGCACCTGATTCTACCCGTGTAGTATTAGATTTAGGTCAGTCACCCAAATATAGTCACTTCTTTTTGACCAAACCAGATCGGTTAGTGGTTGATTTACAGCACACTCAACTTAAATATAATCTATCGCATTTAAAAAATAACAGTAAATTAATTAAGAAGATACGGCAAAGTAAGCCAGTGAAGAAGGGGTCGTTAAGAATTGTTATTGATCTCGCTAAACCAGTATCTGCTAAATTGTTTTCGTTATCACCAACTGCGCCATATGGTGACCGTTTAGTTGTCGATATTGAACCTAAATCTAAAACCGGTTCCGCTAATTCAAGCAAACAAACATCAACGAGTAAGCCTACTGTAAAACCTAAACAGGGCTTACGAGATATTGTGGTTGCAATTGATGCGGGGCATGGCGGTGATGATCCTGGTTCTATAGGTCCAACAGGGACTTATGAGAAGCGAGTTGTACTTGAAATTGCCAAGCGAGTCGCTAAAAAGATTAATAATACACCCGGTATGAGAGCCGTTATGACTCGAAAAGGGGATTATTTTGTTAATTTAAATAAGCGTTCAGAACTTGCCAGACAGAGTAAAGCTGACCTTTTAGTCTCTATTCATGCTGATGCATTTACTTCACCAGGGCCTCGCGGAGCATCTGTATGGGTGTTATCTATGCGTCGTGCTAATAGTGAGATTGGTCGTTGGTTAGAAAAGAAAGAGAAGCATTCGGATCTCCTAGGTGGTGCAGGTGAAATTATCCAAAGTGCTGATAATGAACAGTATTTGGCTATGACATTATTAGATATGTCAATGGACCGTTCGATGGCAATTAGCCATACTGTCGCTGGCGATATTCTAAGTGATTTAGGTCATGTAACACGTTTACATAAACGTAAACCTGAATCGGCTAGTTTTGCAGTACTAAAATCACCAGATATTCCATCGTTATTGGTTGAAACAGGCTTTATTTCTAATCCTCAAGAAGAGCGACTATTACGCAGTAGCCGTCATCAAGAGCAATTAGCCAATGCGATTCATAATGGTATTGTTAAATACTTTAAGACGCATGCTCCAGTTGATACCTATATGGCCCAACAAAAGGCAAAGTTAAAACATAAAGTTAAATCTGGTGAGTCGCTTTCTGTGATTGCTGCACGTTACAAGGTATCAATCGCGAGTCTTAAAAAGTCGAACCAATTAAAGTCAAACGTACTGCATATTGGGCAAACATTAGTGATACCGAGTGCCTAATCGAGGTTGAGTATGGCGATTAAAATTCTACCCGCACAATTAGCCAATCAGATTGCTGCGGGTGAGGTGGTAGAAAGACCCGCTTCAGTAGTTAAAGAACTCGTTGAAAACAGTTTAGATGCTGGCGCAACACGAGTTGATATTGAGATTGATAAGGGCGGTAGTAAACTTATCAAAATCAGAGACAATGGTGTTGGCATTGAAAAACAAGATTTAGCATTAGCATTATCTCGTCATGCAACGTCTAAAGTCGCTTGTTTGGATGATCTCGATGCGATTATGAGTTTTGGTTTTCGCGGTGAAGCACTTGCCAGTATCAGTTCAGTTGCTCGACTCACATTAACATCTAAGACTGCTCAACAAGATGAAGCATGGCAGGCATATGCTGAAGGCAATGATATGGCTGTTAAAGTTGTACCTGCAGCGCATCCTGTTGGCAGTACAATTGAAGTTGTCGATCTATTTTTTAATACGCCCGCTCGCCGACGCTTTCTGAAAAGTGATAAAACCGAATTTACTCATATTGACGAGTGGTTAAAGCGCATTGCGTTAGTACGCAGTGATATCCATTTTACGCTGACACATAATGGTAAATTAGTTCGTAATCTTCGGCCTACAACTACTGAAGCTCAGTATATGCAGCGGTTAGCACAAATTGGTGGTAAAGCTTTTGCAGAATCAGCTTTAAAAGTGGATTGTCAGCATGATGAATTGGCATTATCTGGTTATTTACAATCTCCCACCGCCGCAGTAGTTGGGCAAGATACGCACTACTTTTATGTGAATGGCCGCTTGATTCGTGACCGACTGGTTAACCATGCTGTTAAACAAGCTTTTGCCGATGTAGGTATGACGGAACAACCTGCATTTGTGTTGATGCTGACGATTGAGCCGCATCAAGTTGATGTCAACGTACACCCTGCAAAACATGAGGTGCGTTTTCATCAAAGCCGTTACGTCCATGACTTTATCTTACAGGCACTGCAGTCAGCATTAAGTCAGTTACTTGAGAATGAACCGATTGAGCTAAATCAGCAACATAGTGTTGCGGTATCACCGCAGGTATCTGAATCAACTAGTTCATATTCAAGTGTGATGCCTAAGTCATACGCGAGTACTGATGAGTATCAAGTGAGTTCCAGATATAGTGATCAACCATTTGGGGGCCACAAAGTTTACTGGTAATAGTTATCCACGCGAGCCAAAGCAGCATCAAAATGTACCCGTAGCGGCGCAAAATTATGGCGAATTGTTACAAACACCTTTTAATCAAAGCTTACCCTCGAAAAACAGCTCAAGTGAAGTCACTACGCCACCGATATTGGATGGTGATTATTTTGTTTTTATTGAAGATAGTCATTTAAAATTATTATCGATAAAAACTGCTGCATTTTATGTGCGAAAACATGAAATCTGTACTAAATTGGGTCAAGGTTTAATCAGTCAACCATTGTTAATGCCTGTATCAGTTTCAGCAGAACAAGATTGGCAAGAAACCATTGACCAACAACAGCGATTATTGACACGCCTTGGTATAGAGTTACAGATACGTGCAAAGCAGTTGATAATTAAAAAAGTGCCCCCATATCTAAGGGACACACCGTTAGCACTTGTGATTCCAGAGTTATTGCAGTGGCTTAGATTTGAAACACCAGCAGAAGAAGCGCTATCTACATGGATAGCTAAGCAGAGTTTGCAAGGATTCACATCTGCCAAAATAGTTTGGCAGGGCTATATGGGGCTGAGCGAAGAAATACAGCAAGAAGTACTTAAATTAGCTAAGGCGTTACCTTGGCAAAGTTGGATAAAAGAACAACCAAATGAGTAATCAACAATTGCCTAATATTATCTGTCTTATGGGGCCAACCGCATCAGGAAAGACAGCATTAGCGCTTGATTTAGCAGAAAAGCATAATTGTGAAATTATTTCTGTTGATTCTGCATTAATTTATCGTGGTATGGATATTGGAACAGCCAAGCCTACTGCAGCTGAGCTTGCAAGAGGGCCGCATCGATTAATCAATATTCTAGACCCGCGAGAAAGTTACTCTGCGGCTGATTTTAGACGTGATGCTATCACGCATATTGATGATATTATTGCGAACGGAAAAACCCCACTATTAGTGGGTGGTACTATGATGTATTTTAAAGCACTATTAGAGGGCTTATCGCCACTTCCTAGTGCGGATGAAGCGATTAGACTGCAAATACTTGCTGAAGCGAACGAACATGGTTGGGAATATATCCATCAACTACTCGCTGAAGTTGATAGTGTTGCAGCAGCAAGAATACACCCTAATGATCCGCAACGATTATCGCGGGCATTAGAAGTATATAGAATAAGCGGAAAATCGATGACTGAGTTAAGTCAAACGAAAAGTGCCGCTTTACCTTATCGAGTCAGTCAGTTTGCAATTGCACCTACTGAGCGTAAGATGTTACATCAATTAATCGAGAAGCGTTTTAACATTATGTTAGAACAAGGATTTATTGATGAAGTTGCCCAGTTAAAAGCTCGGGGTGACTTGCATTTAGATTTGCCATCAATGCGCTGTGTTGGCTATCGCCAAGCATGGCAGCACTTAGATGGTGAATTTGATTATTCGACCTTAGTCGAAAAAGGGGTAGCTGCAACTAGGCAATTGGCTAAGCGTCAATTAACATGGTTACGTAGTTGGCCTGAGCTAACATGGCTTGAAACTGGAGCCGAGAATAATTTAGTTACACTATGCGATAATGCAACTATTGATTAGTTGCGCTATCATACTAATACTAAAAAGAAAGTTTCACTTTTTTGATTTATTTATTTTTATAATTAAAAGGAAATAAGATATGGCTAAGGGGCAATCACTACAAGACCCGTTTTTGAATGCGCTACGTCGCGAGCGTGTTCCAGTATCTATTTATTTGGTAAATGGCATTAAGCTGCAGGGCCAAGTAGAGTCATTTGACCAATTTGTTATTTTATTAAAGAACACTGTCAGCCAAATGGTGTATAAGCACGCGATTTCTACTGTTGTTCCTGCACGTCCATTTAACGTGGGTGGTCACCAAGCTGGTCAAGGTTACCAAGCTAATCCGGATGACAACGCTGGCAACGAATAATTATTGGAGAGTGACTTTTTGTTTGAACGCTATGAAGCTGGTGAATCCGCAGTACTAGTTCATATTGACTTTGCTGATGAAGATAGTCGTGAAGATCTAGTTGAATTACAGCTGTTAGTTGAGTCCGCAGGGGCTCGTTCTGTAGGTGTTATAACGGGAAGTCGCAAATCCCCTGACCGCAAATTTTTTGTAGGTTCAGGCAAGGCTGAAGAGTTAGCAGCCTTAGTGGCTGCCACTGATGCTAATGTAGTTATTTTTAATCATGCATTAACACCTGCACAAGAACGTAATCTTGAGCAAGTTTGTCAATGCCGAGTGTTAGATCGAACTACGCTGATTTTAGATATTTTTGCTCAGCGAGCTAGAACACACGAAGGTAAACTTCAAGTTGAGTTAGCACAATTAAGGCATATGTCTACCCGCCTTATTCGTGGTTGGACTCACCTTGAAAGACAAAAAGGTGGTATTGGATTACGTGGTCCAGGTGAAACCCAGCTGGAAACAGATCGTCGTTTACTACGTGGGCGTATTAAAAATATTAATCGCCGTCTTGAAAAAGTAGATAAGCAACGAGAACAGAGCCGTCGCGCACGTAAGCGCAGTGATTTAGCGACGGTTTCATTAGTGGGTTATACCAATGCAGGAAAGTCTACTTTATTTAATGCATTAACCACTTCTGATGTGTATGCCGCCGATCAACTGTTTGCCACACTTGATCCTACGCTACGGAAATTAGATTTAGAAGATGGTGCTGTAATTCTAGCGGATACTGTTGGTTTTATTCGTCACTTACCTCATGACCTTGTTGCGGCTTTTAAAGCAACGTTACAAGAGACTCGTCAAGCTGATTTACTACTGCATGTGGTTGATTGTGCTGATGAGAATATGGGAGATAACTTTGATCAAGTTCAATCTGTATTGAAAGAGATTGAAGCAGACGAAATAACTCAGCTAGTAATTTGTAATAAAATTGATTTATTAGAAGAGCTTGAGCCTAAAATAGATTATGATGCAGAGAATAAACCTATACGGGTTTGGGTATCTGCTCAGCAAGGCTTAGGCTTAGAGTTAGTTTCAAAAGCGATTACTGAGTTGATCGGTGAGAGCGTTACTGAACTCACTTTGAGTATTCCAGCAGCCGCTGGGCATTATCTTGGCCAGTTTTATCGATTGGATGCAATACAGCAGAAATCGTATGACGATTTGGGGAACTGTATAATATCTGTTCGGTTGTCTGACGCCAACTGGCGTCGATTAACAAAACAGAGTCAAGGTGAACTTGAAACCTTTGTTGTTGAAACTTCAGATGAAACAGCTTAGGTTATTGGTTAAATCTCGTTTATTTCATCCTATTATGGAGTACTAAATGGCTTGGAACGAGCCCGGTAACAAGGGTCAAGATCCTTGGGGGAATAAAGGTGGTAACGATAAAGGACCACCGGATCTAGATGATGTATTTCGCAATATTTCAAAGCGTTTTGGCGGCAAGGGCAAAGGCCCTTCTGGTAAAGGCTTCGGAACTATATTAATCATTGTTGCTGTGATTGCCGCGATAGTTTGGTTCTTATCTGGTTTTTACACCGTGAAAGAAGCACAACGTGGTGTCGAATTGCGTTTCGGTCAATATATTGGTGAAGTTTCACCAGGCTTACAATGGAAGGCAACTTTCATTGATAAAGTTTATCCAGTTGATATTGAAACCGTACGTTCAATTCCTGCATCTGGTAGCATGCTTACAGCCGACGAAAACCTTGTTCAAGTTGAGCTTGATGTGCAATACCGCGTAAGTAATCCAAAAGATTATTTATTTAACGTGGTTGATGCTAACTCAAGTTTAAGTGAAGCGACTGATAGTGCTCTTCGTTATGTTATTGGCCATAATAAAATGGACGATATCTTAACTACGGGTCGTGAAAAAATTCGTCGTGATACATGGGATGAACTAGAGCGAATCATTAAACCTTACCATTTAGGTCTAACAATTGTTGACGTTAACTTCTTGCCAGCGCGTCCGCCTGAAGAAGTGAAAGCAGCATTTGATGACGCTATTTCAGCACAAGAAGATGAACAGCGTTTCATTCGTGAAGCTGAAGCTTATGCTCGTGAAGTTGAACCAAAAGCACGTGGTACAGTGCAACGTATGGAACAGCAAGCGAATGCATACAAGCAGCGTGAAATATTAGAAGCTGAAGGTAAAGTTGCACGATTTGAAAAGATGTTGCCAGAGTACAAGATGGCTCCTCAAGTCACTCGTCAACGTATGTATATCGATACGATGCAGAAAGTAATGAGTGATACTAACAAGGTGTTAATTGACTCTAAGACTAGTGGTAATGTGATGTACTTACCGTTAGACAAGCTTATGCAACAGCAGCAGCAACCTGCTCATTTAAAGCAAGCTCCTGCACAACAGATCCATATTAATTCACCGAGTGCGGATGTTCATAATATGCCTGCTAATAGTCGCCCATTGCGTAGCGATGTTCGCCAAGGGAGACAGTAATTATGAGTAGATTAGTTGCAATTATTGTCGCTATATTAATCGCATTGACGTTATCGTCTGTACTTGTGGTTAATGAAGGTGAACGCGCGATTGTTTCACGCTTTGGTAAAGTTTTAAAAGAAGACGGTCAGACAATTGTTTATGCTCCAGGTCTTCATTTTAAAATACCTGTTATCGATAAAATTAAATTTATGGATGCGCGTATTCAAACTTTAGATGGCGCAGCGGATCGTTTTGTTACTTCAGAGAAGAAAGACTTAATTGTTGATTCTTATGTGAAGTGGAAGATTGATAATTTTGAAAAATATTACTTATCAACAAATGGTGGTAATACCGCAATAGCTGAAAGCTTATTGCAACGCAAAATCAGTAACGATTTACGTACTGAGTTCGGTCACCGTACCATTAAAGAAATTGTTTCTGGTAGCCGTGATGAACTGCAAATTTCAGCCCTTAAAAATGCTGAAGAAAGTGCAGTTGACTTAGGTATTAAAGTTGTTGATGTGCGTATCAAACAGATCAATCTACCTGCAAACGTGAGTAACAGTATTTACCAACGTATGCGTGCCGAGCGTTTAGCGGTAGCTAAAGAACATCGCGCACAAGGCCGTGAGCAAGCTGAAATTATTCGTGCGAAAATTGATGCTGATGTCACAATTAAAGTGGCAGACGCAGAACGTAAAGCCTTAATTGTTCGTGGTGAAGGTGATGCGATCGCAGCTAAGATATACGCAGATGCTTATAAGAAAGATCCTGAATTCTTTGCATTTATGCGTAGCTTAGAAGCTTACAAAGCAAGCTTTAAGTCTAGCCAGTCTAATGTGATGGTGCTAGAGCCTGATAGCGAGTTCTTTAAGTATATGAATAGTTCTGCTATAAAATAGTGTGACACTTTGTATAAAAACCCAGCCAATGGCTGGGTTTTTTTTGCTCTAAAACTTTTGAATGATTTTAAAGTGAAGCAAGAGTGCGGCATAAGTCAATGCTGGTTGTTTTAATATGCCCCAAGTTATACAAATTTATAAAAGTTAGATAATTATCTAATTTAGAAAGAATTTATTTATGTAGAATGGTTAGTTTGACTGTGTTCTTGATGGTATGAGAATAATTAACATTCCTGCCGAGAATGATAAAAATAAAATGATATTAAAGCTGGTAATGTTAATTATAAGTGTGTTTTTTGATGAGTATTTAAAAATATGTAAATTAAAGTGTCTTAAGTGTGTCATTTCACTATGATCTGTATCTAGTTTTTCGTTATAATGAGTCGCGATTCAAACTTGCTACAGCTAACTAGTGGAAAGTGCTGAAGTTTGAGTAACTAACAATAAAAATTCCAAACCTTTTGGGAGAATAAGTGGATGAGCAATGCGCCAGTCGATACCGGACGTCGCAGATTCCTGACCGCAGCTACTGCCGTTATTGGTGGTGCGGGTGCCGTTGCAGTTGCGGTACCTTTTGTAAAGTCATGGAATCCGAGCGCCAAAGCCAAAGCTGCAGGTGCCCCGGTGGAAGTAAATATTAGTAAATTAGAGCCAGGTCAATTAATTCGTGTTGAGTGGCGTGGTAAACCTGTTTGGATTGTGCGTCGAACAGATGCTGTATTAGCAGAGTTACCCAAAATCGATGCTGATTTAAGGGACCCTAATTCATTAGAGCCACAACAACCAAGTTATGCCCAAAACCCTGAGCGTTCAATTAAGCCTGAATACTTCATTGCTGTGGGTATATGTACTCATTTAGGCTGCTCACCAACCTATTTGCCCGATTCATTTGGCGAGCAGGTAGAAGGTGTTAATTCAGGTTTCTTCTGTCCATGTCATGGTTCAAAATTTGATATGGCCGGTCGAGTATTCCAGGGCGTACCCGCACCGTTAAACCTCGTTATTCCTCCGCATCATTACGTTGATGATAACAATGTCATGATTGGTCTTGAACAAGGAGAGGCATAATGAAAAGTTTAATTGATTGGATTGATGCTCGGATCCCTATGACGGCGACCTACAACCGTCATGTGGGTCAATATGCCACCCCTAAAAACTTTAATTTTTGGTACTTTTTTGGTTCATTAGCATTACTGGTTCTGGTTAATCAATTATTAACCGGAATTTGGTTAACTATGAATTATGTACCCACCGCTGAAGGTGCTTTTGCTTCAATCGAATACATCATGCGTGATGTAGAATATGGTTGGTTGCTCAGATATATGCATTCTACGGGGGCCTCCGCTTTCTTTGTGGTTATCTATTTGCATATGTTCCGCGGCGTGATCTATGGCTCCTACCAAAAACCACGAGAGCTATTGTGGTTATTTGGTATGTTAATTTTCTTAGTGCTAATGGCTGAAGCCTTTATGGGTTATCTATTACCTTGGGGGCAGATGTCATATTGGGGAGCACAGGTAATTATCTCATTATTTGGTGCTATTCCTGTTATTGGTGATGATTTAACACTATGGATCCGTGGTGACTATGTTGTTTCAGGCGCAACCTTAAATCGTTTCTTCGCCTTACATGTTATAGCGTTACCATTGGTGCTTGTTGTGTTGGTCTTCTTGCACCTTATCGCATTGCATGAAGTGGGTTCTAATAACCCAGATGGTGTAGAAATTAAGCAGAATAAAGATGAGAATGGTTGGCCTGTTGATGGTATTCCTTTCCACCCTTATTACACGGTTAAAGATATCGTTGGTGTAGCAGGCTTCTTAATCGTGTTTTGTTATGTTCTGTTCTTTATGCCTGAAGGTGGTGGTTATTTCTTAGAAAAACCAAACTTTGAAGCGGCTAATCCAATGAAGACTCCAGAGCATATTGCACCGGTCTGGTATTTTACTCCGTTTTATGCCATTTTGCGTGCGATTCCTGACAAGCTTGGTGGCGTGATTATGATGGGGTTAGCGATCATCGTACTATTCGTTCTGCCTTGGCTTGACCGTTGTAATGTTAAGTCTGTTCGTTACCGCAGTTTAACGCACAAGCTGAATATTGCTCAGTTTGCTGTGTCGTTCATTGTGCTTGGTTACTTAGGTGCTGTACCAGCTACGCCAGAGTTAACTATCGCTGCGCGTATCTTTACTGTGACCTATTTTGGCTTCTTCCTGTTCTTATGGATATACAGTAAGAATGAGAAGACTAAACCAGTACCAGAGAGGGTGACGAACTAATGAAAAAATTATTGATTGCATTAGTGACCTTGATACCAACGTTGGTCTTTGCTGCTGGCGGCAGTAATGTCGTGCTTGAGCAAGCCAATATTGATTTCAATGATAAAGAGTCATTACAACGTGGTTTTCTGTTATTTCAGCAAAATTGTTCAGGTTGTCATAGTACCCAATACCAGCGCTATGATCGTGTCGCTACCGATTTAGGTATTCCGATTGATGAACTGAAAGCCAACTATATTCTGACGGATGCTAAAGTGGGTGAGCTGATGGAAAATGCCATTCCTGATGCCGATGCAGCACGTTGGTTTGGTGCTGCGCCACCTGATTTAACATTAGTTTCACGGGTACGAGGCGAAGATTGGGTATATTCATATCTGAAAGGCTTTTATGCCGATCCTAGCCGCCCATTTGGAGTTAATAATCGTGTTTTCCCATTAGTAGGTATGCCACATGTACTGCAAGAGATGCAGGGCTATGTTGAGCCTATTTATGAGGAGCAAGATGTGAATGGTCAAATTGTACCGCATTTAGTCGGATTTAAAGAGGCTATTGGTGGCAGCATGACTCCTGAAGAGTATGATCAGGCAATGCGTGATTTAACCGGATTTTTAGCCTATTCAGCTGATCCTGTCAAACTTGAACGTGAAAGTTTGGGTTATTGGGTGCTTGGCTTCTTATTTATCTTCTTTATTGTGGCCTACCTCTTAAAGAAAGAGTATTGGAGGGATGTACACTAGGCTATAATAAAGGGTAAACTATAGTATCCGCATAATGTAAGCGAGGGGTTTTACCCCTCGCTTCTGTTTGTTTTTTAGAATTTCTGGAGGGTATCAATGGCTGTTGCTGCCAATAAACGCTCTATCATGACCCTGTTCTCAGGTGCTGATGATCTGTATAGCCATCAAGTGCGCATCGTTCTTGCTGAAAAAGGGGTAACTGTTGATGTGTTACAGGTAGATCCCAATGATATGCCTGAAGATTTACTTGAAGTAAATCCATACAACACAGTGCCAACATTAGTTGACCGTGAGTTAGTGTTATATGAATCTCGCATTATTATGGAATACTTAGATGAGCGTTTTCCTCATCCACCATTAATGCCTGTATATCCTGTTGCACGTGGTCAAAGCCGCTTAATGATGCATCGTATTGACTCTGATTGGTATTCATTAGTTGATCGTATTAAGAAAGGTGATCGTGCTGATGAAGCTCGTCGTGAGCTACAAGAAAGCCTAGCTGCTATTGCACCTGTTTTCGCTGAAATGCCTTATTTCATGAGTGAAGAGTTTGGTTTAGCTGATTGTTATCTTGGCCCATTACTATGGCGTTTGCCTGTGTTAGGTGTGCAATTAGATAGCCGTACTAGCAAAGATATTAAAGCTTATATGACTCGCGTATTTGAGCGTGAATCATTTAAAGCATCACTAACTGAGGCCGAGCGCGAAATGCGCATGGGTATCTAATGAGTGATTTAACCCCAAGCCGTCCTTATTTGTTGCGCGCTTACTATGAGTGGCTAATGGACAATCAGCTAACACCACATGTGGTAGTTGATGCGTTTGTTAAAAACACGCAAGTGCCAATGCAGTACGTTAAAGATGGCCAAATTGTATTAAATATCAGTTCTTCAGCAGTGGGCGAATTAACCATTGATAATGAAGCTGTGCAATTTAATGCACGTTTTGGTGGTGTACCTCAATTAGTTTATCTGCCTATGGCTGCCATTATTGCTATCTATGCAAGAGAAAATGGCGCTGGTACGGTATTTGAGTTAGAACCTGCATATGAAGTATTAGAAGAAGAGTTTGAAGAGTCTGTATTAGAATCTTTAGAGTCTAAAGCTGAGGCTCAACAGGTAGAACAACCCAAAAAACGTGCACATTTAACGTTAGTTAAGTAGACCGTTAGTGTCTTAATAAAACCAGCTCTCGAGCTGGTTTTTTTATATCTATCAATGTTTGTTTTATGGCTTCAAGGTGAATCTTTAAAGTAGCTGTGTTAGCATCGCCGCCAAGACAGTTTGTGGATGCTATATATGTTGTTGATGATTGATAATTATGATTCTTTTACTTTTAACCTAGTGCAATATTTTCAGCAACTTGGTGTTGAAGTTGTGGTTAAACGTAATGATGAAATCAGTCTGACGGAGGTTGCCTCTTTAGCACCGACTCATATTGTTATCTCACCCGGTCCCTGTACCCCAAATGAAGCGGGTATCTCTCTTAAGCTTATCGAACATTTTTCGGGAAAATTGCCTATATTGGGAGTTTGTTTAGGGCATCAAGCTATTGCTCAAGTTTTTGGCGCTAAGGTGATTCGTGCTAAACGAGTTATGCATGGCAAGGTCAGTCATATAGAGCATGGTGGTCAGGGGCTGTTTATGCAGTTGAATAACCCTTTACAGGTGACCCGTTATCATTCCTTGTTGGTTGAATCTATTCCAGAAAACTTTCAATTAGATGCATGGTATGACGATGCTGAATATGGTCGTGAAATTATGGCGATGAGCTGTCCTGAAATGGCGCTTTTTGGGGTGCAATTTCATCCAGAGTCAATTTTGACTGAGCAAGGGCACGAGTTGCTAGCTAACTTCTTAAATTGCTCACAACCATTGTAAGTTACAACTTTTATCATCCTTGTTGGTTATTTGAGTCCTTTTTGTGTTGCAAATTGTGATATAAACGTTTGCAAATAAAGCTTTAAGAATGGTTTCTTCTTGAAGCTACACAATAATGAAGGAAGGATGATGAAACCAATGTACCGTAATTTTAGCTTAAGCATGATTGCTTTAGCCCTATTATCAGGTTGTGCGACAACCACATCGATTAAACCGTCTATTGAAACTAAACCTACTCATATGACTTTGGCTGCGCCACCTCAAGCAGAGCAGCCTTTGACTTTAAAACAGATTATGGCTGACCCTGATTGGATGGGCGTGTTAGCGCAAAGGGCTTATTGGGCCGATGATGGCCAATCAATTTATTATTATCGGCAAGCGAGCGCTTCACCTATAAAACAATTCTATCAGCAACAGCTTGCAAGTGGTGAAGCACAGCAGTTGTCATTACAACAACTACATCTTGCAGATCAGCGTCATGGCGTATTGAATCAACAACGCAATTTAAAGGCATATATCTATCAGGGCAATTTGTTTGTTAAGTCGTTAACTAATCATAAAATTACCCAATTGACTCAGTCTGATAATAAAGTGTCTGATGTGAGCTTTATTGGTAATGATAAGGTGAGTTATTGGCAAGGTGATACCTTATATGCGATTAATTTAAAGACTAATTTAAGTAAACAACTTGCCAGTTTAAAAACAGAAACTCCACCTAAATCGATTGCAGAACCAGACAGTTATTTAGCTAAACAGCAACATAGACTCATTAACTATGTTGCTAATGAACACGATAAAGCATTACAAAAACAGGCTTATCAACAACATTTGCATACTGTAGATCCCACATTAGTGAGCAAGCCATTTTATTTGGGCAGTGATGAACGTATTGTCGCAAAAAGTCTTTCACCAGATGGCCGTTACATTATTGTGGCGCTAGCTAGCAAAAATGATAAATGGCGAAGTGAACATGACATTATGCCTAACTACCTTGCTAAAGAGGGATATGTCGATCCCGTTCCAGCTAGAGCCAGAGTTGCTGAAGCCTCGAGCGAAGGGCAACGTTTAATTATACTTGATATCAAGCTGCATAAGCAGATACCCGTCACCATAGAGGGGTTAACGGATTACGATCAAGATGTATTGGCTCAGGTCAAATTGGAAAACGCTAAAGCACAAGGGGTGACATACCAATCGCAAAAACAGCCGCGTAAACTGCAATTAATGCAAGATTGGGGCTGGTCTCAATCTGCTATTGTCTGGGGTGACAATTCATCAACAGTGGCAATCATGCTAGAAGCGCAGGATAACAAAGACCGCTGGATAGCGTCAGTTAATTTAAGTAATGGTAAGTTAACCACTGAACATCGATTACATGATCAAGCTTGGATTAACTACACCCATAACCAATTCGGTTTGTTACCTAATAGCGATACGCTTTATTATCTTTCAGAAGAGTCTGGATACTCTCAGCTATACCTTAAAACGCAAGATAACAACGCGAAGGCCTTAACCCAAGGCGAGTATGTTGTCAGTGATGTCACGCTCTCGCCTGATGGTCAATATATATACTATAAAGCTAATAAATCACATCCTGGGATTTATAATGTTTATCGTGTGAACCTGAGTACGACTCAAACTGAGCAGTTAACAGATTGGCAAGGTGTGTTGGATTATCAATTAAGTCCAAATGGCCAAGCATTATTATTAACGGCATCAACGCGGATTGAGCCAGAAGAACTGTATTGGCAACCCATTGGTGGCAAGTTACAAAAGCTGACAGATTATACTAGTCCTGCATTTAAGGCATATCCTTGGCAATCGCCGGAGGTTGTGGCAGTGCCATCAACTCATGGCAGTGATGATATATATGCTCGTGTTTATCTGCCACAAGGCTACGATGCTAATAATGTAAAACAATATCCAGCGGTGATTTTCAATCATGGTGCAGGTTATTTGCAAAATGCCCATTATGGATTTTCTGGTTACTTCCGGGAGTTTATGTTCCATAACTTATTAGCCCAGCAAGGTTATGTGGTGATGGATATGGATTATCGAGGTTCTAAAGGGTATGGCCGTGATTGGCGTACTGCGATTTATCGGCAGATGGGGCATCCAGAAGTTGAAGATTTAGCTGATGGTGTTAATTGGATGGCGGCTCATACGAATGTAGATGCGAAGCGAGTCGGTACTTATGGCGGTTCATATGGTGGCTTTTTAACTTTTATGGCGCTGTTTACAGAGCCTGAGTTATTTCAAGCAGGAGCTGCCTTACGGCCTGTGACAGACTGGCTCATTATAATGCGCCATATACTAGTAATATTCTAAATACGCCTGATATTGATGCTATCGCTTATGAGCGTAGTTCTCCAATAGAGTTTGCTGAAGGACTGCAGCAACCCTTACTAATAATGACGGGTGTGTTGGATGATAATGTGTTTTTTCAGGATAGTGTACGGTTAGTGCAACGCTTAATTGAGCTTGAGAAACCTATGTTTGACATAGCAATTTACCCTGTTGAACCGCATGGGTTTAAACAGCCCTCAAGTTGGTTAGACGAATATCGACGTATCTATAAATTATTCGAACAAGAGTTAAAACCTGCTCAGTAACCATTGTTAAGACCTACTTTTGTAGGTCTTTTTATTGGAACATTGCTCATGTATTATCAAATTTGACCGATAAAATAGTAAATGTCATTACTTAGGGATAGCCAATGACCGATATACCAGTGATTACCGAGAAACCGTTTGAAGTTATTGATTTTGAAGAACGTTTCTTTAAACAAGTACTTGTTGGCCGTAAACAGCTTGATATGGAAGAAGAGGAGGATATAGATGAAGAGTCCTTCAAACTTGATATTGAGCGTGAAGCCGTAATGGCTAGAATGGCAAAACAGCGTAAGGCAAAAGAAGTATTTGAAGCCATTACTGGTAGTTTTTATAAAACATTCAACCATGAAGTTGGTATCCAGTTTTCACGACCTAGTTTAGTGTTTGAGCACATTGATGTGAAACAAATCCAATTAGAGTTGTTATTTTTAGTGAGCAAAGAGAATCTTGAATTTAAAAAGATTAGGCCTTTAGTTGAGCAAGTTGATTGGTTGGTTGAAGATTTTACTAAATTGGTCAATAGCCCTTCTTATCGTAGCCGTCGTGATGATGCTAATGATGTTAAAATAACTGGTACTCAACTAGTGTTAAGCTTTATTGGTATTGAAAGCTTGGCATCGATTTTACCCTTCTATGTGTTTCAACATTGGTTTCCCCACAATCAAAATAGTTTAGCCAGAAGTAGTCGTAAATTATGGCGTTATTGCTTAGTTGCCGCTATTGCTGCTGGTGCCTTGGCTAAATTGCATAATTTAAATGAACGTTATTTTTATATTTGCGGTTTAGTTAATCAGCTGGGGATGCTCGCAGTATTGCGTAACTGTGCATCAGTTTATGATCATTTATGGGGAAACTGGTTAAGAGAATCAATCGGTTATAAAGATAAAGAAATTTATGATTCAGTACTTGCGACTAGTTTTCCTACCGCCGATATTTATCATAATGTGGATGAAAAAGCGGGTGATCTCACTTGGAAACTATTGGAACAAGTTGGTTTTGGCACCAATCCAATAACGCAAACATTAAAAGAATTTAGTAGCGCTAATTGTGTTGAAGAATATTCTGATGAAGGCAAGATTATTGCTAAAGCCTTGTGTTATGCCAAAGTCTATATTTTAGAAGAAACGAAACAGATTGATTTGAAAGAAAAACGCATGTTATTTGAATATTACGGTATTTCTGAGCAGGAAGATTTACGTCTACAAGGCCAAAATTTTCATCAATTCGATTTACTTTAGTGGGCGACTCAATAACAAGCTGATTAGCTTCTTCTTACAGTGATTTAATTCTGTATATTTTACATTCTTCCTCGTCAAAGATATTTTACAAACTATTGTAAAATATCTTTTTTGACTGCTTATGTGTGATCATCATTATATTCCGATTGTTTATTCTGGTTAGTCGATTTATTATGCAAAATTAAGATGTTAATTGATAGCGTTAAAATGTGAATAGCTGGATATTTGGTTGCATTTTTGTTAATAATAGTGCGAATTAAGGAAGTTAAGCGAGCAAAGCAAATAAGCACAAGACGACTCAATTAAGTCGCCAACAAAATAAGGAATTAGAAAAGCATGAGTATTGATAACAAGTTAACTCGAGCGCAATTCGATCACGTGATGGTTCCTAATTATGCCCCATCAGCAGTGATTCCAGTTCGAGGTGAAGGGAGTCGAGTTTGGGATCAATCGGGTAAAGAGTATATTGATTTTGCCGGTGGTATTGCTGTTAGTTGTTTAGGTCATTGTCATCCGGCATTAGTTAATGCATTAACGGAACAAGGTAATAAGTTATGGCACCTTTCAAATGTGATGACCAATGAGCAAGCATTAGGGTTAGCAACACGTCTTGTTGAACATACTTTTGCTGATAAAGTTTATTTTGCTAATTCTGGCGCTGAAGCAAACGAGGCCGCATTAAAGTTGGCTCGTCGTTATGCTCGTGATAAATATGGCGAGCAAAAAGATCAAATTATTGCATTTGATAAAGCATTTCATGGCCGTACTTTCTTTACGGTTAGCGTTGGTGGTCAAGCAGCATATTCTGATGGTTTTGGGCCTAAGCCACAAAGTATTACCCATATTCCATACAATGATATTGCTGCACTCGAGGCGACTATTTCAGATAAAACCTGTGCCATTATGCTTGAGCCTTTACAAGGTGAGGGCGGTATTATTGATGCAGAACCGGAGTTTCTAAAAGCCGTTCGAGCTCTCGCAGATAAACATAATGCTTTAGTTGTATTTGACGAAGTACAAACTGGAATGGGGCGTACCGGGCACCTTTATGCTTATATGGATTGTCCAATTGTACCGGATATTTTAACGACGGCTAAAGCATTAGGTGGTGGTTTCCCTATTGCAGCCATGATTACCACAACTGAAATTGCAAGTTATTTAAAAATAGGGACCCATGGTTCAACTTATGGCGGTAATCCTTTGGCTTGTGCCGTTGCCAATGCGGTATTTGATCAAGTTAATCAAGCGGAAGTCTTAGCGGGTGTTAAATATCGCGAACAGCTACTACGCGATGGACTTGCAAAAATTAATGACAAATACCATGTGTTCAGTGAGGTACGTGGTAAGGGATTATTGATTGGAGCAGTTGTTAATGAAGCATACCAAGGCCGAGCGAAAGAGTTTTTAGTAGCTGCCACTGAATTTGGGTTGATGTCGTTAGTTGCAGGTGCAAATGTCGTACGGTTTACTCCATCATTAGTGATTCCGGAGCAAGATATCATTGAGGGCTTAGCAAGATTTGAGCAAGCCGTCGCTAAAGTCGCGCAAGCTTAATGGCCTTCTATCTAAGGGAGGTTAATCCTTCCTTGATATATCTTATGGTCAATAATCCCGTTCTGGAGATCGAAATATGCTAATCATTCGCCCAATTAGGGACTCAGACTTTGATTCATTATTACTTATTGCTAAGGAATCTGGGCATGGTTTTACGTCATTACCTGTAAATGACGCTTTGCTACGAGCCAAGATTAAGCGTGCTCAAGAATCGATAAATAAACAAGTAGAAAAACCTTTTGATGAAGGTTATTTGATGGTGCTAGAAGATACCGATACTGGAGAAGTTGTGGGTACTTGCGGCATTGAGGCCGCTGTCGGAATGGTCGATGCTTTTTATCATTATCGCATTGGTACCGAGGTTTATCATTCTGAGCAGATTGATGTGCGTAATGAGGTAGAAACACTCACCTTATGCCATGACTATACGGGGGCGGCTGAACTATGTACGCTGTTTCTAAGAGATACTTATCGTAAGAATAATAATGGCCGTATGCTATCTCGTAGCCGTTTTCTTTTTTTAGCGCAACATGCAGCACGCTTTGGTAAAACCGTAATTGCCGAGATGCGGGGGATGAGTGACGAAGATGGCCATTCACCATTCTATGACTGGTTAAAAGAGCATTTTGTCGGTATTGATTTTATTGAAGCGGATTATCTATCAGGGTTAGGTCAAAAATCATTTATGGCTGAAATGATGCCGAGAAACCCAATATATATTAGTTTACTACCTGAGATTGCACAGCATGCGGTGGGGGAAGTTCATCCTAATACTCGACCTGCATTAAAATTGCTGGAAGGTGAAGGTTTTAGGTGGCGCAACTATGTGGATATCTTCGATGGTGGTCCAACCGTTGAATGCCATTTAGAAGATATTCGTTCAGTTAAAGAGAGTTGTTTACTGACCGTCGTGATTGCACCTCATAATCCGACACAAACCTATATATTGGCAAATACCAAATTAGCTGATTATCGTGCTACTGCAGCCGAAGTCGCAGTTGATGAACAACAACAATTAATTTATATGACACCAGAGTTAGCTGATGGGCTATTAGTAGGCGAAGGTGAGCAAGTTCGTGCGCTTTTGATGTAGGGAGATATCATGACTCAATTGATTAATGGACAATGGCAAGCTGGTTTGGGTGAGCAAATGCAATCGCTGAATCCTGCCAACCAAGAGATTATTTGGCAAGGTAAATCTGCCACTATCGAGCAAGTTGAACAAGCGGTAATGGCTGCTAGAACTGCTCAGTTTGATTGGTTTATGTTAGGTTTTGATGCGCGTTTAGCCATTATTGAGCGTTATCGCGAGCAGCTTGATCTACATAAGTCAGAGATGGCTGCTGTGATTGCTGAAGAAACGGGTAAGCCGTTATGGGAAACCGCGACTGAAGTTGCGGCAATGATAGGCAAAATAGGCTTATCTGCAGCTGCTTAACAAAAACGCACCGGTGAAAGCGAAAATGATATTCCTGCCGGCCGGGCTGTATTGCGTCATAAACCACATGGCGTGGTAGCGGTATTTGGTCCTTATAACTTCCCCGGTCATCTGCCAAATGGCCATATTGTGCCAGCATTACTTGCGGGTAATACCGTGATATTTAAACCTTCAGAACAAACACCAAAAGTAGCAGAAGAGATGCTGAAGTTATGGCAACTTGCTGGATTGCCTGATGGTGTGATCAATCTTGTTCAAGGCGAGCTAGAAACAGGTAAAGCCTTAGCTGCTCATCCGCAGCTTGATGGTCTATTTTTTACGGGCAGTTCGCAGACAGGGCACGTACTGCATCAACAGTATGCGGGCCATCCAGATAAGATCCTTGCGCTTGAGATGGGGGGAAATAACCCGCTTATTGTAAAAGGGGTGACAGACACTAAAGCGGCTGTCCATGAAATCATTCAATCTGCTTTTATCTCTAGTGGACAACGTTGTACCTGCGCCCGCAGACTTTATGTTGAGCAAGGTCGTGCTGGTGATGAATTAGTTGCCGCGCTAGTTGCAAGTGTGAAACAGATTAGAGTCGGCCCTTGGAATAGCGAACCACAGCCATTTATGGGCTCAATGATCTCTGCTCAAGCTGCGCAAGGAATGTTAGCAGCTCAAGCTAAATTGCAGTTATTAGGTGGTGAAAGTTTATTAGAGCTAAGTCAATTGGTTACAAATACCGGCCTTGTGTCCCCAGGTGTGATTGACGTTACTGCAATCGCCGAACTACCAGATGAAGAGTATTTTGGTCCATTATTACAAATTGTTCGCTATAGCGATTTTAATCAGGCAATTAACTTAGCTAATCGAACCCGTTATGGATTATCTGCAGGTTTGTTAGCTGATGACCGTAAAGATTTCGATTATTTCCTAGCACGTATTCGGGCTGGGATTGTGAATTGGAATAAACAGATTACTGGTGCGTCAGGAGCTGCGCCTTTTGGTGGTGTAGGTGCTTCTGGCAATCATCGTGCAAGTGCTTATTATGCTGCTGATTATTGTGCTTACCCCGTAGCATCTGTTGAAGCGGATAAGGTTGAGTTACCCGCCAACCTCAGCCCTGGGCTAACATTATAATGATCAATAGAAGCGCATGAAGCGCTTCTTTTTTTGGACATTTTCAAGGAGAAGTCATGCATACACAGGTTAATGAATTATTTAATCAACTTTGGCTCGATTATATTCAAATGACGCCATCAGCTGATAAGGTTCATGAGCTATTATCGCAAGGTCAGCCAATCATTAATGATCATATTGCCCTGCGTACTTTTAATCTTGCTAAGGTTAATCTTAGTGTGCTTGCAAAGCATTTTGAAGCATTGGGCTATGTCGCTTGTGGTGATTATCAGTTTGAAGCTAAAAAGCTAGTCGCTAAACACTTTGAGCATCCTGATGCTAGCCTACCAAAGGTCTTTATATCTGAGTTGTTAGTTGAAGAATTTAGTGAGCAGTTACAAAAAACAGTGCAGCAATTAATTGAGCAGATTGATCCGCTGGCGGCTATTGCAGATAACTTTATCTACTCTGGACGGCACTGGCCATTAGATTATACAACATATCAACAATTATTAGCCGAAAGTGAGTATGCGGCTTGGGTCGCTGCGTTTGGTTATCGAGCGAATCACTTCACTGTTTCGGTGAATGAGTTAGCCAATTTTAATACCCTTGAAGCTGTCAATGAAACGCTAAAGCAAGCTGGCTTTGTATTGAATACCGTGGGAGGCGAGATTAAAGGATCTGCAGATGTATTGTTAGAACAATCATCTACCATGGCCGATCAAGTTGTCGTTGAATTTAATGATAAAACGGTTGCTATTCCGAGCTGTTTTTATGAGTTTGCATTGCGCTACCCTAAGGCTGATGGTCAACTCTATACAGGCTTTGTGGCGGCATCTGCAGATAAAATATTTGAAAGCACCAATGTTAATTGAGAGCAATAACATTGGTGCTTTATCAATATCTTATACCAATTCCACTAAATAAGTGTTCAATTCAGAGCCTCTCAGACTTTTCAATTCAAGGCGCATTGATGAAGAAATGGTTATTCCCTTTTAAGTCAATGCAAAGCAGAAGTGGAAAGTCTGAGAGACTCACGTAGTGCGGGCTTCAAAGCCCTTTATGCTACGTTAGAGGCTCTCGGTATAGAATAACTATTAACTTCAAGCCTCCGCAAGGCACATAGATGTGCCGAATGTCTGTATTGCAGGAGCAAATACTGACCTTGCCTACAGGGCTTTGAATTCCCGCTGAAAGATCACATGATTAATGGAGTTGGTATTAAATACTAGAGTGGCTAAAGGTTAATTGGATCTTTAGCCCACCTAAACTGACGCTTTGGCTAAACTGAATATCAATATGGTATTGCTCGGCAATATCTTTAACAATCGATAAGCCTAAACCATGTCCCATTACCGCTTCATCTAAACGCTTGCCTCGTTGGGTGAGCTTAGCTAAATCTTGCTTAGCGACACCGGTGCCATCATCTTCTATGGTTAACTCGATACGTTTATCAGTGGTTAGCTTAATGCTCACTAGTACCATTGAATTTGCCCATTTATAAGCGTTATCAAGTAAGTTACCGAGCATTTCCATGCCATCTTCTCGGTGAATAGGTAGACGTTGTAGCTGATTATAAACCATCAATTTACAATCAATTTGTTTATGGCGGTGTACTTTGGCTAAGGTTTGGGTTAAGTCATCGATATCCCGTTCAATGACTAGTTGAGCTGCGGGTAACATATCGCCAGTAATTCGCGCTGCCGCCAATTTACGCTCTACCATTTGCTGAATACTATCAAGCTGCTTTTGCAGTGCCAATGCGGCATCAGGATCGCTTAGACCTAGCGCTTCAACTTGTTGCTGCATAACAGCAAGTGGTGTTTTTAGACCATGACTTAGGTTGCCAAGATTATTACGACTGCGCTCAATTTGCTTACTGGTATAGTCCAATAACTCGTTATAAGTTTCCGCGAGAGGTTTGATTTCAGTTGGAATATTGTCGGTATTTAGTGCTGATATTTCGCCATCTCGGAGTTTCTTTAATGACGATTTTATTTGTGCTACAGGCTTAAATGAGCGTCGTAAAACAATAAAAATACCAATAATAATCGCAATGAGCATGGCTAAATTGATGCCAACTTTAATGCTATAAACCTGCGCCAGTACTTTGCGGCCAATACTTAGATCTTGGGCGACAGTTAAGGTTGCATTGACATTGTCTACGCCACTATTTAAACCAAAAGATAGCAGTTGGATATCATGCTTTTTAGGCCCTTTTGCCTGCCAAGCACGGGTTTCTCCCGGCGCTAATGGTGTGATCTTAAGTTCTTTATCCCATAACGATCGTGAGCGGATCTCCTGCTCACCAAAGTTAAGTTGATAGTAGCGACCTGAATAGGCGGGTTTGTAAAAGCTCGAAAGCTCGGTGCGATTGATACTGACTTCACCATTGTGAAGGTGGGTTGCCAGTATCACTTGCTCCATATCTTCTTGTAAGCGAGCAATAATGGAGTCATGGAATGCTTGTCTAAGCATCGACTCCATCAATAACATACCGAGTAGCGTACTAATAATAACTAATGCACTGAGCCACAAGGTTAATTTAGTGCGGATTGATCTCATTGTTGTAGGCCGTGGAATATATATCCTTGACCTCTGCGTGTTTCAATCGCAGTTTTACCTAATTTTTTGCGTAAATGAGTCACATAAACTTCAACAACATTACTCTCTTTTTCATCATCAAATTGATATAGCTTGTCGGCTAATTGTGCTTTTGATAATAGCTTTTTAGGAGACGTTAGAAATACCCGTAATAGCTTGTATTCCATCGCGGTAAGTTCATATGTTTGTTGATTCACCGTCACCTTTTGCTCAGCTTCGTCAAGCACTACGCCACCATAGCTTAGCTGTTTAGTGAGATTATTGGTGCGGCCACTTGCGCGGGTGATTAATGCGGCAATACGGCTAATAACTCTTCGGTGTGAAATGGTTTACCTAGGTAGTCATCGGCGCCAGCATTAAAGCCTTCTACTTTTTCATGCCATTGTGAGCGAGCGGTTAGCATAATAACTGGCACATTACGCTCTTGTTTACGCCATTTGCTTAGTAACTCTAAGCCGTTACCATCAGGTAATCCTATGTCTAAAATGACGCAGTCATACTGACTTTCATTGATCATATAATCAGCTTCTTGAGCTGAGCCTGTGGTATCTGTGATGTATCCAGCTTGTTTTAGCTGTTTTGCAAGTTCGGTAACAAGTAGTGGATTATCTTCAACGAGTAACAATTTCATCTTGTTGGCATTCACTTGGTATGGGTGACTGAACGACTGGCTGTCCATTTACGGCATTCAGAGACAGATTAATGATTTGTCCATTGGGCTGCTTTAATTGTAAATCATAGCGCCAACTATTGTTGACTTGATAGAGGTGGGCGTCAATCAGTTTTCCACTGCAATACTGATGAATTATCGTTAAGGTGTCATCAAGTGACAATATGGTGCCATTTTTCACCAGCTGTTTGACTTGATTATGTTCAAGTTCAACTGTGTTAGCTTGGCTCGATAGGCTGGCAAAGTAACTCAACAGACCAAGGCTGCAAATTAGTACTTGCTTGAACATATAGGCCTCAACATAAACTCAATGATAGACAGAATAATCACTATAGCCAATGAGTATTAAATCAAGCTGAACTTATGCTAGAGGAGGGGAGGTCTATAAACGAAAAAAGGTTCGCAATGCGAACCTTTTTAATGTCACGCTGAATTAACGCGTGCCGTATACCACGATAGTTTTACCGTGCGCTTGAATAAGATTTTGCTCTTCAAGCATTTTTAAAATACGACCAACAGTTTCACGTGAACAGCCTACAATTTGGCCGATCTCTTGACGAGTGATCTTAATTTGCATGCCATCTGGATGAGTCATCGCATCTGGTTGCTTAGCAAGATGAAGTAGAGTTTGGGCAATACGACCTGCTACGTCTAAGAATGCTAGGTTACCTACTTTTTGGCTAGTGCTTTGCAGGCGGTAAGCATCTGTGCTGCTAGCTTCATTAGGATTTCAGGGTTAACCTGAATTAATTGCTTAAACTTCTTGTAAGAAATTTCAGCAATTTCACAAGCTTGCTTAGCACGAACCCAAGCAGTACGCTCAGCTTGCTCTTCAAACAGACCTAATTCACCAATAAAGTCGCCTTGGTTAAGATAAGAAAGGATCATCTCTTTGCCTTCTTCATCTTTAATCAATACAGCGACAGAACCTTTTACGATGTAGTAAAGAGTGTCTGAATCTTCACCAGCATGAATCAACGTGCTTTTTGCTGGGTATTTATGGATGTGACAGTGTGATAAAAACCATTCCAAAGTTGGATCTGGTTTTGGCTTACCAATCAGAGCCATGATGATGTTCCTCGATTGATCGAAAAATACCAAGATAATTGTTTTTATTCATATTTTAGTGATATGAAATATAAAACAACGTAGTTATCTCAGTGTAGATTAATTAACTTAACGCTAAAGGATTTACCTATTGTTAGATGGCATTTTGATACTTCAGTGATATAAGTCAACTAATACCTAATAAAATAATAGGGAATCGTGCAACATTGTAGCCTAAATCACATCTTGGGCTGACTAATTTAGTCATTGTTAATACTAATTGGGAATTATTATCAGTCGGAATTAAAAAAATTCGACAAAATAGGGTAATTTTGTCTATCTTAGAAGGTCAATAGCAATAAGGGAGCCAGTATGCTGTTCAAATTAACGATTTCAGC
This sequence comes from Shewanella marina JCM 15074, assembly GCF_000614975.1. Classification (GTDB taxonomy): domain Bacteria; phylum Pseudomonadota; class Gammaproteobacteria; order Enterobacterales; family Shewanellaceae; genus Shewanella; species Shewanella marina. Next base: position 26,925 of record NZ_BALM01000009.1, read on the forward strand.
CGTGTTAATTGGATTGTCATTGCTAACGAGTTCGTTTAGTTATGCATTTTCTTTACCGCAACCAGAGCAAGATCAAGTCGCCAGTAAGGTCAATTTGATTGAATTTCAAGCTCAAAATGGCGAACCAAATGCACAATATATTTTAGGTTTAATGCGTTTAACCGGACGTTTTGTATCGGCAGATTCCAAACTGGGATTGCACTGGCTAACTTTGTCAGCGAAACAAGGCAATGAAAAAGCATCTAAAATACTTGGCGATGTTTATTTTGATGGTGAGTTGGTTGAACGTAATTTAAGTCAAGCTGAGCATTGGTATCAGTCACTTGCTGCAATAGACGACCCTTCTGTGCAAACTCGATTAGGTTATATATATGCTTCGGGGGGAAGTGGCGTTTCTCGAGATTGTGGTAAAGCCATTTCTGCTTTTGCGACCGTGGGTAATAATCAAGCTAAAAGCAATATGGCTTGGATTATGGCAACGTGTCCTGAGTCGAAGTTTAGAAATGGTCAGCAAGCGTTAAAGATCAATCAGGAGTTATTAAAAGAGGACCGCAATAATCCATCTTATTTAGATAACTTAGCGGCTGCTTATGCTGAGGTAGGAGATTTTGATGCTGCTGTCGATACCCAAAAAAATGCGCTTAAAGCATTAGCTCAATCAGCACTTAATAGTACTGAACGAGTTGGATTTGAGCAGCGTTTAGAGATGTATCAACGTGGTAAACCATACCGAGAAGTCGTGGTGTTGATTTCATCAAAGACAGAATCGAAAAAGCAGTAAGGTTGTTTAATCAGCATGATGGCGTTAATTAATACAATATGGTTACCATTTTGCTGATTTTTTAATTTGTGATGCTCGGTAGTCAATTATGGGCTAAATAAGCTTTTGATAGAACGAAAGAGACTGGCTGAAGGTTTAATGACATACTCAAGGAAATGAACAGAAAGATGGGGGAATCCATCACCAAGAGTATGTCAACCTACCAACAACTCGTTAGCGTTGTTGATAGATTCACTATAATCATTGTTGCTTAAATATAGCTTAATCTTGGTGGTCATTAGTCGTTAATGCGTGTTGGCGTTTGATAAATAATGCTTTGATTAATGGCGTTAAAATAAGCTCCATTGCCAGCGACATTTTTCCACCTGGCACCACTAAGGTGTTCATCCTCGACATAAATGAACCTTCCAACATCTGTAAATAGTAAGGGAAGTCTACATTCTCCATGCCTCTAAAGCGGATCACCACAAAACTTTCATCAAAGCTTGGGATACTTTTCGCGCTAAAAGGGTTGGAAGTATCAACGGTGGGTACCCGTTGGAAATTAATGTGAGTACGTGAGAATTGCGGCGTAATGTGATTCACATAATCATCCATACTGCGCACAATTGAGCCCATGACTTTTTCTCGGGTATGACCGCGGTCTGAGGTATCGCGAATGATTTTCTGGATCCACTCAAGGTTGACGATAGGGACCATACCAATGAGCAGGTCGACATGTTGGGCTACATCATGTTCATCAGTCACCACACCACCGTGTAAACCTTCATAATAAAGCATATCGGTATTGTCAGGTAATGGTTGCCATTGGGTAAAAGTGCCCGGCATTTGATTAAATGGCACCGCTTCATCAAAGGTATGTAAATAGCTGCGGGTTTCCCCTTGTCCTGTATGGCTATAGGTTTCAAAGCATTGAGCTAGTTTGCCAAAATCATTTGCCTCTGGGCCAAAATAACTAATACTTTTATGTTCCTCTTGGCCTTTACGGATCATCATTTCCATTTCTGCTCGGGTATAGCGGTGAAAGCTATCTCCTTCGACAATGGCTGGCTTAATCCCTAACTGTCTAAAGATATGATTAAAGGCAGTTGTCGTCGTGGTAGTTCCTGCACCTGACGACCCTGTTACTGCGATAATTGGATGTTTTGCAGACATAGTTGCAACCCGAAATGTTAAATTGCTCCATCAATTGATAACATTTATACGGTGCTAATGAGATTGGGTCAATTTATATCTAGGTTTCTCACTACCTGATCGGCACGTCTAATCGCAATACTTTGATCATCTTCACTATATTCAACTAACAATTCTTTACGTTGCAATGCTTGTTTACATTGGGCGATAGCTTGTGTGAGGCGATCACCATTAAGCGCGTCAAAACCGCCATCTTCAACTTGTGAAAATAGGTACTCTTTAATCATATTTTCGAGGGTTTCATTCGGCAGTTGAGTGAGAGCCTCATAAGGAATTTGCATGGTTACTCCAATAAAAAATCGATAACGCGTTGTTCTAAATAGTACTGTGGCCGCCAAGGCGTGCCGCCATTAATAAAGCCAACGTGGCCACCATGTGAATGCAACTCATAGTGGATAAAGTCAGGCAAGCTATCTTGGTTAGGGATAACACTTTCATCCATAAAGGGGTCATCTTCGGCATGTAAAATTAGGCTGGGGATCGGCAACTGATCTAATTGCTGAACAGTACTTGATTGTTGGTAATAGTCTTGGGCGTTTTTAAAGCCGTGTAAGGGCGCCGTAATATGCTCATCAAAATCATAGAAACGATTAAATTTTTCAAGATCTTGGGCAAGTTTAACTAAATCTGGGGCAATCGTTTCTTGGGTTAATTTTACCCGAATTTTTTGTTTGAGCTGCTTCAGTAAATATTTTTGATAAACTTTTGAAAACCCCTGTTCTAAACGTTTGGCGCTGCAACTGAGTTGGAAAGGCGCAGAAATCATCGCGGCACGTTTAATTGGAGTTTGTGGTGTATGCACTAAGTATTTACTGAGCATATTGCCGCCCAAGCTATAACCTACAGCCAATAAAGGTAAATCAGGATATTGCTGACGAATAAAATTGACGCTATTGGTTAGATCTTCAATTTCACCACTATGATAAGCACGCGCTAACCGATTGCTTTCACCTGAGCAACCCCGGTGGTGATGTACAATTGCTAGTACATTATGCTGTATACATTGGTGGATCATTCGGCGTGCATAATGGGATTGAGCACTGCCTTCCAAGCCATGAACTATGAGCACAATTGCCTTAGCTTGGGCCTGATTTTGGCTAATATCAAGGTCAATAAAATCGCCATCAGCAAGCCCTAATCTCTGCCGAATTAACTGCGCAGATTTAGGTTTAGTCAGCACAGGTAAGATTGTTTGCAGATGCTTATTTTTAGCCCACCAAGGTGGCGTAAATTGGCGACTGGAATTTGGAATAAATTTGCTCATAATTCAAACGTATGTTTTATTAGTATTATCATTTTACAGCAATAATATACTTAAATGGATTAGGGATACAGTGAGCAATGTTTCTTATTATTTGAGTGGCTGTACAAGTAGAATATTGGTCATTATCAAGGATGGATTTTAATGGAGCGGCGACGTTTTCTAGTCTCAGTATTAGCAGTGAGCAGTGCATTGGCTGTAGGCAGTTATCATTATTTACAGATTGATGATCTGGATGATGTTGATGGTCGAGATTTATTGTTAGCCTGCTTAATACCTGTATTGTTAGCCGGAGCGTTACCCGAGGTTCCTTCGCATCGTCAGCAGAGTATTAATCGAACCATCATCGCCATTAAAGATGCGATAGCCGTGCTCGTGCCAGCAGAGCAACAACAAATTGAACAACTACTGACGCTGTTAGAACAACGGTTAGGTTTATTGATATTAACAGGCAGTGCCACGCCATTGTTACTGCGTCAACCGCAACAGTTGAACCAGATGCTTAATGAGTGGCGGGACAGCTATTTAGATTTATATCAGCAAGCTTATTTAGGATTAAAAGAGCTGTTTATGGCCAGTTTTTATGCCTGCCCTGAGCATTGGGCTGCATTGGATTATCAATTGCCTCATATTGCCAGTGTGACTCAATACAAGGATGGTAAATAATGATGATAGTAGATCCTATCAAACAAGGTCTCGCACAAGGCTGGCAACATATAGATGTTGGATTACAAACTGAAAATAGTACGTTAGAAGCCGATGTTGTTATTGTCGGTACGGGGGCTGGTGGCGGCGTAGCGGCTGAGATGCTTACCGCAGCAGGCTTTAACGTGCTTATGGTCGAGGCTGGATCGTTACAATCCTCTACTGATTTTACGATGCAAGAGCGCAATGCCTATCCTGAAATGTATCAACAAGCTGCAGCAATGCGGACCAAAGATAAAGCGATTGGTATCTTTCAAGGCCGCACTGTTGGTGGCTCAACCACAATAAACTGGACCACTTCTATTCGTACGCCTGAGCCGACTTTAGATTATTGGGCTAGTGCAAAATCAGTGCAGGGACTTTCGCCGGCGCAGCTGCAGCCTTGGTTTGAGCAAATGGAACAACGTTTATCTATTGCACCATGGCCAGTGCCGCCGAACCCTAATAATCGTATTTTGAAAGAAGGCTGCCAAAAATTGGGTTGGCAGCATACGGTAATTAGCCGTAATGTGGCAGGTTGCTGGAACTTAGGCTATTGCGGCATGGGATGCCCTGTTAATGCTAAACAGTCAATGCTAGTGACCACCATTCCTGAAGCGTTATCGAAAGGAGCCAGATTACTGACCCGTGCGCAGGCTTATCAGTTAGAACATCATGCTGATAAAGCCACTGCGCTGCTTGTCCGAGGTTTACATCGTCAAGGCCAGCCCACAGGCGTTACTGTTACCATCAAAGCTAAACATTATGTGTTGGCAGCTGGGGCTATTCATACTCCGAGTTTGTTGATGCGTTCACATGTTGATGACCCTCATAAAGTCTTAGGTAATGGTATTTTTCTGCATCCAACCTTGTTAAGTGGTGCCATATTTGATGAGCAAGTTAAAGCCAGTAATGGTGCACCGCAATCGATTTACTCAGATGAGTTTGTGTGGCAAGGCGGTGTTACTGAGACCATTGGTTATAAACTTGAGGTGCCGCCAGTTCATCCTGTGTTATTGGCCTCAAAACTGATTGGTTACGGTCAGAGTCATGCGCAAATCATGGACAAGTTTAACCAGCTTCAAGTTACTATCGCATTGATCCGAGATGGTTTTAATCGTCATCTACCTGGCGGTAAAGTACATCTCGATGGTGAGCAGGTTAGCCTTGATTATCCTTTGGATTATCAATTTTGGGCTGTCACAAGACGAGCATTGCTGAGTATGGCTGAACTGCAGTTTGCGGCTGGAGCAAAGCAGGTGTTGCCATTAACCGATGGCATGCAATTATTAAACTCATGGCATGAGGCCAAGCAAGCCATTGCAACAGTGACGCTAGCCCCATTAAAAACAATTGTGGCCTCAGCTCATGTCATGGGCGGCTGTGCATTTGGTGAAGATACCCAACAAGCTTGGGTTAATAGTGAAGGTAGAAGTCACTACTTAGAAAATGTGTCAGTGCTGGATGGATCTATTTTTCCGACCAGTTTAGGGGCGAACCCACAGCTGTCTATTTACGCGATTACAGCAAAAAATGTGGCAAGTTTAATTAAACAGCTAGGGCGTTAAAATGCGCTAAATAAGTTGATTTAGGCTGGAAATTGCTGACGATTCAAACCAAATATGGCTAAGTAATGATCCATGTTTTGGGTTGATGAGGTTGTTTGTTGTTGCTCAAGCCATGTTGAGATGAGCGTCTGTAATTTGCGCTCAAATACCAGTTCGAGTTTGAGCATTTGCTGATATTCAATGGTGCTTAGTACAGCTTTGTTCTGACGTCTTAATTGTCTAAAAGGCGTCAATAATTGGCTTTCAAATTGCGTTGTTTGCTGTTGCAATGATTGCCAACAAGTCAAAGGTAAGCCGAGTTGTTGCTTATCTAAATAGTAGGCCAATAATAAAAGGTTAATATTGACCTGATACTGATCTTGTAGCTCAATACAGCGTTGTTGTAAGTGAGGATAATAGCGTTCAACTTGTTGCCAATCTGCTTGAGTTAATTGCATATATCCTCCCTTTTCAGCATTACGATGCTTGCATTGTTTCTTGCTCTATCTGTTCAATTTGTTCTTGTAGCTCAAGCCAGTCCATTTCACTTTCTTCAAGCTGTTGGGTTAGGCTGGTTCGTTCTGTAAGTACTTGAGTTAGTTTCGCTTTATTATCAGCGTCATACAATGAAGTATCTGCTAACATTTGCTCAAGTTCTGCAAGTCGGTCACTGGCTTTTTCTTGTTCAGTTTCAAGTTTAGTTTGCTTTTTCTTCAGTGGTGATAGCTTTTGGCGTAATTCAGCTTCTAACCGCTTTTGCAGTTTTTTATCGACAATCGGTGCGCCATCAGCTTTAGCCTGTGAGACCACTTGGTTAGCTGCTTTCGCAGCATCTAATAACCATTGGTGGTAATCATCTAAATCGCCATTAAAGGTGTTTACCTCTCCCTTGTCGACTAAATAGTAATCACTACAGGTGAGTCGCAGTAAGTGTCTATCGTGCGATACAATCACCATTGCACCTTCAAAGGTTTGCAAGGCCATGGTCAATGCATGACGCATCTCTAAATCTAAGTGGTTGGTTGGCTCATCGAGTAGCAATAGGTTAGGGCGCTGCCATACGAGCAAGGCCAATACTAAACGGGCTTTTTCACCACCGGAGAAAGGTCTGACTTTCGACAGCGCCATATCACCGTTAAAACCAAATCCACCCAGGAAATCACGTAACTCTTGTTCACGACTATTTGGTGCTAATCGTGACAAATGCTCAAGCGGCGTATCGTCAAGACGTAAGAATTCAATTTGATGCTGAGCGAAGTAACCAATATTTAAGCCTGGATTGGGTTGATATAAGCCGCTCATCGGCGTCAACTCTTCAGCCAGCAACTTAATTAATGTTGATTTACCCGCACCGTTACGACCCAATAGACCAATGCGTGCGCCGGGCACTAAGTTAAGGTGCACTTTGCTTAGGATTTGTTTGTCATCATAACCCACAGCAACATGCTCCATAGTCACCAATGGATTCGGCAGAGCTTCAGGCGCTTTAAATTCCATGTAGAATTGGCTATCAGCTTTTGATGGCAACAATTCTGTCATACGTTCTAATGCTTTTAAGCGGCTTTGTGCTTGCTTAGCTTTACTGGCTTTACTGCGGAAGCGATCAATAAATGATTGCATATGCGCACGATCTTTTTGTTGTTTATCATAAGCCACTTGTTGCTGTGCCATTCGTTCTGCACGGATGCGCTCAAAGGCACTGTAGTTACCTTTGTAGTAATTCAGTTTATGGTTTTCAACGTGCACAATTTCATCCACTACACCATCAATAAAGTCACGGTCGTGGCTGATTAGGATCAGTGTACCTTGATACGATTTTATCCAACCTTCTAACCAGTACATAGTATCTAAGTCTAAGTGGTTAGTGGGTTCGTCGAGTAAGAGTAATTCAGAACGACACAACAGTGCTTGAGCAAGGTTTAAGCGCATACGCCAACCACCTGAGAAGCTCTTTACTGGACGGTGTTGTTCATCTTCATTAAAACCAAGACCCGCAAGTAAAATACCTGCGCGTGAGCGAATTTGATAACCGCCGATAGCATCTATTTTACCGTGCAGTGTCGCGATAGCATTACCATCATTTTTTTGTTCGGCAAGAGCCAGTTCCGCTTCTAATTGACGGTATTCAACATCACCATCAATCACATATTCAATGGCAGGGGTCTCTAATGCTGGTGCATGCTGCGCAACGCTGGCAATACGCCAACTTGCTGGCAGATTGATTTCACCTTTATCTAAGCTTAGTTGGCCTAAGATTAAACTTAATAGTGATGACTTACCTGAACCATTGGCACCCACTAAGCCGACACGGTGGCCAGGGTAAATAGTTAAGGCGGCATCTTCTAGTAGCGTTTTAGTACCGCGGATTAATTCTGCTTCAGTAATGGTGATCATTCAGAGATAACTGCTTATGTCTATCGGAAGTAAAGAGGGGGCTGATTTTAGCGCAAATTACCTTGCTTAGGCTATATTTTAACTGCCAATAGTCAGTGAACTTATGTCAAAATGAGATAAAGTGGATGCTCTCAAAGTCGTTTGAGTATTAACAAGGATGAAGAACAATGACCCTTAAAAAAGTAAAGAAACGTTTTGTTGCTGGTGCTAAATGCCCACAATGTGGGGAATTAGATTCCATTTTACTGTTTTTAGAACATGGTATTGAAACTATAGAGTGTACCGATTGCGATTACCGCGAGCAGCAAACAGACAATAATATTAAAAAATCTACTCAAGCTGAAATGATCGGTTTATTCAAGCCTGAATAGTGCTAGTAAGATATAGCTGATATAATTCGGCCGCTTGCTGTTTTGGTAAGCATATTTGAAATAGGAAATAACCTTGAGCAATCAGCAAAAAACAGCCTCTATGGCTTTTTCATCAGTCGGTCTTTCAAAGCCATTAGTCGATAACCTAGCAAGTTTAGGTTATGAGCAAATGACACCAATTCAAGCACAAAGCTTACCTGCTATCATTGCTGGTAATGATGTGATTGCTCAAGCAAAAACAGGTAGTGGCAAAACTGCTGCTTTTGGTTTGGGTTTATTGAATAAACTGGATGTTAAGCGTTTCCGTATTCAAACCATGGTGTTATGTCCAACTCGCGAACTTGCGGATCAGGTGGCAAAAGAGCTACGTAAATTAGCGCGTGGTATTCATAACATTAAAATTCTTACCTTATGTGGTGGCGTACCAATGGGACCTCAAATTGGCTCATTAGAACATGGCGCGCATATCATTGTGGGTACACCGGGTCGTATCGTTGATCATTTAGAGCGTGGCCGTTTGCATTTAGATGACTTAACGACATTAGTACTTGATGAAGCTGATCGTATGTTAGAGATGGGCTTTAGTGCTGCATTAGATACCATTCTTGATTACACGCCATTGCAGCGTCAAACATTACTGTTTAGTGCGACTTTCCCTAAACAAATTGAGCAGATGGCGAAAGACATCATGGTCACGCCTGTGACCGTAAAAGTGGCTTCAACCCATGATACTCATAGTATTGAACAGCATTTCTACCAAGTTGCAGATAACCATGCGCGTTTAGCTGCATTAAAGTTATTGTTACTTAAGCATCGCCCAGAAAGTGCCGTCGTATTTTGTAATATGCGCCGTGAAACGCAAGAAGTTGCAGATACTTTAGCGGCTGCAGGATTTAGCGTATTGGAACTTAACGGTGATTTAGAGCAGCGTGACCGTGACCAAACTTTAATTCAGTTTGCCAATAAGAGCGCATCAATTCTGGTTGCGACCGATGTTGCTGCACGAGGCTTAGATATTGACGCACTAGATTTAGTGGTGAACTATCAATTAGCTTACGATAGTGAAGTGCATATCCACCGTATTGGCCGTACAGGCCGTGCAGGCGCCAAAGGACAAGCATTAAGCTTATACACTGAATCAGAAGCACATAAGTTAGTGGCTTTAGAAGATACCCTAGGTATCACCATTGACAGTGAAGCACTACCGACACCTGCTGATGTTTCTATGACACCGCCAGAGCCTGTAATGATCACCATTCACGTTGATGCGGGCAAGAAGCAAAAAATTCGTCCGGGTGACATCTTAGGCGCGTTAACGGGTGAGAATGGTATTGCGGGTAGCGATGTAGGTAAGATCCAAGTAACCGATTACCGCTCTTATGTGGCTGTGCGTCGTAGTGTCGCTAAAGTGGCTGTCAATAAGATCAGCAAAGGTAAGCTTAAAGGTCGTACTTGCCGTGCTTGGTTAATGAATAACTAAACTCGGTAAATTGATATTAAAAAGGCGTGCTCAGCACGCCTTTTTTGATCTCACTAAATTATTCAGAGTTTAAGAATTTGCTTCACTCTTTGGTTTAGCGTTTTGCCATACATTGGTATTGCTACCGGTATTGGCTGTGTTATTACTTAAGCGACGTTTGCTTGGCTGCTGTGGCTTATAGTTTGTTTTTGGCTTAGCAGGCTTATTTTCTGACGTTGCTGCACCATTACCACGACGAGGTGATTGTGGGCGGCTTTCGCCATTAGCACTGCGGCCTGAATTGTTGTTACGGCGTTGACCTTGACCGGCAGAGTTACGCGCTGAACGTTGGCCATTAGCAGGTTTGCTCGCTGAGCTGTTTTGATGGAATACCTGTAGTGGCATTTCAGGTTCAAAACCTTCAGTTTCACGGCGTTCAATCTGCTTACCAATCAGCTTCTCAATATCACGCAGTAATTTTGATTCATCATTACTAACGAGTGATACTGCTTGTCCAGATGCACCCGCACGGCCTGTACGGCCAATACGATGAACGTAATCTTCAGGTACGTTTGGTAAGTCGAAGTTAACCACTTGTGGTAGTTGATCAATATCTAAACCACGTGCCGCAATATCCGTTGCAACTAAAACTTGCACCTTACCAGACTTAAAGTTAGCTAATGCTTGAGTACGGGCATTTTGGCTCTTGTTGCCATGAATAGCTGCGGCATTAATGCCTTTGCCTTCAAGGGTTTTAGCCAAACGGTTAGCACCATGTTTAGTGCGGCTAAATACCAATACCTGATGCCAGTTTTCCTGTTTAATTAATTTGACCAATAAAGCACTCTTACGCGCTTTATCAACAGGACAAATTAACTGCTTAACAGTATTGGCCGTGGTATTGCGAGGTGTTACTGAGACTTCAACAGGGTTGTTGACTAGACCTTTTGCTAATGCTCGGATTTCATCTGAGAAAGTGGCCGAAAACATTAAGTTTTGGCGCTTAGCAGGTAGGATCGCTAAAATTCTACGGATATCGTGAATAAAGCCCATATCTAACATACGGTCAGCTTCATCCAGAACTAAAATTTCTAGACGATCAAATTTTACTGCGCCCTGCTGGTATAGATCCATCAAACGACCAGGCGTGGCCACTAAAATATCAACGCCACGGCTTAACTTACTAATTTGTGGGCCAATGCTGACGCCACCAAAAACAACCGTTGAGCGTAATGGTAACTGAGCGCCATATTGAGTAACGCTCTCGCCAATTTGCGCCGCAAGCTCACGGGTTGGCGTTAAAATAAGTGTACGAACCTGCTTAGCTGGTGCTTTGATGCCTTTAGCTAATAAAGTGAGCACAGGTAGCGTAAAACCTGCCGTTTTGCCTGTTCCCGTTTGGGCGGCAGCCATAACATCGCGGCCTTGTAGTACGGCTGGGATTGCTTCTGCTTGGATTGGTGATGGAGTGGTGTAACCTTGTTTGGCTACGGCTTTTAAAATTGACTCGGGTAAACCGAGGGAGGCAAAGCTCATAGAATCTTCTCTTGTCGCCGAAAACGGCATAAAAATGGTGTGCTCACCTGCGTGACAGGCCGCGCAGTGTAGCGCATCTGTGGCAAAAGTGCGAATTATCTCCAATTAGCGCTTATTTAGTGGACGATGAAGTTAATTTACTAGGCTTTTATTGGCTTAATGCTTACAATTTGTTGATCTGGATCAAATACCTTAGGGCTTCAGTTTATTCTTTAGTTGAGGCTTGAGATACTTGTGTCACATTAATACTCTGCTGGCGTTCATTCGTGGGTAGAGCCAGCAGTTAAATGTTTGAGATATCATGGATAAAACCCTAGAGAAAATCCTTACAAAGTGGCTTAAGCAACAAAAACAAGCCTGCGGTATCTATTTAAAATTAGCCATATCATTCGGCGTCTTGTCGGGCATGGCATTAGTCGCTCAGGCTTACTGTATTGCCACTGTACTGCATGGTGTCATTATTGCTAAGCAGCCTGTTGCACAATTCACCTTACCGTTAGTGTCATTATTGGTGTTGATCGGTGTTAGAGCGCTGCTCGCTTATGGCCGTGAACGGGTAAGTTTTGAAGCAGGTAGACGCTTAAGACAACAAATGCGAGCCAATGTGCTTGATAAACTGACACGTATGGGGCCGGGATTTATTCAAGGTAAACCCGCTGGTAGCTGGGCAAGTATCGTGTTAGAGCAGGTTGAAGATCTGCAAGATTTCTATGCCAGATATTTGCCGCAAATTGCGTTAGCAGGTTTTATTCCATTGATTATTTTAGTCGCCGTGTTCCCGATTAACTGGGCTGGTGGCATTATTTTATTGGCCACAGCACCGCTTATCCCATTGTTTATGATTTTAGTGGGCATGGGAGCCGCTGATGCTAACCGCAAAAATTTTAGTGCATTAGCCAAATTGAGCGGTCATTTTATGGATCGTTTACAAGGCTTAGCGACATTAAAACGATTTTATCGTGCTGAATCTGAAATTAAACAGATCAGTAAAGCGTCAGAAGAGTTTAGAGAGCGCACCATGTCAGTATTACGGCTGGCATTTTTAAGCTCTGCAGTATTAGAGTTCTTTGCCGCGGTATCTATTGCGGTGTTGGCGGTTTATTTTGGTTTTAGTTACCTCGGTCATTTAGATTTTGGTCATTATGGTGCGCCTATTAGCCTGTTTACTGGCTTATTTGTGTTGATTCTGGCGCCAGAGTTTTACCAGCCATTGCGAGATATGGGGACTCATTATCATGCTAAAGCGCAAGCGATTGGCGCAGCTGAAGAGTTAATGAAACTGTTGGATGCACCAGAGCCTAACATGCAAGGTCAGCAACCACTAACTGCTGATATTAGTATTGAAGCCCATGAGTTAACGGTTTTTAGTCATGATGGTTGTCAATTATTAGGACCGATTAGTTTTCGTGTTTGTGCCGGTCAACATCTTGCTATCGTGGGGCCAAGTGGCGCAGGTAAAACGAGTTTACTGCAGGCTTTGCTTGGTTTTTTACCTTATCAAGGTTCGCTCAAAATTAGCGGGATTGAATTACAGCAACTAGATCTTGTGAGTTGGCGCCAAAAACTCGCTTGGTTAGGTCAAGAGCCACAGCTATTTCATGGTTCGATTCGCGATAATATTTGCTTAAATGGTAATGATCTAACCGATGAACAAGTGTTGCAATTACTTAAGCAAGCGCATATTGCAGACTGGGTAGAAAGCCTGACTCAAGGGTTAAATTATCAATTAACTGAGCAAACCCAAGGCTTATCCGTGGGCCAAGCACAACGAATTGCACTGGCGCGAGCATTTGCTCAACAAGCCAGTTGTTATGTGTTAGATGAGCCGACAGCAAGTTTAGACAGTATTAGTGAACAACTTGTATTGCAAAGTTTAGCCGCGGCAACAGCCGATAAAACCTGTGTAATGGTGACCCATAGACTTGATCAATTGCAGCAAATTGAACAGATTATCGTATTAGATAAAGGCATTATTGTGGAGCAGGGTAGCTTTTTGCAGTTAGCTAATGGCAATGGCGTTTTTGCCCAGATGCAGTATGAGTCTAGCCAGTCAGTGACTGACCTCAATTTAGGGGCTGAATAATGAAAGCATTAATACCCTTTATTAAATTATTTAAGCAGCAATGGTTATTTATGAGCTTAGGTCTATTGCTCACTATGACCACGATTATTGCTGGCATAGGCCTATTGTCATTGTCCGGTTGGTTTCTATCCGCAGCCGCCGTTGCAGGCCTAACTGCGGCAACAGCGCTTGCATTCAACTTCTTTACTCCAGCGGGCGGCGTGCGCTTTTTATCCATTGCGCGTACAGCTAGCCGTTATGGTGAACGTTTAGTTACTCATGAGGCGACCTTTAGATTATTAACTAATTTACGGGTTTGGGTCTGGCAAAAGTTATTGCCTTTGTCTGCTAAAAACCTACAAGGTGTGCGCCGTGGTGATCTGCTTAATCGATTAGTGGCTGATATTGATACCTTAGATCATCTTTATCTGCGTTTATTAGTGCCAATGACAGGCTCATTATTAGTGTTAGGGCTGTTATACCTCTTTTTAGCCATGTTTGATGCCAGCCTAGCTAAAGTGCTATGTGGTATTTTACTGGCGATGTGGTTACTTATTCCTGCGCTATTTTATCTGTTAGGCAGAGAACCCGGTGTGGCGCAGGTACAAACCAAAGCCAATTATAGAGTGACTTTGCTTGAGTATTTGCAGGGCCAATCAGAGTTAACCTTATTTGGTGCTAATCAGCGTTATCGTCAGCAATTGGATGATAGCGAAATGGCGTTACATCGGGCACAAATCGCTATGGCAAATGTGAGTGCATTAAGCCAAGCTTGTTTAGTGTTAATGAGCGGTATTGCTGTGATAGTGATGCTCTATCTATCCGCTCAAGGTGTTGGCAGTCATGTGCCGCCGGGGCCTTTAATGGCATTGATGGTGTTTGCGACAATGGCGTGTATTGAGATGATGATGCCGCTAGCGGGGGCATTTCAACATTTATCAGCATGTGTTATGGCGGCTAATCGCTTAACCCAAGTGACTGAACAGCAAAGTGATATTGTGTTTAATCCGCAAGCAACGGCATCATTAACAGATGTCAGTATCAGCTTTAAGCAAGTGAGCTTTGGTTATGATGCGCAAGTCCCTGTTTTACAAAATTTAGATTTGCACATTGTGGCGGGCAGCAAAGTCGCTATTTTAGGTAAAACAGGCTCTGGTAAATCCAGTTTATTGAGTTTATTAACCCGTGAGTGGCAGCCACAACAAGGCAAATTTGTTTAACTGAACGTGCCATTGGCGATTACAGTGAGTTTGCCCTGCGCCAAGGGATGAGCCTTGTGAGTCAGCGTATCTATTTGTTTAGTGCAACTTTACGGGATAACTTAACGATTGCGTTAATGCCTGACCAAAAAGTCGATGATTTACGTTTGCTCGAGGTGCTTAATCAAGTGGGTTTAGCCAATTTAACTGAAATTGAGCGACCACTTGATTTATGGCTTGGTGCGGGAGGAAGACAGCTTTCTGGCGGTGAGCAGCGCCGTATTGGTGTGGCACGAGTATTATTGCGTGATGCTCCTTTGTTGTTATTAGATGAACCCACCGAAGGTTTAGATAAAGCGACTGAGCGCGATATTTTAAAACTGCTGTTTGAGTTTGCCCAAGGAAAAACCATGGTGATGATCAGTCACCGACTTACCGCAATGGCATTGATGGATAATATTCATTTGTTGGAAGCGGGAAAAATTCGAATTAGTGGCAATCATCAACAGCTATTAGCCACGGATGATTATTATCGTAGTTTGTATCAACAACTATAGCGGTAATAGTTAAGTGATTGATGATGTAAAAACCCTGCCATGAGCAGGGTTTTTAATATGGTTTAACTCACAGTAAGCAAGTGAGCTTAACGGTAATATGACAATATTTGCACGTAACAACAGGTAAATATAATGATTATTGCAGTACCACTGAGCAGAGATAGATTAGCAGGCCATTTTACTAAAGCAAAAGAGATTGCTTTTTATAATGAACAGCAACAGTTGGTTGCACGTTTTGCTAACCCAGCGTTAGCGGGTGGCTGTAGTGCTAAAAAAGCCATGTTAAACCTGATTAAAGCGCAAGGTGCGACAGTTGTGTTGGTAGAAGAGATTGGCCAACGTATTTTGGGTAAATTACTGGCTGCTGGAATTAGTGTGAGTCAGTGTAGTCGTAAAATGACTTTAGTCGATTTACTGGCTGCTGCAACCGATCTATCGCGCCGTTTAGTTGATGCAAGTCAAGGCCGTGAATGTTTAAACCATGAGAAGAAAGGTGGTTGTGGCGGCGGATGTGGTGGTTCAACGGGCGGTTGTGGTTGTAGCGGCGACAGTGAGCCGAGTGTGCTATCGCAAACTGCACCAGAGTTTAATGATAAGCCGGTGACTTTTGCTGGTTTTAGACCTTGTTAGTTTAGTTAATGAATAGCATTAAGGGCTGCAATTGCAGCCCTTATTATCTGCGATTAACTCAGTAAATTCACTTTAACCAATGAGACTTTAAATTCATCAGCTTCAATGACTTCAAATCTTAATTGACCTTGTTCAATCACATCTTGCTGCTTTGGAATCGTACCATTAACACCTAATAGCAAGCCTGCAACCGTATCGTAATCTTGTTGTTTACTTATTACTGCAGGAATATCTAAGCGTGATTCAAGGTCGTGAATAGAGACTACGCCTCTTACTAACCAGCCATCAGTTGTGCGTTCGATATCAAGAGTTTCGCCAATATCAGGGAACTCACCTACTATTGACTCTAATAAGTCATGTAGGGTGACGATACCTTGGATATTACCAAATTCATCTGCAACGATAGCCATACCAGCTCGTGACGCTCTAAAGCCATCAAGTAATCTAATTACGTTAATGCTATCTGGTACGATATAAGCTGAATTTTTAGCTGCAACCTGTGCTAAATCTTCACCAGACTCTATTGCTAACAGTAGATCTTTACTACGCATTAAACCAATCAGATTATCCAATGAACCATCACAAATTGGGAATATTTGATGACGACTGTCTTTAATCGTTTGTTTAATTGCTACTGTATCACTCTTAGTATTTAACCAGACAATCTCTTTACGCTGGGTCATCACGCTACGAACGCTACGCTCTGACAGTGATAGCACTCCTGTTACCATTTCGCGCTCAGCATCGTCAAAACTCACCGGTGCTGCGGGATTATTATCATCGTCATCATCTTTGACAATATAATGTTTGTTACCCATCAACTTGAAAATAGCTTCTGTTGTACGTTGCCTTAATGGCGTACGCTCTGCTTGTTTTGTATGACTAGAGTGGATCATTTGGTTAAACATTTCAATTAGGATTGAGAAACCAATTGCGGCGTATAAATAACCTTTTGGAATATGGAAGCCAAAGCCTTCCGCGACCAGTATAAAGCCGATCATAAGGAGGAAGCTTAAGCACAATACAATCACTGTAGGATGCGCATTAACAAAGTTAGTAATCGATTTAGAAGCAAGTAACATGACTATCATCGAAATAATCACTGCAATCATCATTACGGTTAAGCTATCAACCATCCGACGGCAGTAATAATTGAATCAAGTGAGAATACGGCATCTAATGCTAGAATTTGCGCAATAATGACACCAAAACTGGCGTAGACATTAGTGCTTTGCTGCTGGTTCTGGTCGCCTTCTAATCGCTCATGTAGCTCATGTGTCGCTTTATAAAGTAAGAACAAACCACCCACAATTAAAATAAGGTCGCGGGTTGAGAAACTTAAGCTAGCGATGCTAAATAGTGGCTCTGTGAGGGTGACTAACCATGACACAATGCTCAGTAAACCTAAGCGCATGATGAGTGCTAGAGATAAACCAATGGTTCTGGCTTTATCGCGCTGCTCTGGTGGAAGTTTTTTTACTAAAATTGCAATAAATACGAGGTTATCGATACCGAGTACAATCTCGATGATAATTAGTGTTATTAAACCTATCCATATTTGGGGTTCAAGTAAAAATTCCATAGTGATTTATATTTTCCGTAAGATGGGATTAGCATCTTTAAGGTTAATAAACTCCTTTAGTGATGATTAACAATATGTACACCTCCTATATGAGCTGGTTTTCTTAAGCTAAAGTTAATTTGTTGTAAATGAGATGGGGAGTGTGATTTAGGTCACTAAATTAGGCGGGTTTTATATCTATGTTTATCGAAGACTGTGAAGTTTAACGATTTTCAGTGGTTATTATTAAATTGAAGATGGCAACAAAAAGGCTGCCGATGGCAGCCTTCAAAAGCGTTGTTATGTATTAGTCATTATCAACGACACAAGTATGGATTTGCTTGTCGTGTGGTACAAATTGACATTCAACTTCAACATTTTTACCAACATATTGGTTTAAGCTGTCATCAGCAACAGCATAGCCCCAAAGTGTGATATCAGAGTCTTCAGCTTGAGTCACTTGGCCCTCTAGCTCGATTTCATGCATAGCTTGAGTTTCTGGCTCGATTTCTGTGACTAAAAATTGGTTATTTTGCTGGTAACCTTCAACTTGTACCCAATGACCATCTACAGACGACATATGAATACCGTCTTCCCATTGTGTTGATGGCATGACGGTTAGCTCGATGCCATTAATCGATAGCACTTCATTGTTAACGGTAGCGCGACCTTCAACTTGGAACTCTTTGTTAGTTTGAATTGGTGGTTGTGGCTGATCGTCATCATGATCAAACTCAACTTCACTCGCTATTAAGGTTTGATTGTTATTGGCAGTACTCCAAGCACCTTCAACTTCAATCATTTTGCCTACTACAAGCTTATCTTTCGTGATGCCATCGAATTCAGTTTGAGCTGTGATGGTTACTGGCCACTTTTGGTTTAGTGTCAGTTGTTCTTTAGTGCTGCTGATCCAGCTAATAACACCTTGGAATTCAAGTGAGTTTTTGTCATTTAGATCTTCAAAATCTTGAAAATCTTCAACATCAATATGTAATGCTTTTAGTTGAAGATCGGTTGTTAGTTCGCCTTCAACTTCAATCCAGTCACCGTTATTTAAACTGCCTTGAGCGGCATATTCTTTTACAGAGTTATAATCCACATGGATTTTACCAAGGGTAAATGTACGGTTTTGACTATCTAAATTAGTGACTTGGCCTTCAATTTCAGCATTTTTGTCTAGTACATTGATTGGCTTAGTGACATAAGTTGCCATTACTTGTTCGCCACTAACAAAGTAACCACTCACTTCAACCATATCGCCAGACTTGAATTGATTAAAGTTACCACCTAGCACTTGATATCCCGCAACAGTAACCGCTGCGTTTTTAGTTGCTGATTTCACGACTGGTGCGATTAAGATTGAGTCATAAATGATGGTATTTGCTTTTTTACCATCGGTAGTGACTGTGACCATCATGCCCGGTTGTAGTTGATCAAACAGACTTTGCTCTTCACCATCAATCACAATATTGGCAGTGCTTGATGGAATCGTAATACCATTAACTTTGATATCAGTTTTAGAAACAGCTTGTAATTCACCTTGAATATGAGCAGCCACACTTTGGGTTGGTTGCGTTGTGTTATCTGATGAGTCAGAACCACCGCCACAAGCGGTAAGCGAGGCGATCAGAGGCAATAAAATCAGACTACGTTGCATATGGGTATTCTCTATACATAAGGGTATGTGGGATATTTCGCGAAGTATAGGAACTATAACATGATGGTTATATGAGCAGCTGATTAATACAATTTCATAAAGTGATCTTGATCAACTTATAGTTGGTTAATCTGCAACAAATACATACTTTGGATACAATTTGTTGCAGTCTTGAGGCGTAGTTAGTGCCTACTCAGCATCACCGAGTGAGAGTAATGTGGCATTACCACCAATTGCGGTAATGTTATTGCTGACCGTTTTTTCGGTGATAAAGCGGGTTAGGTAATGTGGTCCGCCTGCTTTATGACCCGTGCCAGATAACCCTTGTCCACCAAATGGCTGCACGCCAACGACAGCACCGATTTGATTACGGTTTATATAAATATTACCTGCATTGACTCGATTCATAATGTAGTTAGCATGGCTTTCATTACGGCTGTGGATGCCGAGCGTTAAGCCAAATCCAGTGGCGTTGATATCATCTAATACCTGCTCTAGTTGCATGCTTGAGTAACGAACAATATGCAAAATAGGCCCAAAATGCTCTTTGTTTAATATATTAATTGATTCAATCTCAAAGGCGGCAGGGGCGACAAAGTGGCCATGCTCACAAGCATCATTTAATGGTAACTGATTAATGGGTTTAGCGACTTGGCTAAGGTGATCAATATGCGCATTAAGGTTAGCTTTAGCTGTAGCGTCAATGACGGGGCCAACATCAGTTTGATAAGATGCAGGATCGCCTAGGATTAACTCATTCATAGCGCCTTTAATGCGTTCAATCACTTCATCTGCTATATCTTGTTGCAGATAAAGCACTCGAAGTGCTGAGCAACGCTGGCCAGCACTAGTAAAGGCAGAGTCAATGACATCTGTTACTACTTGTTCTGGCTGCGCACTGGAATCTACAATCATTGCATTTTGACCACCAGTTTCAGCAATGAGCGGAATAATTGCGCCATCTCGCTGTGCCAGCGTGAGGTTTATTCGCTTGGCTGTGACGGTTGAACCAGTAAAGCAAACCCCTGCAATACGGCGGTCAGCGGTTAACTTAGCACCTACGCTGGCGCCCGTGCCCGGTAAGAATTGCAGTACATCGGTTGGAATACCAGCTTGATGGGCAAGTTGCACCGCGCGGTAGCCGATTAGACAAGTTTGTTCTGCGGGTTTGGCAATGACAGTATTACCCGTTGCCAGTGCCGCAGTAATTTGACCTAGAAAAATTGCTAATGGGAAATTCCATGGACTAATACAAACAAATACGCCTCTACCCGCAAGCGCTAATTGATTCAGCTCACCTGTTGGGCCAGGCAATGTGGTCTGCTGCATTAAATGTTGAGCTTGAACAGCATAATATCTACAAAAATCGACGGCCTCACGTACTTCATCAATGCCATCTTGTAGGCTTTTCCCTGCTTCTTTAGTGCATAAAGCGATTAACTCAACTTGATGCTGTTCAAGTAGATCAGCAAGCTTATTTAATGCTTTAGAGCGTTGTTCAACTGGCGTGTTGCTCCAGCGAGGGAATGCTTGATAAGCACTGCTTAATGCCAATTCAACGGCTTCATTGCTAGCGAATGCAATTTCGCCTACACAAGTATTGTGGTTTTGTGGACTGAATACTTTATGGGTTTCACCAGCAATGTCGGCGCCATTCACTAATGCCGCACCTTGCCATTGCTTGTTTTGGAATGGCTCAAATTGTGCGAAAAAAGGTGCTGCTTGAATGCCAATATTGAGGTTTAGTCCTGCAGAATTTTGGCGCTCATCACCAAAAATATCCGTTGGCATCACGATATGTGGATTCGCCAATTCTGAGTATGTTAATAGGGTTGTAAGTGGGTGAGTGACGAGCGATTCAATCGGGGTTTTAGGATCAACCAGCTTATGCACAAATGAGGTATTGGCGCCATTTTCCAGTAAGCGTCTAACTAAGTAAGGCAGTAATTCTTTATGGGCACCAACAGGGGCATATATTCGCACATTAGGAGCATCTGCTTGAGCTAAAATGGTGTCGTAAACCTCTTGTCCCATGCCGTGTAAACGTTGGAATTCATATTCACGACCATTAGCCATATCACGAATGGCTGCAATGGTTTGTGCATTATGGCTGGCAAATTGTGGATAAATAGCGCCTTTAGTGGCATCGTCTAAGAGATAGCGTGCACAAGCAAGATAAGAGACATCTGTGCCTGCTTTGCGGGTAAAGAGTGGATAGGCTTGCTCACCTTTTTGTTGCGCCCACTTGAGTTCACTATCCCAATAAGCGCCTTTGACTAAACGCACCGGAATAATATCGCCTTGGCTCTGGCTTAATTTGGTTAACCAGCATAAAACGGGCAGGGCACGTTTAGAGTAAGCTTGCACAACAATCCCTAAATTGCCCCAACCTTGGCAGCATTCACTTTGGTAGAGTTGTTGAAATAGTTGCAATGACAGCTCAAGTCTATCTGCCTCTTCTGCATCAATGGTGACGCCGATATCAACCCCGCGGGCTTGTTTAATTAATAGTATGACTGACTCAAATAGTTCGGTCATAACACGGGACTTATTGGCAACCTCATAGCGAGGGTGTAGTGCCGAGAGCTTGATTGATATCGTCGGCCTTGGTGCGTTATTGTGATAACGCTGCTCAGCTAAACGGGTAATCGCTTGGCTGTATTCATCAAAAAATTTTTGTGCATCTGTAGCGGTTTGCGCTGCCTCACCGAGCATATCATAGCTATGGGTATAACCTTGTTTTCGGCCATCTTGACTATTTTTAAGTGCTTCAGAAATCGTCCGTCCTAATACAAACTGTTTGGCCATAATTTTCATGGCGGAATACATGGCTTGACGAATAACAGGCTCACCAACTCGGTTAATCATGCGATTGAGCATTGAACTCGGATTACCGTTAGCAGGTTTATCCAATTTGACCACTTTGCCCGTGAGCATTAATCCCCACGTTGAAGCATTAACTAAGAGTGAGTCACTTTGTTTTAGGTGTTTATCCCAATCAGCGCCAGCAAGTTTGTCTTCAATTAATGCATCAGCTGTTGCAGCATCAGGAATGCGCAGCAGGGCTTCTGCTAGACACATGAGGATAATGCCTTCTTGAGTTTCTAAACTGTATTGCTGTAAAAAAGCATCAATGCCGACCATCATGCCTTTTTTGTCATACTGTCTGACTTGTTCAACTAGCTGATGTGCTTGCTGGGTGACATTGGCAATGGTGTCATCGTGTTGGGGAATGAGCGTAATAAGCTGCTGTAGATAGAGAGATTCATCTACATAATAATTAGCTTGGATGGCATCAAATAACGTTTCAAGTGAAGCATCTTTATATGCACCAGATAAGAGTTCGCTCGCGTTGAACATTATTACGCTCCTTTTTTGGTTGACTCAAAATTGGATTATGTATTTTGTATACAATTTGTAGCAAGATGGTAACTAAAGTTTTACTTGGTTACAAATAAAAATTACAGCCAATAAAAAAGCCAGCACGAGGCTGGCTTTCATATCAATTTATTACACGTAACTATCGAGCTGAGTGTTGCTCTTATTACGACATCCAACGGTCTTTTTTACGACGTTGTGGGCGTGGTAAGTATACTAAGATAATACCAATCACTAAGCCTAAGAAGGCAATAAAGCTGCCTTGTTGCCACATTTCAAAACGCTCATTTTTAGCAATGCTAGCAAGTTTTGCTGTTGCTTCATCGCGTTCATGAGTGGTGGTTGCAAGTTGCTGCTTCAACTGGGTGAGTTGTTGACGAGCATCAGATAGTGCTTGCTTAGTTTCGGTATCAGAGCCTTGTACATCAGCTAACTGGGTTTTAACCTTAGTTAATTGAGCTTGTACTTCAGGTAGTAATAATCTAAAACTTTTTTGGCTGCTAAGCATTTTAGAGTCAACCCAACCTTCGCGGCCTTTAATATCAACCACCTTGCTATATGTTCCTTGGGTTTCACCTAAGAATGTTACCGGTTGGCCTGCTTCTACACTACCTAAAATACGGTATTGTGTTCCTGGCCCACCATGTAAAAAGAGGTAAACGTCATCAGAAATATAACGAGTTTGACCTGCAGCATAGCTCGCAGGTGCAATTAATAATGCAGCAAAAAGTATTAAATATCTTAACACGGAAAAAGTCTCATTTTTGGATATAGGCACATGCTATGGATTTAACTGCATGAATGCAAGAGGGAAGTCATCGTTAGCCGAGACTTCCCTCTATTTTATGCAATTCAACTCTTTATATTATTGGAAAATAGCTTTAATAATATAGAAGAAGATGATTGAAAGTAGTGCGCCTGCAGGTAGTGTTACAACCCAAGAAACTACGATGTTACGTACAACACCTAAGTTAATTGCTGCAATACCACGTGCCATACCAACACCTAATACCGCACCTACTAATGTTTGAGTAGTAGAAATTGGTAGACCAGTACCTGATGCAATTACCACCGTTGATGCTGCTGCTAATTCAGCGGCAAAACCACGGCTTGGTGTTAGGTGAGTAATATTCTTACCAATGGTTTGCATTACACGCTTACCAAAGATTGCAAGACCTAACACGATGCCTACAGCGCCTAGAGGTAAAATCCACCATACAAGTGGTGCTTTAGAACTGATCTCACCGCCACTATGTACTACAGATACAACCGCTGCTAATGGGCCAATTGCGTTAGCAACGTCGTTTGAACCGTGAGCAAATGCCATACAACATGCAGTTAATACCATCAGAATAGCGAATACTTTTTCAACATTGTCGAATTGAGTCTGTTGATCTGTATTTTCTGACATATGTAAACGTGCAATAGCAATCTTGCCACCAATACCAATTAACACTGCAATAGCAACTGCTAATGCGTAAGCTTCAGCGTTGCTAACATCTAGTCCAACGTGCTTTAAACCTTTGGTAATGGTTACTAGTGACATAATAAAGCCAGCAAAAGCCATGTAGAACGGCACGTAGCGTTTTGCATTTGCTAAAGGGTTACTAGTATTAAAAATCAGTTTTTGTACGCTTTGGAAGATAAGGTAAGCAATAAAACCAGAAATTGCAGGGGTCACAATCCAAGAACCTACAATACCCGCTACTTTATCCCATGAAACTGCTTGCGTACCTACACCTACTGCCGCGAAACCAATAATGGCACCAACAATAGAATGAGTTGTTGATACTGGCCAGCCTAATGCTGAAGCAACAACTAACCAAATACCGGCAGCTAATAGCGCAGAGATCATGCCGTATACCAATAATTCTGGTACGGCGACGAAATAGCTTGAGTCAATAATACCATTACGAATGGTACTAGTAACTTCGCCACCCGCAAGGTATGCACCTGCGAATTCGAAGATCATTGCAATAATAATTGCTTGTTTAATGGTAATAGCGTTTGAACCCACGGATGTGCCCATGGCGTTCGCTACGTCGTTGGCACCAATACCCCATGCCATAATAAATCCGAAAACAGCCGCAGTAGCAATTAGCACTGGGCCATAGGTGACTAATACATCAACCATGTTGTTACCTTGATAACTTTTTATTAATTAAACGCGTGCCAGCATTAGCTCTAGACGTGAACCTACACGTTCAGCTAAATCAGCGAGATCACCAACCCATTCGATAATTTTATATAAAAACATAACATCGACAGGGTTAAGTTCACTTTCTAACGCGAATAATTGACGACGAACTTGAACTTGCAAATCATCAGTGTCTTCCTCGATTTTATCAAGTTTAACAATCATTTTTGCAACCAAGTCCACTTCGCGGCCTCTGAAACCAGTTTCTAACAAACTGTCTAGTTCATTGATCGCTTCTTTTGCTAATGTTACTGCGTCAAGACAACGCACTAAATAAGCTTGGAAGGGAGTTTGAAGGCTTGAAGGAACAAGCAATTGACGGCCGATGACACGACCAGAGATATCTTTTGCTTTATTAGCAATTTTGTCTTGTTGAGTCAGTAACTCAAGCAAGTCAGTACGTTCAACTGGCATAAATAAACCGCCAGGCAGATTTAAACGGATTTCACGCTTTAGCGTGTCCGCTTGTCTCTCTGCTTCGCTGATTTGAGTGCGCAGCTTGACTGCCGAATCCCAGTCGCCTGAGATTGTAGCATCGAAAAATGGGACAAGTAATGACGCGCAGTCGTATACTTTGTCAATGTGCTCTTGAAGCGGTTTTATTGGCGATTTTGCAAACACGCCCAAAATAGAGTTTACTGGCATAGCCGTGTACCTATTTAGGTGATTCCATTATTGGAAAAAGCGCGCGCATGTTAACTCATGCGTCCGCATTTTGAAACTGTGTTTTTACATAAAAAGTGACAGTTTGTGATTTTAACAGGTATTCTGCCTGCTAAGTAGCCGAACGATAGCTCGGTTTTGTTACAGCAATATGACAATATGACACTATTGCTTATTTTATATGAATTTTTGATTACAAAGCGAGCAAAGTATTAATGAACGCAGAAATCGAACTAAAATTATTTTGTTTAGCTGAAAATGTACAAAAAATTATCGATTTTTTTGAACAGTATCCAACTTCTGAAACACAAAGCCCCAAACAACTTTACAACGCATATTTTGATACCGCCAATTTACAGTTAAGAAAATGGGATATGGGTTTACGAGTTCGCCGTAATGGTGATCATACCGAGCAAACCATTAAAACAGCGGGACAAGTGGTTGGCGGTTTACATTCCAGACCTGAATATAATATTGATATTACCGGTAAGCAACCACAACTGAATTTATTCCCATCGCATATTTGGCCTGCAAGTACCGATGTCGAGGCGTTACAAAGCGAGCTTGTTTGCTTGTTTGATACCGATTTTAATCGACGTTGCTGGCATGTTCATATTAATGAATGTTTGATTGAGGTTGCACTGGATATTGGGCAAATTAAATCGAATGGCTTAAGCGATGAGATCTGTGAAATTGAATTTGAACTGTTTGCTGGCTCTGCTGCAGGGTTAATGCAATTGGCACAAACGTTAGCTAAAGTGGTCCCTGTTCGATTGGGTAAAGCCAGTAAAGCGCAACGTGGTTATCAATTAGCTGGGCAGTCAGAACCAATAAAGTTACCTATTTTAGATTGCATTGAATTACATGCAAATCAATCTTTATCAAGTGCACTTATTACACTGCTTGAAACTGGGTTAACCCGTTGGCAGATGCTTGAACAAATGTTGCAGCAGCCCGAGATTGATGAACTTGAAAAAGTACAATATTGGTTACGTTTACGTACTTGGTTTAGATTATTAAAAGCAACATTAGCGCAGTTTGATCTTATCGATAAAGTGATTCAGCAACAATTTGCAGAACTACTAGAGCAGTGTGATTTTATTGCGAGTGCTGAAGCATTAATGCAAGCCTTAAATACATCGGATCAAGTGCTACAGAAATTGCCTCACAGTGAAGAGATCATTGCCTTGGCTCAGCATCAACTTTACTGTTTAGACTTAGATGATAAGTTACAGCAATTGTGGCGACATCCTTGCTATGGCCAGTTGCAGGTTAGTCTAATGAATCTTTGGTGGCAATTGCAGCAAGGTGGTGTAGCGTTAGATAATCACACTAAATTGATTGATTTTAGTCAGCGATTACTCGTGCAATCATGGCAACAACTGCAAGAACTCATGCCGAGTCAGCAAGATTTTAGTGTGACTGATTATTTGACGATCAGTGATGCGTTAGATGATGGTTTATTGGTGGGCTTTGCTTATGGGTCGCTTTATAGTGATAAAGGTAGACAGCAATTTAGAGCACCTTGGCAAGATCTTCTGGTTGGTATCCACACTTTAAGCAGTTATCAAGTGTTAGAGCAATTAGCTTCTGAACTGGAGTTAGATATTGGTGATCATTTGGTACATCGCCAACAAAGTCTGTTATTTGCGATGGAACACTCGAGAAAAAGCGCATTGCAGAATAAACCTTATTGGTCTTGATGTTTATTGTGGTTGACCTGTTCTCTTAATTGAGCCAGTTCAGCTAGAATATGGGCTTGGTTTTGTTCCATGCGATGCAAGGCTTGTTCTAATTCATTTTTTATTTC
The DNA here is from genome assembly GCF_000614975.1 of Shewanella marina JCM 15074. GTDB lineage: Bacteria > Pseudomonadota > Gammaproteobacteria > Enterobacterales > Shewanellaceae > Shewanella > Shewanella marina. Next base: position 53,866 of record NZ_BALM01000009.1, read on the forward strand.
TTGGTTATGTTCTTTAAGTTGCTCTTTTTCATCAGGAGCAACAAAGATGGATGCCATATAACCTGAAATCACACCAAAGAAACTCACCCCACAAATAATCACTAATGTGCCAATCACATGACCAGAAGTGGTGACCGGGTAGTAATCTCCATAGCCCACGGTTGAGATTGTGACTATTGCCCACCATATGGCTTGCTGCGCCGTTTGAATGTTCGATCCTTCATGGCCACTTTCAACCACTAAAATGGAAACAGAAGCGAGAGTGATAATGATGACCATAGCCACCAATAAGCTGGCCAGTGTGGTTTGTCCGCGTTGCTGTAATAACGGCACTAAAATGGATCGACTCATGCGGATCAGGCGTATCACCCGCAAAATCTGAAATAAACGTGCCATTCTCAGTGCTTCAATGGCAGGAATGCTGGCAACAAAGTCAATCCAATGCTCTTTTATAAAGCGCAGTTTGCGTTTGGCTCGAAAGAAACCAATAAAGAAATTACTGAGGAATATAGCGCAAATAAAGGTATCGATAAAAAACAGTAAGTGATAAGTCTGCGGCTTGAGTTTGCCAAAAGTCATAGTTAACACAATAATGACTGAGAACAGTGACAATAACATCATTGCCATCTCTATTGGTGTTGGGGCTTGGCCGTGGCTTAATCGTTGATGTTGTAATTGTGGCATAACTAGAAAGATCCCTACTAATATCAGAATGCAGCCTAATCGATAGCGTAACCAATTAAGCTGCAATAAATGAGATTAATCTTTATTTTCTACGTTAACAAAACTGACTAAATCATCAAGGACTCGTTTTTTAATTTCAAGTTGTGCACTGGCATCTAATTGGTATTTAGCTGCTAATAATAGGTAGTCCTCTGCACTTAGTGAAACGGTTAAACGTGGTCTTTTAGGGCGAGTTGCAACGTTTAAACCCAAAATAGTCCGAATTTGATCGGATGGGCTCACACCTGCATCGAGTGCGGCTTTACGAATGGTATATTGAAATTGCTCATCAAGATCGAAAGCCACTTGCGTTGCGCGAGCGGCTTGTTGATTTTGCTGCCAAGTGGCTGGAAGTTCGTGTTTTTTTTTGGTCATGAAGCCCAATCTCTAACTAAAAGAGCCTATCAACGCTGATGGGTATCAGGAGCAGGCCAATATTCTCTAATATCTGTTAGCGGTCTACGCCGCCCTAAACAGACTTCTGTCGTGCCATCTTCATATACTTCTATATTAATGACAAATTGATTCTGTTGATCGGTGAGTTGGTATAACTCAACGGCTTCACCCGTTAAATTGGGTTGTATTTTCAACTCATAATGACTGCGTTGACGATGAAAATAACCATATTCAGCAAAGCTTGTTTGATGGTAATCGCTTGCGAGCCAATCGCCAAGCGCGGTACGGGTAGCTGAGGTTAAATTAAACAATTGCGTGAAGTTTTGATGTGGTTGGGCAAATATTTGGCTGAATTGGTCAAGATCAAACAGATCGTCAATTTGGGCTTTAGTGAGTTTGAGGTTAAAGAGTAATGTCAGCTCGTCATCTTGCTCCAATGTCATATAGATAGTATGACCTTGGCTTGAGCTTAATACCCACTCGGGTTCAATTTCATGCTGATATTGATAGCAATTTATATTATCAACTTGGAATTGCTGACCTTTTAACTGCATAGGCAATGCAAAGCTATCATCAAGGGTAATGATATCACCCTTGATGAGTTGACTTGGGTGTTTTAGTTCCCGAGTCGGTGTTGGCTTTTTGCCAAACAGTTTAGAGAGAAAACTCATTAGCTTTTACGCGCTTTAATGCGGTCAAGCACAGCATTGGCATTTGATTTTTGCTCGCCAATGCCTGCTTGCGACAACTTGGATTGTAATGATTGCTCTGAATTCTCACCTTCTAAGGTTTCAGCCGCTTTAAGCCTATCATCAAATTGCTGTTGCTTAGCTTTGATACGCTCCAGTGAATCTTTTGCATTTAACAGCTTAGAGTTGCTGGTTGAAAATGAATCTGTGATGGTTGCCGTCGCCTTTTGCACGCTCGCGGTGGTTTTGACCATGCTAAGTTGACGCTTATAGTCTGCAAGTTGGCGTTCAGTCTTTTTAACTAACTCTTTTAAGCGAGCAGAGTTATGACTAAAACTTTGATTAATGGCTTGCTGCTCTGTTAGCTCTTCGTCTAGCTGGGCAATCTTTTCTGCAACTTCTAATGCTAGCGTTTCATTGTTTTGTGCTAGAGCTTGTTCTGCATAGGTTTCGTGTTCAGTAATGCTTGCTGTTAAGCGTTCCATTTCACGGCTTGCTTGCATCTCTTTGGCCATGACATCGGTTAGTTCACGCTTTGCTTGCATTAAGTGTTTTTCAGCGTCACGGATCTCTTGTTCAAAAATACGTGTAGAGTTGGCATCAATAATTGACTCTCCAACTTCTGTCGCACCGCCGCGAAATGCGGTTAAAATTTTATTAAAAATACCCATAACTTGCTCCTTAAACTAGATAGTCGCTCATTTCATCGATAATTTCGAGACAGTTGTCAGACAAAACGGCTAACTCTTGTTCTACTTCTTGCATGCTTGATGCAAGCGATAACGCACCGTAAAGGGCATATTTATCATCAATTTTGGCGAATGCAGACAATGGCATGGGAATATTCAACTCTAACATGGTCTCAAACATTGCTGCGCGTGATGTTGGTTTAACCTCATCTTCACCCCAAAGATAACTAATACATAAAATCTGGTTATCTGTGATTGAGACAAAAATTGGGATCTCTTCACGGTTGACAATATTGACTTGCAACACTTCAACTTCACCACTGATTGGGTAACAATCAAATTTAAAACCAGTATGACCATCATCATTAAGATTATTAAGGTGGTTTGCTAACGTTTGAATATTCATCATTGTCCTTATGACATATTATGTCTGGTTTTAACCATAGCATGTAGACATATTATGTCAACAGCTGATGGCAAAAGTTAATCTAAGGCGTCATTGCTTGCTCGGCTGACCAATCTTGTTGGTGATAGCGGTAGAGCTGCAAAGAGCCTATGGTGTTTGCTTTAATGGTATTGCGATTAAGATAAAATTGTTTTGGGAATTCAAAACTGCTTTGAATCAAGCCTAAGGTTAACCAAGATTCATCTACGCTTAAATTAGTCAATCTTTGTAGTCGTTGACGTCCAGATAGGCCTGCTTTAGTCCCCATACTCCAACCCCATTGACCAAAACTCGGCACATTATGGTGGTATTGATCAACCTTAAAGCCTGCTAATGACAAGGTGTTACCTATGCTGATAAATGCATTGGGGGCATGGTAAGGAGAGGTTGATTGCACACTCACTACGCCATCAGCATTGAGCAGTTCATTGACTTTACGGTAGAACAGATCGGAATAGAGTTTATTTAAATCGGGATGACTTGGATCGGGCAAATCGACAATGATGGCGTCATACTTATGGTTAGCTGCAATCAATTTATCTAAGCCATTAAAGGCATCGTCATAAATCAGCGTCAGCCGAGGATCATTAAGGGCATTACCATTGAGTTGCTGCAAGGCTTGGGTTGTGCGGGTCGGCAATGGTGTCTGTTGAAACCGAAATAACTCGACGAGGGCTTGATCTAAATCCATCAAGGTCACGGCTTGAGGTTGCCACTTTAATACTTGTTTTAACGCTAAACCATCGCCACCGCCAATAATCAAAATATTATCGTGTCGCGCTGCGGCAGCTAAAGTGGGGTGGACTAAGAAAGCATGGTAAATATGTTCATCGTCACTGGCAAACTGTAACCGACCATTAATATAGAGTGAGTACACGGCGGGTAATTGTTGACTGCGAATACGCTCGGTAATCGTCAATTGCTGGAAGCGGGTGGCTTGTTGATAAACCACCTTATCTTTATACAGTAGGTTATTAAAGCCTTGTTCCCATTGCGGCCCATATAAGGTAGAACAACTAACAGTCCACTGGCAAAAATATGGCCAATGAGAATGAGTTTTGCATGGTTGATTTGTGCGTAAAAACGGCCAATAAAGGCAAAGCCTGCCAATAAATTAAAGCTGGCGGTGAGTGCGGCTGCCAATTGAATATCGATTGCCAGCATTAATGCGACCCATATTGCAGCGCCAATACCTGCACCAATATAGTCAGCCCCATAAATAGTGCCAGCATTATGTAGCAGATGTTGTTCACTTAAAGACTGCCTGACTCTGGCAATCAAAGGGATCTCCATGCCAATCATCAAACCTAAAATAACGCCCCACAAATAGGGCAAATACTTGCTGATAAGTTGTAATTGACCGATGAAGCCACCGCTCGGTGACATATCTGGCGCTAAATTAAAAGTTTGATTAATAAATTGCGGTAATTGGTGACTAAAACCGATGACCGCAGCGGTGATCATAATCGCTGAGGCGCCTGTGATTGCGACCAGTAATTCCAGTACGGCAAAACCTGTAAATGCACAGCGTATTTGCCTTGCTGCAAAAGCACCAATCCCCATCGCCACAATCATTAACCCGATCATGGTGTAAATAGCGGCTTCTAGGGCACCCAAAATACGTCCCGCATAATGCGACAGTAAATACTCATAAATCAGACCACAGCCAGCGAGTACCGCCATGATCCCTAGCAATAATACGTCATCAAACCAGCCAAGGCTTTTAGGTTTGGTTAATGCTATTGGTTGCGTCATTAAGCCATGAGTCCAGTCAGAATTAAGGCGATACTGATACTGATTGCCATCTCAACACTGGCGATACCAATATTATGTTGATGTTCTACTTCTATGGCTAAATTGATATTGGCGAGGATCAGTTTTTTGATCAGCGCAATTAACAGTGATAATGCCAATAACATCAGTATTGAGAACACTAACCAAGCAAGAATATTAGTCACGTATGCATTGGGCTCGTAAATAATAAAATGGCTAGCGGCATTAAAGCTTAACGCCATTGATAACATATAACCGCTATGGCGAATCGCTAATGCCATATGGCCTCGGGCTAAAGCGGTTTGCATTGGTGTCCCTTGATTACGACGCTCAAACCGAGATTCACGCCAGCGGGTCAGTATCACTAACATTAATTGTGAGACTAAGAAGGCACTAAAGATGGCAACAAAGGTGCTGAGAGTCAGATCTTCTGCCCACATTATCGCTGCTCTAATAATAATTGCGGTGGCAATTGCTGCGCAGGCATCAACGACTGCAACTGATGTATTGCCTTGCATAATCAATTCATTTTTATTGATTTGATTGAGGGCAACCTTGTCATGTAAATAGCGGCCAAACTTAATGAGGATTAAGCCAAACACACTATAAGTGGTCATGCCGATAGCTTCAGTAATATAGTCAACCGCGGCGGTGCCAGTGACTGAGCCATTAATGACGATAGCTAATGCTGCAATAGCACCTGCAGTACTGATACCAAAGGCAAAATTATCACGCTCTGCTAATTCATTTTTACTGCTAACACTGATACTCCAACCTTGCAGATAGCGCATCAATGTCAGTAGTACTACCGCAATGGTTAAATCGATGGCTAGAATGGTTAACAGGTGCTGATCTAGGCCAAAGGTTTCAAATAAATTCATTGGATATCCTTAATGGTTATTTGCCTCTGCTCACACCACGACTGGTGCGGCTAGATGAGTTACGAAAACTGCTTTCTTTGGCATAGTTAGAGCGAAATTTACTGTTGCTTGTCGCATTAGGTTTTGGGTTACTCATACTTTGGCGTGACAAACTGGTTGACCCCGTGCGTTGCTTTGCATAAGGACTTGCAAAAGGCTTGCCCATATTCTTATAAGTTTTGCTGGTTTGCTGATAAACCTTATTTTGCGCTTTGGCTTGTTTGGGCGAAGTATAGCGATAGCGTCCTACATCGTTGTAGTAGCTGTAATTACGACGTTTAGACCAATTATCATAATAAATTGGCCGATGGAATAGGTTAGAAAACATGGAGTACATGCCATACCAAGCCCAGAATGACATACCACTACTATTAGTTTGCCATTGGCCATAAGTTGGATTACCGACTAACTGGCTACCTGCACCAAAATCTTCAGCACTGTTGGCTAATTGTTCTGCTTGCTTACTAATGGCGTTTACTCGAGCAAGACTACCTTGAGACATATCGGCAATCACGTTGACGGGATCGGATAACATATCGTTAAATTGCGCTGGATCCGCCGCTTGGTAGATATTTTCAACTTCGCTTAATTGCTGATCTAAATCGACAAAATTACTGGCGTTGTAGCTTTGCTGTAATCGCTGTTGCAGGGCTTCAATAAGTGGGCCTGTTGGTGAGGCATCCAATGCTAATTGCTGTGCTAATGGTGCTAGTTGTGGCTGCTGGCTAGCAAGGTTATCGGCATATTGTTTGAGGATATAACCATTTTGCAATTTATTTTGGGACAATACTTGGGTTAAATTAGTTAATCGTTGCTGCGCTAATTGTTGGTATTTTTCAATTTGTTGGGGGCGATCATCTCCACAACCTGAAAGTGCTAGGCTTAATATCAGCGTGACTGCGCAGATAATAAATTTAGTCATACTTACTCCAGTGTTGAGCAGGTAATATAAAGCAATAAAAATATTGTTTAATGAGTCTCTCGCTTAATTTGTTAGAGGTATTTTGCTGCAAAATTATTCAGGCAGCATTAAATTAAGCCTAACCTGTCAATGTAATGATGTTATTTTGTTATAAATATGTACAGCAACTATTGTGCTTATTGGTTAATATTTAGCAAGTTAAATTATTATTTGAGTCAAAAAAGCTGCGTTAAGCCATTGAACATCAGAGGTGTTATGTCCATGGGGCAAGAGTGTAATAAATTATTTTCAGATGAAATGAATACGACCGCTACACAATATTGGCAGCAGCTGCAACAGGTATGGCCTCAAAGTGAGCACTTACTTGAATCGCAACAATCTTCATTAAAATGGGTGTTTGGCTTAAGTGATTTTGTCGCCACTCAATTAATTCGTCATCCGCATTGGATTGAGTGGTTATTTGCTGGCGCACTAGAACACGTAGATAGGGCACTGTTTTTTCAAGATTTGAAAGCCAAATTAGCGACAGTTACTGATGAAGAGCAAGTTAAGCGAATTTTACGAGATTACCGCAATAAGCAATTAGTTTGTTTAGCATGGCGAGAGTTTAGTGGTCGAGTATCGACTGAAGCATCGTTATTAGATATCTCTGCATTGGCAGAAGCGTTAATCATCAGTGCTAGAGATTGGCTTTATCAGCAATTATGCCAACAACTCGGTACGCCAACAGACCGCAAAGGAAATCCGCAACCATTATTAATTTTGGGGATGGGTAAATTAGGTGGTCGAGAGCTCAATTTTTCCTCTGATATTGATCTGATTTTTACCTTTCCAGAACACGGTGAAACCCAAGGTGGGCGTCGCAGTCTCGAAAATCAGCAATTCTTTATCCGTATGGGGCAACGGTTAGTCAACTTATTGGATCAGCATACCGTCGATGGTTTTGTCTATCGAGTTGATATGCGTTTGCGTCCTTATGGCGATAGCGGCCCATTAGTGGTTAGTTTTAATGGTTTAGAAGATTATTACCAGCAGCAAGGGCGTGATTGGGAACGCTATGCGATGGTGAAGGCACGTATTCTAGGTGAAGAAATTGGCTACAACGAAGCATTAAAAGATATGCTAAGGCCGTTTATTTATCGACGCTATATTGATTTTTCAGCGATTGATGCCTTACGTAAAATGAAGCTACTGATCGCTCAAGAAGTTAGACGACGTAAGTTGGTTGATAACATTAAGTTAGGTGCAGGTGGCATTCGTGAAGTCGAGTTTGTGGTGCAAAGCTTTCAGCTAATCCGTGGTGGTCGTGAGCGCGCTTTAAGAGAGCAAAGCTTGTTTGCTGCATTACAAACCTTAGTGGATATTGGTCAAATTGATTATAAATCGGCTGCTGATTTAAAACATAACTACTGTTTTTTACGTCGGCTAGAGAACTGTTTACAGGCGATTGATGATAAACAAACGCAAACATTACCGAATAATTCACTTGATTGGCAACGCCTCGCAGTGATGTTCGACATTGCTGATATTGAGCAATTTAAGCAACAGATTAGTCAAGTAATGGCTCAGAATCATGTGCAATTTCAAGAAACCATTGGTGGTGAAGAATCGCTTGATAATAAGCATGATGATTTAGCACAGTTATGGTTTGCCTTTGATGATGAAGATGGGCTGAGTATTGTAAAGCAATACAACGCTAACGAATCATTATGGCATGCGGTTAAAGATTGGCGCGTGCATTTACGGCAACGTACCATTGGCCCTCGAGGGCGCGATAAAATTGATAAATTAATGCCAACCTTATTATCTGAGGTGAGCCAACATCGCACTCCATACAAAGCATTTTCCTCTATTTTAAAAGTGCTTGATAAGATTTTAACTCGAACAACTTATTTAGAGCTATTGTGTGAAAACCCTGGGGCAAGACAGCAACTGGTGAGTTTATGCAGCGTCAGCCCATGGATTGCGACGCAATTAGCACGTTTCCCTATGTTGCTCGATGAGTTGATCGATCCATCTCATCTCTACGACACCACCTCTTTAGATGACTACCCAAGTGAGTTGAGACAATATTTACTGCGTATTCCTGAAGATGATGTTGAGCAACAGATGGAAGGCTTACGTCAATTTAAGTTGTCACAACAATTAAAAATTGCCGCTGCGGATGTCACTGGTGTCTTACCTATTATGCAAGTGAGTGATCACTTAACTTTCTTGGCTGAAGCGATTATTGAGCAAGTGATTAATCAAGCATGGCAACATGTCAGCAAACGGCATGGAGTTCCTCCCTATTTAGAAGGCGATCAAAAAGGATTTGCCGTTATCGCTTACGGTAAAGCGGGGGGATTAGAACTGGGGTATGGCTCTGATTTAGATCTGGTGTTTTTGCATAACAGTCAAAGCAATGTGCAAACCAATGGCGAGCGTCCAATTGAAACTGGTCATTTTTATCTTAAGTTAGCACAACGTATCTTACATCTATTTTCAACTCGGACAGTGTCGGGTGAGTTATATGAAGTGGATATGCGCTTGCGTCCGTCAGGTTCATCTGGCTTGATGGTAAGCGAGATTAATCGCTTTGATGAGTATCAGCGTGTTGAAGCGTGGACATGGGAACATCAAGCTTTAGTGCGGGCTCGTATGGTGTTTGGCGATAATGCACTGGCGACTAAGTTTAATGACACTCGTGATCAGGTATTATGCCAGCATCGTGATAATGCAGAGCTAAAACAAACTGTGCATGAGATGCGGCTCAAAATGCGTCAGCATTTATTAAAAGCCAATAGTGAGTTTTTTGATTTGAAACAGGGTGTTGGTGGTATCACCGATATCGAATTCATCGTGCAATATATGGTGCTTGCTCATGCAGAGCAGTACCATGAATTAACCACTTGGTCAGATAATGTGCGAATTTTGGCGCAACTGGCTGAGCTCGAATTATTACCAATGCAACAGGCACAATTACTCACACAAGCTTACTGTTTTTTAAGAGATGAGAGCCATCGCTTAACATTAAAAGATAAGCCTACGTTAGTCGCTATTGATGATCCTAAAACTCAGGCGTATGCGGTACCTGTAAAACAGATTTATCAACAAGTGTTTGATTTGACCTCAATATAATGTTGCAGATAAAACCGCTCTAGCGGGCGGTTTTATCTATCTTAATCTACTGTATTATCTATCTTAATCTACGGTTTTAGATATACTTTGCTTATCTTTATATCATGATTTATATGACATTATGCAAACCCTTCAGCAGATAGATGATTGCTCAATGACGACGGTGACGCCGAGCAATTTACCCCAATTATTGAACCTGTCATTGGCACCTTCACAACAGGGTTTTATTGAAACCATTAGCGATTGTTTAGCTGAGGCTAAGCAAGATCCTCGTTTTGTGCCAGTGGCACTGTATTATCAACAAGAGTTAGCAGGCTTTGCCATGTTTGGTGAGTTTTTTGAACCATTACAGCGGGTTTGGTTTGATCGATTCTTGATTGATATTAGTTTTCAAGGGCAAGGATTGGGTAAACGCTTTGCCACGCTAGTCATGACGTATTTGTATCAGCATTATCATGTGTCTGAAGTCTATCTCAGTGTCTATAACGACAATCCGCATGCGATTAGGCTTTATCAACAGCTGGGGTTTGAATTTACCGGTGAAGTGGATCAAAACGGAGAGTTAGTGATGTGCTGTGCTAGATAATAGCACTTGCTAGACACTATGCTATAATCCTCAATCCTTATATATGTTCTCTGTTGAGCCTGTCATTTATGTCGCAACCTGCCTTATTTACCCCAGATAATCTTCAGCATGTGTCTAATCGTATTGAGCTATTAGCACCTGCCAAAAATCTAGAATATGGCATGGCAGCCATTAGTCATGGCGCAGATGCAGTCTACATTGGCGGCCCTGCATTTGGTGCACGCGCAGCGGCAGGCAATAGTATTGAGGATATTGCTCAATTATGCGAATTTGCCCATCGTTACTATGCGCAAGTCTTTGTGGCGGTCAATACCATTTTAACGGATGCGCAATTGCCTGAAGTTGAACGCTTAATCTGGCAGATTTATGAGGCCGGAGCTGATGCTTTAATTGTGCAAGATATGGGTATTTTACAGCTGAATTTACCGCCGATTGCACTGCATGCTAGTACCCAAATGGATAATCGCAGCAGTGAAAAAGTGGCTTTTTTAGAGCAAGTTGGTTTTTCACAGGTAGTGTTAGCACGAGAGCTGAATTTAACTGAAATCCGCAGTATTGCAGCAATGACTAAGATGCAACTTGAGTTCTTTATTCATGGTGCTTTATGCGTCAGCTACAGTGGCCAGTGTTATATCAGTGAAGCCTTTACTGATCGTAGTGCCAATCGCGGTTCATGTTCACAAATGTGTCGTTTACCTTGTAATTTAAAGACAAGGCAAGGTGAAGTTTTAGCAGAAAACAAGCACCTTTTATCACTCAAAGATAATAATCAAACTGACAACCTTGAAGCGTTAATTGATGCGGGTATTCGTTCATTCAAAATTGAAGGTCGTCTTAAAGATTTAAGCTATGTTAAAAACGTGACTGCGCATTATCGCCAGCAACTTGATGCGATTATCGCTAAGCGTGCCGATTTACAAGCTTCATCACACGGCCGTTGTGAGTATCAATTTAGCCCCAATCCGGATAAAAGCTTTAACCGTGGTAAAACCGATTATTTTGTTAATGAACGAACCAATAAAATCAGTGACTTTGAATCGCCTAAATACTTAGGTGAGCCAGCAGGTACGATTAGCCATATTGGCCGTGATTTTATCGAGTTAGATTCACAACTTGAATTTAATAATGGTGACGGTTTCTGTTACTTCGTTAATGAACATCAGAATAAAGCCTTATCAGATGACAAATTAGGTGGCTTACGCATTAACCGCGCCGAAGCGAATCGCCTATATTTGGCTAAAATGGATAAAAACTTACGGGTGGGGATGATGCTTTATCGTAACCACGACCAAGCATTTGAAACCATTATGAGCAAGGATTCTGCTAAACGTCGTATCAAAGTTGATATGCAGTTAGTTGAAACTGAACAGGGATTTAAATTAACCCTAGATGATGGCCGCGGTCATCAAGCTCACGCTGAGCTCATTACCGATAAAGTGGCTGCTAATGATCCAATAAAGGGTAAGCAAACATTAGAGAAACAGCTTAAAAAGTTGGGCTGTACTGACTTTTATTTAGGTGAACTTGAGTTGTCTGGCTGCGAGCAATACTTTTTTGCGGCATCAGCTTTAAATAATTTACGCCGCCAAGCGATTGATGCATTGATCCAGCAGCGCGCAGATGCTTATCAACGACCTGAAAAATGGCAGCTGGATGATAAGGCTAAGTTTCCTGAAAATCATTTAAGTTATTTAGGTAATGTGGCTAATCAACAAGCTAAAAGCTTCTATCAGCAACATGGCGTAATAGAAGTGGAACCTGCTTATGAATTGCAGAAGTTGGAGCAAGATGCGCCATTGATGATCACTAAGCACTGTTTGCGTTATAGCTTTAATTTATGCCCTAAAGAAGTCGAAGGCATTAAAGCTGAACCTATGGTATTAGAGATGGGTAACGAAGTATTAAAGTTAGTGTTTGATTGCCATAAGTGTGAAATGATGGTGGTGGGTAAAGCTAAAATTAAAGCATAATTTATTAATCATTAAGGACAAAAAATGGGATTTTTTGATGCCGTAATGGGCAACGCTACTGAAGTTGATTTAAGTGAGCTAGCACAAGAGTTAGCACCAATTATGGCGGATGATGAGCAGCTAATGCTGGCTTATAAGTTGATCCGCGATATGTTTATCTTCACTAATAAACGGATGATTTTAGTTGATAAGCAGGGAGTCACAGGTAAAAAGACCAGTTATCACTCTATACCTTATAAATCGATGACTCACTTTGAAGTGGAAACTGCGGGCAGTTTCGATATGGATGCAGAGCTTAAGATTTGGATTTCAGGTCAATCAGAGCCACTGGTAAAAGAGTTAAAGCGCGGTACTGATGTGGTTGGTATTCAAAAGACCATTGCCAATATGATGCTATAAGGTGAGTTAAATAACCGCAAAAGCCGACATTGTATGTCGGCTTTTTAGTATGTGTTTAAACAACCGCTTTAATTGCATTGGCTAAGGCATATAAGCCATTGGTTCGTGATGGGCTTAATTGGCCGGCAATACCTAATTCAGTAAAATAAGCTGCAGGATCAAAAGCTGCAATGGTTGCACTATCTTGGCCTTGGCAGGCTCCTAATAATAATGCGATTAACCCTTTTACCACGCGGGCATCACTGTCAGCAATAAAGTAGTGTTTGCCATCAATTGGCATGTGGTAAAGCCAAGCATCACTCTCACAACCTTGTACTTGTGCTTGTTCTACTTTAAGGCTGTCATCCATTTTAGCCAACGACTTACCGAGTAGCATGATTTGGCGGTACTTTTCTTGCCAATGCTGAGCTTGCTCAAATGCAATAAGTAAGCTTTTTGGATCTGCAATAAATTCAAGGAAATGTTGCTGGCTTAAATGATTTTCGCCTTGTGACATGGTGCGAGCCTGTTTTATTAAATCGAGTCATGATATTGAGCCGACATTCTACCAGAAATCATCTTTTAGGGTGATGGTCAAATAATGGGATTCGCAAGATGATACTGAAACATAAATAGCTTGGGTGTAAACATGGATAAAATAAGAAAAATGGTAATGGTTGGTTTGCTATTAACGATGAGTGCTTGTAGTGCTAAAACCTCATTTGAGGCAATGCAGCCTAATGTGACAGTAAAAATTAATCAGTTTTCACCAGTGAATACCAATGATAAACAGAGGCATAAATATAAAACTACAAGTTTTGGTCAATATCGTTTTGTTGTCTATCAGGATAATGAGCCACAAATGTATGGCCTGGTTCCTCTAAAATTCAACGGCGGTTATTTGGCCGCTGATATTTTGTTTTTTGCTCCAGCGATGTTTTTTAATTTACGTGAAACATTTCCTTTTTATCAATTCGATATCGACCAGAAAGTGATTCGTTATAAAAAGAAAATAGATGCCCCTTGGATCACTTATAAACCGACTGAAGCCGAGATAAATCGCACTAAGCAGTATTATAATTAAATCCTGTTCATCTGATGTCAATTCGGGGATGAAAAGCCTATATTCTTCGTATGATATATTGCTTAAGGGTATAAAAATATGTGTGATTCTGGACTCGATAATATTGTGGCTGCTACCGTGTTTGATGAGCTTGCTACGGTTGATGACTGTCGTGTGAGTTTTATTGAATACTATCAAAGCCCACGGGTGCTGAATGCGCAAAATCAGGGATTAACGCAGCCAAGATTAGTATTTACTAGCGCAGCGGGTACTTGTTTAAATATTTGGCCTGCTGGTGGTCAATTATTTAATTTGCATATCGGTTTTGAACACCCTGATTTTGATGATGGCCGTTTTCAAAATCTGTTTGAAGCGTTAAGTGTTGATAATATTTTACTGTTATTAGCGGATGACTGGACTGATTCAGAGTTACTCATGCGCTGGCAACCGGTATAATTGATAAGTAAATGCGCAGTAATACTGCGCATTTTTTTATGAGTAAAACTATTTATTTGGTTAGCCTAATAGTTCAATCACATCTTTAAGTGCATTAATAAATATATCGATATCTTGTTGATTGCTATAAATACCCAGTGAAGCTCGGCAGCAACCTTTAATCTGTAGCGACTCGATTAATGGCATCGCACAATGATGACCACAGCGAATAGCCACCCCTTGCTGATCTAATAATATGCCGATATCTTGATGATGCTCGCCTTGTAAATTAAAGGCCACTGCACCTATGTTATCTGCATGAGCGCCATAGAGTTCGATACCCGTTATAGCTTGTAGTTGCTGCTGCAAATAATTAATCAGTTGTTGTTCGTGTTGCAGACAGGTGGCTCTATCTTGTTGATTAAGAAAGTCTATAGCGCTGCCGAGGCCTATCACTTCGGCAATCGCAGGGGTTCCTGCCTCTAGGCGGTTTGGTAATTGATTAAAACTGGTGTGGTTAAAGCTTACTTGCTTAATCATCTCGCCACCTGTAAGCAGCGGTATTAATTGGTCAAGGGCTGCATAATCCCCCCACAGTACGCCAATACCTGTTGGGCCATACATTTTATGGCCTGAAAACACATAAAAATCACAACCGAGCTGTTGAACATCTACTGGAAGGTGAGCTATGGCTTGGGCACCATCGATTAAGGTTAGTGCGCCAACGGCTTTAGCCATTGCGATCAGTTCAATGACTGGATTAACGGTACCCAGTACATTCGATACATGATTAAGCGCGACAACTTTAGGTTTTTGAGCGATTAATGCTTGATATTGCTCGAGGTCGATACGGCATTGTCCATTGAGCGGAATAGATTTTATGATAGCGCCAGTACGTTGAGCTAATTGTTGCCAAGGCACAATATTAGCGTGATGGGCTGCGCTATCAATGAGGATGATATCGCCCACCTTTAATTGATGGGTTAAGCCATACGCAACCGTATTAATCGCATGCGTAGTGCCTTGAGTGAAAATAATTTCTTCATGACGTTGAGCATTAATAAACTGGCTTAGTTTATGACGTACTTGTTCGTATTGGGATGTGGCTCTTGCTGATAATTGATGAGCTGCACGATGTACATTGGCATTATCAAACTGGTAATAGTGACTGATACTATCGATAACCATTTGCGGCTTTTGGCTGGTCGCAGCGGTATCTAAATAGCATAACGGGTAGTCATTTAAAATTTGATTTAATGCGGGAAATTGCGCCCGCAGTACAGCATGATTCATGGTTAACAAAACTCACATTTAATAGGCGCAGTGATCTTCGGTCATCTACGCCACTAATGCAAGTTTTGTCATTTTGCTATAACTGTTTTTTAAAATACAGCATAGGCGAAAATCCAGATTTAGTATTAGGGTCTTGGAATTGTTTAAAACCTAAATCAAGATAAATTTCGGTGGCGGCATCAATGCCAACAGGAAGTTCTGTCGTGCAAGTGTTAAACCCCATATTCTTAGCTTGTTTGAATGCCATAATGAGCATTCGTTTAGCTAAGCCTCGACCCCTTAATATTGGAGCAAAGAACACATGTTTAAGCTGGCAAGTCTGTGGGTTTTCAGGGGAAGGAATAAAGCCCACAATGCCAAGTGGTTTGCCCTTTAAATTAGCGACCCAATACTGACCATTTGCTTGTTGATAGCATTGATATAAGTTATCAATCCATTGATGTTTATTTTCTTCTACTTGATCAAATTCTATAATGGCTTGACGGATCATACTGGCTAATGCTTTATCTTGATGTGGTTCACCTAGACTCACATCACAATCAGCTTGTAGTTTTACCTGCTGCATTGCCTGTTGGTATAACTTTAAACCATCAATTACCTGTTTGGCATCATTTTCATTCAGTTGTGCCATTATTTGAGCATATTGTTGGTTTTGTTGGCTATCTAATTGAGATAAAAGTATTTTGCCTTTGTTGGTTAGGCTGACAATAAGGCTGCGTTGATCTTCTGGATTAGTGTGAGTTAACACTAAATTTTGATGGACTAAGCTGTTAACAGCACGGCTTGCATTCGATTTGTCTAAGTTTAAATTATAAGCTAACTCTTTGATAGTGAGAGACTTGTCTCCTAACTCTACGAGGCAGTGCCCCTGAATTGGGGATATTGGTAAGTCACCGCATTTGGGGCTCAGCATACCGAAATAGCGGATCATATAGCGTGAGAGTTTACGAACATCTATGGTATTGGCTTCAATAGTCACTAATGGCTTTGTCATTTTAGTTATGCTTAGTTTTTTTAGTCGTGAATAAAGTCATTTGCCTCATTATTTTAGGCAAGTTATTTTGTATAAATGGTGGGGTTTAATATCGGCGCAAGGGCTAATAACATTGCTTGCGTATAAATACTTTCACGTGTTGCTGCGCCGTGAGTTAATAAACCAATTGCCCCACCTTTTTGCTTAATATTTTGAGTATTAAACAATTTATCCATTACCGTTCCTAACTCTTCGCCTGCAACCAATGCATTATATACATTTATTGGTAACGGTAATAAAGCACTACGGCCTAAATAAAGTTGTTGTTGATAATAAATAGCAATACAGGCAAATGTCGCAGCACCTTCAGCAAATTGATCGACGCCGCCTTCAATTGCAACATAAATATCTGCACCGCCTTGTTGTTGGCAAAATTGACTACGATTAATAGCACCTTGCGAGTCTCTGCTTCTGTCATCGGTTGGTCGGCAACACCTGATGGTGCGTTTATACCTTGGCAATTTATCTTAGTATTAGGCCAAAGTTGTTTAAATGCTTGGGCAACCGCATTTATTTTTACCGGATTTTTAGAGCCAACAATTATCGATATTGAATTAGAAAACATATATTTATTAGACCTATTTATAGTAGACACTCGTTTAAATCATTGTTTAAATAAGTGTGATACCTAGTATTACCTGTGATTAGACAAGTTTAACTTGAATAACTCAAGGGTCTATATAGAGATATAAGGAAATTCCTTGGTCTGTTGTCATATTGATCCGTTACTTACAATAATAGAGACGAATATTATGACAATAACAAGACTCATGTACTTAATGAGTATATCCGCTATGGGATTGATGGTGGGTTGCTCTGATAATGACGATAATGATTCTCCTGCCCAAGCTGCTCCTGCCGTCAGTGCTATTCAAGCTTTCTCCTCAGATGGTGTTATTCGAGCAACGATTAAACGTACTGATTATGGCGTACCCCATATTCAAGCTGATAATTTAGAAGGTATTGGTTTTGGCAGTGGTTATGCTCAAGCACAGGATAATTTGTGTATTCTGGCCGATGGTTTTATTAAAGCAAATTCTGAACGCTCGCTCTACTTTGGCCCTCACGCATCATTAGATTTTAATACTGGATTACCGACAGCAGAAGATAATGGTAATTTGATTTCTGACTTTGGCTATAAGGCATTAAAAATTAGGCAGATGGCAGAGCAAAAATTGCCAGAGATGAGTGAAAATAGCCGTGCGCTTATTAGTGGTTTTACTCATGGTTATAATCAATATTTAGCCGATGTGAAAGCGGGTAAGCAAACGGCAGAACTATTTTGTGCCGGCCAGCCATGGGTGAAAGAGATTAGCTCGGTTGATATGTTAACTTACATTTTTTCGATTGCGCAATTACCCGGCGCAGCAAATTTCTTCGATTTAATCTTTTTTGCCAACCCTGGTGATGGCCAAGAATATCTGCCACGGATGAGTACTGCTAAAACGTCGGCTCAACCATTATTGGATGACATCAATCAAAAGTTATTAGCCCAAGCGAATGACATCAAAATGCCACAGAAAAATCCGCGAGATTTAGGCTCAAATGGCTGGGGTTTAGGTAAAGATAAGACCGAAAATGGCCGTGGTATGGTATTAGTTAATCCACACTTTCCTCATACAGGTAATCTACGCTTTTGGCAGTCACATATCACCATACCAGATCAATTGGATATGATGGGGGGCTCATTAGTGGGCATGCCTGGAGTGATTAATATTGGTTTTAATCATGATATTGCATGGACTCATACGTTTTCTACCGCGGAACATTTTGTAGTTTATAACCTTGAACTAACCTCAGGCGATAGAATGCAATATCTGTTTGAAGGTACGCCATTACCAATCACTAAAGAGACGATGACAGTACAGGTTAACGCAGGCCCAGCAGGTATCATTACTTTGGCAAAAGATATCTATTTCTCCGATAAAGGCCCTATTTTGGAAGCGCCAGCAGAGGTGGCGCCATTTGCATGGGATGATGCGCAAGCATTTACCATTCAAGATGTGAATGCGTTTAATATGGACCCGCTCGATCATTGGTTGGCGATGAATTTAGCTAATAATTTAGATGAGTTTAAGCAAGCTTATGTTGATTATGATGGCATGGTATTTAATAACACCATGGCGGCTGATAAAGAGGGCAATGCATTTTATATCGATGATAGTGCGACGCCGGGCTTATCTGATCAAGCAGTGGTCATTCTTAAAACCAGTAAAGAGTTAAAAGACTTACGCCAGCAAGCAGGATTTACCATTTTACCTAATAGCGGTTTATTCCATTTTTCAGGGGCAACGCCATACGCCAAAGTGCCGCAGTTAACACGGACTGACTATGTGCAAAACTCTAACGATTCGTTTTGGTCAACTAATTTAAATGAGCCATTAGAGTACTATTCTCCATTGTATGGACCAGAGCGTGAACAGTTGACGTTACGGACGCGGATGGGGCTTAAGCTATTAGCTGATAGTGCTGGAGATGACGGTAAGTTTAGTTTAGCCGAGTTAGAAACGGCAGCGTTGTCGAATCGTAGCTATTTAGCTGAGCTAGTATTGCCAGCACTATTAGCGCAATGTGAAGCGCATCCCGATAAATTAATTAGCTTTGTTGCTGGTGAGGTTACAACCGTGATTGACGTTGGTCATAGCTGTACCGCTTTGCAAGCATGGAATGGTAAGCAAGACAATGACAGCATTGGCGGCGCACTGTTACGTGAATTTGCGTTTTTATTTGAACAGGATAAGCACCTAACGCAAGGTTTTGATTATACCCAAGCTGCAACCACTCCGGCGGGGTTAATCAATGATGGTTCGGCATTAACAATTTTGGCCCATGCGCAATTTAATTTAGGTAATGCTGGATTTGAGGCTGACGCGCCGTTAGGCACGGTACAGTTTAGTGAGAAATCTTTACCTAATGGCATGCCATCAGGTGCACGCTTACCTTGGCCGGGTACGCATCATCAAGAGGGCGGATTTAACGTGTTTTCGACTCGTTTATCTGGTGATGATACCTTAATTCCACAGCATAGTTACCCTGCGGCTAAGGATGCAGTGACAGGAGTGCCATTGGCATCAGGATTAACTGCAGAAGGTTATCCTATTCGTTATGGTTCAAGTTGGATGATGGCGATTAGCTTTACTGATGCAGGGCCAGTTGCGAGGGGCATACTGACCTATTCACAATCAAGTGATATCACCAAAGCCAGTGCCAGTGATCAAAGCCTATTATATTCTACTGAAAAACGTTTCCGTGATTTACGTTTTGATGCGGCAGATATTGAAGCGAATTTAGTTTCAACCACTGAAATTGAAACTATTAGAAATTAATTTTAACGTTATCAAAGCCAGCTAGTTATTACGATTAGCTGGTTTTTTTTCGAGCTTTTTTATTTGAGTGACTAAGGCGAAGTTGAATGGCACGTCAAGATGATGTTGCTGCGCTCTCGTGACGATATAACCATTAATATAATCAATTTCAGTACGGCGTTGGTGGGCAATGTCTTGGTACATCGACGAGTAGTTATTAGCGGTTAACTGAATGACGTCATAGATACGTGTTAATAATGCCGCTTTATCTAAGACGATATTATCTCTCGTCACAACCTGATGCAGTTCCGTCACGATTTGGTCAATATGTTGTTTGTAGGTAGATGCAGCTAATTGGCCATTTTTGCACTGTTCTAGTGCAGTTAATGGATTGATGGCGGCATTAATTGCGAGTTTTTGCCATAGTGCATTAATAATATCTGGATGCCACTGACTTTGTGGTATCGCCGCTAATAGTTGTTGTTTGAGTGAAGAGTTCAGCGGTTTTCCGTGTAAATGGCCTAGTTGGGTCAAGCCGAGGCCTGTATGTGTTACTCGTTGTGGGCTTGTAAGAAGTGCGCCTTGTGAAGTTGTGCCTAAACTTAAACCGCGTTCGCCAATATGAGCCATTAATGCTAAATGTGGCCCCATGCCATTGTGCAATAATAAAATATGGCAATGAGGATTAAGCTTATCTAAAAGTGGTAATACTGCATCAACAACTTGATAGGCTTTAACGCATACAATAACAAGTTCAAATTGCTGTAAATCATCTGCGGCAGTAATGACAGGGGCTGAATATTGTTGGCGTTGTTGCGATGCGGTTTCAACTTGCCACAGTGAGTTAAAATTGGTGCGGCGAGTAATGAAGTGAACGTCAAAGGTAGATGATAATTGCGAAGCAATAAGCTGGCCTATTGCTCCTGCACCAACAATCGCAAGCTTAGTCATTTTGAGATTGCAAATGACGATAGCGATTGACTAGCCATAAGCAAAAATAAAATGCGGCAACACCGGCCATATCGGCAATCACATCACCCACTGAGGCACTGCGATATGGTAATCTCGATTGAACTAACTCAATAAATACGGCGTAGCAGCCATTGCAGCAGCAACTAAATACCATTTAGGTTTGAAGGCAAAATAGACTAAAAAAGAGAGACCAAAGAAACTGCCAAAATGGCCTACTTTATCAAGATTCGGGATATTTTGTGGATAGTTAGGCTTAGAAAAAACTAAGTAGCTAACCACTAAAATAGCGATTATTAATGCTAATCGAAAGATATTCTGTCTTTTGAACACAAGCGGCTTAATTAATGTAAATTTTGCCAATGATAGAAAAAACTCCAGCTAAAGTCACCAACTAGTCAAATTATGCCGCTAATTTGTGGTTAAAAGCTTATGCTCAGAATAGCATTAGGTTGTAATAGCGCCGTTTTTATCGGACTTTGTTAAATCTAATGGGCATTGCGCAATAGATCAGCGTAAAATAGAGGCATCATATATTTTTGTTAGGGTGAGAAAATGCCTTCATTTGATATTGTGTCAGAAGTT
Organism: Shewanella marina JCM 15074; assembly: GCF_000614975.1. Classification (GTDB taxonomy): domain Bacteria; phylum Pseudomonadota; class Gammaproteobacteria; order Enterobacterales; family Shewanellaceae; genus Shewanella; species Shewanella marina. Next base: position 75,160 of record NZ_BALM01000009.1, read on the forward strand.
GATGCGGTTGAATTACGTAATGCTGTTGATAATACTAAACGTGAAATTGATACACGATTCGATTTTCGTGGCGTAGAAACTAACGTTGAGTATAAAGATAATCAAGTAACCTTAACTGCAGAAGGTGATTTCCAGTGCCAGCAGATGGTTGACATGCTACGTATGCAATTAAGTAAGCGTAAAGTGGATCCTGCAGCAATGGATGTTGACGAAAAAGCGATTCATAGTGGTAAGAGTTTCTCTTTAAAAGTACGTTTTAAAGAAGGTATTGAAACCGATATTGCGAAGAAGCTGGTTAAAAAAATTAAAGATAGCAAAATTAAAGTACAAGCTGCTATTCAAGGCGACTCTGTTCGTATTACCGGTAAAAAACGTGATGACTTACAAGCGGTAATGGCGCTAGCGCGCGAGGCTGACTTAGGCCAACCGTTTCAGTTTAATAACTTCAGAGATTAATTTTCTGGCAGTAAAAAGGGGAATTAAATTCCCCTTTTTTGTGGCTGAAAATATTAGTTATCCGACAAACTATTGACTTGCTCTGCGCCCTCGTTGGGCTCTGCGGGTTTAGCTTTAGGCGTATATTTTGCCACTAAAGCAATTAATATTAATACGGGGAAGCCAATTAAACTGGCTGCGATAAAGAAGTTAATATAGCCATAGGCATCAACATACTCACCACTAAAACCTGCAATAAATTTAGGGAATAACAACATTATCGATGATAACAGGGCATATTGGGTGGCACTGTAACCACTGCTTGTTAGGCTTGATAAATAAGCAATAAAGGCGGAAGTTGCGATCCCAGAACTAAAGTTATCGATTGAAATAATTACCGTCAGTAAGCTAGGGTCATAACCTATATAGGCTTGATAGGCGAATAACATATTGGTGACAGCAACTAAGAACGCGCCTAAAAATAGAATTTTAAAGGTGCCAAAGCGTGCTAATAATACGCCACCAAACCCTGCACCTACTAAGGTCATAATTAAGCCGTATATTTTGCTGATATAAGCAATTTCTTCTTTTGAAAAGCCCATATCCACATAAAACACATTCGCCATTACGCCCATCACAATATCTGAAATCCGATAACAAGAGATCAGTAATAAAATGAGTATGGCCGCTTTACCATAACGCTTAAAAAAATCTAAAAAAGGTAATGCTGCTGCGGTATAAAGCCAAGCGAATAAACGGGCTAAGGTTGGATTAAATCTTTCGCTAAAGGCTGCTGCGACTTTCGCTTCAGTTGCATCTAGTATATGAGTCGATACTTTGGGTTCTTTACTCATTAAGGTGGTAATGACACCAATTACCATAAATAGTGCCATGACTTTATAAGAGGTCTGCCACGCAAATAGATTGTAGGCATCATCATTCGGTTGCACCCATGCTGCGATTGAAAGCGCACCTGCGGTAGCAATAATCATCGCCACTCTATAACCAGTTTGATATGCCGCAGCCAGTGCCGCTTGCATGCTTTCTGGGGCGGATTCAATTCGAAACGCATCAATGGCAATATCTTGCGTGGCTGAAGCAAATGCCACCATCAGTGCAAATAGGGCGAGGTAAGTGAGATGTAGCTTAGGATCGCTAAAACTCATGCCTAAAATGGCACCAATAATCATTATTTGCGCAAACAGCATCCAACTTCGACGTTGCCCCAGTCGTTTTGATAACCACGGAATAGACAAACGGTCGACTAAAGGTGACCACATCCATTTAAAGCCATAGACCAAGGCTATCCAGCTAAAGTAGCCGATTGCAGCACGCTCAATACCTGCTTCGCGTAACCAAAATGATAATGTTGAAAAGACCAACATTAACGGTAAACCCGCTGAAAACCCCAGCAGTAACAGAACTAAAACACGTTTTTGTAAATAGATAGAAAAAGGTGCAAATACCTGTTTGAGTTGTTGAGCTAACGCCATAAAAAAACTCAAGTAATAATGATAGTGCTAGCTTAAGGTGGCATTGGTCACTATTCAAGTTAATCATCAAAAATGAATGCAGGGGCTAAGCCTATGCAATTGGCTGGCATTGGCCCATCTCCTTGTATAAAGTCACAACAGGCTAATAAGTGTTGTTTTAAGGAATGATTGCTACGCAGTTGATCAATTGACCAATGGTCGAGTTCAAATAGCAGATGCCAAAACACATTTTCTTGATTTTGTGGTGTTTGACTTGAGACGAGATTGAGTGTTTGCCATTGCGCTAATAATGACCAGTAATATTGATGGTATTGTTCTACATTAATTTGTTTTAGCAGCAACTCCTTTGCGTGTTTTGCTAAAGTGGGGGAATGAAAATGAACAAAATCTTGATTAGTCATAACGGCCTCCATGCCTACACTGTACCTATAATTCAGGTACAGTGATTATAGCCATAAATTTTAATTTCGAGGCAGTAATTTGACTGATTTTAATATAATTGGTTTAACGGGAACATCAGGCCAGCCTAATGTCGCATTGTGCGACGTGGGCACTTGGCTCATGGCATCTATAACTTCCATACCACTAACGACTTCACCAAAAACCGTATAGCCCCAACGGCGAGTTGATGGATTTAACGCTGAGTTATCTGCCACATTGAAATAAAATTGGTTGGTGGCTGAGTGAGGTGAGTTTTCTCTGGCCATCGCAATTGAACCGCGATCATTTTGCAGGCCGTTACCCGACTCGTTCACAATCGCATCTCGAATTTTAATTTCTTTAAGGTTTGGTTTTAAGCCACCGCCTTGCACGACAAATTCACTAATAACGCGGTGGAAGATAGTATTGTTATAGTCACCACTGACTGCATAAGTGAGAAAATTATCAACAGTAATTGGAGCTCTAGTGCGATCTAGTTCAACGATTACTTTGCCCATACTGGTATCAAACTCAACTTGTGGATAGAGACTGTTGGGTTGAATATCCAATTTGGCTGCTAGCACGGGAAAGCTCATCGCAGCGGCAACAACCAAACAATATAAACGCTTTTTCATAGGGTACCTTTGTGATTATTATTTTTGTGCGAGAAATTGGTTTAGTTCAGCATCGTTAACAATTTCACCTGTGAGCTTGGATATTAGCTTATTGAGCTCCAACTCCAATTGTGCAAAGTCAGCACTGAATGGCCCCTTTAAGTTGCCTTTGATACTGTATTGCTTAGTGAAAGTATGGCGATCATTAGTCGCTGTCACTTGAATGCTGATGACACTGTATGCATCAAACGAAAACATTGATTCATTAACGGTGGTAAGCAGTTGGGTGATATGCAGTTGCATTCGGTCATTACTGTCACTGTTTAATTGATAGCCGGCCTTTACAAATGCTTGTTTAAATAGGTTATCAACAATAGCTCTTGTTGGCTCTGATGGGCTAATTAACCGAGCAGCATCATCACCATTAGCAAATTTGACGATGTAGTTGGCTTTACGGGCATCGAACGTTTGGATAGCAACATCTTTAGTCGCTGTCGCTTGTTGGTTAATTGATGGCACCATTGGACTTAATGCCAAATGACTTGGCTGGTGGCCTGCGCATCCTGCCAGTGTTGCTAGCAAGGTACTGATTAAAACTAGTCTTTTCATTAGTCATTATCTGTTAGCAAAATATAGCGCTGAGAATATCATAAATTTGAGTGTGCGCATCTAGTCATCATTAGCCTTTTCTTCATTGCTCATTGTCTGTACAGTAAATGGACAATTATATGTTTTTGCAGGGAGCAGCATGATATATGCATCAACACACTAGTTCGTTAATGGATATTCATGGCAAACCAAAATTTGGTTATTTTGATCAAGCTGTGACTTCACTGGGCGTGGAGCAGTTTGAGTATTTAAATGAAATGGATAAGCCAGTATCGAAACTGCGTAAACATTTTTCATTTAAACAATTCCAATTTATAAGTTTGGTATCAAGCGAATGGGTTATTGGTATTGCGCTGGCTGATATTCGTTATGTTGGGAGCGGTTTTTGTTATTTATACAATGTAAAAACTAACGAATTACAAGAGTATTCATGGCTTAAACCATTGGGTATTGGCTATCAGTTAGCAAGTTCACCGTTTTGTGGTGAAGCTTGGTACAGAGTTCAGACTTTAAAGTTCAAATTAGTATCGTCAATGGTTTGTGGCATATCCTATTAAATCACCCCAATATTGTTGCCGATCTGCAACTACAACCGCCTTATCCTGATGAACCTTTGGCGATGTGTACCCCTACTGGATATAGCGGTTGGACTTATACTCAAAAACATAATGCTCTTAACATTGCGGGCTCATTAATCATTAATGGTGTTAGCCAAGATGTTAAGTCATTTTTAGGCGGTTATGATTTTTCAGCTGGATTTATGCGCCGCGAAACCAGTTGGCGCTGGGCCAGTATTAATGGCTTGGTCGGAGATGATCGATTAGGCTCAATTTGGCCGCAGGCGTGAATGAAACTGGATCGCTTGAAAATATATTATGGGTTAATGGTCAGCGTCATTTATTGCCAGCGGTACATTTCCAGTTTGAACGGATGTCTGCTGTACCAAGTTGTTGGCGAATCTACAGTGATGATGGCCGAGTAGAACTTATTTTTAATAGTCGAAATTGTCGTAGTGAGAAGCTGAATTTAGGTTTTTTGAAAAGTAACTTCAGGCAATACATTGGTTCATTTTCGGGACATCTTATTACTGCTGATGGGCGCGAATTTCAGTTACATGAGCAATTAGGTTTAACCGAAGATCATTTTGCAAAATGGTAGGAGAACAGGTGAATTTCTCTCAATTAATCGCACACCCAGAATGGTTACTGATTGTATTGGCGCCAATATTTTTTGTTTGTATTGCACTCGAGTGGTATATCGGTAATAGAAAACAACAGTTACCGCCATCAGCTCAATATCATCAAAAAGAGGTGTTATGCAATATGGCACTTGCGAGTTTGCATCAAGTGGCAGATATCACTGCTGGACTGTTTATCAGTAAAGTATATTTGCTGTTTTTTGGCTGGAAGCTGTTTGATATTGAGATGAATTGGGCGACATTTATATTACTGATGGTGGCGCAGGATTTTTGTTATTACTGGTTTCATCGTGCCAGTCATCGAGTGCGCTGGTTGTGGGCTGCACACGTGGTACATCATAGTTCAGAAAATATGAATTTTAGTACGGCATTTAGGCAGAGTTTAATGTATCCCATTGCGGGTATGTGGTTGTTTTGGCTGCCATTAGTGATATTAGGGTTTGATCCTAATTATGTCGTATTTGCGGTGCTATTAAATCTAGGATTACAGTTCTTTGTACATACTCAAGCAATCAAATCTATTGGCCCATTGGAGTATATCTTTAATTCGCCCGCACACCATCGCGTACACCACGGTAAAAACCCACAATATATTGATAAAAACTATGCTGGGGTGTTAATTATTTGGGATAAGTTATTTGGCAGCTTTGAGCCTGAAGTTGAGACGGTACAATATGGGGTCACTAAGCCAGTGAATAGCTTTAATCCATTGACGGTAACGTTTGCGGAATGGCGTGAGATGTGGCGAGAGCAGCGTCAATCTGAATTAACATTGAGGCAGCGATTAAAGCTAATTTTTGCGCCGCCAGCATCGCAGCAGATAAATAAAAAGGGCAGTTAATGCCCTTTTTAGTTATTTAGGTTTAACTTATTTGGTTTTTTGAGCTTGCAGGATCACAAATTTACCATTGCTGGCGACAGTGGTGCAGTTACCAAATAAACGTTTTAACTTAACGTGATAAGCAAGATGGCGATTGCCTACAATATGCAAGATGCCGCCGATTTTTAAGCGATTTCGAGCATCTAAGAACATCTGCCATGCAATATGATCGGTAATCGCTTCACCTTGATGGAATGGCGGGTTGCATAATACTAAATCGGCATTCACATCTTGAGGTAGGTGGGTGAGACAGTCATCCCAATAAAAATGACCTTTATCTGCAGGCAACGCGTTAAGTTGCCAATTGTGTTGGCAACTGGCAACCGCCATTTCTGAATCATCAACAAAGTGGATATCAGCGTTTGGCCATTGTTTCGCTGCGGTTAAGCCTAATACGCCGTTACCACAACCAAGATCAATAATTTGTTGATAATCACCTTGGGGTAAATTATCTAGCATAATACGCGCACCAATATCGAGTTTATTAGCGGCAAATACATTGCTTAAATTGGTAACGTTAAGTTGGCTATCTTCTATTTGCCATTGTTGAGGCGCAGGTAACTTACGCACTTTACCATCAAAAATAGCCGTGATAATGCGTGTTTTTTTCCAAGTTAAACTTGCGCTTGCTGGGCCGAAATGTTGTTCAATTAAGGCTAAAATAGACTTATTAATTGATTTTGCTTTAGCGCTAATTAACACCTGCATCCCTTGTGGTAATGCCTGTGATAAACGTACTAACTGCTCACTAAAATAGCTTAAGTTTTTAGGCAATTTACATAAAACTAATTGCGGTATTGTTGAAATTGGCTGACGGCTATTAATAAACTCAATATGGTCGCTATTTAATTGGTTACAGCTTAGGTTATGCTTAATCCCTAAATAACTGGTTTTAGCGTCGGTTTCTATTTGCAATGGCCACTGCGGATTTAGACTTTTAAGGGCGCAGGTCAGCGCACCAAAACTATCGTTAATGAGTAGGCTAGGCACGGCTTGTTGTTGCTGTTCTATTAAGTGTTTAATTAGGTGTTCATCAGCAGCATCCCATGCTTGCAAATTTGATTCTTGGGTTGCTGGATAGCGATGTAGTTGTAACTCAATATCAGCTAAACAAAAGTGTGTACTCATTAAGGGGCCTAGCAGTGTTCAATAATGTCGGTGATTATCGCTGATCGCTATGACAGACGCAATTTGTTAAGGAGAGTAAATGCAACAAGCTGACTTATTTGCTGATAAAGCACCTCAGCAATTACCTTTTACGCATATTGCCAATTACCTTAATCTTAAACAGCGACAGCTATTGTTGGCAGAAGCAGAAACTTATCCATTCTCACAGCCGATAGTCACGGTATACGGTAAACAACACCCTATTCCGCGTCAGCAAGTGTGGTTTGCAGATACTGGTTGCCATATCAAGTTTTCACATACGTTAATTGCTGCGCAAACATGGCGCCCGATGTTAACCAAGTTACGGCAAAAGTTGCTGGCAGATTTTGAGGTGGATTTTAATGGGGTGTTAGTGAATCAGTATCGTAATGGCTTGGATCAAATGGGAATGCATTGTGATGATGAACCAGAAATCGTGCCACAGACGCCTATTGTATCTATCAGTTTAGGGGCAAGTAGAGATTTTGTGGTGCAGCACAAACAAACTAAACAACGCCATATGATGAGTTTAAATGATGGTGATTTAGTGTTGATGCCTGCGCGTATGCAACAAACTTGGCTGCATGGTATTCCCAAGCGCAGCAAAGTGATGCAAATGCGCTTAAATTATACTTTTAGGCAAATTATTGCGGGTTACCATCAAGATTCGTTTTAACATTATTACTGCTCATTTGGTCATATCTTGCTATTTCAAAGGCGCAAGATTACTCTGCTAACCATCTTAGTTATTTACATGAGTTTACTGATGATGGATACACCTATTGCTAATCGTTTGACCGAGAAATTAACTGCAGCACTCTCCCCAACGCATCTTGAAGTGATTAATGAAAGTCACAATCATCACGTTCCTGCAAATTCAGAAACCCACTTTAAAGTGGTTATTGTCAGTAATACCTTTGAAGGCCAACGGTTGATTGCTCGCCATCGTGCTGTGAATGGCGCGTTAATGGATGAATTTGAGCACGGTCTGCACGCATTAACGATGCACACTTATACGCCTGATGAGTGGCAAGCATTAGACGCGGTACCTGAATCACCCAAATGTAAAGGTTAAGTTCATTTACCGGAATTAGACTTAACTTCAGGTCAACTTTTAAAAAGCGTATCAGTTTTTGATACGCTTTTTTTATGGCAAAAAATGGTCATTAATCTGTGCATGAAGTGAGCAGTATCTTTGGTTTTATGTTGAATATATGTAATGATTAGATCGATATTTGATTGTGAATAAGCAACGTAGATAGTTCTGTTCATATGTAGAAGATAATGGACCCAATTTATTCATTTAAGTTACTGGAGATAAGGATGCCACTACTCGATAGTTTCACTGTAGATCATACTCGTATGCAAGCGCCTGCGGTACGTATCGCTAAAACCATGGTAACCCCAAAAGGGGATACGATTACTGTATTTGATTTACGTTTTTGCATTCCAAATCAAGCCATTTTAAGTGAACAAGGTATTCATACCTTAGAGCATTTATACGCAGGCTTTATGCGTGACCACCTCAATAGTGAACATGTTGAGATTATCGATATTTCGCCAATGGGCTGTCGAACTGGCTTTTACATGAGTTTAATTGGTGAACCTTCTGAAGAAACTGTGAGTTCGGCATGGTTAAGTGCGATGCACGATGTGATCAATGTTAAACAACAAGCTGATATCCCAGAGTTGAATGAATATCAATGTGGTACCTATACGATGCATTCGTTAACAGAAGCAAAGAATATTGCTAAAAGTATTATTAATGCAGGTATCGCTATCAACAAAAATAATGATTTAAAGCTTAGCTCTGATATTTTGAAACAACTTTAATTAAATCAGATATTAACATTGGTCTATTCAAAAAATTTGAAACTTTACTTATAGCTACTCTTTGTTTTTGTGTAACTGATTGAATAGTAAGTTGTTAGTGTGGTGTAAAGGTCGTTTAAACACGGCCTTTTTTATTGCTTTAAATTTGAGACTGATTAAATAGTAGTAAAACCTAAAATAACAACAATGTTAATAAAAGGTGTTTAATTTTGTGCGATAAGGTTAATATATGCAGTCGTAGAACTGGTAAATTATTGTTATTTTTAAGTTATAAATAATTTATTAGTTAAAATAATTCTAGTTAACTAGCCATAGCTTTGGCTATTTTTAGGGAGTTAGCTACCGTTTTATACGGTTAACAGGGGCGTGCAGGGAAAACGTCTATGGTAACAACAAGGTGTTATTGTAAATTTATTGTTTAAAATGGATGCAATCAGGTTGCCTTATGGATATTTTCGTAGCAGTAAGTTTGTGGTTACGCTAAAATGCACGCGAGCAATTGTGATGTAGGTTGCAATTTTGTGATAAATTTGCGCTAGCTCAATAACCTTGTTGTCTAGGTGTGAGTAGGAACGCGGCGCATTGTCTTTCCTTCATAACGTAGTGCATTTGGATATGATTACAATAAAGAAAGGATTGGAACTGCCTATCGCAGGTAGACCAGAGCAAGTTATTTATGATGGCCCAGCTATCGAGCAAGTAGCTACTTTAGGTGAAGAGTATATTGGCTTACGTCCGACAATGAAGGTTCGTGTCGGCGATAAGGTTGCCAAAGGACAGGTGATTTTTGAGGACAAAAAGAACCTTGGCGTCAAATATACTGCTTTAGCCAGTGGCACTATTAGTCAAATTAACCGCGGTGAAAAACGTGTACTTCAATCGGTTGTCATTGATATTGAGGGTGATGACAAAGTAGAGTTTAGTCGTTACTCACCACAAGAGTTAAACACGTTAGATGTGGCTCAAGTACGAGACAATTTAATCGAATCAGGTCTTTGGACCGCATTGCGCACTCGCCCATTTAGTAAAGTTCCTGCCATAGATTCAACGCCTGCTGGTATTTTTGTGACTGCAATTGATACTCAACCATTAGCAGCAGATCCACAGCTTATTATTAATGAAAATAAACAAGCTTTTGCTGATGGATTGACGGTGTTGTCAAAGTTAACCGATGGCAAAGTCTATCTGTGTAAAGCGCCTAATGCTGATATAGCTTCAGATAATGCTGAAGTTCATGAGTTTGCAGGTGTGCATCCTGCAGGTTTAGCTGGTACTCATATTCATTACCTGATGCCAGCATCTGCAAAACGTACCGTTTGGTATGTTGGCTATCAAGATGTAATCGCAATCGGCATGTTGTTCACAACAGGTGAACTTTATACCAATAAAGTGATTGCAATTTGTGGCCCTAAAGCGACCAAGCCTCGTTTAGTTCGCACCCTTGTTGGTGCTAGCACAACGACACTAACAGCTGGAGAATACAGTGGTGATGATATTCGCGTTGTTTCTGGTTCAGTTTTAAATGGCCGAACGGCAGCAGGACCTCATGCGTTTTTAGGTCGTTATCATCAACAAATTAGTTTGTTAGAAGAAGGTACTGAAAAAGAGTTTATTGGTTGGGCAATGCCGGGTAGTGATAAATTCTCGATTACTCGAACCTTCTTATCTCGTTTAACACCATCAAAGCTTTTTGATATGACCACCACTACAGGTGGTTCTGATCGTGCCATGGTACCAATTGGTAATTACGAGCGAGTAATGCCACTTGATATTTTACCAACGATGCTATTACGTGACCTACTTTCAGGTGATGTTGATGGTGCAGCGGCATTAGGTGCGTTAGAGCTAGATGAAGAAGATTTGGCATTATGCACTTTCGTTTGCCCTGGTAAATATGATTACGGTTCATATCTAAGGGATTGTCTAGATACGATCGAGAGGGAAGGCTAATGAGCTTAAAGGATTTTATCGAACGTATTGAGCCGCAATTTGAAAAAGGCGGTAAATACGAAAAGTGGTATGCACTTTATGAAGCAGCAGCCACTATCTTTTATACACCGGGTAAGGTGAATAAAGGTCGAACTCATGTTCGTGATAATTTAGATTTAAAACGTATGATGATCATTGTTTGGGCATGTACTTTCCCTGCAATGTTTGTCGGTATGTATAACGTCGGTTTACAAGCGCAAGAAGCACTAGTTGCAGGTTTTGGCGTACCAGATGTGTGGCAAACAGCCTTATTTGGTATGTTTGGTACAGAGTTAACCGCCAATTCAGGTGTCGCCGGATTGATGTGGTATGGCGCTTGTTTCTTCCTGCCTATCTATGCCACAACCTTTATTGTGGGTGGTTTCTGGGAAGTGCTATTTGCGTCGGTACGTGGTCATGAAGTGAACGAAGGCTTCTTTGTTACTTCAATACTCTTTGCCTTAACGTTACCCGCAACGATTCCATTATGGATGGTTGCACTGGTATTACCTTTGGTGTGGTTGTTGCCAAAGAAATCTTTGGTGGTACGGGCCGTAACTTCTTAAATCCAGCACTTGCTGGCCGCGCGTTTTTATTCTTCGCTTATCCTCTGAATATGTCTGGCGATACTAGCTGGGTAGTTGCTGATGGTTTCTCCGGTGCAACGGCACTGAGCCAAGCAGCAAGTGGTAGCTTGCAATATAACGGTTTAGACCAACAGTGGTGGGATTCATTCTTAGGCTTTATTCCAGGTTCTGTGGGTGAAGTGTCTACCTTAGCAATCCTAATTGGTGGTGGCATTCTATTAATGACTCGCATTGCATCTTGGCGCATTGTCGCTGGCGTGATGGTGGGTATGTTTGCGGTTTCAGCACTACTTAATGCTATTGGTAGTGATACTAACCCTATGTTTGCTATGCCGTGGTACTGGCACTTAACCTTAGGTGGTTTTGCATTCGGTATGATGTTTATGGCAACAGACCCTGTGTCTGCATCATTTACTAATAAAGCAAAATGGGCATATGGCATCTTAATTGGTGCGATGGCGATATTTGTGCGTGTAATTAATCCAGCTTTCCCAGAAGGCATGATGTTGGCCATTTTATTTGCCAACCTATTTGCGCCGTTGTTCGACCATTTTGTGGTTCAAGCGAATATTAAGCGGAGGGTTGCACGTGGCTAGTAACAAGGACTCGTTCGGCAAAACGTTATTTGTCGTGATTGGATTATGCTTAATCTGCTCTATTTTTGTATCAACAGCAGCGGTATTACTTAAGCCAACACAAGAGCAAAACAAATTGCTCGATAGACAAAAGTATATTTTAGAGGCTGCCAATTTAATTGATCTTAAAGATGGCAGTATCACAAAACAGCAAATTTTAGCCCTTTATAAAAAGCACGTAAAAGCACAGGTTATTACCTTAAAAACAGGTGAAATCGACGCAAACGTCAATGGCGACCTTTTTGATGAAAAGAAAGCAGCTCGTGACCCTGCAACATCGTTTGTTCCTGAGCATGATATTGCTCAAGTAAAACGAGTTGCTAAAGACGCGGTGATTTATGAAGTGTTTGATGACGCTGGCCAACTTAAAACGGTTATTTTACCGATTAAAGGTTACGGTTTGTGGTCAACTATGTATGCATTCTTAGCACTAGAACCAGATCTTAATACCATTCAAAACCTTGTTTACTATGACTTCTCAGGTTCTGGTGAAACACCGGGTTTAGGTGGTGAAGTTCAAAATCCAAAGTGGAAAGCATTATGGGTAGGCAAGAAGTTATTTGATGCTCAAGGTCAGCTTGAGATTAAAGTAACTAAAAACCCTGCCGTTGCACAAACACAATATGGTGTTGATGCGCTTTCTGGTGCAACGTTAACCAGTAATGGTGTGCAGTATTCATTGGATTTCTGGCTCGGTAATGAAGGCTTCGGCCCATTTATTGACCGAGTACGCGAAGGAGGACGCATTTAATGGCTACTTCTAAAGAGTTAAAACAGGTTTTAACAGGCCCCGTTTTCAGTAATAACCCGATTGCGTTACAAATTTTAGGTGTCTGTAGTGCGCTAGCGGTAACCAGTAAGATGGAAACCGCATTGGTGATGACCATTGCATTAACCGTGGTAACAGCATTTTCGAACTTATTCATTTCGATTATTCGTAACCATATTCCTAGTAGTGTTCGTATTATCGTGCAGATGACGATTATTGCATCATTGGTAATTGTGGTTGACCAAGTGCTACAAGCGTACGCCTACGATGTTGCTAAGCAACTATCAGTATTTGTTGGTTTGATTATTACTAACTGTATTGTAATGGGACGTGCTGAAGCATACGCCATGAAAACGCCACCATTAATGAGCTTTATGGATGGTATTGGTAATGGTCTAGGTTACGGTATGGTATTGCTTTCTGTTGCCTTTGTTCGTGAACTATTTGGTAATGGTTCATTATTTGGAGTAGAGATCTTAAATAAGATTTCTGAAGGTGGCTGGTATCAGCCAAATGGCTTGTTATTACTACCGCCAAGTGCCTTCTTCCTTATCGGTATGTTGATCTGGGTTATTCGTATTTATAAGCCAGAACAAGTAGAAGCTAAGGGGTAACAGCGATGGAACATTATATTAGTTTATTTATTCGTTCAGTTTTCATCGAGAACATGGCGTTATCTTTCTTCTTAGGTATGTGTACCTTCTTAGCGGTATCGAAGAAAGTATCAACTTCTATGGGCCTTGGTGTTGCGGTAATTGTGGTATTGGCCATTTCAGTACCCGTTAACCAAATCATCTATCAAGGTATTCTTGCTCCAGGCGCCTTGGCTTGGGCGGGTGTGCCTGATGCCGATTTAAGCTTCTTGAAGTTTATTACCTTTATTGGTGTGATTGCGGCATTAGTACAGATACTCGAGATGACGTTGGATAAGTATTTCCCACCACTTTATAACGCACTGGGTATTTTCTTACCTTTGATTACCGTGAACTGTGCAATTTTTGGTGCGGTATCATTTATGGTCGAGCGTGATTATAACCTCACTGAAAGTGTGGTGTTTGGCGTTGGTTCTGGGGTGGGTTGGGCATTAGCAATTGTATTACTTGCTGGTATTCGCGAGAAAATGAAATATTCAGATGTGCCAGATGGACTTCGTGGCTTGGGTATTACTTTCATTACAGCAGGTTTGATGGCCTTAGGTTTTATGTCGTTCTCAGGTGTGTCTTTATAAACACTGAGGTTGTTGAATAGGATCTTCTAAGGGATAAATGAATGGATATTTTTAAAGCAACCCCAATAGACGTTTATTTAGGCGTGGGTATGTTTACGACTATTGTACTGATTTTGGTGCTGGTGATTTTATTCGCCAAATCAAAGTTAGTTGCTAGTGGTGATATTAACATTGGTATTAACGATGATCCTGAAAAAGGGATTAAGACGGGTGCCGGTGGTAAGTTATTAGGTGCATTGGCTGATAATGGCATTTTCGTTTCAAGTGCTTGTGGTGGCGGTGGCTCATGTGGTCAGTGCCGGGTTAAGATTAAATCTGGTGGTGGTGATATTCTGCCGACAGAACTTGATCATATTAGTAAAGGTGAGGCTCGTGAGGGTTGCCGTTTATCATGCCAAGTTAATGTTAAAAGTGACATGGAAATTGAGCTTGATGAAGAAATTTTTGGTATCAAGAAGTGGGAATGTTCTGTCATTTCTAATGATAACAAAGCGACCTTTATTAAAGAGTTAAAGCTAGGTATTCCTGACGGTGAGTCAGTACCGTTCCGTGCTGGTGGCTATATTCAGATTGAAGCACCTGCGCACCATGTGCGTTATGCTGATTATGATATTCCTGAAGAGTATCGTGGTGACTGGGAACACTTTGGTTTCTTCAAGTTAGAATCTAAAGTTGATGATACAACAATTCGTGCATACTCAATGGCTAACTACCCAGAAGAGCATGGCATTATTATGCTAAACGTACGTATTGCTACCCCTCCACCACGTAATTTGACTTTACCATGCGGTAAGATGTCATCTTACATTTGGAGCCTAAAGGCGGGCGATAAAGTGACTATTTCAGGTCCATTTGGTGAGTTTTTTGCTAAAAAGACTGATGCTGAAATGGTCTTTATTGGCGGCGGTGCCGGTATGGCGCCAATGCGTTCGCACATCTTTGACCAATTAAAGCGTCTAAATTCTAAGCGTAAGATGAGTTTCTGGTACGGTGCTCGTTCTAAGCGTGAGATGTTCTATGTCGAAGATTTCGATATGCTTGCAAATGAAAATGACAATTTTAACTGGCATGTGGCATTATCTGATCCGCAACCCGAAGATAATTGGGATGGCTATACTGGCTTTATCCACAATGTTCTTTATGAAAACTACTTGCGTGATCACGAGGCACCAGAGGACTGTGAGTTCTATATGTGTGGACCTCCAATGATGAATGCGGCAGTTATCGGGATGCTAAAAGATCTCGGGGTCGAAGATGAAAATATCCTACTGGATGACTTCGGCGGTTAATGTCCAATTTATAGATGTAGGTCACGATGACTAAGACCTTAGTAAACTGGCTAACCTTGATTGGGTTAGCCTTTTTTATCACAGCTTGTTCGAATCAACCTGAACAAGTCGCACTTTCTGGCAGCACCATGGGCACGACATACCATATCAAGTATGTGCCTAATAAGCAGACACCGGAGCCACAGTTACTGCAAGCACAAATTGATTTAGCGTTAGATCAAGTTAATGATCAGATGAGTACCTATCGTAAAGACTCTGAGTTATCGCGATTTAACCAATCATTGTATGAGCAAAGTGTACCTGTGTCGGCAGATACCTTAAAAGTGATTCAAGAGGGCATCAAACTTAATGGTATTACAGATGGTGCGCTTGATATCACCTTAGGGCCGTTAGTGAACCTTTGGGGGTTTGGTCCAGATAAAAGGCCAACGACTATACCAACAAAAGCTGAAGTGCGACGAGCTAAGTTAAAGACTGGCATAGATGCACTGCATATTAAAGGCAATATGATCAGTAAAACTAACCCTGACTTATATGTTGATTTATCATCAATTGCGAAAGGGTTTGGCGTTGATAAAGTTGCTAATATTCTGCAAAAATATCACGTGTCTGGTTACCTAGTTGAAATTGGTGGTGAGCTAAGAGTCAAGGGTAAAAAAGCAGATGGGGAACCATGGCGCATCGCCATTGAGCAACCATCAGATAATGGTAGAGCCGTACAACAGGTGATAGAACCAGGTACCATGGGCATGGCAACCTCTGGCGACTATCGTAATTATTATGAAGAGAACGGTAAGCGTTTTTCACATATTATTGACCCACGTACTGGTTATCCAATTAATCATCGATTAGCTTCGGTAACCGTATTAGCGCCGCAATGTATGGTTGCTGATGGATATGCTACTGCGATGATGGTATTGGGAACTAAAGCGTCACTAGCATTGGCCAACAAGCAAGGTTTAGCCATTATGCTAATTGAAAAGCAGGATGATGGCTTTAAGGTGTTTTATAGCGATGCTTTTAAACCTTACTTAAAGCAACATTAAGGAGTTGAAGATGAGTTCGTTTATAGCTGCATTTGTAGTATTACTCGCATTTTTTGTTTTAATGTCAATTGGTTATATTGTAAAACGAAAAGCTGTAGCAGGAAGCTGTGGTGGTTTAGGCGCTGTTGGTATTGCCAAAGCCTGTGACTGTGATGAGCCTTGTGATAGACGCAAAGCTAAAATGGCTAAAGAGCAAGCTAGATTAGATAAACTTAATCAAGATCGAATCATCTAAATAACACTTCTAAAGTCATACTTAAAAAACCGCAATTTGTTGCGGTTTTTTTATATCCACACTATTAATAAGAGTGATAATGATTGCCTTTATTATTCTTAACTAATTGAAAAGTAACATAAATATTGTTAATTCTTTGTTAATTGTACTAAAGTTAATACTAGGTACTAATAAAGGAATTTTGTAATGAAAGGTCAAGTGAACATTATTGGACTACTCAATAGGATGTTAACCATTGAGTTAACAGCGATTAATCAATATTTCTTACATGCGCGTATGTTTAATAATTGGGGACTTGAAGGGTTGAATCATGCCGAATATAAGAAATCAATTGAAGATATGAAGCATGCAGATAAATTAATCGAGCGAGTATTATTTTTAGAAGGTTTACCGAATTTACAGCAATTAGATAAATTGCATATTGGTGAAGACAGTGAAGAGATGCTCAATTTAGATAAGCAGATGATTGAAGGTCAAATCAGTGAGCTTAGGCAAGCAATCGCAGCGTGTGAAGTTGCGCAAGACTATGTCAGTCGCGATCTATTAGAAGATATTCTAGAAGATGAAGAGGAGCATTTAGACTGGCTAGAAGCACAGTTTGATTTGATCCGTATGACAGGTATTGAAAACTACCTACAATCACAAATTAATCAACAATAGGAGGCTATTATGCAAGGACACCAACAGGTTATTGATGCGCTTAATAAACTTCTTACCGGCGAATTATCAGCCATGGATCAATATTTTGTTCATGCCAGAATGTATGACGATTGGGGCATTACTGAACTGTTTGAACGCATTAACCATGAGTCAGACGATGAGCGAGTACATGCTTCCAAGTTAATTGAACGGATTTTATTTCTAGAAGGCACTCCAGATGTTGCCGCGAGACTGCCGCTTACTATTGGTAAAGATGTGCAGCAGATGCTGTATAACGATCTGCAATATGAGTATATGGTGGCTGATAATCTCCGTGAAGTGATAGCCCTTTGTGAGCAACTACAAGACTTTCAAACTCGTGATATCTTGATGGTATTACTCGAGGAAACCGAGTCTGATCATATGTATTGGTTGGAGAAGCAGCTTGGTCTGATTGATAAAGTTGGTTTACAAAATTATATTCAAAGCAAAATGTAGTCATATTTTTGTCCATAAAATAATAAAAAGTGCTGTGATATAGCAATGAATCACAGCACTTTTTATTGTTGTCGGTTATCTTCTACTTAAAAATAGTTACTGTAATTTTATACAGTGTATTATAATCAACTCGATCATAGTTAACCTTACTAATAGCTTATGCAACGAAAGATTATTCACATCGATATGGATTGTTTTTATGCCGCAGTAGAGATGCGTGACTTTCCCGAGTTGCGTGGTATCCCTATTGCGGTAGGAGGACGTAGTGATCGACGTGGGGTAATCAGTACTTGTAACTATGAAGCAAGAGCCTTTGGTGTCCGTTCTGCCATGGCGTCAGGTTACGCGCTCAAGCTCTGTCCACATTTGACCTTGGTAAAAGGGCGCATGGAGGTCTATAAACAGGTCTCAAATCAAATTAGAGCTATCTTCTATCGTTATACCGATTTAGTTGAGCCACTTTCATTGGATGAAGCTTATCTTGATGTGACTCACTGTAGCTTGCATCAAGGTTCTGCCACTCTAATTGCACAAGCTATTCGCGCTGATATTTTAAATGAGACGGGTCTAACGGCATCCGCAGGGGTAGCACCGATTAAGTTTCTTGCCAAAATCGCTTCTGATTTAAACAAACCGAATGGCCAATATGTGATCCCACCTGATGATATTGTGGGGTTTATGCCAAGCTTAGCACTGAAGAAAATACCGGGTGTCGGTAAGGTTACGGCAAAAAAACTGGCTGATATGGGATTAGAAACCTGCGGTGATGTGCAAAGTTTTGATGAAACTAAATTGGTACAACAGTTTGGTAAGTTTGGTCATTTACTGTTTGAGCGTGCACAAGGTATCGATGCTCGTGCAATAGAGCCTAATCGTGAGCGTAAATCAGTCGGTGTTGAAACTACACTGGCACAAGATATTTATACCTTGGCAGAGTGCCAACAAATTATGCCTAAGTTATTGCAAGAATTGTCAGTGCGGATGCAACGGGGCGCCAGTGGCCGACAAGTGCAAAAGCAGGTGGTTAAACTCAAGTTTGATGATTTCAAACAAACCACCATTGAGCAACGTAGCGATAAAGTGTCTGTTAAATTGTTTTATGCATTATTAGAAGAAGCATTAACAAGGCAAGAGGGACGAGGTATACGTTTACTTGGAGTGACGGTCGGGCTTGCGAGCGAGCAACAACCTGCTAGTTCAAATAGATTACAGTTAGATTTAGATTTGTAATCATCATCTGCAATTTCCTTCACTTATAGCCACTTGCCTAATTTACAATCAGCCTGTAGTGTTAAATCATTGTTGCTAAATGGAATGGGAATAATAGGCGGCATTGATGAAATACTTATGGATAACCTTATTAATATTTGTCAGTACAGTAAGTACAGCTGCACCCTCATTGGATGTGATGGTTGCTGACAAACAAGGCCAACTTGTGAGTTTAAGTGAGTTTAAAGGCAAAGTAGTGTATGTCGATTTTTGGGCATCATGGTGTGGTCCTTGTCGTAAATCCTTTCCTTGGATGGAGCAGATGCACAATCAATATCAAGCGCAGGGACTCGCCGTCGTTGCGATTAACCTTGATACAGAACCTCGTTTCGCTGAACAATTCTTAAAGGATCTGCCCGCTAGTTTTTCCATTTTATATAACCCCGATGGTGACATTGCCCGTCAGTTTGATCTGCAAGGAATGCCAAGCAGTTTTATTTTTAATCGTACAGGCGAGTTGGTTTATCAACATGTTGGATTTTTTAATAAGCAGCAGAAACAATATGAGCAACAGCTGATTGATTTACTAAAGGAGTAGTGATGAAGCTTAAAATTTGTCTTGGCTTATTGATGTTAACGTTAGGTGGTTGCTCAAGCCTCGGGGTTGAACCCTGGCAAAAACAGCATTTTGCTCGTGAAGATATGGCGCTTAATCATGAAAAACTCGATCTCTCTTTAGATGACCATATCTATTTTAGTAAAGAAGGCTCTAGTGGTGGCCGGGCTTTTGCTGGTGGGGGCTGTGGATGCAATTAACGCATAAAAAGAACATTGCTCAGGCATTAGCAATCGCCAGTTGTGGCTTAGTTAACCCTGTAGCAGAGGCTGCAACCGATGATCGTTTTTTTAGTGGCTGGGATATTGATGCCGCGTTAATGTATTACGGCGAACAAGATAGAGTTCAGGCCATTGAAGCGATAGGTGATTTTCAAAAACAGTATGACGATGAATCTCAACTTAACCTTAAAGTCGTATTTGATTCTCTAACAGGAGCATCTGCTTCGGGTGCGGTGGCACAATCTCAACATCAAACATTTACCAGACCTTCTGGTGATGGCCAATATATTGTCGGTGCGGGTGATACGCCGTTAGACGATAGCTTTAAAGATACTCGCTTACAGCTCAGTGCTAATTGGATTGAACAATTGTCGTTAGAATGGCAAAGCAATATTGGGGTATATGGCTCGCGTGAATTTGATTACACTTCTTTAGGGGTTAACGGTGGTATTGAGCGTAGCTTAAATAAAGATAATACCACACTGGCCATATCAGCAGCTTATACCTATGACTTGTTAGAACCTGTGGGTGCTAAACCTGTTCCCTTATCAGCAATGGCCATTCGGCAGGACTTTATTTCAGAGCAAGCTTTTAGACAAGCCTTTAACTTAACTCGTGGTGATGATTCTGATGATAAACAAACGCTTGATCTGATTTTAGGCTTAACTCAAATTATTAATGCCAATTGGTTAATGCAGTTTAATTATGGTTTATCGAGTGTTGCTGGGTATTTGACCGATCCTTATAAAATTTTATCAGTGGTGGACAACAGTGGCACCAGTCAACAATATCGTTATGAACATCGACCTGATTCTCGTTTAAAACACAGTCTATTTGCGTTAGCTAAAGGTGTTGTTGCTGGGGATATTGTCGACATATCCTATCGCTATAACAGTGATGACTGGGATATCAACTCACATACGTTTGATGGTCATTATCGACACTATTTTAGTGATGATTTTTATGGGCAATTACATCTTCGCTATTATTTGCAATCGGCGGCTGAGTTCTACCAACCTTTTTTGTTGATGGGATCAATATTACCCGAGTATGCCAGTGCTGATTACCGCATAGGTGAGATGACAACCTATACCTTTGGCATCAAGTTTGGCCATAAACTTAAAGGTGACCATGAACTCAGTTATCGATTGGAATGGTACCAGCAAACGCCTAAAAATAATGGCACAGCATTAGTGGGGCAACTACAGCAGCATGAGCTGTTTCCTAGCCTCACGGCGGTAATTGCTCAGGTGAGTTACTCTTTTTAATGCGTATGAATACTCAATTAAAGCAGCAAACATGGGGTTTTAGTGGTTCGTTCCGAGCAATGGCAAGTCCATGTGAATTACTTATTGCGACTGATGATAAACAAGTCGCAATGCAAATGTTGCAACTTGCCAGCGATGAAGCGCAGCGGATTGAAGCTAAATATAGTCGTTTTATCAGCGCAAATGTATTGTGGCAGATTAATCATGCTCAAGGAAAATCTGTTGCAATAGACGCTGAAACCTATCAGTTATTATTGTTTGCTCAGCAATGTTATCAATTAAGTGATGGTTTATTTGATATCAGTGCCGGTAAATTGATGCGACTATGGCGCTTTGATAAAAACTCAGCTATTCCGACGCCTGAAATATTGAATCAGGCATTGTTGGCGGTTGATTTTGAACAAGTTAAATTTACTACCACAGAGCTGCAAATACCAACCGAGATGTACTTAGATTTTGGGGGGATAGGTAAGGAGTATGCTGTTGACCGGGTAGCCAATACGTTGGCACAACGATGGCCTGATATCTCGGTTTTAGTTAATTTTGGTGGTGATATTGCTTGTCCTGTAAAACGTGTTGCTGAGTGTAGTCCATGGCAAGTGGGCATTGAAGATCCACAGCGGTTAGATCAAGCCTTAGTTAGCTTGCAGATCCGTCAAGGCGCACTGGCAACCAGTGGTGATACTCGTCGTTATATTGAGCTTGATGGTGTTCGTTATGGGCATATTATCAACCCTAAAACGGGCTACCCTGTGGTTCATGCTCCGCGTTCTGTGACGGTATTAGGCCCAAATTGTTTAACCGCGGGGATGTTAGCGACGATGGCGATGTTACAAGGTGAGCAAGCAGAAGATTTTTTAACTGAGCAGCAAGTGCAATTTAAGATTTATCGTTAGCCATAAAAAAACGCAACCGATAGGTTGCGTTTTGTCATATGATTTTGCGATTAAGCTTTTTCAGGAATCGCAACTAATACTGCAAGCAGTAACTGCCAGTACTGATCAACGGTTGTGATATTAACCATCTCATCAGGGCTATGTGGGAAGCGAATGGTTGGGCCAATAGAAACCATATCCATCATTGGATAAGGCTCTTTAAATAGACCACATTCAAGACCTGCATGGATCACCATAATTGTTGGTGACTTGCTGTAAATGCTTTCATAAACATTACGTACAATCGCCATAATAGGTGAGCTGTTATCAGGCTTCCAACCCGGATATGCACCGCTAAATTTAGCCGTTGCGCCCGCAAGTTGAGCTAATGATGTAAGATTACCTTCAATATTGATACGACCAGAATCAATCAGTGAACGAACTAAGCAAAGTAATGTCACTTTATCTGCGTCAGTAGTAACCACACCTAAGTTCAATGATGTTTCTGTCACACCTTCAATTTCATCACTCATGCGGATCACGCCATTAGGGCAAGCATGCATTAAGTTGATTAATTGCTGTTGGCAATTTGCAGTGAACACTTCTGCAACCTGCTCTGCTGCAGTTAGGGTTAGCGTAGTATCACCATCAGCAATGGCAAGCTCTTGTCTTGCTAATGCTTCAAATTCAGTGACTGCAGTTTCAAGTGCATTGAGTTTGTCAGCAGCAATATAGAAACTAGTGTGGGCTTCACGTGGGATAGCATTGCGAAGTGAACCGCCGGTGAAATCAAACATCTCTAAGCCAAGTGCATTGGCATTATCCGCTAAAAAGCGTGCTAATAACTTATTCGCGTTACCACGACCTAAATGGATGTTGACACCTGAGTGACCACCTTTTAAACCTGATAGTGTTAAGGTATAAGCTTCATAACCTTCGGTTGCAGCCTGACGCGTCATCGGTAGTGTTAATTCACCATCAACACCACCAGCACAACCCATATAAATCTCACCTTCTTGTTCAGAGTCGGTGTTGATTAGGATATCTGCATTCAAGTAACCCGCTTGTAGGCCGAAAGCACCTGTCATACCGGCTTCTTCATCAATGGTCAGTAGTACTTCTAGTGGACCATGAGGAATATCGCTAGCACCCAAAATAGCCAGTGCAGACGCCATACCTATGCCATTATCTGCACCTAAAGTAGTGCCTTTGGCTTTTACCCAACCTGTATCAATATACGGTTCGATAGGGTCGGTTAAAAAGTCGTGGATCTTTTCTGCATTTTTCTGCGGCACCATATCAATATGAGCTTGCAGCGCAACTGTTTTGCGGTTTTCCATTCCCTTGGTCGCTGGCTTGCGAATAATCAAATTGCCAACATGATCAATAGTCACATCTAATTGCTTGTCTTTAGCCCAAGCGACAATTTCATCACTCAGTGCTTGTTCATGTTTAGATGGGTGTGGGATAGAACAAATTTTATCAAACCATTGCCATAAAGGTTGCGGTTGTAACTGACTTAATGCTGTCACGAAAAACTCCTCTAACAGAAGTGAGGCGGAAAATTGCCGACATCATATCACAGTCGGACCATAGAAAATAAATGGGGTATTAAATCACCATTTTCAAGTGTAACTTCGAGTTGTTTTGGGGCCTCTGAAAATAGCAATTTTAGCTTGTTTAGGTATATGATTAAAAATCATACTGGATACTATTTCAGTATAAAAATATGAACGGCTATAACAGGAAGGATACCTATGGTACAGGCACACATTATTGATGTTTATGATAAGCAGGCGATCTGCTCTAGTGATTGGGATGCAGTGATTGTTATTGGTGAGCACGTTGAACGACTCAATATTGCTGAAATCGATGATGTTAGCCAACAGGCAAGTCAATATGATCAACGTATAGGTCAACAAACCACCTTGTTAATTGCGCCTGCACTCGCAGGGGGCAAACTGATCTTAGCGCCAGTGGTTGGTGCTAATAATGAATATCAAGATGTGCGCTTATATGCCAAGGCGGCGCAGCAAGCTATTGCTACTGCATTGGCCGCTGGAGCCACAAAACCTTTAATTATTGTTGATGCTCAACCGACTTTCTCACAGGCGCAACTTGTTGCTTTATTAGCTTGTGGTCAAGGTTTATGGCAACCATTAGAACGGCGTGAGGCAAAAGGCGAAGATTTACAAATTAGGCAAATTGGTCTCTTAACTGAGCAAGCCGCCGCAGTGAGCTTAAATGCGTTAGAAGCGGGGCGAATTTTGGCCAGAGATCTGTGTGGTACAGAACCTGAGCGTATGTCAGCAGCAGCGTTTGCAGATTATTGTCAGGCCGCCTTGCAAGACAGTGAACTAACCGTTGAGGTTGTGAGTGATCGTGCTGAACTGGAACGAGACTATCCACTGCTTTGCGCCGTCGCGCGTAGTTCTTTTATGGTGCAGAGGCATCATCCTCGGGTAGTTCGGATCAGTTATCAAAGTAAAGGCCCTATTGAGCGTAGTTATTTCTTTGCGGGTAAAGGCGTAGTCTATGACACTGGCGGTGCTGATATTAAAGTGGCTGGTGGCATGGCGGGAATGAGCCGAGATAAAGGTGGCGCTGCTGCGGTTGCTGGGTTAATGAAAACTTTATCAATCCTGAAACCCAAAGGTGTAAAAGTTGTGGCGGAATTAGGCCTAGTGCGTAATTCAGTGGGCAGCGATGCATTCGTGACTGATGAGATTATAACAAGTCATGCTGGTGTGAGTGTACGCATTGGTAATACCGATGCAGAAGGGCGTTTAGTATTAGCCGATCTGTTATCACATCTACGTTTACAAGCTGAAAATGCACCACAAGCACAATTGTTCTCGGTAGCAACGTTAACCGGTCATGTCGTGCGCTGCTATGGTGGCTATACCGCATTAGTTGAAAATAGCGTGGCTTATCAACAAGGATTTTCAAGTAAATTAGCCAATATTGCCGAGCAAGTTGCTGAGCCAATGGAAGTGTCACGATTACGGTCTGAGGATTTTGCTAAAATAATTGATCCATCGGGCGCGGCGGATGTGATCTCCTCAAATAATGCGCCATCATCTGTTACGGCTAGAGGTCATCAATATCCTGCTGCATTCTTATTAACGGCATCTGGCTTAAATGTACATGGTGTTAATAGTGATAAGCCATTGCCTTATATTCATATTGATATTGCAGGTAGTGCTACGGTAGGTGATCCATTGTATGGCGTACCTACAGCAACACCATTAGTGAGTCTGTTTCAATTAATAAATAATTAATCGCTTAATGCCGTCACCACTGCTGCTGGTTTTTTAGTCATCAGTAGTGGTTTTACAACATAAAAAACTCACAAAACAGTCAAAAACATGAATTTATGTAATTTTATTACGTAAAATTAAGCTATTTTGATTATTTTACAAAAAATACTTGTAAGTAAATTACCGTTATGTATAATTAGTTCCTCAGTCGCGGACGCGGCTGTCTCTAGTCAATCCAGGATGGATATATTCTCCAAGGAACCGAGTGACCAAGTTGTCTTCAAGGATTATGATCTGTTAGTTCCAGGGAACCGAGCCAAGCTTCACTAGAGTTTGCTTATTTACAACTTTGTTAGGAGTAGTGACCATGTCTTTTTTCAGTGGCCCAAACACAATTTATTGGCAGAATACTTGGTTTAACGCAAGTGTTATGCACTCTGGCATTTATGCAATGTCAATCAAAGGCTAACTGAGCCTTTAATCAGTTACTTTTTCCATCAACCTTTGTATCGCCTTTTAGGTGATTTTGGACACAAGTGCATGTTGTTAATGCATAGTTGATTTCTGCTGTACGCGTAATCTATTTCTCGTTTGAGACGCTTGAATTGTCTTTGCCTGCTTATTTATTTAAGCAGGCTTTTTTTTGCGTAAAATTTAGCGTATTTATGAACTGCTGATTAAATATTATCAATATTCATCAATTAGTTAGTGTGAAATGATGTATATCAAAAGTATCTCATTTCACTATCCTATAGTGAATAACCATATCGTTTTACTCTCATCAATAGGAGTTATTAGTTATGGGCGTTTCATTAATTACGCAAGAATATAGATTACAAACTAGCGAGCAACTATTACCCGAGTTAATTGCCAGTCGCGTCGAGTTCATTCGAGTTGGAGCCTTTCAGCGCAGTTGGGATATTACCAATATTCCGCACCGCTTATTAAGCTCACAAGCAATGCTTGATCATATTCGTGATATGGCTTTAGTTTCATCAAAAATATGTATCGGTAAGTTTGAACAGAGAGAAAACCCTAATCGTCAACAAATACCGCAACGCCAAGGCGTTTATTGCGCTGAGATATTTGATACGTTTACCGATAGCCCTATAGGTGAAATCTATGTGGTTTATGATAATCAGTCAGTAGCCGCTATAGAAACCATGTCGAAAGCATTTTCTATTTAATATTCTCAGTAAGATTGCCTATTAAAGAGATGTAATTAAGCACTTTTAGAGTAAGTGTTTAATTACATCGTAAACATAAAATGAATACTCATTATTAGAAGAAGTAAAACAATAGTTCTGTTTTGGAAACAGTGTTTCCCTAATATCTACTAGTTTGCTAGCTAGCCCGAATACCCCATTTTCCCTATAATCCACGCCTTAATGAGACCTATATTAGCGTTTCATACCATTCAATTTCAGTATCTTAAATATTTAGCATTAATATTTGAAATAACAGAAATGATTGGCCACTCCTACCCTTATTAAAAATTATAATCCAAGGCATCTTGTTCAATGTTAGAAAAACTGTTTCAACTTAAGAAAAATCAGACTTCGTTAAAACAAGAAGTGATTGCAGGGTGTACTACCTTTTTAACCATGGCATATATCATCTTTGTTAACCCAATGATGTTAGCCGATGCGGGGATGGATCACGGTGCGGTATTTGTGGCAACTTGTGTCGCTGCGGCGATTGGTTGTTTTGTGATGGGGTTACTCGCAAATTATCCGATAGCACTTGCACCTGGAATGGGACTCAACGCCTTCTTTACTTACACTGTTGTGGGTGAGATGGGCTATACATGGGAAACGGCATTAGGTGCGGTATTCTTATCGGGTATCTGTTTCTTACTGCTGTCGATGCTTAAAATTCGTGAGTGGATTGTCAATAGCATTCCGATGTCACTGCGTATTGGTATTGCTGCTGGTATTGGTCTGTTCTTGGCATTACTTGGCTTACAAAGTGCTGGTATCGTGGTTGCTAACCCTGCGACATTAGTCGCGATGGGAGATATTACATCTTTCCCTGCGGTAATGGCTTCACTCGGTTTCTTTATTATCATTGCGTTAGTGCAGCGTGGTGTTAAATCTGCAGTGATTATCAGTATCTTATCCATTACGCTACTCGGTTTACTGTTTGGTGACTTACAGTACAACGGTATTATGTCAACGCCGCCATCGGTTGCGCCTACCTTTATGCAAATGGATCTTGCCAGCGTGCTTGAAGTGAGCATGATTTCGGTCGTGTTTGCATTCTTATTTGTCGATTTGTTTGATACCTCCGGTACGCTAGTGGCAGTTGCGCAGCGTGGTGGTTTCTTAGATGATAAAGGTCGTTTACCTCGGATTAATCGCGCCCTTACCGCTGACAGTGTGGCAACGATTGCGGGTGCAACTTTGGGTACCTCGACGACTACCAGTTATGTTGAAAGTACTTCAGGTGTCAGTGCCGGTGGCCGTACTGGATTAACAGCTTGTGTGGTTGGATTATTATTCTTAGCAGCATTATTCTTCTCACCACTTGCCGGAATGGTACCTGCTTACGCAACCGCTGGCACTTTGTTCTACGTTGCTATCTTAATGATGTCTGGCCTTGTAAATGTTGAGTGGGAAGATTTAACCGAAGCGGCTCCTGTCGTTGTTGTGTGTATTTTAATGCCATTAACTTTCTCAATTGCCACGGGTATTGCATTAGGTTTTATCTCATATGCAGCGATTAAGTTATTAACAGGGCGCTACAAAGATCTGTCTGTAGGTGTGGTTGTATTAGCGGCTATGTTCGTTTTGAAGTTTATTTTTGAATAAACTTATTTGCATCAATAACGTTATTTTTTAACAAAAAGCCATACATTTGTATGGCTTTTTTATTGTAGCCAGTACAAATATCATTTTTTTTTAAACAACAGCGCATTCGCGGCTATCAATTGGCGACAGGATTGGGTATAAGGTGATTTCGGTTTAATTCTTTATCAGTAAATAATGAACTTAAGTGAAATTGCTTATCGCCGCGTAGTGGTGAAATTGGGTACAAGTGTGCTTACATCGGGTAGTAAACACCTAGATAAAGCACATATGGTTGAGTTAGCACGCCAAATGGCATTGTTAATGAAAGCAGGTGTAGAGGTCGTATTATGTACTTCAGGCGCAATTGCGGCTGGACGTGAACACCTTCAGTACCCCACACTCCCCGACACCATTGCTAATAAGCAATTACTTGCAGCTGTTGGCCAAAGTCAGCTTATTTTGGCATGGGCGCAGTTATTCAGTATTTATGGACTACATGTAGGCCAGCTATTATTGACGCGTGCGGATCTGCAAGATAGATATCGCTACCTGAATGCGCGTGATACCTTAAATGCACTGTTGGCTCAAAACATCATTCCAATTATTAATGAAAATGATGCGGTAGCGACCAATGAAATTAAAGTGGGCGATAATGACAATTTATCGGCTCGTGCAGCCTTACTTTGTGATGCTGATTTATTAATTTTGTTGACTGACCAAAAAGGGTTATTTGATTGCGATCCACGCTCGAATCCAGACGCTAAACTTATCTCTGAAGTGGTCAATATTGATGATAGCTTACGCAAACTAGCAGGCGGCTCTGTTTCTGGTTTAGGAACAGGCGGCATGGCCACTAAACTTGAAGCGGCTGATATTGCTCGCCGTGCAGGGATTGAGGTGGTGATTGCTTCTGGACAAGCTCCAGATGTCATTGGCCGAGTGGTTTGTAAGGAATCTGTGGGCACGCATTTCTGTGCAACGGATCATCCATTAGAGAATCGTAAGCAGTGGATCTTAGCCGGTCCAGCGCCTGAAGGTAAATTAGTGCTAGATGATGGCGCGGTACGTGCGGTATCAGAAAAAGGTCGCAGCTTACTTTCTAAAGGTATCTTAAAAGTGAAAGGCGAGTTTGATCGCGGCGCAACCGTTAAAGTGGTTGATACTAAAGGGCATGAAATTGCGCGTGGTATGGCGCGTTATAGCTCAGTTGCATTATTGCAAATCGCTGGCCATCACTCAGATGATATAGAATCTATTTTAGGTTATGACTACGGTGACGCAGTAGTGCATCGTAATGATATGGTGGTGTTATGACAGTCGACAATCAAGCTTATTTAACTCAATTAGGCCAACAGGCTAAACAAGCCAGTTACGTCCTAGCTAATTTATCAGCTACTGCAAAATCAGCACTGTTGACTGCAATTGCACAAGCATTAGCGGCACATAGCGCACAGATTTTAGCGGCTAATGGTGAAGATATTGCTGCGGCTAAAGCGAATGGCTTGACCGAGGCGATGATTGATCGCTTACTGCTGAATCAAGATCGTTTAGATGGCATTATTGCTGATATCGATAATGTAATCGCACTGGCAGATCCTGTCGGTGAAGAGTTCGGTTCACGTTTACTTGAAAATGGTTTGCGCCTGACTCGCCGCCGTGTACCGCTAGGGGTCATCGGTGTTATTTATGAAGCGCGTCCAAATGTAACCGTTGATATTGCGGTATTAGCATTAAAAACCGGTAACGCGGTTATCCTACGTGGTGGTAAAGAGACATTGCAATCTAACTTGGTGATAAGCCAAGTGATCCGTGATGCGATTAGCGCCCAAGGTTTGCCAGCTGACGCAGTGCAATTGATTAGCTCTGCAGATCGCAGTTTGGTGACAGGTTTACTTAAGCTTGATCAATATGTGGATATGATTGTACCTCGTGGTGGTCAACATCTACAGCGCCTATGTGCTGAACAGGCAACCATTCCTGTTATTTTAGGTGGTATTGGTATTTGCCATATGTATGTTGATGAGCAAGCCGATCTTACCAAAGCACTTGCGGTTATTGCTAATGCTAAAGTACAGCGTCCAACAGTGTGTAATGCATTAGATACATTATTGGTGCACGAATCTGTAGCGGTTTCAGCATTACCTGCTATTTGTCAGCATCTGTCTAATCTTGGGGTACGTTTTTATGCTTGCCCACAAACCATGCAAATTTGTCAGCAACTTGATATTGATATGCAAGCCGCTGAAGCTGATTCATTTTCAACTGAATGGCTATCTTTAACCTTAGGGATTAAAGTTGTCGCCAATTTAGATGAAGCCGTACAGCATATTCGCCAGCATTCAAGTGGTCACTCAGAAGCGATTTTGACCGACAATATTCATACCGCAGCAGCGTTTATGAATGAAGTTAATTCTGCGGCAGTTTATGTTAATGCGAGTACTCGTTTTACCGATGGTGCCCAGTTTGGTTTAGGGGCTGAAGTTGCAGTAAGTACCCAAAAGCTACATGCTCGTGGTCCAATGGGACTTGAAGCCTTAACGACCTATAAGTGGTTAGGTTGGGGCGATTATACTGCGCGTAAATAAACGCGAGTATTATCCAATAAAAAACAGAGCTTCGGCTCTGTTTTTGTTTATGGGTAGAGTCTTAATGTGTGCTAGCGCTTAATAAGATTTTATTATGTTCAACTGTCATTATGGCAATGGCGAGAAAGACAATATCTTTAACTAAAAAGAAGCTCGTTGTGGGTACACCATCAACTATTTTCCACGTATCAGGTGTTGTGGCTAAAAAGCTTAGTGTTGTGATAAAGATGACACTGGCGACAATGCCTGCGTAATAACCAACCTTGGCATTAAATAAGCCATATACAAGTGCCGCTGCGACGACTAACTCCGCTATACCAATCAGGTTTGATACTGCTTGTACTGATAAGATTTGATATAACCATGCCATCAATGGATGATTCGCCACTAAAGGCTCAATTGCGGCCGCTTCTGTCGGGGTAAATTTAAATACTCCAATCCATACTAGTGTTAACACCACCCCAAATACACCTAGCTTATAGCCAAGTTGATTATTGGAATGTAGGGGGGCATTGGAACTTACATCATGTAAAGGCTGGCTTGTATTCATTATAGTTATCCTCTAAAGTGAACTAAACGATTTAGTTCATTTTTGCAGTATCGGTGAATAACTGTCAAACAAAATAAACTAAACTGTTTAGTTTATTTTGTATAAATAGATTTAATTTAGTTATATAGGGAGTTTAGGGTGAGTAGTCGGCGTGAGCAAAAGCAGCGTGAAGCAATAGATAAGACCATTGAACTGTGTTCATTATATGGTTTTCACGGGACCAGTATTGACCGTATTACGCTAGCTACAGGTCTATCTAAAGCAACAATATATAAATATTTTTCATCAAAAGAGCAGCTCATTGCCCTCGCGTTGACTCAATATAGTCAGCAAGCGATTATGCAGTTTAATTTGCTGATGGATAATCAAGAGATGAGTTTTGAGCAACGCTTAGATGGACGTTTTGATAGTTTAATGAGTTTGCTTGAAAATGATTGTTTTCAAGGCTGTTTCTTCCAATTAGCTTACAGTGAATATTGTCATACTGAACCTAACATTGCCAATATCTGTGTTGACTATAAACAACAGCGAGTACAACGTCTTTGTTATTATTTAAATCAGCAAGGTATCGATGATGCGCAGCATAAAGCTGAATTAGCCGAGTTAATTATTAATGGGCTACTGTCATCATTACACCTTACTGGTGATCCTCGCTTAATTGAGTCGGCGAAAGCGTTATATAAACAAGTGATATTAAATTAAAGCGTATGTTGGTATTGCTTGGGTGTCAGTCCAAATTGTTGCTTAAAGCGGGCGCTAAAACGGCTTTCAGATTGATAACCACAAGCAAGTGCCAAACTTAATTGTGAGTGATCGTGGGGATTGGCCTGTGATTGTTGCATGAGTCCTAATGCATAACTCATGCGAATTTCAGCCAATATATCTCTAAAGCTGCAATTTTCAGCGGCGAGTTTCCGAATTAAAGTGGCGCGGCTCATATTAAAATGTGCGGCGACAATATCTAATTTATGATCGGCACCAGGATTCATCGCCAAATAACGACTCATTTTGTCACGTAAGCTATCAATCGCCGATGGAAATAATAGTCTTAATGCATCTTGCTGTTTTAACTCACTATAAAAAGCCATTAATAATTGCTTTTGAGTGTTATAGCCCAGTGATTGTTGACGCATCTCATCGAGCATATTAAAACACCAGCGCAGTTTGTCTGTGGTATTTATTTGTGGCGAGCTATGTAGTTTGTCATGTTCACTTTCTGCGAGCCATTCCATCGGTGGCGGCACTAATAAACTCATCGCTCTTGAGTGAAAACTCTGTTGCAGAGGTTGATTGATAAAGGTTAAGTATTGATTGGCTGGCGCAATTAACCAATGCTGAGCATCAATTTTAAGTTGCTGTTCATGCCACCATAACTGTTTATAACCTTTATCAACCCAGATAATAGTGGGAGCGTGCAGCAGTACGTTGCGCATAGTTTGTGGCTTAGCCGCATTAAAATGCCCAATTTGGATAACTGACTGACTCATATTGCTCCCTTAAAAATATTATTTATTAACGTAAGTTGCGGTTAAACGGGCATGTGCTAAAGATTTTGCATTTAGCATATAGCCGACTAATGCTTGCGAAGCATTTGCTGGAATGGCGAGCTTAGCATCAGGTAATGCCCATACCGTAAATTGATAACGGTGCATTTTGCCATTTGCAGGAGGACATACACCACCAAAACCTTTTACCCCATAATCGTTAGTTAACTCTGTTGCACCTTTAATATGGCCAGATTGATCACGGCTTAATGTATGGGTTGTCGCTGGAATATTAATGACTTGCCAATGCCACCAACCGCTGCCCGCTGTCGGAGCGTCAGGATCAAATGCCGTAATTGCAAAACTCTTCGTCCTTTCGGCGCGCCACTCCAATTTAATTGTGGTGATTGATTGTCTCCAGTACAACCAAAGCCATTATAGGCATAGGTGCTTGCCATTAATTGACCTTCGTGAATATCATGACTGGTTAATGTCATTGCTGAGCTGGTAAAAGAAACAAATGCCAGTAGTGGTAACAGTAGTTTTGCTTTCATGGTTTTATCCTCATCATCAAGTATGCAGCTAGTGTAGAGAAGATGAATACTGTTTTTACACCAATAAGTATCGTATGTTCATTATAAATAGTTATTTTGATACTTTTAGTATGTTTGTAAAAATTAATATGTCGCTAATCAATAAAAAAATAATGATTCAAAATATGATAAATTACTAATTTAGCTTTTAAAATCAGTCGATTAGAACAATCTATAAAATTGTTTACAGTTAAATTTACAAAGCGGTTAATAATCTGGCAGGTAATTACACTAACGCAGCAAAGCAATAAGGGATAACGAAAATGAAAAAATCGCTTTTAGTATGTGCAATGTCTTTAGGACTTATGGGGCAGGCTGTTGCTGCGCAATCTCTTAAGGTTGATATGACTGATTTATCAAGTGGTCAATCAGTAGGTGAAATCACTATTACAGCGAATCAATACGGCACTGTATTTAGCCCTGAGTTATCGGGGTTAGCGCCGGGGTTACATGGTTTTCATGTACATCAAAATCCAAGTTGTGCGCCACTTGAAAAAGACGGTAAAGTGATTGTTGGCGGTGCAGCAGGTGGTCATTATGATCCAACTAAAGCGGGTAAGCATGGTTATCCTTGGGGTAACGACAACCATAAAGGCGATTTACCTGCATTATATGTCAACCAGCACGGTATGGCTGATAACCCTGTTTTATCACCACGTTTAACCATTGACGAGTTAAAAGGCCGTTCGTTGATGATCCATGTTGGCGGAGATAACCATTCAGATCACCCTATGGCATTAGGCGGTGGTGGTGCTCGTATGGTGTGTGGTGTGATTAAATAATTTTATCTAAATTAAACAAGAGGCAGCTAAATTAGCTGCCTTTTTTGTACCTTACAAAAATGTAAACTAGCGGCAAAGTTACTGACAGCTTCTCTAGTTATGATGGCCTCATTGAATAGGGGCTCAGCTTGAGTACCTTATAATTTGAGGATAATCATCATGAATACATTTTTTAAATCTAGTTTAGCCATTGCCATCGTTTCAGCAACCCTAGCAACCGCACCAGCCTTTGCCGATGATCAACCTATGACCTTAGCTACGATTAATCAAGCGAAAGTGAGCCTAACCGATGCCATTAATCGTGCTGAGCAAGCCACTAAAGCAACAGCAATTAGCGCTGAATTCGAGCAAGGTTATATGAGCAATCAATATGAAATTAAGTTAATAAGTGCTAATGGTATCGAACTTGAGCGCTATATTAATACTCAAACAGGTGAGGTTACAGCCCCTACTTTTGCAGATAATGATTATGATCGTGAGGATCAGCAAATTGTTGCAGCATTAAATAGTGGTAAAGTGCAAACCTTAGTGGCGGCAATTAAGCAAACAGAGGCCGAGTTTAACAGCAAGGTTTATGACATTGAGCTTGATATGCACCACGGCAAAATTGGTTATGAAGCAAAGGGGTTAACAGCCAACGGCCGTTATCTTGAAACCCGCTTTTAGCACAAATTTATAACTGTTAGACCAATCACATACTGAGTGTGATTGGATTAAACCTTAAGAGAGGTTGTGATGAAACTACCGAGTAAGCAACAAGCAACATCGTTTTTGATTGGTGCGATTGAGTTAACTACTATGCTATTGAGCATTAGTTTCTTCTTTATTTTAGGCCTAATTAGCTTAGGTGGTTGTGTGTTGATGGGAGCGATTGCGCGCACTTTGCATTGGTTAGAAACTAAAGCAAAAAAGCCACAACAAGCAGTAAAAGCAGTTAATCCGCTTGACCGTCATCATGTAATCACTCCACTATGACCGCTTAAGTTATCGTGATTAATAAGATTATTTATGCAGATATTATTAGTAGAAGATGACCAGAGCTTAAGTCAGTATATTGAAAAAGGCTTAACTGAGTCTGGTCATAAGGTGGAAGTGTGCGATAACGGCAAGTTTGCCTTAGCCTTAATTATGGCAACTCAATATGATGTTGCCATTGTTGATCGCATGCTGCCAGGGCTTGATGGCTTATCATTAGTTAAAGCGATGCGAGCGGCGCAAGTGGCTACGCCTGTGTTGTTTTTAACCGCCTTAGGTGGTGTAGATGATCGTGTTGAAGGATTAGAAGCAGGTGGTGATGACTATCTGACTAAGCCTTTTGCCTTTGTTGAATTATTAGCACGGGTGACGGCATTATCTCGTCGTAATAGCCATGTGCAAATGGCGGCTAACACTGTGATGGAATTTGCAGATATAAAGCTGGATATGACCCAACATACCGTGAGTCGACAAGGTCAATATCTAGATTTACAGCCGAAAGAATATCGAATTTTAGAACTGTTTATGCGACATCCAGGCAAAGTCATTACCCGTACTATGTTGCTTGAGCATGTGTGGGATATCCATTTTGATCCACAAACCAGTGTGGTAGAAACTCACATTAGTCGTTTACGTAATAAACTTGAAAAACCTTTTAGTGATAGCCTGATTCAAACCGTGCGCGGGGCAGGTTATAAACTGGAGTTACGCCCTCTAAAAACGCAGGAGTAATTGATGCGTACTACTGCTTCCCGCTTTATTCAACAATTAAATATCGCTAGATTTATGCCGTCGTGGTTACGAAGCTCCGCTATTCAGCAAGGGATTATGCTGGTGGCGATTTTTTTAAGTAGCTTAGTGCTAATGGCGATGTTGACCTATGCCTATGTTGATCATCAACTTGATGATATGGAACATGATATTACCGAGCAGTCGAAAACCAGTTTGCAGGTTGGGCAGCAGGGCTATGTTGATGGCGATGATATTATTGATAGCGATGAGATGCTAACAGTATTGTCTACTGGTTTTGGTATTGCTGGCGTCTTAGTGTCCATTATTATTGGCTTGATTATGGCCGCCATTAGCCGCCGTAGTCAGCTTAAAATTGCACGTATTGAGCAAGTATTGATTAGCGCAGCTGAAGGCGATTTAAGTGTGCGCACTGGGGTTAAATATGGACATAATGATTTAACTCGAATTGCCCGGTCAGTGGATGACATGCTGGATCGATTACAGGCGACTGTTGCGGCAATGGGGGATATTTCGGCCAATATTGCTCATGAGTTAAAAACGCCGATTAGCCGCTTACGCCATAACTTAATTCAACTTGATGAGCACTTGAATGAACAAGCTGTAGCAGATGAGATGATGCAACAGCAGTTGGATAAAGCGTTGCGAGACTCACAACGGATCACCGATACTTTTGATGCCTTATTACGCATCTCACAAATTGAATCAGGTGCCCGCAGAAGTCGTTTTACCCAAGTTGATATTAATCAGATCTTAGCCTTAGTTGATGATATTTATGTGGATGTGGCTGAAGATGCACAAATGACGTTAACTATCTCGCCACTGACAGCGCAGCCATTGAATGTGTTAGGCGATAAAGAATTATTAACTCAATTACTGATTAATTTGGTTGAAAATGCCATTCGTTATTGTCCGCTACAGGCACAAATAATGCTGCAGGCCAAAATGGTGCGACTTGAACAACAAACAATTGTTCGTATTCGATTAGATGATAATGGTCCCGGTATTGCTAAAGAGCATATTGAGCGAGTATTCGAACGTTTATATCGAGTAGATAAAAGTCGTACTGATGGAGGTTTAGGCTTGGGCTTATCACTTGCAAAAGCGGTTGTTCAACTGCACCACGGACATATTCGCTTGTATGACAATATGCCCGGCCTTGGTGTTGAAATTGATATCCCTATTTGTGAACGCGGATAGAGAAAATCAAGTTGTCTGTTCATTTCATTAGCTTAGGATATGCGCTGTAAGATAAATACAGCGCATATTGTCAGTATTACGCCTGCCTTAAATACTCATCTCTTATTGAATAGTTTTATTAGTTTTTAGTTTTCAAATATTTAGTCTAAGTATTGGATTTGGTATCTGCGTGATTGGCTATTTTTAGCAATTAAGTATTTAGCGTTTTAGGTGCAATACAATCAATATCTGTTTATTTGTCTTTTACTTATGGGTAAGTAAAAGACAAATAAAGAGTTGTTATGAAGACTTGTTTAAGCATCATCATATTACTGAGTTTATTAATCTTAAATGGCTGTGATGGTGATGAAAATGGTATGAATCGCGCAGTGGTTGCTGAATTAATACCTAGCAGATTAACCGCTGAATTTGTCAAAACAGCGGTAAGTTGTGGGTATGAGCAAGCTAATACTGATGCAGTCATTATTGAACATGCGGCAGATGGTAGCATGGCCCAAATTCATCATGTTGATGGTCAAGGTAAGATAGATATTGTATGGCCTGATAATCAACGCCACCTTACGGTTATCGAAGATCCAAATCAGCTCGAACTGCAAAGTCATCTCTATTTAGCTGCTGGCGATTTTGGTAAATTCCGCTTATACCAATATTCGTTAGATGAGTTTTGCCATTGCCGTTCAATGCGCTTTGACCTTAGTCAAATTAAGCAAGATTACCCTAATCATGTTATCACTATTGCGGGTAGTGAAAGCGGCGCAGATGTCGTTGAGCATACTGTATGTGGGACTCGTGATACTGATTTACCTATGCTTGATATCACCTTATTTAGTGAGTCTGGTGATCCATCTTTTGCTGCTTTATTAAATCCCTACCATTATGGGGCATTAACTCAAACCACAGTATTACCCAGTACAATTTTTGAGGGCGAAACACAGCAAGGGGTGGAGCTTGATATCCCTCTTAAGAGTGAATTTCTTCAATATGTACGTAGTTATGCCAATACCATATATGGTCCTTTACAGCTAAGTCACTTTGAGCAACCCCGTGTCGTGATCTTTCCGTTATTACATGTCGATAATCGAGTACGAATGGCAATAGCCAAAATCCATGACGATGATGTTTGGGGGAGATTGTTGCAATATCAAGTTCAGGAATTAAGTGTTGATGTTAATAGTTCAATCGAGTTGGATGACTTTTCATATGACAATACGATATTTACTGAAGCAATACTGGCATTTTGGCAGCAGTTAGATAATGGCGTTAATGAGTATGATTTTAAATCAATAGCGAATGGTCGCAATGTACTTCAGGTCACTCGAGGGGCTAATGATTATTTTTGGCACATATATGCTCCCGTAACTGGCACATTTGTTGAATTAACCTTGCATGAAAGTATCAATAACCAGATTAGGTTATATCCTTTTGTTTCTCTGTCTAGTGCCATATTCGGTCATCAACAAGAGGGTGGCATTGATGAGTATCGGCGTCAACTAGCACTGGAATCTAGATTGGTACACGCTAAGCGCAGTGAATATTTTGCACCTTATCGCTTGGAACAACTTTCTATAATAGGTGCGGCTAATTAATGACTGATTTATATCTGGTAAATATGATTTATTTTAGTGTTTTATCGATGAATAGTTATAAAAATAAGCATTAAACATTATTAGAATTGATAAGTTTTAAAATAAGCATTAGATAAGTGTCACTTCAAATTAGTGCATTTTAGTCTCTTTATACTGTAGCGCTATACATAGTTACCGACTCAAACATGGAAGAGATACCTCATATGAATAACAAACTAATCAATGCATTCATCTTATCAACATCATTAGCTATTTCTGCTGGCGCACAAGCATATAACGCGGAATTAGCGAATAGTTACCAGACATTATTTACCCAAGTTAAAGGCGGCGCTGCGGGTAAACATATTGGGTTAATGCCGGTATCAGCGTTTATTAATGATGTAAAAGCAGGTAAAGATATGGTGGCGATTGATATTCGTACTCCTGCGGAAATGGATGTATTCGGCTTAACGCTGCCGCATAGCATGAGCATTGCAGCAGATCAGATATTTATCAAAGAGAATCTTGCTAAAATCCCGAAAGATAAGCCAGTTGTGATTGTATGTAAGTCAGGCGCACGTGCTACCGCAATTGGTACTGGTTTACGTCATATTGGCTTTACTAACGTTAAAATTTTAAAAGGTGGCATGAAAAGCCTAAGTGCTTACATGGGACCGAAAGAGATTAACTAATACTTGCAATAGTTTGTCTTAAGCCACTCATGTAGTGGCTTTTTTGTTTTTAACTGAATAAGAAAAATAGGGCATAGTAAAAAATAAACAGAGGTTTATACTGACAAACAGTTATCAACCAGTGAGAATATTATCATGTCATCCCCATTAGTCGATTGTGTTTGGTTAGCTGAACATTTAAATGATCAAAACTTAGTTATTCTAGATGCCAGTATGGAACATGTGGTGGCTAAAGAACCGCTAGTCTATGAACATTTTTGTTGCATCCCTAATGCGATAGCATGTGATATTGAACAGGTGTTTGTTGATAAAAATTCAGCACAAGTACATACCATGCCGACGGCTGAGCAGTTTACTCAAGCAGCGCAGCAATTGGGCATCAATCAAGATACGGTTGTGGTGATTTATGATAACCAAGGGGTTTATAGCGCGCCGCGAGCTTGGTGGATGTTTAAAGTGATGGGCTTTGATAAAGTCTATCTATTAGATGGTGGTTTACCACAGTGGCAGGCTCAAGGTTATACGGTATCTGAGCAATATGGCATTGCTAAAACTGGTTATGTCATCGCTGATAGGCAAGTTGAGTGTATAAAAGATGCAACTCAAGTACTTGCTAGTATTGATGATGCAAAGGTGCAAATTATTGATGCAAGAGGTCCCACTAGATTTGATGGCAGCGCACCAGAACCAAGAGCGAGAATGCGTTCAGGCCATATTCCAAATTCGATTAATTTGCCTTTTATGCAAGTATTAAGTGGTGATTGCTATTTAAGTGGCACTGAACTACAAGCCTTATTTGGCAGCCGTGATATCGATTTGAATAAACAACTGATCTTTAGCTGTGGTTCGGGTATTACGGCTTGTATTATTTTATTGGCGGCAGTTATTGCAGGAGCTAAAAAGATTAGCTTATATGATGGTTCATGGGCTGAATGGGGCGCCGATCCAAAGTGGCCCATTGCTTGAGAGCGGATAGTTAATGGCTAAATACAACAAAGGCTGCAATGCAGCCTTTGTTGTATTTGCAGCGTGAGCTTTGAGTATGGATTTAGCTCTCAGCCATAATCGCTAAAAACTCACCACGGCACAATTTCGCTAAATCTTGTGGTGCCATACATATTTCAAGTCCACGGCGACCGGCACTGACATAGATTTTGTCAAAACTAAGCGCAGTGGCATCAATTAACGTCGGTAGTTGTTTCTTTTGGCCGAGCGGGCTAATGCCCCCCACTAAATAACCTGATGATTTTTGTGCTAGTTGTGGGTTTGCCATCACCAATTTCTTTTGTTTTAGCCCTTTGGCAGCCGCTTTTAGGCTAAGTTGATGGCTTACTGGTACTAGTGCAACACCTAATGGTGCGGTTTTATCATCATGCGCGACCAATAATGTTTTGAATACTTGGTCAGGATTTAAATCAAGTGCATGTGCCGCTTCTTCTCCGTAAGAAGGGGCATCTTTACAGTGGGTATATTCAAGTAGCTCGTACACCACTTTGGCTTTCTTTGCCACGGCCGTTGCTGGAGTCATAGTTACATCTCAAACGCGGAGTAAAACGGTATTTTACGCTGTTCTTTATTGAGATGGAAATGTATCCAATGGTTTACTCTAGATCTAAAAGAATAAACAAGCGCTGTCCAGATAATGGTTTCGCGCTTGTTATTTGAGAATAAGGCTAGGTCAAACTAAGGCTTAATTGGCATATGTTTGTCGCACAGTTTTGGTAGTACTTTTTGTAAAATCATGCCACTTAAAATAAAGGCGAGACCAATATACGTAGCACTGGCAATCTGCTCTTTTAAGATAAGTGCGATAAAGACTATCGACATTACTGGGGTTAAAAAGGCTAGGGTGCTGATATTAGCTGTTCGTTCGCAATTTTTAAGTGCCATTAACCATAATACAAAAGTGATGCCCATTTCGAATAAACCAACATAAGCGCCAGCCAGTAATGCCTGAGGATTAAGATCTGGCATACCGTCAGTAAACATGAGTGTGGTAAAAATAAACGGCAATGCGATTAAGAAGCTCAGTAACAGGCTAACGATAGGATCGCCTTATCT
Organism: Shewanella marina JCM 15074; assembly: GCF_000614975.1. Lineage (GTDB taxonomy): Bacteria > Pseudomonadota > Gammaproteobacteria > Enterobacterales > Shewanellaceae > Shewanella > Shewanella marina. The sequence continues at coordinate 116,157 of NZ_BALM01000009.1, forward strand.
TTAGTATTGATAATCCAATATAGACACCAAAATAGGGTACTGGCCAATGCCAGTAAAATGCCCATAGGGCTATCGAAAGTGAAGCTGGCAAGGTTGCCGCCTGTGGCAATAATAAAGACTCCAGCATAAGCAATGCTTGCTGCCAAAATATCAGTGGTTCTTAATTTTTGCTTTAACAGTGGCGCGGCAACCAATGGCAGCAATACCGCCCAAGTATAATTAAGCGACAATGCTTGCTGGGCAGGTAGTAAATCGTAAGCTTTAAATAACACCAAATAATATAGAAATGGATTAAGTAATCCCGTTTGCAGATAAAATAGGGGGCGCTGGTTAAATTGGCTGCATAATAAGCCTATTTTGCCTTGGTATGCCAATATAAGGCTTAGGCTCGTGATTGAAGTGATAACGGCCACAAACACCAGTTGCAGTGGGCTGAAATGGTTAAGGGCTAATTTGAATGCGGTTGCCACTGTTGACCAAAGACAAACGGCAGCAAAACCGTATAGATAAGCTAATGTAGAGCGGTTCAAGGTTAGTCCTGTTGCATCAGTGTGATCTAATGCTAATTATAGGTAGTCAGATTGTATACATTATACAGTGATATTAGCCATTCATCATTTTATTTCAATTTTTTTAGTTTTTTGCCCTTGTAATCTTTTTGGCTGTCCCAATATATGAATCAAGGACGAAATTGGGTACACAAAAAAAGTGTGAAGTTAGGGCTTGAAATTAAATTCGCCTATCCCCATATCGAACAACAGATAAAGATTTAAGTATTATATTAGAAGTTTTTGGAGGACCCCATGGGTAAAATTATTGGTATCGATTTAGGCACAACTAACTCTTGTGTAGCTGTATTAGATGGTGGCAAAGCACGTGTGTTAGAAAATGCTGAGGGTGATCGTACCACTCCTTCTATCATCGCTTACACTGATGATGAGACATTAGTTGGTTCACCTGCAAAACGTCAGGCTGTGACTAACCCAACAAACACATTCTTTGCGATTAAGCGTTTAATTGGTCGTCGTTTCCAAGATGACGAAGTACAACGCGACGTAAGCATCATGCCTTTCAAAATCATTGCAGCTGATAACGGCGACGCATGGGTTGAAGAGCGTGGTCACAAAATGGCACCACCACAAGTTTCTGCTGAAATCTTAAAGAAAATGAAGAAAACTGCAGAAGACTTCTTAGGTGAGCCAGTAACTGAAGCAGTTATTACTGTTCCTGCATACTTCAACGATTCACAGCGTCAAGCAACTAAAGATGCTGGCCGTATCGCAGGTTTAGAAGTTAAGCGTATTATCAACGAGCCAACAGCTGCTGCACTAGCTTATGGTATTGATAAGAAGCAAGGCGATAACGTTATCGCTGTATATGACTTAGGTGGTGGTACTTTCGATATCTCTATCATCGAAATCGACAATGTTGATGGCGAGCAGACTTTCGAAGTATTAGCGACTAACGGTGACACTCACTTAGGTGGTGAAGATTTCGATACTCGCTTAATTAACTACCTAGCTGATGAGTTTAAGAAAGATTCTGGTCTTGATTTACGTAACGATCCTTTAGCAATGCAACGTCTAAAAGAAGCTGCTGAAAAAGCTAAGATCGAACTATCAAGCACAACTCAAACTGAAGTTAACCTTCCTTACATCACTGCTGATGCAACAGGTCCTAAGCACTTAGTGGTTAAAATCACTCGTGCTAAGTTAGAATCTTTAGTTGAGGATTTAGTACAACGTACTCTTGAGCCACTACGTGTTGCACTTAAAGACGCTGACCTATCAGTTTCTGATATCAACGAAGTAATTCTTGTTGGTGGTCAAACTCGTATGCCTAAGGTTCAGGAAGCTGTTACTGAGTTTTTCGGTAAAGAGCCTCGTAGAGACGTAAACCCTGACGAAGCTGTTGCGGTTGGTGCTGCTGTTCAAGGTGGTGTACTAGCTGGTGACGTTAAAGACGTACTACTACTAGACGTGACTCCATTATCTCTAGGTATTGAGACTATGGGTAGCGTAATGACTAAGTTAATTGAGAAAAACACTACGATTCCAACTAAGGCATCACAAGTGTTCTCTACTGCTGACGACAACCAAAGTGCGGTAACTATCCACGTACTTCAAGGTGAGCGTAAGCAAGCAAGCGCTAACAAGTCTCTAGGTCAATTCAACCTAGAAGGCATTGATGCTGCACCACGTGGCATGCCACAAATTGAAGTTGCTTTTGACATCGATGCTGACGGTATCTTACATGTGTCTGCAACTGACAAGAAAACGGGTAAAGCTAAAGATATCACTATCAAAGCATCTTCTGGTCTAAGCGATGAAGAAGTTGAAAAGATGGTACGTGATGCAGAAGCGCACGCTGATGAAGATAAAAAGTTTGAAGAATTAGTTCAAGCTCGTAACCAAGCTGACGGTCTAGTTCACGCAACTAAGAAACAAGTTGAAGAAGCAGGTGAAGCATTACCAGCTGACGAAAAGACTAAGATTGAAGAAGCAATGGCTGCAGTAGACACTGCAACTAAAGGTAACGACAAAGAAGCAATCGAAAAAGCTTCTCAAGCATTAATCGAAGCTTCTGCTAAGTTAATGGAAATCGCTCAAGCTAAAGCACAGGCTCAAGGCGCACAAGGTGGCCAAGAATCTGCTGCTAAAGACGCTGCCGATGATGTTGTTGATGCTGAGTTTGAAGAAGTTAAAGACGACAAAAAATAATTGAGTTTTAACACTTAATTAGCACTGGCGGGCGTTATGGGGAAACTCTAACGCCCGTTCGTATAAAGTCGATATAGTAAAACTTCAATAAAAAGAAAGCGTGGGAATATGTCAAAGCGAGATTACTATGAAGTTCTTGGAGTGGGTCGTGACTCTAGTGAACGTGAAATTAAAAAGGCTTATAAGAAATTAGCCATGAAATTCCACCCGGATCGTAATCCAGGTGATAAAGCTGCTGAAGCAAGCTTCAAAGAAGTTAAAGAAGCTTATGAAATTCTAACTGATAGCGATAAGAAAGCAGCTTATGACCAATTTGGTCATGCGGGTGTTGATCCTAATCGCGGCGCAGGTGGACACGGCGGTTTTGGCGGTAACGCAGATTTCGGCGATATTTTTGGTGATGTATTTGGCGATATCTTTGGCGGCGGTCGTCGCGGTGGTGGACGTCAACGTCAAGCTGCTCGTGGTAATGATTTACGCTATAACCTTGAGCTTTCTTTGGAAGAAGCTGTTCGTGGTTTAACCAAAGAGATCCGTATTCCTACTCTAGCTGCGTGTGACGAGTGTGATGGTAGCGGTGCTAAAAAAGGCACTTCAACAAGCACTTGTACAACCTGTCACGGTGCCGGTCAAGTACAGATGCAACAAGGGTTCTTTGTTACCCAGCAGATGTGTCCAACTTGTCATGGCCGCGGTAAGATTATTCCTGATCCATGTCCTAAGTGTCACGGTGAAGGTCGTGTAGAAAAGAGCAAGACGCTATCAGTTAAGATCCCTGCCGGGTTGATACTGGTGATCGCATCCGTCTAACTGGCGAAGGTGAAGCAGGCGAGTTTGGTGCACCAGCGGGTGACTTATACGTACAAGTCACAGTGCGTGAGCACTCAATCTTTGTTCGTGATGGTAATAACCTATATTGCGAAGTACCAATTTCATTTACTACTGCTGCGGTAGGTGGTTCAATCGAAGTGCCAACATTAGATGGCAAAGTGACATTGAAGATCCCAGCAGAAACACAAACTGGCCGTATGTTCCGTTTACGCGGTAAAGGCGTTAAGTCTGTACGCAGTCATGCAGTAGGTGATTTACTGTGTAAAGTTGTGATGGAAACACCAGTCAATTTGAGCGAAAAGCAAAAAGATATGCTGCGTGAATTTGAAGCAACATTGACTGCAAAATCAAAGAAGCATAGCCCTAAGGCTGAAGGATTCTTTGATGGCGTTAAAAAGTTCTTTCAAGATTTGAATAAGTAATTAATTCAGTGATCTTGCAAAAAGCCCTGCCTTGCGGGGCTTTTTTAAAGGAGTACTTAATGAAATTAAAGCTTATTTTAATCTTACTGATGACCAGTTTTCTGGGTGGTTGTTTATTCGATAAATCACCAACAGGGCGGCATCAGGCGCTGTTATATTCTGAACAAGATATGGCAGCCATGGGTAAGACATCATTTGAACAGATGATTAAGACCCAACAAGTTAATCGTAATCCGGCAGTAAATGCGTATGTAAATTGCATTACTCAGCGGATTATTAACGAACTGCCAGGCCCTAAATTGCATTGGCAAGTCGTCGTATTTGATTCACCACAGGTGAACGCTTTTGCATTACCAGGTGGTTATATTGGTGTCTACACAGGCTTGCTTAGAGTGGCCAATACGCCTGACCAATTAGCGACAGTGCTCGCCCATGAAGTCGCGCATGTATTAGCGCAGCATGGTAATGAGCAGGTTTCACGTGCGCAAGCGACTGATTGGGGCTTAAAGCTCACCGATTGGGCCTTGGGACAAGCGGAAACAGAACATCGTCAGTTAGTGATGGCGGCATTAGGGTTAGGCGCCGAATATGGTGTGATTTTACCTTTTGGCCGCGCACAAGAAACTGAAGCTGATGTGATGGGATTAACTTTAATGGCCAAAGCGGGTTTTAATCCTAAAGCAAGTATTGCACTATGGCATAATATGGCCAAAGCATCTGGTGGCGCTAACCCACCTGAGTTATTGTCGACTCATCCGTCGAATGATAGCCGCATTGAAGAGTTAACTAAGCTGCAACGGGAAGCTGAACCTTTGTACCGCCAAAGTATGAAACAAGGTCTACCGCAGTGTCGACTTGGACGTTAACACAGTAATATACCCAGTGTATTACCTTTTTTTTAATAACATTGAGAGTAAATGATTATGTCTGATAAGTTCAGCACTATTGAACTGCAAGCAAGCTACGGCGTTGGTCGTCAATTAGGCGAGCAACTAGCTGCAAACTCATTTGAAGGTATCGATATCAACGCTGTTCAAGTGGGTCTAGCTGACGCATTTAATGGCCAAGCAAGTGCTGTTGCAATGGAAGATTTGCAAATTGCATTTACCGAGATCAGCCGTCGTCTACAAAAAATTCAAGAAGAAGCTGCTGAAGCTGCTTCTGCTGAAGGTGTTGCATTCCTAGCTGAAAACGCTAAGCGTGATGGCGTGTTCGTTACAGACTCTGGTCTACAGTACGAAATCATCACTGAAGGTACTGGCGCTAAGCCAACTGTTGATTCAACAGTACGTACTCATTACCATGGTTCATTCATCAATGGTGATGTGTTCGATAGTTCAGTTGCTCGTGGTGAGCCTGCTGAATTCCCAGTTTCTGGTGTTATCGCTGGCTGGACTGAAGCATTACAAATGATGCCAGTTGGTTCTAAGTGGAAGCTAACAGTACCTTCTCATCTAGCATACGGTGAGCGCGGTGCAGGTGGAGCAATTCCTCCATTCGCAACCCTAGTATTTGAAGTAGAATTACTTGATATTATCTAATATTGAGCCTAACGCCTGAGTTTATCTCGGGCGTTTTTTTATGGAGAGTTTCATGAGTGATTTGATTAAAGTTGCCATTACAGGTGCCAGTGGTCGAATGGGCCGGACCTTAATTGAGGCTGTCACTGAACATAAAAACCTTGAGTTAGGAGCGGCTTTCGAGCGTACAGGTTCAAGTTTAATTGGAGTGGATGCTGGTGAGTTAGCAGGAGTAGGGACATTAGGTGTCACTATTAGTGCTGATATTCATGCAGCAATAGATGATTTTGATGTATTAATTGATTTTACTGCACCAGAAGCCAGTTTACAGTTTCTTGAACTGTGCGCTCGTTACCAAAAACCGATGGTGATTGGTACGACAGGTTTTAACCAAGCGCAAAAGTTACAAGTGGCAACATTTGCAGAACAAGTTCCCGTTGTGTTAGCGCCTAACATGTCTGTTGGGGTTAATTTGATGTGGAAGTTGCTTGAAATGACTGCACAAGTCATGGGCGAATATACCGATATCGAAATTATTGAGGGTCACCACCGCTATAAAAAAGACGCACCATCGGGCACAGCGCTAAAAATGGGCGAGGTGATTGCCAATACGTTAGGTCGCGATTTAGAACAGTGTGCAGTTTATGGTCGGGAAGGAATCACTGGCGAGCGTAAGCGCGATACCATTGGCTTTGCCACTATTCGTGCAGGTGATTTAGTGGGTGAGCATACTGCTATGTTTGCTGATATTGGTGAGCGTTTAGAGATCACTCATAAGGCATCAAGCCGGATGACATTTGCTAATGGCGCTATGCGTGCAGCCTCTTGGCTCAATCATCAAGATCCTGGGCTTTACGATATGCAGCAAGTGTTAGGGTTGAGTTAAATTTGTAAAAACCGTCAATATGACGGTTTTTTTTGATTTTAAAAGAAAAAGCTGGACAACTTAATTAGTCACCTATAAAATGCGCGGAATTTGTCAAATTTTCGTATTTTTACGGATATTGGTATTTTAAAAATATATAAAAACCTTACATATTAATGGCTTGGCTCTTTTCGGAGGTCGCGTTGACAAAGTCTGCCTTACTCGTACTTGAAGATGGAACTGTATTTTCTGGAACAGCTATCGGAGCTGATGGAATTGCTGTTGGAGAAGTCGTTTTTAACACTTCTATGACAGGTTATCAAGAAATCCTTACTGACCCATCTTATTCTCGTCAAATCGTCACTCTTACTTATCCCCACATTGGCAACACCGGCACTAATAATGAAGATACCGAATCAGATGCAGTTCATGCATGTGGTTTGATTATTCGTGATTTACCGTTAGTGGCGAGTAGTTTCCGTAATCAACAATCGCTTTCAGATTATCTAAAAGCAAACAATGTGGTTGGTATCGCAGATATTGATACCCGTAAGTTGACCCGTATTTTACGTGAAAAAGGTGCACAATCTGGTTGTATCCTTGTAGGCGATACAGACAGTGCGAAAGCATTGGCTGCCGCGCAAGCGTTCCCAGGACTAAATGGCATGGACTTAGCCAAAGAAGTGACTACTGAGCAAAGCTATCAGTGGCGCCAAGGTAGTTGGCGTTTAGTCGGTGGTTTGCCTGATGATTCTCCAGCCACCGAGTTGAAATACAAAGTGGTTGCTTATGACTACGGTGTTAAGCGCAATATTTTGCGTATGTTGGTTGACCGTGGTTGTGATGTGACTGTTGTACCTGCTCAAACCCCTGCAGCTGAAGTATTAGCAATGAATCCTGATGGGATTTTCTTATCAAATGGTCCTGGTGATCCAGCGCCGTGTGATTACGCTATTGAAGCAATTCAAACCATTTTAGACACTAATATCCCGGTATTTGGTATTTGCTTAGGTCACCAATTACTGGCATTAGCGTCTGGTGCGAAAACCTTAAAAATGAAGTTTGGTCATCACGGTGCTAATCACCCTGTGAGTAATATTGATCAAGGTAATGTGATGATCACCAGTCAGAACCACGGTTTTGCGGCCGATGAAAGCACACTACCGAGCAATATTCGAGTGACTCATAAGTCATTATTTGACGGCTCATTACAAGGTATTCACTTAACGGATAAGCCGGCATTTAGTTTCCAAGGTCACCCTGAGGCGAGCCCTGGTCCAAATGATGCTGCTCCATTATTCGATCACTTTATCGAGTTGATTGAACAATATCGTTATTTAGCTAAATAGTCTGTTTCTAGGAGAAGAAATAAGCAATGCCAAAACGTACAGATATAAAGAGTATTCTTATCCTAGGTGCTGGCCCAATTGTGATTGGCCAAGCATGTGAGTTTGACTATTCAGGCGCTCAAGCTGTAAAGCCCTTCGTGAAGAAGGTTACCGTGTTATTTTGGTGAACTCTAACCCTGCCACCATTATGACCGACCCAGAAATGGCTGATGCAACTTATATTGAGCCGATTCATTGGGAAGTTGTGCGCAATATTATTGCCAAAGAACGCCCAGATGCCATCCTACCGACTATGGGTGGCCAAACCGCACTGAACTGCGCATTAGAACTTGAAGCTAAAGGTGTTTTAGCAGAGTTTAATGTGGAGATGATTGGTGCTACGGCTGATGCGATTGATAAAGCAGAAGACCGTAGTCGCTTTGATAAGGCGATGAAAAGTATCGGCTTAGCATGTCCTCGTGCGGGTATTGCCCATTCAATGGAAGAAGCTTACAAAGTTCAAGCTGATGTGGGTTTCCCTTGTATTATCCGTCCTTCATTTACTATGGGTGGCACGGGTGGCGGTATCGCTTATAACAAAGAAGAGTTTGAGGATATCTGTTCTCAAGGTCTTGAGTTATCGCCAACTAACGAATTATTGATTGATGAATCATTAATTGGTTGGAAAGAGTACGAGATGGAAGTGGTTCGTGACCGCAACGATAACTGCATTATCGTTTGTTCAATTGAAAACTTCGACCCAATGGGCGTCCATACTGGTGACTCAATTACGGTTGCACCAGCACAAACCCTAACGGATAAAGAATACCAATTAATGCGTAATGCCTCGTTGGCAGTACTGCGTGAAATTGGTGTTGAAACAGGTGGTTCAAACGTACAGTTTGGTATTAACCCTGTTGATGGCCGTATGGTCATCATCGAGATGAACCCTCGTGTATCTCGTTCATCTGCATTAGCGTCAAAAGCAACGGGTTTCCCTATTGCCAAGATTGCGGCTAAGTTAGCAGTGGGTTTCACCTTAGATGAATTATCAAATGATATTACTGGTGGTTTAACTCCAGCATCTTTTGAGCCTGCTATCGACTATGTTGTCACTAAAATTCCACGCTTTAATTTTGAAAAGTTTGCCGGTGCCAATGACCGCTTAACCACACAGATGAAATCTGTGGGTGAAGTCATGGCGATTGGTCGCACTTTCCAAGAATCATTGCAAAAAGCATTACGTGGCCTTGAAGTGGGCAAAAATGGGTTAGACCCAATTGTCGACTTAGAAGACAGTGAAGCGATGACACGTATTCGTCATGAGCTAAAAGAGCCTGGTTGTGACCGTATTTGGTATATCGCTGATGCCATGCGTGCAGGTTTAACGCTTGATGACATTTTTGCTCTGACCAATATTGACCCTTGGTTCTTAGTGCAGATGCAGGATTTAATTGCCTCAGAAGCTCAAGTTAAAGAACTTGGTTTATCCGGCCTCAATGACAACTTATTACGTCAATTAAAGCGCAAAGGTTTCTCTGATTCACGTTTAGCAGATCTTGCTGGTGTGAGCGAAAAAGAGATGCGTAAGTTGCGTTACCGTTTCAATATTTTGCCTGTGTATAAGCGCGTTGATACTTGTGCGGCAGAATTTGCGACAAATACGGCTTATATGTACTCAACTTATGAAGATGAGTGTGAGGCTAACCCATCAAATCGTGACAAGATCATGATTCTAGGTGGTGGTCCTAACCGTATCGGCCAAGGTATTGAATTTGACTACTGTTGTGTTCATGCGGCATTAGCGCTGCGCGAAGACGGTTATGAAACCATTATGGTTAACTGTAACCCTGAAACCGTATCAACTGATTATGATACTTCAGACCGTTTATACTTCGAACCTGTTACTTTTGAAGATGTGCTTGAAATCGTCCGTATTGAAAAGCCAAAAGGCGTTATCGTTCAGTACGGCGGCCAAACACCACTTAAATTAGCACGTGATTTAGAAGCCGCTGGTGTGCCAATTATTGGTACGAGTCCTGATGCTATTGACCGTGCTGAAGACCGTGAGCGTTTCCAGCAAGCCATCGTTCGTCTTGGCATGAAGCAACCTGAAAATGATACTGTAACAACCGTTGAAGGTGCGGTGATTTCAGCTGAGCGTATCGGTTATCCATTAGTGGTTCGTCCATCATATGTACTGGGTGGCCGCGCGATGGAAATCGTATACGATGAGCAAGATTTACGTCGTTACTTTAATGACGCAGTGAGCGTATCAAATGCATCACCAGTACTACTCGATCGTTTCTTAGATGATGCAATTGAAGTGGATATTGATGCGGTATGTGATGGTGAGAAAGTGGTTATTGGTGCGATTATGGAGCACATTGAGCAAGCGGGAGTTCACTCTGGTGACTCTGGTTGTTCGCTACCTCCTTACACGCTTAGCCAAGAAATCCAAACTCAGATGCGTGAGCAAGTTGCTAAGTTGGCGATGGAGCTTGGTGTTGTGGGCTTAATGAACGTACAGTTCGCGGTTAAGAATAACGAAATCTATATGATTGAAGTTAACCCGCGTGCAGCTCGTACTGTACCGTTTGTTTCTAAAGCAACCGGTGTGCCTCTTGCTAAGATTGCAGCTCGCGTGATGTCGGGACGTAGCTTAACTGAGCAAAACTTTACCCAAGAAGTGATTCCACCTTATTACTCTGTAAAAGAGGTGGTATTACCGTTTAACAAGTTCCCTGGTGTGGATCCATTGTTAGGCCCTGAAATGCGCTCAACAGGCGAAGTGATGGGTGTTGGTAATACTTTTGCTGAAGCATATGCAAAAGCGCAACTTGGCTCAGTTAAAGACATTCCAAAGACGGGCCGCGCCTTATTGTCTGTCCGTAATAGCGATAAAAAGCGTGTTGCAGACCTAGCGGCTAAGTTAATTGAGCTAGGCTATGCGATTGATGCGACTCACGGTACTGCGGTTGTGCTTGGTGAAGCGGGCATTAACCCTCGCTTAGTGAACAAGGTACATGAAGGTCGTCCACATATTCTTGACCGTATCAAGAATGGTGAATACACCTATATCGTTAATACCACGGAAGGTCGTCAAGCGATTGAAGACTCGCGTCAATTACGCCGTGGCGCATTGCGTTATAAGGTTAATTACACTACAACCATGAATGCTGCATTTGCAACGTGTATGGCGCATGCTGCGGATGACCGTTCAAATGTTAACTCAGTACAAGAGTTACATGAGCGTATCTTAAAAGCATAATTTGTTGTGTATTTCGCCCTGAAATAGATTGAAAGGCCACTGCAAAGTGGCCTTTTTACTTATCGATATTTTTATTTACCAACCATCTGTTGGATCTGTTTTATTTTCTCTTCGTCAGAAAGCTCTGATGGTGGTGGGGTTAGTATCCCTATTTGACATGCAGGCCGCTGCGCTAATTCATCTAACCAACGCTGTAGATGGGTTAAACCTGTTATATCAACGCCACTCCATTCATGAATGCGTGCCCATGGCCACGCGGACATATCAGCAATTGAATAATGGTTGCCTGCAAGGAATGGATATTGAGCCAGTTGGGTGTCCATCACTTCAAATAAGCGCCGACCTTCTTTTTGATAACGTTCAATAGCAGCTGGAATTTTTTCAGGGAAATAACGATAAAATACATTCGCTTGCCCCATCATTGGCCCTAATCCCCCCATTTGCCACATCAACCATTGGATCACTTGCGAGCGCTCGTTAGGAGATTGACCTAAAAAGCTGTCAGTTTTTTCTGCTAAGTAGAGCAGGATTGCACCTGATTCAAATACCACAAAATCATCATTACCAGTATCAACAATCGCAGGGATACGACCATTGGGATTAATGGCAGTAAACGCTGGCTGTTTTTGATCTAGGGCACTTAAATCGAGGTGATGGACACGGTAATCAAGCCCCATTTCCTCTAGGGCGATTGACACTTTATGACCATTTGGGGTTGCTGCTGTGTAGAGCTCAATCATGACTATTTCCTTATGTAAAAGACGAACAATAAGGTGCTGCTTTGATGAGCATGTCATTGATTGTTGTTTTATTCAACAGTCGTTTAAGGCGGAGTTATACGGCTTATGAGCAAGTTATAACCTTTGACTATATGGGGTTTGTTTTTTAACCATGATATAGCTATAGAACATAATAATTACTGCTGCTAATAATAAAGTTAACTACTTTGCCGTTTATTTAGCTGAACAGTATTTCTATATAGGGTATGGAGAATATATGCAGCCAAATAAATTGTGTTACCTGTTTTTACCTCTTTTTTTAAGTGCTTGTGGTGGTTCTGATGATAATAGTGCATCGCCAGTTGTCGAAGAAGCACCTGCGCCACAATATATTACCGCTTCATTTATGAAAACGATTAATAAATGTAGGGATGAACAGCCAAACCTCGCTTACGACATTTTTGTACATAATTCTGATGGTACAGTGAAGTCAGAACATAAGCCTGAAGCTGACGGCTCATTTAGTGTTGAGTGGCAAGCTGGAGAGCATATTTCTATTGTGCATAACAGTGATAATTCAGGATTAAGAGTCACGAGTTATGTTGCGGTTCCTGCTGGTGATTTAGGTAAGTTTGTTAGTTATAATCCTGATGCTTATATCGTTGATGAACAGTGTACTTGCCGTAATGTAAAACTTGATTTTACTGATGTAAAAGCGACTTACTCAAATTATGATATTACTGTGGGAGGATATAATCGAAATATAACAGATATTATCTATTCTCATGAAATTTGTAAGACATCTGAACAATTAGCTGAACCTTTATTTGTTCGTCTTCAATCTTTGGATTTAGAGGTAGCCTTTGCTGCAGTAATTGGTAGTGAGCAATTAACCAATGATGAGATTATGGTGCAGCCTAGTTGGTTTGAAAATGATGTTAATCAGGCTCAATTTTTGACTGTAACGGATATTGGTATTGATGGTGCGAGCAACTCAATGAGGACATTTGCGAATACGGAATATGGGCGTCAATATTATTATTTAGATGATGAAATTAATTTATATACTTTTGATGGGCTATATGAGGATAGTTTGCTTCAAGCTAACAATCTTAAATATATAAATAATGTTATGGGAGACTCTTTGTATTTTGCAATACAAAGACAGAAAATTACTGATGTGAACTTAGTTTATAATTTTGGATTTACTGATAACTCTGAAGTATTAATGTCAGAAGCTGAACAATTGTTAACGGGTTTTGAGGGAGATGCCAATCAAGTTGATTATGACTTTTCAGATGATATCCAAAAGCATATAGTCTTTGGGACGTACTTTTATGATGCTACAAATAATTACGGTATAGATGTATTTGCACCAATTAAGGGGACTATGCCTAATTTACGTTTAAATGGGTTTTATGAAGCAATGTTAGATAATATGCAGCCTGATGACTTTTATTTTGATAAATTTGGTTATAGAGGGTTGACTAGTTATTCACATTATTTAAGTGAACGAGCCAAATTTACTCGGTTACCTAATTTCAAATTACCTACTATTTTTAATCAATACAATAATGATTTTCTTTATATCAGTCTGAATAACACCAATAAACAAGCTGCTACTGCAACATCGAATATTAAACAATTAAATCAAAACCGTATGCTTAATAGAGAGGCGAGTATATTAAGAAAGTAACTAGATAATTACTAGCTTGTCTTATTTTTGAATAGATTATTCATTTGATTAGGCCGCAAATATTGCGGCTTTTTTTGTCTGTGGATTATAGAGTATCAAAAATTGTAGTATGGGTTGTAAATAAAAACCGCATCATTTGATGCGGTTTTTTAGTTTAGCTTATTGATAAAGCCTATTCACTCGTGGGCTTATTGGGTTCTGCTACAGAAGCGTCATCTTTAACTTCATTTGACGCCGCATCAGCATCTGGGGCTTTGGTCTCGGTCACCGTTTTAACTTCATCAATCGGGTCTGTTGCATCAAGCTCTGCTGCAAAGCGGCGAAGGTAGAAGCTTGCTAGCGCTAGCATTACACCTGTTACTGCGGCAATTAATGCTAATGAGCCGAACCAAACTAAGGCCACTATGCCGACCATTTGGCGTTCAACTTGCTCAGCAGACTCTTTACCGTATACGTACATCGCTAAACGATATACTTGGTTTTGGTTCATAAGGTGATTGATTTGGGTATTGAGTAAACGCTGATCATTACGCAGTTTGAAGATTTGCTCGTCTAATTCAAAAACGGCTTGGCTAATCACTTCAAGTTCAGCAAGTTTTTTTACTTGGTAACTTTCGATTTCAGCCTTAGTCATTTGGTTAAGCTCAAAATGTTTATTTTTTTCATTTTTAGCTTTATTAACAATGGCATTACGCAGACGTGCATTTTGTGAGTAACGGTCTACAATTTCTTGTTTTTTCTCATCAATACGCTCATTGATATCTTTAATTCGACGCTCGTATTTCTTGTTCACAAATTCAATTTGTTGGCGTAACTGGTTTTCCATAGTTGATTGTTGCTCAAGTGCTGTGCCACCTAAGAAACCTGTGGTAATTGTCGCTAATTGACGTTCTTTTTCAGTCACAAGTGCGCGATATTTTTTCTCAACTGCAGCTCTAGTGAAGAAGTTAGAATCATCTAGTTCACGTTTCATTTCAGCTTTTAATTCATTTAACTCAGTTAATAAGCGTTGGCGTTCTTCTTTACTGCCAGAAACATTACTGACGATGGTTGACGTAAAGCGCTCTTCAATTAACTCTTTTTCAGCATTCCAATCACGGTAATACTCATCACGAATTGCCATCATTTTTTCAATATCTTGCTTTATGCCTGGTTCAAAACCTGAATTAATATTGGCGAGTTGTTTTCTTTGGCTTAACTCTATAACTGACAGTGTTTGGTTAAGTTCTTCATCTGCAGTTTGAGTTTGAGTTTCAATTTCTGATAGCAGCTCATCTTCGGTGAATTTTTGACGATGTTGTTTGCGCTTCTCAAGCAATTCAATTTGCGCATCAACATTGATAATTTCATTTTTACGATTATCAATTGCTCGGCTTAAATTTGAAAAATTACGCTCAAAGCCATTGAGCATAGTTTCAAAAGTGATAATACATAGAAAGAGTACGAAAAATAGAAAAATGCCACGCCATAACAGGTTTTTGACATTCATAAAGGTGAATACTAACGGGATTTTACAGAGTTCAACTACCGCGACGAGTAGGAAGGGGAGACCTGCAATTAAAATGGCAGAAGTGCTGTCAACGGCATTAGTCTGTTCATAGGTTGCAATTGAATTATAAGCAGAAACGGCCATTAAAATTGAAATAGTAAAGCCGATTAGTACTGCTATAACTTCTACTGTCCAAGCCAGTCGAATAAGAAATTTTGAGTAATACTTTATATTTGTTCTGTCGTAATACATAGCAATCATCCGATCGTTAAGTTAAGCAAATCTATTTCAACTGAATGAAATAGCACCCCAAATATGTGGAAGTTGATTTTATGAGTGATCAATTTCTTACCAACATCCGATGTTGAGGGACTAGTTTTGCAGACGCAAGCTTGGGCTTTCACTGAGGCTTAATCGGTACAATTATCTAGTTCTGACTTGCTTCCATTACGTCGCACAGAAATAAAACAAAACAGTAACATATCGTTAAAATTTGTAAATATTATTTTAACTTTATCTTATTAATTTTTTGCTGTTTTAGGTGGATTTAATGCTTTGGTATGACTGACAAAAAGAGATGATGGGCTATGTGTAAAATGGAAGTGAGAAATAATAGATAAGGAGGATAACTATCTCTCCTTATCCTAAGTAATAGTTCATTGACTACTGTTTATTGATAATGACAGGACCTAAACCAATACGACATTTTTGGAAGCCTTTACTAAATGCATTGATATAGTCTTGCTTGCTTCCTGCTAACCCTTTTGGTGCTTGGGCATAATCTTTATCTGCATTTAGTGTACCTTGCAGCGCATTTTTACATCCTTGGTCATAACCATACTGACTAATATTTTTGTAATGAATAACAACAGGTTTAGTGTGAGTTGGTACAGGCGGTAAAGCTGGAGGCGTTTGGGCCTCTGGTAATTTAGCAGATTGTGCCGGAATTTGTGCAGGGCCTAAGCCATTTTGACAACGTTTGTAGCCGTGTCGCCAGCCATCAATAAATGCAGATTGGCTTCCATGATTTTTAGGTGCTGTTAACCATGCACTATCAGGCGATGGTTCACCAGTAAGTGCACTGCTACAAGCCTGATCATAGCCATATTGGTACATTTGGATATTAGCGGGTGTTAATGGATAACTCTCTACAATTTGGTTGAGATCCATTGTTTCTATCTGTTTAGGTACTTGAGGTGAGCTACTACATGCAGATAATAAGGTGACTAAACTTAGGGCTACCCAGTGCATTTTCATGGATTGTGCTCCTTTGAGCAAAATTGTCGCGAAACTGATACATATGTAGCGATTTTAGTCTCAAATACAATAAATGCCAGTGTATTTTAGTTAATCTAAATATATTTGTGGTCAGTTGATAATTATCTTTAAAACAATTAGATACCATACAGATTAATCTTAGTATTATGATGGCTTTATATATCCAGCATGAGTGATAGGGATAATGAGTTTATTGTTGCAGTTATTAACGGGAGGCCGAGAAGGTCGCTTATCACAATATTTAGGTAAAGATTCACAGCAATATATCGATTTATTATTGCAGGCTGAAGCTGATTTTTTTCAATTACATCAACCTAAATATGACTATCTAATTTTTAAAATGCAATTAGTGAGTCGATTATCAGCCAAGCAATTACAACTGTTACCTGAATATCAAGTAGGCGATAAACAGATTGTTCTTGTTGATGATCATAATATGCAGCAAGTCATTGATAACTTAAATCAAGCCAATATATTAGGGTTTGATACTGAAACTAGAGCCAGTTTTGAAAAAGGTCGGCAGTATCCTATTAGTTTAATTCAACTTGCCGATGTAAATGTTTGTTATCTATTTCAAATTGAACAACTTAGTGATTTGTCTTTGTTAGCCGATATTTTAAATAACGATAAAATTACGAAGGTGGGGATTGGTTTACGCCAAGATCAATATCAACTGCAACGTGATCTAGCTATAAGTTTACGAGCAGGATTTGATCTACAGTGGCTAATGCAACAATTAGGTGGGGCTAAACAATTGGGTACTAAAGCGATTGTTTCTCAGGTTTTACAATGCACTTTGGCTAAAAGTAAGCAATTGAGTTTATCTAATTGGCAAGCAATACCATTGACCAATGAACAACAGCTTTATGCAGCGCTTGATGGATTCGTTGCAAGGGAGTGTTTTATGGCTTTAATTGCACAATTGAAGCCATATCAAGCAAGCATGGAACCTGCAATATTACGACGATTAGGCTGTTTTTTTGAAGATTAAAACAACCTCGATTTATAAATTTATTGCGCTATAATGCGCGCCTTGATGCCTAGTTGAATACAACAAAAGTATATGACAGGCCGCCGTTGCAGGCACTTATTTTTTAAGGTATTTACCATGAAGCGAATTTTATCGATCCAATCTCATGTTGTATTCGGTTGTGCAGGCAATAGTGCTGCAGTTTTTCCTATGCGCCGTATGGGTATGGAAGTTTGGCCTATCAATACGGTCCAGTTTTCTAATCACACGCAATATCAGCAAGGTTTTAAAGGTATCGCCATGCCTGCTGGACATATTGAGGCGTTAGTTGAAGGATTAGAGGCTATTGGTGCAACCGCTAAATGTGATGCTGTACTGAGTGGTTACTTAGGTTCTGCGGAGCAAGGTGCTGAAATTCTAACTGCGGTCGCTAAAGTTAAAGCTGCAAATTCAAATGCGATTTATTTTTGTGATCCTGTGATGGGTCATCCTGAAAAAGGTTGCATTGTTGCTCCTGGGGTCTCAGAGTTCTTAGCGAATGATGCGTTGGCTGTTGCTGATGTGATTGCCCCTAATTTACTCGAACTTGAAACCTTAACTAATCAACGTATTGACACTATTGAGCAAGCAATTGCAGCGAGTCAGTCTTTATTAGCTAAGGGGGTTCAGGTTGTTGTTGTTAAGCATTTAAGTCGAGCTGCGCGTGATCATGGCCGTTTTGAGATGTTACTGACAACAAAAGAGGGCAGTTATATTATTGGTCGCCCACTTTATGAGTTTGAACGTCAGCCTGTCGGGGTAGGTGATTTAATCAGTGGTATTATGCTGGCGAATTTAATGGCAGGACACGAGCCTATCGTTGCTTTTGAGCGTATGAATGCTGCGGTTGACGCTGTATTATTAAAAACCTTTAGCGTGAATGAATACGAGCTACAATTGATTGCAGCGCAAAATGAAATTGCTGTGCCAACTATTCGTGTGAGTGCTGAAAAGATTGCTTAAATGCTGACTTAGTCATAAAAAACCGCGAATATTCGCGGTTTTTTTTATGAGCTAAATTGAGCTTATGCTTTATACCAATTCCACTAAATAAGTGATCAATTCAGAGCCACTCAGACTTTTCAATTCAAGGCGCATTGATGAAGAAATGGTTATTCCCTTTTAAGTCAATGCAAAGCAGAAGTGGAAGGTCTGAGAGGCTCACGTAGTGCGGGTTTCAAAGCCCTTCATGCTACGTTGGAGGCTCTCGATATACGACTGCATGGATGCAGAAGGTACTAGTCCATGGATGGACGTAGGTAGAATAATGCAGGAGCAATTATCGAGAGCAACGCAGGAGCTTGTTGCCGAGAATAACTATTAGCTTCAAGCCTCTGCAAGGCACATGGATGTGCCGAATGTCTGTATTGCACGACTATATGGATATAGGAGGTAGAATAACGCAGGAGCAGTTATCGAGGAGCAAATACTGACCTTGCCTACAGGGCTTTGAATTCCCGCTGAAAGAGCACATTATTAATGGAATTGGTATTATATATTCGGCAAGGTAAACCATTAATATAAAAACTACCGATATCACTATGTTGGCCAACATTATTACTGGTTAACACATTGTAATTAGCTTGGAATGCTCCATTAAGTGACTGCGCACCTTGTTCTGGAAACCACCAACTTAAGTCTGCGACAATGAGATTCTCGGTTAAATTCTCATCAAATTGTACTGTTTGATAAATGACTTTATTCGGTGCAGTTTCGATTGCAGCAAGATCGCCTTGATTCAAACCAAATTCATCAGCAAGTTCTGGGTGAATGCGCACTAAAGGTATTGGGTGAGCTTGTCTTAATGCATTAATTTGCCGACCATGAGAAAACATATAATGTCTTGGCTTTGCTGTGGTAACACGTAGTGGATATTGCTCTGTTACCGGTAAATTAGGTCGGTAAATAGGTAATGGATCTAATCCCAACTTAGCCAGTCGTTCACTATATAGTTCAACTTTAGTTGATGCAGTAGGGAAGCCGTGAGAGTGATAACTAATGGTGGCGGACTGGTCATGTGTTTGTAATAAACTGCCCTGTTGTTTTAATTGTTGAAAACTGATTGGACTTGGCGATAAAGCTTGTTGCCAGAATAGATCTTCATCATAAACAGGCATAACCCCCATTGCATGACCAATCTCTGCAATAATTTGAATATCAGCTTTTGCTTCGCCAACTTGAGTCATTGCCTCTTGGTAGTGAATCGACATCTTGACCTTGGCTAATACCTTGATACTCCATAAAGCTTGCTGCTGGAAAAACAATATCAGCCATTAACGCAGTAGGTGTCATAAATAGTTCTGATACTGCTAAAAAGTCCAGTTGCTCAAATGCTTGCTTTACTTGTTGGCTATCTGGCCAGCTTAGTAGCGGGTTGCTACCAACGATTAGGCCCGCTTTTATTGGGTAAGGCTTGGCTGTGAGCATCGCTTGAGTTAAGCCTTGGCTCGTTGCTCTGAAATACTCTGGAATAGCTGGGGTTCCAACACTATTAGCTCGGGCTTTTGCATCACAGTGATTGACATCATTTTCATCATAAGGCCAACGACCATTGATTAATGTGGCCCCTTGTGGGCGGCTGTGGCCTCCCGTCATTTCTAGATTACCTGAAATAGCCATTAACATGGCGATTACGCGGTTAACTTGCAAGCTGTCGGGGTTGTGGTCGAGAGCATTGCCACTCATTATTATTGCTGGTTTTGCTGTAATATAGTGTTCTGTTATTTCTTTAATTAAATCAAGATTAACACCGCATTGATTGGCAAGCTCTGTGAGTGAGAATGCTTGTAAGTGCTCAGATAACTCAGTAAATCCTAAGCAATACTGGCTCACAAATTGATGATCATATTGGTTAGAGTCAATCACTATTTTAAGCATTGCTAGCGCAAGAGCCAAATCACTGCCTGGGGTTAATGCTAACCAATAGTCTGCTTGTTTGGCATGATAACTACGTTGTGGGTCGATGCAAATTGTTGTTGCTCCAGCATCGATCGCTTGGTTAATCGCAGGCATATCAGTAAAGCGAGTATTATGTTTATTTACCCCCCAAAAAATAATGCATTCAGTGTGCTGATTAACATCATTACTCGGGTTATAACCCAAGGTATACTCCCGGCCAAACTTAGTCGGTGCCCAGCAAACTGTTTCTGGCCCATGAATATTCACACTATTACAATGATTAGCAAGTCGAAGTAGTTGAGTGTTAATAAAGTCTTTAGAGTAACCATAACTAAAAAATAAACTGTTATTACCATAGCGTTGTTGGCTTTGGTTAAACTGCTCAGCCGTTTCTGTTATAGCTTGTTGCCAGCTAATGGGTTGCCATTGCCCAGCGCCTCTTGCTCCTATACGTTTTAAAGGTTGGGTTAAGCGTGCTGGGTGTAACATTAAATCGATAGCGTGTAAGCCTTTTTTACATAATGCACCGTGAGTCACCGGATCATTTTTATCACCGCTAACTTTATATTGTTGTGGAGCGGTTTGGGTTATCGTTAGGCGGCAACCTGTACTGCATAGACCGCAAGTCGTTATTTTAGTTTGTTGATTCATGCTGCAGCCTGCATTGATTCTGGTTTTAGAATAGTTTTGCCTATCGCAACCAGCAGTAAGGTTATTAATGGCACCAGCCAAACATATACGGCATAAGGTGCGTATACGAGAGGGCTGACCCCCAATGTTGCAGTCATAAATGCACCTGCAGTCGTCCAAGGTAGTAACATGCCTGAAGTCATAGCACCTTCATTAAGTAACCGACTTAACATTTGCGGTGAAAAACCTCGTTCTTGGTATACCTCTTTATAAAGTGAGCCATTTAAAATCATTGAGATATAGACTTCGCTGGTGGCCATATTGCCTAAAACACAGGTGGCTAATGTCGTTGCAACTAGGCTAAGGTTAGATTTGATTTTAGGTAATATTTGTTTCAGTAGAACATGCAAAAAGCCAACGTGTTGTAGTAATCCACCCATTCCAAGAGCAATAAAAGCCAATGAGAAGGTCCACATCATGCTTTGGATACCGCCACGGATAAGTAGTTTATCCAAAAGTGCATCCCCTGATGTATGACTATAACCATAGTTGAGTGAAGCAAAAATTTGGGCAAGGGATTGGTCTTGTAGCAAGATGGCACAAATACCACCAACAACAACGCCCGCAAATAATGCAACTTGAGAGGCTACTTTTAATAAGGTTAATCCAAGTGTGATAGCAATCGGTAGCAACACCCAAGGACTGATATTAAAAATATGGGTTAAGGTTGTTTGTAATTGGTCTACATGACTAACACCCCCCGTTTCCATACCCATATAGTGATTACCCATAAAGTAATAAATAATGGTCACAATAAAGACAGTTGGTATGCCGACAAGGCTTAGTGATTTCAGATGATCTTGAACTTGGCTACCTACAGTTGCTGAGGCTAAAATGGTGACATCAGATACTGGTGATAGGTTAACACCAAATACTCCGCCAGAAATGATCATGCCAGCGATGACAGGCAGTGGGAATCCTAAACTAAGGCCCATTCCAATTAATGCAACACCAATGGTTGACGCTGCTCCCCAGTTTGTTCCAGTAGCATAAGTGATGGCACAACATACTAAAAATCCTGCAGGGAGAAAATATTGTGCAGATACAAAATTAAGGCCGTAGTAGATCAACGCCGGAATTGTACCAGCCAAAATCCACACACCAATAATCATACCGATAAGGATAAAAGCAAACATTGCCCCTGTCGCATTTTTAAGACTCTCACCAATGAGTTCAATCTGTTGGTTGAGGCTATAGCCGCAGCGCCAGCTCATTAGCATGGTAAATACAACTGCACAAATGAGTAAAATGTGAACATCTAAGTGTAAGGCGAGAATACCAAACATTAATCCAAAGGTAATTGCGCCTACAACGAGTGCAGATTCATTAAAGCTAGGAGGTCTGTGGGAGATTGCTGTCATAGTGATACAAATTGATAAAGATGGCGATTTTACGCTATATTGGATATATTCCAATCTGTAACGAGAAGCTAACGTGTTGTAAATTGCATGAAAAATTAAACTGTAGATAAATAATAAACAATAATGAAGTAGTTGAATGTGGAGTATGTTTATTGTTACTAATAGGTCACGTGCAAATAGTATTGATAACATGGTAATGATGAAAAAAACTATAAATAACATAGTATTACAATTATCGAGAGCGAAAGGTAAAATACAAAATCATCCTACAATATTAAAAGCAAAACAAATATGGCTATCACTTGGCATGGCGAAGAGGTGTTATTTAATTGCCATTATTTCTTTGTTCTGTTTTCAAGTTAAATTATCGGCATTATTAACTGTTATTGGTTTAGTTATAGAGTATTGGCCTAAGTTCGTTAGTTTATGGAACACCTTAATAGGTAAAGCCGTTATTCTATTTTTTTATGCGGCTATTGCCAATTTCGCTTTAGCCTTTAGTGCAATGATTGTTAATGAGGTCACCGGCGTTTCAGCCTCGGAATTTATATATACTCATAACTTTGGTTTACTGCTTTATCTGCCTGTATTAATAGTACTTATTTCACTGACTATGTTATTGGTGATTATCTTTATTGTGATGTTAGCAATACTATTAATGTTGCTATTAAAACCACTTCATTATTTTGGGATGAATTTTCTTAAGCAGCCTTATTTTATCCGATTAACGATTGTTAAAATTATTCTATTAATCAATATATTATCTATATTTGGTGAGTACGAGCAGGCTGAGTTTTTTACCATTAACAATACTAGATTGGTTGCTTTAGATAACAGTGGTAACAAAGAGGTTGAAACAACAAATCTTTCAGAAAATATCGATGTAGCTGAACATCAGGTAAAAACGAATTATCTATATTGGGTAAAACTGTTAGTTGCAAATTTTGCTTATCATTATGAAGGCGATAGCTATAGTCGTTGTCAAAAGAGCGATAATAGTAGTGTGGTTGAGCTTAATGATTTTGAAATTTTAGAAATAGTGCCAGATGATGCTCAACCTTATGGTTATCAATTTAACATCAAAAAGTGTCACTCAGTCGCTTTTCCATTAACATTATAGTTAAGCTGAGCAAGAGTTAAGGTTATCACTTGAGTAAATTGGGTAAAAGAAACACATTTTTTGGTGTTATTGGCAAGTTGCTATTGCTATGGATAGTGCTTTCTATGGCTTTAGTTGCAGTACTACGATTTATTAATCCTCCGACTTGGAGTTGGAAAATAATCCGTTCATTTTCAACGCCCCATGCAGCAGCCAAAGTACAGCATCAATGGTTGATTTGCAACATATCTCGCCCCAAATGCAATTAGCGGTTATTGCCTCTGAGGATCAAACATTTCCTGAAAATTTTGGGTTTGATATTGGCTCAATTATGGCGGCATTTGAACATAATGAACGTAGTGATCAGATTCGTGGTGCCAGTACGATTACTCAACAAACTGCAAAAAATTTGTTTTTATGGTCGTCGCGAAGCTATTTTCGTAAAGCGGTTGAAGCATGGTTTACTTTCGTGATTGAACTTGAGTGGGATAAATCTCGAACCTTAGAAGTTTATCTGAATATTATTGAATTTGGTCCAGGTATTTATGGCGTGGAGGCCGCCGCCCAACATTATTTTCAAGTACCAGCGGCTAAGTTAACGGCCTATCAAGCATCATTACTGGCTGCAATTTTACCTAATCCTTGGGGGTATAAAATAAAACCACCATCGGCATATATGTTACAGCGTTCAAGTTGGATCCAACAACAGATGCGGCAGCTAGGTTTACCTTATTTGAAATTAATGGATTAAAAGGGAGAAAACGATGGCTTATAACGATAAATTTAGATTGAGTTGTCATGCTGTTATTCTCAATGATACTGGGCAAGTATTATTACTTAAAGCAACCTATGGTGATTGTTGTTGGGGACTTCCAGGTGGTGCTATTGATGTTGGGGAAACCATTCACCAAACACTTGTTAGGGAATGTCTAGAAGAGTTAGGACAAACTGTGACTATTGATTACCTTTCAGGAGTTTACTATCACGCTCATTATCAATCACAAGTATTTATTTTTAAAGCGAAGCTAACTCAAGACAATATTTTATTGAGTCATGAACATAGTCAATATGGCTTTTTTGATATTGAGTCGTTATCAAGTGTGCAGCAGCGTCGTATTTACGATTGCTTGGCTTACAATGGACAAGTTAGAAGTTATCATTTTTAAACGATAAGGTAATATTCATCTTAGTTTTAGATTACCACCCGCTCCATGACCTGTAACATGCCAACCTGTATTAGTGCCACTAAACAAGTCAACATAAATGCGCCTTTCAACGTGGGTTGTAATACCCGCCAATAGATAATAAATAACCCTGTAAATATTAATGGTAAGGTGATGACGCCTTTAAAGAATGAAATAACTACAAAAATACATAAGCCAGCTAATATAGCGGCTGTGACGCAAGCTATTAGGCTAGTTAATTGTGCTCCTACAATTTCCGCTGCAAATTTAATTGGGATCAGAGTCAGTAACATCATTAATGCGATTTGCGATAAGTTGGTTGGTTGAATAAGCAGTATGTTTTCAGTTAAAGCCATTAATCTTGTCCATAAGCAATTAATTATATAAGTTGCATATTTGTAACACTTTACTACTAATAAATCGATACCAAGTTAATGTTTTTTACTGATAATCAAATGAAAAATATCGAATTGTTGTATTTATCCTATATTTGAAGGGTAGTAAATATGCATTTATTCAGGCATAACGAGTGTAAATAATAACGATATGTTTTTGAGTAGAATAACGTTTGTATTGTAGTTATTTATGCTAAAAAAAATGCATGTGGCAGTTACATTGGGATATGTATCTTTATGTTTATTATTTTTTATATGAGTAAAACATACTTGAACCATACACGGATTGATTAAAATATAATCAAGATGGTAGTATGTATTGCATAACTGATAATAAGCGCTACAGGGATACGTAGGGTGTAATTGAGCGAGGGGTAACATGCTTAGACATTTTTTGTGTTTATTGATGGCTACACAAGTTATTGCTTGTGCTAGTTACATTGATGATTTTAAACAGCTAATAGGTTTTAGCTCTGCAGAGATATCAAATGTTTATGTTGAACATGTGGTGTCATTTCCTAAAAATACCTACCAAATCAATTTTGATTATGAAATAGATGACTATATGGCGAATACTGGTGAGTATCATTGCCAAATTCATTTTCTTAATATTGATGGTGAACAATTTAATTTTTCAACCATTGATGGTGCCGTGTCTGCTTGTAATATTTCAGAGCAACATGGTGAGAAGTCTGTGACTTGGACTGTAGCTGCTGATGAATATGATCAAGGACGTTTGCCTGAGATTAATTATGTTATATCTATTAGTCATATGATAAATAATAAGAAGGTATGTATTGCCGAAACAAGGTTAAAAAAACTGAATTATTAAGGATTAATATAATATGTTAGCCATTACTCGAATTAATCATGTTGGTCTTAGAGTGAATGATTTAGATCGTAGTCGCCAGTTTTATCAAAAGTTAGGCTTTGAATTTATTGTTGGGCCGATTGGTCCTGAGCCTGTTGCGGTAATGGTACACCCTAGCGGTATCAATATTAATTTTATCTTAAATAGCAATATTGATGATGGCGTTAATATGCTAATGGATGTGACTGATAAATATGCCGGCTTTACTCATATCGCTTTACAAGTTGATAATTTAGCTATGGTAGAACAACAACTTATTGGATTAGGTCTTGAGATTAGTGGTGGGCCAATAAAAGTTGAAACAGGTGCTCAGTTTTTGTTTGTACGAGATCCAGATATGAATGTGTTAGAGTTTCATCAAACGGCTTAATTATGATTGTTGCTATTAAAATGCGATCCATGTTGGGGTCGCATTTTTGTTTTAACGCCTAATTGGTTTGTATAATAATTAGGACGTTTTTAGGTATGTTTTAATCCTACCATAATGATTTTATAGATAATTATTTATATTTATCCCCACCGTTTATTACCTCTGTATACCTGTTTGATTCCCTTTATTATCCTAGCGAAAGTGTCGATTGTCGCGCTTAATTAAATTGTACTTAGCATGTACTGAATTGCTGGTATGAATATTAGCTATTTATAAATGTGTTTAAGATAGTTAATAAATGGAGTCATCATAATTATCAAGATAATGACAAATTAGCTTTAATTGAACAGACGTTATTTGAATATATCTATGGTGCTACAGGTAAAGAGGTTTTCGCATATATGGTTGTTTCTTTGTTCCAAGATTATGCAAGACTAAATGTAGCTAAATATGTATGAGGTTATAGGTTAGTTAGATATTAAAAAACTGGTTATAAATAATAAGTTGGTTATTTAATAATTTATATTATAACAGTCAAGTAATTATTGTTGTTCAATAATAAAATTTTAACAACTAAAGGTGATAAAAATGAATAATCAAAATGAAAAAGTAGAGATCATTGAAGAAGCTTTAATAGATAGTGTCGCTGGTGGTCGTGAAGCTGGCTGTGAACTCGATATATGTCGTATTGATATATGCAGCTGTGAGTGGCCAT
>NZ_BALM01000008.1 GCF_000614975.1 Shewanella marina JCM 15074
GCGCTCTTTTTATGTTCACTTTTAAAAAAGTGAACAAAACGAAGTAGAGAAGCCACCTGAATAAGGTGGCTTTTTTGCGTTTGGGGCTTTTAAAAATCAAACACGTATCCCCATATCAATATTATCTTAAGTCGGTGGCTTATCGACTTAATGTAGGTATTGCATACCTACCTCGATGTCGACCCGCCGCTGAGCGGGACCTCCCGCTTCGCAACAAGTTGCTTCGCGTTGCACTAGGGCAATAAGCTGCGCTTATTAAGCGCCCTATTGTCACGCCCATGTGTCCCTTAAAGTGAGCACAAGTGCTCTGGGATAAAAGAGTAGGTCATCGCCATACTCAAAGGGTATAAATACCCGAGGGCATGAAAGCGCCTTTGCCGTCGTTATCAATATCTCTCATATCATCAGCCACTGCAGAGCTTGGTCAGAAATTGCATCCCTGCATTTCTGGTATTCACCACATCGTTGCTGTATTTAGTCAGAAATAGTATCGTTGTATTTCGCACTGCAATATTGAATCTATTGGCGCAAGATTGTTTGCGATTTAAGATGGATAAAATGATTCGTATTGAAATAGCTATGATTGCAAAGAAAAAGCCCATAGACGATGCCTATGGGCTTATATCAGGACCGATAAATCGAATCTATACTTTGTTTAAAGCTTAAGTAATGCTTGCACGATAGGTTTGTTTGCTTCGGGGAAGTCATAATGGGTAAGTGCTTCGATAGGTACCCACTCAATTGGTTGTCCTTCAACACCTTTAGCCTCGCCAGTAAAGTTTTTGACGATATGAATGTCTAACAATACCTGTTTATCAGGATAATCATGGCTGAGCTGCATCAGAGGCTCTGAATTCATAACATTAAGATCGACTTCTTCTTTAAGCTCACGAATTAACGCTTGGTTAGTGGTTTCCATTGATTCCACTTTGCCACCGGGAAATTCCCATTTTCCACCTTGATGTAAATGACCATGTCGTTTAGCTAATAAGATTTGGTTATGGTCGTTTATGATGACGCCTACTGCAACATGGATTCTTTTCATATAATTAGTCTTTATTGAAAAAATCAGGTTCATCAAAACCTAAGTCATCTAGGTTATTAATATCGAGCTCTGGCTTGACTGGAATAGCATGCTTTTCAGAGGCCCAATCACCAAGATCAATAAGCTTACAGCGCTCACTGCAAAATGGTTTAAATTTAGATTCTGCAGCCCATACCACGGGCTTTTGGCATGTTGGACAATTCACTGAACGAGTCATATTGGTTACCATCTAATAAATTATATGGTGGGATAATAACATGTTGTTGCATTAGCGGCAGGCTGCAATCATAAACTCAATATCATTATTCGAGTGTTTATTTGTTGAGAAGTCGACAAAGTGAATAGCGCAACGGGTTTTATGGCCGCTAATCGTTGGATAAACTTGTTGTTGTGCTGTCAGTTTTACTCTAATTAATGAAAGTGGGCTTTGCGCTTCATTTTGATAAAATCCTGACTTTGCTATTGCTGGTTTAAATTCGGCAGTATTACGAATTAACTGCAACAGCATATTAATGGGTTTGAGAAGTTTATCGAAATGTATACACCATTGTTGATACTGCTGTTGTCTAACTGACCAAGGTTGCGATAACCAATAATGCAGTTGTGGCAGGTCGAAATTACAACATGCTCCCGGCATATTAAATCTTTGTCTTAGTGCGCTCAAAAACTTATCTTGCTTAAGTGATAAGCCAATACGTTCACATGCATAAAGCTGCTGACGATATGAATTCAGACTACGGAGATAATAGTCAATTTGTGCGTGGTCGACATGAGGTAAATTCTGCCATTTTTTTAAGATTACCAATTGTTGATCAATGTCTTTTAAAATATCTGTTCGATAATCACAGCGTTCATTAAGCTCACATAGTGCGAATAATGGTGTAAAACAACGTTGATTATGATCTTGTTCAAGGTTGTCTTGCAGTTGTTGATACAGATATTCTAATCGTAAGTAACTACGATTTTTTTCATTAAGTGGCTGTTCAAAAATTAAGTCAGTCATAGTATTAGTTATTATTCTTTGTAAGGTTTATATAATTATTATGTAATTCCATTACTTGACGACGTAGATCCTCTATTTTGCCATTATTACTAATAACATCATTAGCTTTTGATAGTCGATACTCCCTACTACTTTGACTTGCAATAATATTGGCGACTTGTTGCTCATTTACATTATCACGAATCGATGTACGTGATAATTGTAAATTTTCATTTATATCTACAACTAAAGTTCTGTTTACTAACCTATCTAATCCATTTTCAAATAGCAAAGGTACAACCATGATCACGTATGCAGTTGTTGCTTGATGACAACGTTTAATCATCTGTTCTCGGATCATTGGATGCAATAAATTATTTAACCAAAGTCGTTGTTGGTCATCGGTAAAAATGATCTCTCTTAATTTTGCTCGATTAAGTTGACCATCATTGTCTAAAATATTATTGCCAAAATGTGTCGCAATTTGCTGGAGTCCATTGCTATTAATGGCTACGACTTCTCTAGCAATAATATCTGCATCAACTAATTCAATGCCGAGTTCAGCAAATAAATTTGCTACTGTAGTTTTACCGCTACCAATGCCTCCTGTGAGGCCGATAATAAATTGACTCATAGTGTTGAAATATACCAATTAGTTATCTGTTGTCCCCATATAAGCGCAATCCAACCCGCTACTGCAATATAAGGTCCAAATGGTATGGGATTTTGGGTTTGTAATTTTTTAGATACGATTAAGCTAATACCAACAACGGCACCGACCAGTGAAGAAAGTAAGATTATAAGCGGCAGTAGCTGCCAGCCTAACCATGCGCCAAAAACTGCAAGTAATTTAAAATCACCGTAGCCCATGCCTTCTTTACCTGTAACCAGTTTAAAGAGCCAAAACACTGACCATAAACTTAAGTAGCCGGCTGCTGCACCAATAAGCGCATCTGTAGGGGAACTAAAAACATCATTTAAATTAATTAATAAGCCGAGCCATAATAATGGTAGGGTTATTTGGTCGGGTAACAACATCTCGTCTAAGTCGATACCAGTTAATGCAATTAATGGCAGAGTTAACACTGTTGCATAAACGAATTCGATGGTCGGGCCAAAATGATAAGCTAAGGTTGTAATCAAAGTGGCACTTATTAGTTCGACTATCGGAT
Source organism: Shewanella marina JCM 15074 (assembly GCF_000614975.1). Taxonomy (GTDB): domain Bacteria; phylum Pseudomonadota; class Gammaproteobacteria; order Enterobacterales; family Shewanellaceae; genus Shewanella; species Shewanella marina. The sequence goes on from NZ_BALM01000008.1 coordinate 3,200, forward strand.
AACGAGCTGAAATAGCTATGTGACAATTAGCACATTTACCTTTAAGCATTAACCAGCCCAAAATCGGAATATTATGCCAAGGCTTTATATGATGATGACATTTAGGACAAGCTGATGTGGGTACAACTAAATTATATTTTGCAGGATAGTCATCTATAGGCGCATTGAGCTGCTGTTCACCTATTTTTTTGACTAATTCGGGTTTTGTTTCTATTAGGTATTGATTGCACTCTTGTTGCCAATCTCGTTTTAACATGACGGGTAAACGGTGAATTACCACATTTAAAAAACTACCAATAGTGGCAGCAAAAATAAAACTTAATAAATAGAAAAGCCAGCTGTGTAGCTGTAATAACTCAATAAATTCCTGCATGTAAATATTCTTATAAATAGTTTAGCCAACGACACTGCCCATTTGAAATATTGGTAAATACATACCAATAATTAGGCCGCCAACAATAGTACCAATAACGACCATCATTATAGGCTCAATTAGACTTGATAAGCCATCAACTGCATCATCTACTTGCATTTCATAAATATTGGCGATTTTATTGAGCATGGTATCAAGTGAACCTGATTCTTCACCAATCATGACCATTTGTACCAGTATGTCGGGGAATAGCCTGATGACTTCAGCGCCATATTCATTTGTAGGCCGGTCATTACTTCAGTACGAACATTATTAATCGCTTTCTTATAAACTGCATTCCCCGATGCCCCTGCTGCTGATTCTAATCCCTCAATAATGGGCACGCCTGCTGCAAACGTTGTTGCTAAGGTTCGAGCAAAACGAGCAATAGCAGCTTTATCAAGAATAGGGCCAATAATGATTGTTTTAAGTAAAATACGATCCATATTGTCTCGTAATATTTGTGATTGTTTATAGGCTCGTCTAAATAGCCAGACCGCCATAATTAAGCCTGCGAGAATCATGTACCAGATCGATTGCAATACTTCTGAAATAGTAAGAATAAATCGTGTAAAGGCAGGCAGTTCAGCACCGAAGCCATTAAAGATTTCTTCAAATTGTGGCACGACAAAAATAAGTAGTAATGCTGTTACAGCTACTGCGACAATACATACCGCTGCTGGATAAAACATAGCTTTTTTAATTTTGGATTTTAATGCTTCGGATTTTTCCTTATAAAGCGCAATTCGATCAAATACTTCATCGAGTGAACCTGAATGTTCGCCCGCAGCAACTAAGTCGACATAGAGATCATCAAAGTATTCACGGTGAACTTTCAATGCGTCAGATAGGGGAATTCCTGATTGCACATCATTGACGATATTACTGAGCAGGGTGCGCATTTTCGGTTTTTCATGACCTCGAGCAAGCAGTTCAAGGGTGGTTACTAAAGGGACGCCTGCTGCTAACATGGTCGCTATTTGGCGAGTACAAATAGCGATATCCATAGCAATGATTTTCTTATCGTTGCTAAATAGCCCTTGTGATTTTTTGCGAACTATTTTAGGGCTAATACCTTGTTTTTTAAGCTGGGCTCTAACCTCTGTCGACGTTATCGCTGTTATTTCACCTGTTAAACGTTTACCGTCTCTGGCAATACCTTTCCATGTATAGGTAAACAGCTTAGGTTGATGTTTAATTTGTTGGCCTTGATTGCTTTTTTTTATGGTTGCCATCATGTCGCCTTTTTTATCGTTAACTAGTAGCTAGTTACACGGTTTATTTCGCTAATACTTGTAATGCCTTGAATGACTTTTAATAATCCAGACTTACGCAGATTTAGCATACCCTGCTCAGCAGCGATGGTGGCAATATCAAGCGAGTTACCGCCATCCATAATGACCTGTGAAATTTCTGGTGTTATTTTTAATATTTCATAAATACCCAATCGGCCTTTATAGCCGTTAGTACATTGGTCGCAACCTTGGGCACTGAATATCTCTATTCCAGTATCAATTTGCTGCTGACTAAATCCTTGTTGTAATAACTCGTGTTGGGGTAATTGTTCTGCTTTTTTACAATGAGGACAAAGTTTACGCGTTAAACGCTGGGCAATAACAAGATTAATGGAACTGGCGATATTATAGCCTGGCACGCCCATGTTACTGAGACGGGTTAGCGTTTCGGCAGCTGAATTAGTGTGTAATGTTGATAGTACCAAATGACCTGTTTGCGCAGCTTTAATGGCTATTTCTGCCGTTTCTAAATCTCGAATCTCACCTACCATAACAATGTCTGGATCTTGGCGTAAGAATGATCGCAGTGCAGAGGCAAAAGTTAGCCTGATTTGGTATTAATATTGACTTGGTTAATGCCTTCTAGGTTGATTTCAATAGGATCTTCTGCGGTTGAAATATTGCGTTCACTGGTATTAAGAATATTTAAACCTGTATAGAGAGATACAGTTTTACCTGAACCCGTAGGACCCGTTACTAAAATCATGCCTTGCGGTTTGGCTAGTGTTTCTAAATAAAGTTGTTTTTGTTCTGGTTCAAAGCCGAGTTGTTCCACATCAAGCTGGGCTGCGCTTGAATCTAGAATACGCATTACTATTTTTTCACCCCATAGGGTGGGTAGGGTGCTGACACGAAAATCAATTGATTTTGTGCGTGACATTTTTAATTTAATACGGCCATCTTGTGGCAAACGACGCTCTGCAATATCCAGTCTTGCCATCACCTTTAAACGGGCTGCAATACGATTGGACAAGCTAATTGGGGGTTCAGATATTTGCGTTAATATGCCATCTACGCGAAAGCGGATGCGGTAACGTTTTTCATAAGGTTCAAAATGTAAATCTGAAGCGCCTTTGCGTATGGCATCGGTTAATATTTTATTGATGTAGCTAACTATAGGGGCATCATCACCATTACTTTCTTGGTCATCTGTATTTCGCTCGGTATCTGTGACTTCCATTTCTGCCAGTGCGGCATCATCAATACCTGCAATATCGAGTGCGTTAATGTCGTCTTCAAGGATACTCTCAATTAACTCGGTTAATTTGAGGTGATCAACTAACAATGGTTCAGTATGCATACCCGCATTAAATTGGAACTCTTCTAGTGCGGTAATGTTAGTGGGATCTGACATAGCGATAAATAATCGCTCGCCTTCTACATAGATGGGTAAACAATGGTGTTTTTCGATTAAAGTATGGTTATGGTATTGTTCTACGATATCTTTTATTTCGAGTTGTTGGATATCGTAAATAGGGATGCCATATTCACTGCTAAAAATATTAAGTAGTTCAGTTGCTGATAAACCATATTTTTCAATCAATACAGAAATAATATTTAGTTGGTTTTTACGCGAAACATCAATAGCTTCAGTTATTAATTGCTCTGTGAGTAAATTTTTTCGTAACAATAAATCACGTATTTCCGTTGTTACAGCATATGGTGACATATCAACCCCTTAATTCCATTTTTGGTAGATATTATCTAAAAATTGATTTGGTTCCTCACATTGTGAGAATAGTCCAGATTCTACATCTAACTTGAAATGACTACAAAGAATGTGAAATAAATTAGCGACGACTGTTTTATCTTCATAAGTACTTGCTGGCTGCCAAGTATAATTATCTCTATCAACCAGAATTAACTCATCACTCATATCGGGGAAAGTAGCGAGTAACAGTTCATTGTTAATGACTGCTCTTTGTTTGCCTTTGATTAATTCTTTGTATAGATTTTTCTTTATACTAAGCCTGCCTGCATTATTCACTTCATACATGTAAATGCTGTTATTGATTGTCTGTATCTGGTTTACTCTTCCTTCGGTTAATTTTATTGGATTAAATGAGCTTTCAATAAATAGGTTATCTCTATTTATCGTTTGAGCGAGTAAATCAACATTGCTCTCAGATGCGAGATTGGCCCATTTTAAAATGGTAGGTGCAACATCAGTAAGCGAGACAAGACTTGTGTTTACTGTCGGTTTGTCATCGACCAATGAGTAATCTTTAATGGCAAGTACGGTTTTAAATTGGGCATCACTGAGAACATTTGTACCATGGCCGTAATCATTAGTTTTAAATTCAGCACTACTGATTAAAGCTTGTGGACCATCTTGATTCAGTTGGAAGCTTTCACCATGATCTGAAAGCAGAATGACTAACGAGTTTTTTAGGAATCCACGTTTTTCTAGGTTTTCCATTAAATAGTTAAATTGTTGGTCAACTTGGTTCAACATCATTAAATATGCGTAGTAGTCGAAGTTATCTTCAACAATATTATTGTTAACCAACTCTAGTTTTGAAGATTTATATGGCCAATGTGGTAATGTTAAATGGATTGCCATAAAGGTTTTTTCAGTGGTGAGTTGGTTTAATATTTCATCAATAAATGTGTTGGGGTTATAGCTCCACCAAGCAGCTCTATTTAAATAGATGTAATCAAATATGTATTTTAAATTAGAGTGAATAAGCATTAAACTTGCAATGGGCAACGCATTAAGACTCGTAAACATAAACTCAGGTGCGTTAGCGGTATGGCCAATCGCTTTGTCAAAATGGAAAGATTCATCAATATTACTGAAACGTCTTTCATCAAGTGCCCAGATAGTCTTATAACCATTTTCTTTTAATTGTTTAGTAATAAAAATATCTTTATTGATATCATTTAAATTAGTTAAATTGAATCTTATGCCGTTATCAATAGGCTCTTGTCCCGTTAAGAGACTTGACCATGCCACAAAGGTTCTCGCTGCTGGTGTATATGCATTATTAAATAGTGTTGCATTATCGATGAATGCATCTATTGATTGCAGTAATGGTGCTTCATTTCCCGATTTAGCAATATGATCAAATCTAAGTGAATCAATGCCAATCAATATGATATTCCGTTTATTATTGATGACATCTGATTTGCTAAGTAAATCTATTGGGGTAAATACTATTAATAAGATAGTTACTAATAGTATTTTTTTATTGGTGTTATGTGCACCAAGTAATATCAGTGCGGATATAGATAGTAATATGACGATCAGTAAATACTCATTGCCTTTAGTACTTATACTCGTAGGGCTATAGGGATATAGCGTTGAATTGATAATGATAAAAAATGAATACACAGTAAGGATTGACGCTAAAGTTACTAGGTGATTATTTCTATTTAATAAATGACTTAATGCAGCATCAACAAGAGATGATAAAAATGATGTGAAGATGATGATGAGCAGTATTATCACCCCACAATGGAGCAATGCAATACCAATGCTGGTATTGATCATATTTAAGCTAAATAAGTCACCAGCCTCAAAAACTCTGAATATTTGTTCATGACTATAAATCACGCTTAAAAGTATGATTAAGCTTAATAGAACCAGATTATATGTAATATGTTTTTTCATATGATGGAATTAAGCAACCCTAGCAAAGATAGTAGGGTTGCTTAAAAAATCAAATTAGCTGCCTCTACAATTAGATGGCATATATGCTTTATTAAGAGTACCTGTACATTTCCATTCTACGCTCCCCCCACTGTTAGCTGGTTTTTTTGGAGTTAAAACCAAATTACCCGAACCAACTTTAGTTGCATCAAAAGCAACTGTGATTGTACCTGCCGTACCAACAGTTACTGAGGTTGCTGCATTTCCTTTTATGCTGGAAGCTGCTCCTAAACCTGCGGCTGAATTTGTGGTTGGTAATGTCCCTTCTGCTGAATAATACTCAACAACTGCTGCTTTTGCGCCGGCTGCTAAGCCGACACCTTCTGTGACATGGGCTCTTTTGGTGTAGTCTTGGTATGCTGGCAATGCTACCGCGGCCAAAATACCTATGATTGCCACTACAATCATCAATTCAATTAATGTAAAACCTTTTTGAGCTGTCTTCATCATCTTGTTCTCCACTTAAGGGGGCAATTTATGTCGAATAGGGGCTAAAGGTGAGCCAATATTCTTAGTTAACATGAGCAAACATTACATGTTGATAGTATCGGCTTGGCGTATCTAAGCTTTAGTGCTTAATACCCTGTAAAACAATACAAAAATCAGCATGAAACTGGCAGGCTTAAGAATATCTGGTGGTGCAAGTTACATCACTTACTTAACATCCATGATAAGTACATCTAAGTAAGATATTTGCTATTTTTCTTGCAAGATAAGTCTTAAGCGTGACAGGTCTTATCTCATTCAAGCGACTAAAACAGTATTATATTTTTTAATAAAATGAAACATAAATGTTAATTATTTTCGGCATTTATTGGTGTTTTGTGTGTAAGTATTTTTTTGGTGGTTATTCTCAAATGGTTGTTTCATGCCAGTTAAGGTTGGTTGTATATAGGTAATATGTACTATCAGAGGGCAGTTTATAGGGAAATGTACTAGTAAGGATGTAAGCCTTGTAGAGGGGAACATATAGTTGCAAGAGGTGCTATGGACATCTCTTGCAACCGAATGTTTGCTATTATGATTTTAGACGCAGCGATAAATCGAGGGCTTTGATGTGTTTAGTCAGTGCACCGACTGAAATAAAATCGACACCTGTTTTGGCGATATCGGCTAGAGTGGCAAGGGTAACATTACCTGATGCTTCTAATTTTGCGCCATCACCTTGGGCAATGTATTGCTTGTTCAGGCTAACCGCATCAACCATTTTTGTAAGATCAAAATTATCTAACATAACAATATCAGCTTTAGCATCGAGAGCTTGTTTTAGCTCATCTAGGCTTTCAACTTCGACTTCAACGGGTTTGTTATCAAATAGTTGGCGGGCGTTATCAATTGCCTGAGCGATACTGCCGCAAGCCATAATATGGTTTTCTTTAATTAAGAACGCATCAAATAAACCGATTCTATGGTTTTTACCACCTCCGCAAGTTACAGCATATTTTTGAGCACTGCGTAGACCCGGTATCGTCTTACGAGTATCGAGTAGTTTGGTATGTGTACCATGCAATTGATCGACGTAGACTTTGGTTAACGAAGCAACACCAGACAAGGTTTGGATAAAGTTCATCATAGTACGCTCACCTGTAAGGATGGTGCGTGCAGGGCCTGATAGTTCACATAAAACCTGATTGGCAACCACTAAGTCGCCATCATCGACTAACCAATGCAGTGCAACTTGACCACCTAATTGATTAAATACTTGTTCTGCCCAGGCTTTACCACAAAAAACACCATCTTCACGGGTTATAAGGGTTGCTTCTGCATTCTTTTCTGCAGGAATAAGTAGGGCGGTAATATCACCTTGATCAGCGTTTTGATGACCAAGGTCTTCGTCTAAGGCAGCTTTAACAGCAAGACGGATATCATTTTCAAGCATAAAGTTATGTCCTTTGGATATGCTTCCTGATTATAGAGAATTCTGGTGTATAGGCTCAAACTGGCAAGTTAGCAGTTTTGGGATAGCGCAAGCCTAGCATATTTCAATTTTAGTTGTAGATTTTGAATAAAATATTTCAATGTATTAAATCAGTTATTTAATTTGTTTAACAATATTAGCAAAAGGTAATCATTGGTCAGTGGTATTGATAATGACTGGTCGAGCCTGTAAGTGCTTGGTTGTTATACGCTATGTTCAAGCTTTTAAACCTGTTAAAGTGGGTAACCTTGTATAAACTCTGGAATGTTTGTTCATGTTAACGCCGTTTACGATTGAGCATGGATGGTTATCGCCTGCAACACAATGTCTTTCTCCACACTTTAATCAGCGTCCTAATAATGAAGTGAGTTTATTAGTGATCCACAATATTAGCTTGCCTGCTGGTTGTTTTGGTTTGCCTTATATTGATCAATTATTTTTAGGTCAACTTGATTGCAGTGCAGATCCAAGTTTTACTGAACTACAGGGATTAGAGGTCTCTAGTCATTTTTTAATTCGTCGAGATGGTGAGATTGTGCAATATGTCAGTTGTGATGCGAGGGCTTGGCATGCTGGTGTTTCTGAATACCAAGGTCGTTCTAATTGCAATGACTTTGCAATTGGCATTGAATTAGAAGGGACTGATGATATTGCTTATACTGATGAACAATATCAGCAGTTAGCAGCATTAACAGCTTGTCTTTTGCTGACGTATCCTAGCATTGGGGTTGAAAATATTGTTGGGCACAGCGATATTGCACCTGAGCGCAAGACTGATCCCGGCTTAAGTTTCAATTGGCAGCGTTATAAGCAAAGTTTGACTGAATATTTTTAGTCGATTTTAAAAGGAAGTGAGGTACTTAATATGGCGTTGTTTTCATTATTAATTGCAATTTTAGTTGAGCGGCTCAATTTACTGGCTCAACCATGGCAATCTGATCGTATTTTTGGCTGGTATCAAAGTCATTTTTTTGGTGAAAAACAGTTGCAATCAGTGTTGATGGTTGTAATTGCAATTATATTTCCCGCAGTTTGTGTTTATGTCGTAAGTTGGGCGATTGCTGGATTATTTTGGGGCGCATTAACTCTATTATTATGGGTAAGCGTGGCCATAATCTGTTTTAGTCATCGCACCTTACGCGCTAAGTTTCGGCAATATGTATTGGCTGCTTGTCGCGGCGACACCCAAGCTTGTTATAACTATGCCAAAGCCTTAGATGAGGCCGAAGATATTGATGCCATTTCTGAACATGATTTAGGGATGCGTGTCGGCCAAACCGTGAGTTGGCTTAATTATCGTTATTATGGCGCGGTCGCACTATACTTTATTATCTTTGGCCCTGTTGGGGCTGTGCTTTATTGTACTGTGCGTTATTACGATGAACTTAATCTAAGAAAACAATTGGCGATTCCACTGTTATCTACTTTAGTATTTATACTAGATTGGATCCCTAGTCGAATTGTTGCTTTTGGTTACGCATTAAGTGGTCGTTTTAATCAGGCATTTCCAGTATGGGTAACCCATGCTTTAGCGATTAAAACACCTGCAAGAGATATTATTGTTCGAGTCGCTGTTGCTGCCGAAGAATTACCTCCACACTCGAGTGCACCTGTTTGTGTGCAATCAACTTTAGCACTATTACAATTGAGTAAACGTAATACAACGTTAATTATTACAGTGCTGTCATTGTTAACCATTTTTGGTTTTGTCAGTTAATTTTAGACGTAAATGTTCAACATATGTTAGTGCGATGGTAGTGGTAATTTCAGTTTATGCAATTCCCGCTACCATCACAAAAGAAAGATTAATTTGATTTGAATCAATTTCTGGACATTAATAATGTGATTTGATACATTGCGCTCTGTTATATAAATTGGTAAGACCAATTGACAAAGGAGCTGAGGGCCTCATGGCTTATAGCAAAATTACCCAACCAAAAATTTCAGATGTGATTATGGCGCAACTAGAGCAAATGATTCTAGAAGGTAGCATTAATCCCGGTCAGAAATTGCCTCCTGAAAGGGAGCTGGCGATCCAGTTTGAAGTCTCTAGACCTTCTCTTAGAGAAGCAATACAAAAACTAGAAGCTAAAGGCTTACTAACCCGTCGTCAGGGTGGTGGTACCTACGTAAAACAACAATTATGGCAAAGTCTTGCCGACCCTATCGTTGAATTAATGCATGCTGATCCTGAAAGTCAGTATGACCTACTTGAATTCCGTCATGCTACCGAAGGCATGATGGCGTACTTTGCAGCTCTGCGTGGTACTGATGCTGATATGGACAGTATTGAGCGTGCCATTGCAGAAGTTGAGCGAGTTGATTCTATTGAGGCTAAAGCAGATGCGATTGTAAAGTTTTATCGCACCATCGCTGAAGCTTCACATAACGTTGCCATGCTGCATTTAGTATTGAGTTTGAGTCCTGTGTTACATAAAAACGTAGCGCAGAACTTGGAGCTTCTAAGCCGACGCGATGAAGCTTCAAAAATGGCTAATGAACACCGTCACGCGTTATTAGCTGCGATTGTTAAACGTGATCCAGAGGCGGCGCGTGAAGCTTCCAATGAACACTTAAGTTACATTGAAGAAGTCATGTTGTCGGTTAGGGAAGAAGACAGTCGATTACAACGGAGTTTGCGCCGTTTGAAGGGTGAGGTATAGGCCACAATGACCTATATTTTTAGTTAACTTTTCACAATATTATTTATTGTATTAGAAAGAAGGGCTGTGTCATGTCTGAACATATGCTACAAGACTTAGATCCACAAGAAACTCAGGAATGGATGGCGGCTTTAGAGTCTGTTGTTCGTGAAGAAGGGATTGAACGCGCTCAGTTTTTACTAGAGCAAGTGCTTGATAAAGCACGTTTAGGTGGTGTTGATATGCCGACAGGCATCACCACTAACTATGTCAATACTATTCCTGCAGCGAGCGAGCCAGCTTACCCTGGTGATACTACGTTAGAACGTCGTATTCGCTCAATTATTCGCTGGAACGCAATTATGATTGTGTTACATGCGTCTAAGAAAGATCTTGAGCTTGGTGGCCATATGGCATCATACCAGTCTTCTGCTGCATTTTATGAAGTAGGTTTTAATCACTTCTTCCGTGCACCTAATGCTGTTGATGGTGGTGATTTAGTTTACTATCAAGGTCATATCTCTCCAGGTATCTATGCTCGTGCATTTGTTGAAGGTCGTTTAACTGAAGAGCAGCTAAACAACTTCCGTCAAGAAGTTGATGGTAATGGTGTATCTTCATACCCTCACCCTAAATTAATGCCTGAGTTTTGGCAGTTCCCAACGGTATCTATGGGCTTAGGTCCTATCTCAGCTATCTATCAAGCGCGTTTCTTAAAGTATCTTGACGGCCGTGGTCTTAAAGATACTTCAGCTCAACGTGTTTATGCCTTCTTAGGTGATGGTGAGATGGATGAGCCTGAAGCTCGTGGTGCAATCTCTTTCGCCGCGCGTGAAAAATTAGATAACTTATGTTTCCTAATCAACTGTAACCTACAGCGCCTAGATGGCCCTGTAATGGGTAACGGCAAAATCATTCAAGAGCTTGAAGGCCTATTTAAAGGTGCAGGCTGGAATGTTGTTAAATTGATTTGGGGTAACAACTGGGATTCATTATTAGCGAAAGATACTTCAGGTAAGTTATTACAGCTAATGAATGAAACGCTTGATGGTGATTACCAAACATTCAAGTCTAAAGATGGTGCTTATGTTCGTGAGCATTTCTTTGGTAAGTATCCTGAAACCGCTGCACTCGTTGCAGATATGACAGATGCTGAAATCTTCGCGCTTAAGCGTGGTGGTCATGAGTCTTCAAAAGTGTATGCTGCATTTAAAAATGCACAAGAAACTAAAGGTAAGCCAACGGTTATTCTTGCTAAAACTGTAAAAGGTTACGGCATGGGTTCTGTTGCTGAAGGCCGTAACGTTGCTCACAGTGTCAAGAAAATGGACATGACTTCTGTAATGCAGTTACGTGATCGCTTAGGTCTACAAGATCTACTTTCAGATGAAGATGTGAAAACACTACCATACTTGAAGCTTGAAGAAGGCACTAAAGAGTATGAGTATATGCATGCTCGTCGTGCTGCATTACATGGTTATACTCCACAGCGTCTTAAAGCGTTTACTCAGCCTTTAGAGTTACCAGCATTAGAAGAATTCAAGCCATTATTGGATGCGCAAAAGCGTGAAATCTCTTCAACAATGGCGTTTGTTCGTATTTTAAATACTTTGCTTAAAGACAAAAAGATTGGCCAGAACATTGTGCCAATTATTGCCGATGAAGCACGTACTTTTGGTATGGAAGGTCTATTCCGCCAAGTGGGTATCTATAATCCACATGGTCAAGAATATACACCAGAAGACCGTGGCGTAGTTTCTTACTATAAAGAAGAAACTTCAGGTCAAGTATTACAAGAAGGTATTAACGAATTAGGTGCAATGTCTTCATGGGTTGCTGCAGCAACATCATACAGCACCAACGATTTACCTATGATTCCGTTCTACATCTACTACTCAATGTTTGGTTTCCAACGTGTAGGTGATATGGCATGGATGGCAGGTGACCAACAAGCTCGCGGTTTCTTAGTGGGTGGTACTGCAGGTCGTACAACGCTAAATGGTGAAGGTCTACAGCATGAAGATGGTCACAGCCATATCCTTGCTGGCACTATCCCTAATTGTGTGAGCTACGATCCTACATACGCATATGAACTTGCAGTGATCATTCAAGACGGTATTCGTCGTATGTATGGCGAGCAAGAAAATGTGTACTACTATCTAACCACTATGAACGAAAACTACGAAATGCCAGCAATGCCAGAAGGTGTTGAAGAAGGTATTCGTAAAGGTATCTACAAGCTTGAATCGTACCAAGGTGCTAAGCAAGTTCAGTTAATGGGTTCTGGTAGTATCTTAAACGAAGTACGTAAAGCGGCGGTTATCCTAAGCGAAGAGTACGGTGTCGGTAGCGATGTGTTCTCTGTGACTTCATTCAATGAAGTGGCTCGTGATGGTCAAGCTGTAGAACGCTTTAATATGTTACACCCAACTGCGACTGAGCAAGTTGCATACATTGCACAAGTTATGGGTGATGCACCAACAATTGCGGCAACAGACTATATGAAGAACTATGCAGAGCAAGTGCGTGCATATGTTCCTGCAGTGTCTTACAAAGTATTAGGTACTGACGGTTTTGGTCGTTCAGATAGCCGTGACAATCTTCGTCGTCACTTTGAAGTCAATGCAAATTACATCGTGGTAGCAGCACTTTCTGAGTTAGCTAAACGCGGTGAGATTGAAAAAGCGGTAGTGGCAGAAGCCATCAACAAGTTTGGCATTAATGCTGACAAAGTTAACCCACTATACGCATAAGAGGTAATAAACATGACCATCGAAATTAATGTACCAGATATCGGTGCCGATGAAGTTGAAGTAACTGAGATTCTTGTTAGCGTTGGTGACAAGGTTGAAGAAGAACAATCTCTTATTACTGTAGAGGGCGATAAAGCTTCTATGGAAGTACCAGCACCACAAGCGGGTGTAGTAAAAGAGATTAAAGTGAATGTTGGTGATAGTGTTTCTACCGGTTCATTCATTATGGTATTTGAATCAGAAGCAGCAGCGGCTCCAGCCGCCGCTACGGTAGCGGCCCCAGTTGCAGCGCCTGCTGCGAGTGCGCTAGTAGAAGTACATGTGCCTGATATCGGTGGCGATGAAGTTGAAGTGACTGATATTGCAGTGGCTATTGGCGACTTGATTGCTGAAGAACAAACCTTAATTACTGTTGAAGGCGATAAAGCTTCAATGGACGTACCTGCGCCAATGGCGGGTGTACTAAAAGAAATTAAAATCAATGTCGGAGACAAGGTGTCAACGGGTTCATTGATTATGATGTTTGAAGTTGCTGGTAGTGCTCCAGCTGCTCCTGTTGCTGTTGAAGCTGCGGTTCCTGCAGCAGTAACTGCTAGCGCAGCCAAAGATGTACACGTACCTGATATCGGCGGTGACGAAGTTGAAGTGACCGAGTGATGGTTGCAGTGGGCGATGTGGTTGAAGCTGAACAATCATTGATTACTGTAGAGGGCGATAAGGCTTCTATGGAAGTGCCAGCACCATTTGCAGGTACTGTAAAAGAGATTAAAGTGAACACTGGTGACAAAGTGTCTACCGGTTCATTGATCATGGTATTTGAAGTTGCAGGTAGCGCACCAGTGGCTGCGCCTGTAGTGGCTCCAGTATCTGCTGCAACACCTGCTCCAGTAGCGGCACCAGCGGCAGCACCTGCACCAGTTGCAGCTGCAACTGGTGAATTTGTTGAGAACGCTGCTTATGCTCATGCTTCACCAGTGATTCGCCGTCTAGCGCGTGAATTCGGTGTTAATCTTGCTAAAGTGAAAGGTTCTGGCCGTAAAGGTCGCGTGGTTAAAGAAGACGTACAAAACTACGTGAAAGCTGCGGTTAAGCAAGTTGAGTCTGGCGCAGTTGCGACTTCTACAGGTGGTTCAGAACTTGGCTTACTACCATGGCCAAAAGTAGATTTCAGCAAGTTTGGTGAAACTGAAGTACAACCTTTATCTCGCATCAAGAAGATTTCTGGCGCTAACCTGCACCGTAACTGGGTTAAAATTCCTCATGTTACTCAGTGGGATAATGCTGATATCACTGAGCTTGAAGCTTTCCGTAAGTCGCAAAATGCGATGGAAGCTAAAAAAGATTCAGGCATGAAAATCACACCACTTGTATTCATTATGAAAGCGGTTGCTAAGGCACTTGAAGCTTTCCCTTCATTCAACTCTTCACTATCAGAAGATGGTGAAAGTTTGATTCTGAAGAAGTATGTTAACGTAGGTGTGGCAGTTGATACGCCAAATGGCTTAGTTGTTCCAGTCTTTAAAGATGTGAACAAGAAAGGCATCCATGAGTTATCTCTAGAACTGATGGCCGTTTCTAAGAAAGCACGTGCAGGTAAGTTAACTGCAGCAGATATGCAGGGTGGTTGTTTTACCATCTCTAGCTTAGGTGGCATCGGTGGTACAGCGTTTACTCCAATCGTGAATGCTCCTGAAGTCGGTATCTTGGGTGTGTCTAAATCTGAAATCAAGCCTGTTTGGAATGGCAAAGAATTTGCGCCAAGACTGATGCTGCCACTATCACTATCTTATGATCACCGCGTGATCGATGGTGCTGAAGGTGCACGCTTTATCAGTTTCTTAAATGCAAACCTTTCAGATATCCGTACACTTATTTTGTAAAAAGTTTAGGCTACTGAAATTCAGTAGCCTTTTACTTTGATTATTGTGATTGGCAAGCAACACAGGTTAAGATGTAATCACCCTTTTGGGAGGCCTGTTATTTAACAGCCGATCTGACAATGGAATGAAAAGGATTAGATAAACAAATGAGTAACGAAATCAAAACTCAAGTTCTAGTACTTGGTGCAGGCCCAGCTGGTTATTCAGCTGCATTTCGTTCTGCCGATTTAGGTATGGACACAGTAATTGTAGAGCGTTACAACACATTAGGTGGTGTTTGCTTAAATGTGGGTTGTATCCCTTCAAAAGCATTACTACACGTAGCTAAAGTGATTGAAGAAGCTAAAACTGTTGCTGCTCACGGCATCACTTTTGGCGCGCCGCAGATTGATATCGACAAATTACGTAGTTACAAAGAAGATGTTATTAAGCAATTAACGGGTGGTCTTGGCGGAATGGCTAAGATGCGTAAAGTTAATGTGGTAAATGGCTACGGTAAGTTTACTGGTCCAAATACTATTGAAGTAACTTCTCCAGAAGGCACAACAGTTGTTCACTTTGAACAAGCTATTATTGCTGCTGGTTCTCGTCCAATTCAATTGCCGTTTATTCCTCATGAAGACCCTCGCGTATGGGATTCTACTGATGCGCTTGAGCTAAAGAATATCCCTGGTAAATTACTGGTGATGGGTGGTGGTATTATTGGTCTAGAAATGGGCACAGTATACTCATCATTAGGTAGTGAGATTGACGTGGTTGAGATGTTTGACCAAGTTATTCCTGCTGCTGATAAAGACGTGGTTAAAGTCTTTACTAAACACATTAAGAACAGATTTAACTTAATGCTAGAGACCAAGGTAACTGCGGTTGAAGCAAAAGAAGACGGTATTTATGTGTCAATGGAAGGCAAAAAAGCCCCATCAGAGCCTGTTCGTTACGATGCTGTATTAGTGGCGATTGGCCGTATTCCAAATGGTAAGTCAATTGACGCTGAAAAAGCAGGCGTTGCGGTTGATGAGCGTGGCTTTATCAATGTTGATAAGCAGATGCGCACTAACGTGCCACACATCTATGCGATTGGTGACATTGTTGGTCAACCTATGCTGGCTCACAAAGGTGTGCATGAAGGTCATGTTGCTGCTGAAGTTATTTCAGGTAAGAACCATTACTTCGATCCTAAAGTGATTCCATCAATTGCTTATACTGAGCCAGAAGTGGCTTGGGTTGGTTTAACCGAGAAAGAAGCAAAAGAGAAGAACATCTCTTATGAAACTGCTATCTTCCCTTGGGCTGCAAGTGGTCGTGCAATTGCATCTGATGCAAGCGGCGGTATGACTAAACTGATTTTCGATAAAGAATCTCACCGCATTATTGGTGGCGCGATTGTTGGTACTAATGGTGGTGAACTATTAGGTGAAATTGGTCTAGCAATTGAAATGGGTTGTGATGCTGAAGATTTAGCATTAACCATTCATGCTCACCCAACCTTACATGAGTCAGTTGGTCTAGCGGCTGAAGTTTATGAAGGTTCAATTACTGATTTGCCAAATCCAAAGGCAAAGAAAAAGAAGTAATTAGTCATTACTAACTCTTTTAAGAGGTGCTCAATGAGCACCTTTTTTATATGTAAAATTTGACATTTGATTGGCTATATTTTTGTTATGATAGTTCATTATTTAATTGATACAGATAATCGACTATGTGGCTTCGAATTTTATTCTTGTGTAGCTGTACTTTACTCAGTCATCTATCTTTTGCTGGTGAGCGGCCAAAGATTGGATTGGTATTAAGTGGTGGCGGTGCAAAAGGCGCAGCTCATATTGGTGTACTAAAAGTCTTAGAGGCGAATCATATTCCGGTTGATTACATTGCTGGAACCAGTATTGGTGCTTACGTCGGTGGCATGTACGCTCTAGGCTATAGTGCTGATGAAATTGAAGCCATTATGATGAAGACGGATTGGGCTGAAGGTTATTCAGATACGATCCCTCGCCAGCAACTGAGTTATCGTGATAAGCAGTTTCGTGATCAATTTAATATTCCTTTTAAAGTCGGTTATAGCGACGGCGAAGTAAAAACCCCAAAAGGTTTGCTGCAAGGGCAAACAATGTCTCAGTTGCTATTGGACTCCACCAATTTAGTCCATCAATTTGGTTGTTTTGACCAATTAGCGATTCCCTATCGAGCCGTTGCCACTAACTTAGTGACTAGTGAGGCTGTGGTATTAGATTCTGGCAGTATTGTGGCTGCTATGCAGGCGTCAGCGACCGTGCCTGGGGCACTGCAACCTGCACAAATTAACGGTAAATTATTAGTTGATGGTGGCATTGCCAATAATATGCCCGTTGATGTGGTTAAGGCGATGGGTGCCGATATTGTGATTGCGGTTGATATCGGTTCTCCGTTAATGGATAAATCACAGCTTGATGGCACGGTTGCAGTGTTAAATCAGCTTTCAACATTCTTGACTAATGCCAGTACTGAAAGGCAAAAAAAATTGCTCACAGATACAGATATCCTAATTCGGCCTGCAATTGATGATCTCAGTACCACAGATTTTTCTATTATGGCTAAAGCACTGCCATTAGGTATTGAG
This sequence comes from Shewanella marina JCM 15074, assembly GCF_000614975.1. GTDB lineage: Bacteria > Pseudomonadota > Gammaproteobacteria > Enterobacterales > Shewanellaceae > Shewanella > Shewanella marina. The sequence continues at coordinate 20,348 of NZ_BALM01000008.1, forward strand.
GCAGCTAATAAGCAATTGAAAAAACTGGTGCAGTTAGATGTTGGAGAAGTTGAATATCAAGCTTACGTCACCAATAAACATCAATTAAGTAAGCAATGGACTAATGATATTGATAGACCATTAATTGCGATTAATTATGACAATCTATCTAAGGTCAATAAGAGCTTAATTAAAGAGACATTGGGACTTAACATTGGTGAAGTTGTTGATAAAAAGACGCTTGATGCAGCAGTAGATCGAGTTTATGCATTAAATAAGTTTGAGCGAGTGGATACTCGTTTTGTTGATACGCCTAATGGCCGAGAATTAACCATTGTGACTCGTGGTAAATCATGGGGACCTAATTACTTTAATCTGGGCTTTAGTTGGGAAGACGACTTTAGTGTTGAGTCTGCAATTGCACTCGACTTTGCTTATACACTTACTGATTTAACTGACACGGGGGGAGAGTGGCGTAATGAAGTTGCATTAGGCAATGATAAGCGAATGATGACTGAATTCTATCAGCCTCTTGATATGGACCAAATATTTTTCAGTAAAGCTAATTTGGAATATACCGTTGATAACTGGAATATCTACAGTGATTCTGGCCGTATTACTCAATTTGACCGAACCGCGACCAAGCTTGATTTAGGCCTTGGTTGGAATTTCATTCAACAAGGGTTTATGGAGTTAGGTGTCACCGGAGAACTAGGTTATATCGAAAATGAAAATATTCCGGCATCGGCAGATTTTAACTCCTATGGTGCATATATTAAGTTTGGTTACGATAGTTTAGACAGTATTAGTTTTCCTACTCAAGGTAATCGCGTCACTATCCAGGTATATCTACGTAATGAAGATCTATCGCATCGATTTGATGCTGATCATTTCTCCGTACAAGTAGAAGGGGATTGGAAGGGAGCACTTAGTATTGGCAACCATGCGTTTGTAGGTAAAGCTTCATTTGCAACGGTGAGTAAAGATGGTGAATTTACCATCCATCAATCTGATCTAGGTGGCTTCTTAAATTTATCGGGTTTCCATAAAAACTCATTGGTTGGTGCTCATAAAGTATTTGGTGCTTTTATATATCAATATGACTTAGGTCGAGATGCCTTGGGCATGACGGATTATCCGTTGTATTTAGGCTCAAGTATTGAAGCGGGTAACGTGTGGGATTTAAAGCAAAATGTTAAGTTTAATGATTTGATTTATGCGGGTAGTTTATATGTTGGAACCGATACCTCAATGGGCCCAGCAGCGTTAGGATTTGGTGTATCAGACAAGGGTGAAAAAGCATTTTATCTGTTTATAGGTAAGAATTTTTAACTGTACCATTACTTTCTCTTCATATAAATTGTTAATACTGGTCATATTATGTGTCATCAGCAAAATATGATTAAAAAAATAATAGTGATTGAAGGAATGGTACCAATGAAGAAGATAAGCACCATCGCAGTGGCTGTTGCACTGAGCTTAGGTTTAGCTGGGTGTGGCAGTCAGCAAGGACAGCCGCAACAATTAGTTTCTGGTATTGAAAAGCAAAATTTCGATACACAAGTCCGTCATCAAGATGATTTTTATTACAGTGTAAATGGCAAATGGTTAGCCAATACTCCTATTCCCGCAGACAAATCTAACTATGGCTCATTCTCAGTTCTTTATGAAGACAGCCAGAAAGCCTTAAAGCAAATTATTGAAGATGCTGCCGCTAAACAGAATAAGGTCGCGGGTTCTAATGAGCAAAAAGTCGGTGATTTCTACGAAAGCTATATGAATATTGCGTTAGCAGATAAGCTTGGCATTAAACCGCTTTCACCATTATTAACGCAAATAGGCTCAGCTCAAAATCATGATCAAATTGCGGGTTTATTTGGTCAGCTTTTAACTGATGGGGTTAGTGTTCCATTTGGATTTTACGTTAATAATGACGCTAAAAACTCAACCCAATATGCGGTTTATCTGTATCAATCAGGCTTAACTTTACCTGATCGTGATTACTATTTAAGTGATGATAAAAAGTATGTTGAGAGCCGCGCCGAACTTGCACAATACGTCGATAAGTTAATGACATTATCAGGTTATGCCGATGCAAAACGTGCCGCACAAAACGTAGAAAAAATTGAAACCTTTTTAGCTAAAAACCAGTGGAGTCGAGTTGAATCTCGTGATGCTAATAAAAGCTATAACAAGATGAGCGAGGCTGAAGTGACAAGCTTGATGGCAAAGTTTGATTTTACTGACTTTGCTAAAGATGCAGACATTGCACAAGTAAAAGAATTGATTGTACGACAGCCGTCATATTTTAAAGCCCTTGGTGAACACTTTGACCATTTTTCTGTTGCCGCTTGGCAAGATTATCTAGCATTTCATTTAGTTGATAGCTACGCAGAATTGCTTGGCCAGCAGTTTGTTGACGTGCATTTTGATTTCCATGGTAAAACGCTTGCAGGTATTGAGCAGCAGAAGCTTCGTTGGAAAAAAGCGGTAGATGCAGCCGATAGTGTTATTGGTGAAATTGTTGGTGAAGAATACGTTAAACAAAACTTCAAACCAGAAGCTAAAGCGCGCATGGAGCTGATGATCGAGAATTTGATCAAGGCATTTGAAGTGAGTATCAACCAGCTAGAGTGGATGACCCCTGAAACTAAGGTTGCTGCACAAGAGAAGTTAGCCAAGTTTACCTATAAAATTGGTTATCCAGATAAATGGCGCGATTATAGTGGCTTGACCATTAAAGCTGATGACCTTGTGGGTAACTATATGCGTTATGCTCAGTTTGAGTATAAGACCATGTTAGACAAACTAGGTAAGCCAATTGATCGTACTGAATGGCACATGACACCACAAACCGTTAATGCATATTACAACCCTGTGATGAATGAAATTGTGTTCCCTGCTGCGATTTTACAGCCACCATTCTTTAATATGGATGCTGATGATGCTGTTAACTATGGTGGTATTGGTGCTGTTATTGGGCATGAGATTAGCCATGGTTTTGATGACCAAGGTGCGAAGTACGACGGTGATGGTAACTTACGTAATTGGTGGTCTGAGCAAGATGAACAAGAGTTCAAAAAGCGTGCCGAACAGCTATCAGCACAATACAGCCAGTATGAGCCATTACCGGGTGAATTTGTTAATGGTGACTTTACCTTAGGTGAAAATATTGGTGACTTAGGTGGGTTAACGGTTTCTGCATTAGCTTATAAGTTGAGCCTAGCAGGCGAGTCATCACCAGTGATTGATGGTCTAACAGGTGAGCAGCGTTTATTTGTGGGCTGGTCACAGGTGTGGCGTCGTAATTATCGAGATGAAGAACTGAGCCGCCGTTTGTTAACAGATCCGCATTCACCGAGTCATTATCGAGCAATGGGCACTCCGCGTAATATCGAAGAGTTTTATGAAGCCTTCGATATTAAGCAAGGTGACAAGATGTATTTATCAGAAGATGAGCGAGTTAAGATCTGGTAATGACAATATCTTGAACAATAGAACCAGCGCCTAGGCGCTGGTTTTTTTTATGATATCGAGTGCGTGTAATAAGTCATCACAGCGCCAATCAGCCATATGCCATCTAAGTTGCTCTCGGCAATGCACTTCTGGAATGACAATGGTGCGAATATTGGCGGCTTTGGCTGCAATAGTGCCATTAAAGGAATCTTCAATCGCAATACATTGAGTTACAGGTATTGCCAATTGGTGGGCACAATTTAGATAAACTTCAGGATGTGGCTTACCATAGTTAAGGTGTTCAGCTGAACAGATGGCATCAAAATAATCTCTAATGGCTAATTTATCGAGCACAGCATTAACGATTTTAAGAGGTGAAGAGGTGGCTAGACCAATTTTAAGTCCCTGCTGCTGACACTGTTTCAATATGGTTAGTGTACCTTGCATCGCTTGGCCTTGTTGGGTGATGGCGGTAACGACTGCAGTCACAATCGCATCGGCAGTGTCTTGCTGATTGTAGTTAGGCCAAGGTTGGCGCTGAAACCAATAGTCCACTAGTTGATCGACTCTAAGGCCTGTGGTCAGTTGCATTTGCTCAAGTGTGACATTAATAAGGGGAGTAAACACTTCAAATTCAGCAAGTTGCCATAGAGGCTCCGAGTCAATTAGCACTCCATCCATATCAAAAATGACTGCTTTAGTGGTGATATTATTCATAAAAGCTTATCTCTAGAGTAAAAATTCGATATATTAAACAAGTTATTAAAATGAATACTAAATTTTGCTAAATAGTTAATACTGGTATGGTTGGTATTTAGTATGAAAATATAATCTTAGATTCTAATAACTGTACTGATTTCTTTATGATATTCAAAAGCATATTGTAAATGGATTTAGATATTTAACCTTTAAATCAGTAAGCTAGTAATGTGAGCTGATTCAAATTTCTGTTGTATGTGTAGTATAATGTCCGCTGGAAATAAAAGGTCGATGCTGCCAAACGATCAGCTTCTTTAACATAGAAGTTACATGGTTTAGCTGTGAATACGCCAAACAAAGAGGAATGTTGCCGTGCTAGAAGCATATCGTAAACACGTCGCAGAGCGTGCTGCAGAGGGAGTTGTCCCTAAACCGTTAGATGCCCAACAAGTTGCCCAGTTAGTTGAACTAGTGAAAGCCCCACCCGCTGGAGAAGAGGCTTTTATTCTCGACTTACTTGAAAATCGAATTCCGCCTGGTGTTGATGAAGCTGCCTATGTTAAGGCAGGATTCTTAGACGCTATCGCCAAAGGTGAGGTGGTATCTCCAATTCTTTCTGCAGAACATGCAGTCGAATTACTCGGTACAATGCAAGGTGGTTATAATATCGAACCGCTTATTGCTCAACTTGATGATGTAACTAAGGCTCCACTAGCGGTTGCAGCATTATCTCACACCCTATTAATGTTTGATGCATACCATGATGTTGTAGAAAAAATGCATGCCGGTAATGACTATGCTAAGCAAGTGGTGCATGCATGGGCTGAGGCCGAGTGGTTTTTATCTCGCCCGAAACTTGCTGACAAAATTACTCTAACCGTATTTAAAGTGACAGGCGAAACTAACACTGATGATTTGTCACCTGCACCAGACGCATGGTCGCGCCCTGATATTCCGCTACATGCACTCGCTATGTTAAAAAATGCCCGTGATGGTATTGAGCCAGATCAAGCGGGGCTTGTTGGCCCTATTAATAAAATTAACCAATTAAAAGAGCTAGGTCACCCATTAGTGTATGTCGGTGATGTGGTTGGTACAGGATCTTCACGTAAATCAGCAACTAACTCAGTATTATGGTTTATGGGGGATGATATTCCTTATGTACCGAATAAGCGTGCGGGTGGTTTCTGTTTAGGTGGCAAGATTGCGCCTATTTTCTTTAATACGATGGAAGATGCGGGGGCATTACCGATTGAGCTAGATGTTAGCCAAATGGAGATGGGTGATGTAATCGATATCTATCCATATGCTGGCGTCGTTAAGCGTCATGGCACTGATGAGATTATTTCTGAGTTCTCATTAAAAACTGCTGTGTTATTAGATGAAGTACGTGCTGGTGGTCGTATTCCACTGATTATTGGCCGTGGATTAACAGATCGTGCCCGTGAAACATTAAGTTTGCCATCATCAACGATTTTTGTGCGCCCACAAGATGTGGCGGATACCGGTAAAGGTTATACCTTAGCGCAAAAGATGGTAGGTAAAGCTTGTGGGGTAACAGGTGTACGTCCTGGTCAATATTGCGAGCCTAAGATGACCTCTGTTGGCTCACAGGATACCACTGGCCCAATGACCCGTGATGAGCTAAAAGATCTAGCATGCTTGGGCTTTAGTGCTGATTTAACTATGCAATCTTTCTGTCACACTGCGGCTTATCCAAAACCAATTGATGTAAATACGCACCATACCTTACCTGATTTTATTATGAACCGTGGTGGTGTGTCTCTGCGCCCTGGTGATGGTGTAATTCATTCATGGTTAAACCGGATGTTATTACCCGATACTGTGGGTACAGGTGGTGATTCTCATACACGCTTCCCAATTGGAGTGTCATTCCCCGCAGGTTCTGGCTTAGTGGCATTTGCTGCGGCAACGGGCGTAATGCCGCTGGATATGCCTGAGTCAGTACTGGTACGCTTTAAAGGTAAAATGCAAGCGGGTATTACATTACGTGACCTAGTACACGCCATTCCGCATAAAGCGATTGAGATGGGGTTATTAACGGTAGAGAAGAAAGGTAAGAAGAATATTTTCTCTGGCCGTGTGCTTGAAATTGAAGGCTTAGAACATCTTAAAGTTGAGCAAGCATTTGAGTTATCTGATGCATCTGCTGAACGAAGTGCTGCTGGTTGTACGATTAAGCTGGATAAAGCGCCAATCATTGAATATTTAAACTCTAACATAGTCATGTTGAAGTGGATGATATCTGAAGGCTATGGTGATCGCCGTACCATTGAGCGCCGTATTACGGCAATGCAGGAGTGGTTAGCTAATCCTGAATTAATGACAGCAGATGCTGATGCAGAATATGCCGCAGTGATTGAGATTGATTTAGAGCAGATAAATGAGCCTATTTTATGTGCCCCTAATGATCCAGACGATGCAGTGTTATTGTCACAAGTTGCCGACACTAAGATTGATGAGGTGTTCGTGGGCTCGTGCATGACCAACATCGGCCATTTCCGAGCGACAGGTAAGATGTTGGACAAATTTGCTACGACATTACCAACACGTTTATGGATTGCGCCACCGACTAAGATGGATAAAGACCAGTTAACCGAAGAGGCTACTATGCCATCTTTGGTCGCGTTGGTGCGCGTATTGAGATCCCTGGTTGTTCATTATGTATGGGTAACCAAGCGCGAGTTGCCGAGGGCGCTACTGTGGTTTCAACCTCAACGCGTAACTTCCCGAACCGTTTAGGTACCGGTGCCAATGTGTATTTAGCTTCGGCAGAATTAGCTGCAGTGGCTGCGTTACTAGGACGTTTGCCATCGCCAGCTGAGTATCAAGACTATGCTAAAGAGCTTGATGCAACTGCTGCTGATACCTATCGTTATCTTAATTTTGATGAGATTGAATCTTATACCAAGAAAGCGGATGACGTGATTTTCAAATCTGCGGTATAACGAGGTTTGAATAACTAAAAGGCCAGCATTGCTGGCCTTTTCTATATATTTGTTGAGGTTATTTGGGTTACTTGACCATTGACGTGCTATGTAGACGTTCTAATAATTTATCTTCTAAAGCAAAACGAGCTTCTAGTGTCTGTCCTAGTGTCGATAAATCGTTATCTAACTGCACTAAAATTGCATCGGGATTAGCTTCGGTATGTTTATCATTAAAGTCTAAAATTAAATCAGTTGTTACACTAATTTTTTCAATAATCTGCTGACTATTTATCTGGCAATTATTGGATTCGTCATCATATGAGTCAATAAGTTGGTTATAGACTTCAAAATGGCCTTCAGAAACATAATCCATTAATTGAATACAAAAACTACGAATTGAGTCCATTGTAGGTAAGGTTTTTTCGTCAGGAGTGTAAGGTGATAAACCAGCTAATTTACAGTAGGTAACTAATAATTTACCGCGATTATCTAACCACTGATCAATCAGGGAGTTAACACCACCCCATTTCTCTGTTGCTTGTTCGAGTTTCGTTAGCATACTACCCCCTGATTAAAATATGTCCTTTTATTATAATGTATGAAGAACTGGGATAAGGATCAATATTTTTCGGTTAAAATAAGTCATTTTTATGCATTTTGAACGGTTCTTTAGTCATTACTAATAAACCTGTAAATGTAAAGAATTTGCTATTTTAAGGGACATTAATAAGATTTTAGGGTAAAAAAAGGCAATAAAAAACCCAGCAGTAATGACTACTGCTGGGTAAATAAATATTGAGGATCCGCTGCTGCGAATTTCTTCATTGTTCTTGCTAGCGCTTGGTTTTTATACCAAAGTGATGAAACTTAATCAATATTTTTGTGTCAGACATAAGTTATTTTGCGAACAAGATCGATATATTAGAATAATTTGTATTTATCCAAACAGACAGACATATGGTTGCTTGCTTGATTTGGATATTAAATGTGGGTCGTGTTTAGGTTCACATAAATTAATTGATAGGGGTTACATAAGTTAGTTAAGTGCTAAACTAACGCCCCATTGGAAATTAAATTAGTGTAGGAAAGCCAAATGGCAGAATTAAAGAATGATCGTTATTTACGTGCGCTATTGAAGGAACCTGTAGATGTCACGCCAGTGTGGATGATGCGTCAAGCTGGTCGATACCTTCCAGAATACCGTGCTACCCGCGCTCAAGCTGGTGATTTTATGGCATTATGCCGTAATGCAGAATTAGCTTGTGAAGTAACGTTACAGCCATTACGTCGTTATGATCTTGATGCGGCTATTTTATTTTCTGATATTTTAACTGTACCTGATGCAATGGGTTTAGGTCTTTACTTTGAAGCAGGTGAAGGTCCACGTTTTGAACGTCCTACTGACACTATTGATGCGATTAAAAAGCTATCAATTCCAGATCCTGAAGATGATTTAGGCTACGTGATGCGTGCAGTTAGCACTATTCGCCGTGAGTTAAATGGCCAAGTACCATTAATTGGTTTCTCTGGTAGCCCATGGACACTTGCAACCTACATGGTTGAAGGTGGTTCAAGTAAAGCGTTTGAGAAAATTAAGCGCATGATGTACGCCGAGCCTGCAGCATTACATATGCTACTTGATAAGCTAGCTGATTCAGTTGTGCTTTACCTAAACGCTCAGGTTGCTAACGGTGCACAATCATTAATGATTTTCGATTCATGGGGCGGAGCGTTATCTCACGCAGCTTACCGTGAGTTCTCATTACGTTATATGCAAAAGATTGTTGATGGCTTAACACGCTTTGCTGACGGCCGTAAAGTGCCTGTGACTTTATTCACTAAAGGTGGTGGATTATGGTTAGAAGCTATGGCTGAAACAGGCTGTGATGCATTAGGTCTAGATTGGACAGTTGATATTGCTGATGCTCGTCGCCGTGTAGGTCATAAAGTTGCGCTACAAGGTAACATGGATCCATCTGTTCTTTATGCTCAACCAGAGCGTATTGCTCAAGAAGTAGAAACTATTCTTGCGGGTTACGGTGAAGGTTCTGGCCATGTATTTAACTTGGGCCATGGTATCCATCAGTTTGCTGATCCTGAGCATGCAGGTGAATTCGTCAAGTCTGTACATGAACTATCTGCTAAATACCACAAGTAATAGCGCAGTTTAGTTTAAGAAAGGTCCATTCTTATGGGCCTTTTTTATTGCCTTTTTATCGGGATTAGATGTGACTGATACAAGGCAATACCAATAATGAATTGGCTACCTTGACCTAGTTCACTATGCACTTGAAGCGTGTGCCCCAGAATGCGTAATAGTTGTTTCACAATGCTTAAGCCTACACCCAGCTGTGGTAACTCTTGTGGTGATAAGTGCTGAGCTTGAGAGTGACTGAATGCGTCGATTTTAGCTTGATTAAAGCCTGAACCAGTATCATTTAAGCTTACGTAGATATTTTGTTCTGATCGTGTGGCTGCTAGCGTTATTTTGCCGCCGTTAGGGGTGTAGCGTAGTGCGTTATCAATCAGATTATTTAATACTCTGATTAACAGTTGCTGATCTGTATAAAGCTGAATTTCCGCTGTCGTAAAATCTAAACTGACATTGAGCTTATCTGCTCTATTTTCAAAATTGAGTAATAATTCGTGACTTATATTGGCTAAATTACATTGCTCGAAGTGTGGCGTTATTTGACCATTTTCAATTGCTGATAACTGTAATAACTGATTAAGTAATTCATGTAGCTGTTTAGCTGATAATGCTGCTGCATTAATTAACTTATGGTCATTTGCTGTTTTATTGGATATTAACCATGTTTCTATGTAGCCCATTAATGAGGTGAGTGGGGTTTTTAGATCATGAGATAGATGCAGTAAGAATTGATGCTGTTTTTTATGTTCATCATTAATCTGTTGTTGCTGTGACTTGATGGTGTCGAGTAATTGATTAATATTTTGAGCGATCAGCCGAATCTCTTGGCCGCCATGATGTTGGTACGGTAACGCAGATTGGCAATTATCGGCATGTGTTATTTGCTGTAGATCGGCATTGAGCTGACTTATAGGCTTAGTAAAATAACGTAATAATAAGATGACTACTGCAATAATTAAGATGATCCCTGTGGTTCCTCCGGCAAACATAAATTGGTTTTGTTTAGATTGAGCGAGCAAGCTTTGTACGTGGTCTAATTGATCGCCCCCAATTATGACATACAGATAACCGGTTACTTTGCCTTGTGGGTTATGCAAACGACTCGCTGAAAAGATCTTATTTTGCTGTGGATTTCTTGGATTAGGTCCTAGAATTGGCAGTGCTTGCTTGGCTAAAAATTCACGAATGGCCAGTGTATTAATCTGTTTCTGCTTAATAAGCTTGGGATCGGCATCAAAAGCGATAATATTGCCATCCAGATCCAAAGTATAAATCTCAAAACTAGGCCCAAGCAACATAAGGTCATGGAATGCTTCTTTTAAGGCTTTGTTTGAGGTAATGCCTTGCGATAGTAGCGGGTTTAGGTGTGCCATATGAGCAGCCAGCTCTCGATGCAATGCTTGCTGAACCTGTTGGCTATGATGTTGCTGCTGTTTATCAAACCAGACCCACAATGCTGCGAATAGTAATAAACTGATGCTGCAAGTACTGATCAATAATCTGATAAATAAACTATTCATGAAGCTAATAATGCCTTATCAGGAACAAATTTATAGCCAACTCCCCAAACGGTTTTAACTATTTGTCGCATGGATTTATGTTGGGCTAACTTTGCTCGTAAACGATTAATATGGCTATTAACAGTATGTTCATAGCCTTGATAGCTATAACCCCAAACCGCTTCAAGTAGTTGCATTCGGCTAAAAACTTGATGGGGATGTTTAGCGAGATAATGTAATAGATCAAATTCAGTGGCAGTGAGCTCTAGCGGTTGTTGATCAATACAAACCTCGCGCGTCTGAATATTAATATTCAATGCATTGAATTGCAGTGAGTTGTCGTTATGTTGCTGTTTTTTATTACGCCGCAATAAGGCGTTAATTCTTGCTCTGAGTTCTAAAATACCAAAGGGTTTTATTAAGTAATCATCGGCACCAGACTCTAACCCTAACACCACATCAGCTTCATCATCTTTTGCGGTAATGAGCATGGTTGCTGGGCTTTGTTCAAGCTGCTCAAGTTGTTGGCATAAACTAATACCATCACCATCTGGCAGCATACGATCGAGTAACACTAGGTCAAAAACATGTTGAGTGAGTTGGTGTTTAGCTTGATGAATCGTAGTGCAATGTATGACCTGATATTGCATTGCATTTAGATTTAGAATGAGTAAGTTAGCTAAATCTATTTCATCTTCAAGTAACAGTATTTGGGGACTACTCTTATCGTTTGAATGTAGATTGTCATGCATAAGGCTCAGTCTCTGCGGGTAACACACATATAGTTGACCCGCAAAAGCTGAACTTTATTTCACCATAATTATTTTTTTCGGGTAATCGTTATTGTTGCAACGGGATTATCAAACCGATGTGATGCATCTAAAATTGAGTCAGATAGACCATCATCTCTGCTGATGACGCCAGCATGCCCGGAGACTCTATCATTGGTTTCACGCATCGCATTAAAACCTTCCCCCATATCAGCGGGGCCGGGAATAGTACCTTTGGCTTCACTATTAGCCTCGGTGCCAGCATCATATGCCATGGTGTGGTAAGTCATCTTGTCATCCACCGTGAAACTGGTTAAATCAATTTGTTGAACCCCAGTAAAGGCATCGTTGGTATTAACTAGCATTGTTGCGATTGAAAGCTGTGCGACTTGTGCTTCAGGAATAGAGATTGATAGTGTTTGATTGGCGCCTGGGCCAATCGGAGCGGTTGCAACACTTGATGCATCAATACCATCTAAAGCGACTAACATGCTGGTATCACCACCTTCGGCAAGATGTTCTAGTGCGACACTAGCAGGATCTCCCACTTGCCATATTGATAAATTACTCGTGTGGCTAAGTAATACTACTGGTGATAGTGGTTGATTGGCGGTGAGGTTAGTGACGCTAACATCAAAGTCGTGCATCACTATTGGTGCAGGCTCTGGCTCTGGTGGCATAATGGCTCGTATATCATCACTGTCAGAGCAGGCTGTTAACCCCATCAGTGATAGCGCGCCAATTATCGCTAATTTAAGTCGTGATTGTTGCTGTAAATATTTCATAAGTCACCCCTATTTCACTGTTACGGTAACTTTGGCTACAGGGTTTAACCAACGATGGACACGGCTATCGAGATCGCTAATACCACCAGTGTTATCCATATCGCCTAATACTCCAGGATGAATATGGACGTTATTATTTTCAGATAGGTCATCGATACCAGCACCGTCAGTGCCGCCATGCATCCCCGGGTCAACAGGTATACCAAGTGTACCTAGCGCACCACCACCATTAATAAGCTCGTTGTTTTTTTCTGAACCTGCGTCATAACCATTGAGCATAATCGTGTATGTGCCAGCGGTGGTTGGAATAGGCCAGCTACTCAGTCCTACAAAGCCATCATTGGTAGGCAGTAACATGGCAACAATCGATAAATAATTTTGGCTGTCACTGGTTGTCAGCATAATATCGTTCACTGATGTTGCAGGGGCTAATAAACCTTCAGCGGGGTTGGTGACGGTGACACCATCAGCGCCGATGATCATTGCATCTAAGTCGCCAATATCGCCACCTTCAGCCATTTTCTTTAAGGCTTCTGATGCCATTGTACCGCTAGTAAATAATGAGGTTTCAGCATTATGACCAGCCACTAAAACTGGTGTGAAGTAGGTGCCATTGGTTAGGTTAGTGATATTGATACTAAGTTCGGCAGCTTCAGCTTCACTTTGAGTGCTGATGCTGGTGATACTTGCGATTATAAGAGCACTGCTAAGTAGGGTATGTTTCATCATGCTTCTCCGTTTTATGAGTTTTAGTATTCACAAGTGATGTACTTAGTATTCACAGTGGAGTTCACGAGGGGGTGTCAGAAATATAACGAAATTATCACAAAATAAAAAACCCTGAAAAATCAGGGTTTAATTGAAACTAAATAGAATTATTTTTTGCTGTTTAGATGTTTTACAATGGCTTTTTGAGCGTCTTCAGTTGTTGCTTTTTCACCTTCAGGTTCAATATTTGCAGTCGCACTATGGCCCGTCATTTCTTCGGCAATATGTAACCAATCAGGATGCCAATAGAAACTGTTACCAGCGAGTGTTTGCCAGTTATGAACACCGCCTTCTTCACCTTGGTAAATTAGATCACTTACAGAATAAGAACTCATATGTATCACCCTAATAATTATCTATCTTTCAAGTATGAACATCCTACACCGATTGTGCAAAAATCCGCACTATATTTAACCTAATTAAACTTAATTTCATTAATGGACTTTCTATTAACGTATTGAACATTTTACAAATAAAAACGCCGAGACAAGGCTCGGCGTTGGTATAAGGCTTATGTGTTACTGTTCGCGATTGATTGCGCGGTAGCCAATATCCGTTCTGAAGTAAACGTCATCCCAATGGATCTGTTGTACTAACTGGTAAGCTGCTTGCTGGGCTTCTGTCACCGTATTACCGAGTGCCGTAGCGCAGAGTACGCGGCCACCATTTGTGACTACGTGACCCTCTTTAAGTGCAGTGCCAGCTTGGAAGACTTTAGCATCAAGGGTTCCTAGGCTTAAACCGTCAATGATATCGCCTTTACGGTAAGTATCTGGATAACCACCTGCAGCCATCACCACACCCACGGCAGCACGACTGTCATATTCAGCGGTTACTTGGTCAAGTTCACCGCGGGTTGCCGCTAAACATAACTGCACTAAATCTGATTTTAAACGCATCATAATTGGCTGGGTTTCAGGATCACCAAAACGGCAGTTATATTCCAATACCTTAGCACTGCCATCTGGCGCAATCATTAGACCAGCATACAGAAAGCCTGTATAGACATTACCTTCTGCTGCCATACCATCTACAGTCGGTCTAATTACGTGATTAATGGTCCAGTCATGAACTGCCTGTGTCACAACTGGTGCGGGTGAGTAAGCTCCCATACCACCAGTATTTGGACCATGATCGGCATTATCACGTGCTTTATGATCTTGGCTGGTGGCCATAGGTAAAATATTATGACCATCCACCATCACAATAAAGCTGGCTTCTTCACCGACTAAAAATTCTTCAACAACAACGCGGGAACCTGCATCACCAAACTTATTACCGGCTAGCATATCTTCAATAGCAGCGTCTGCAGCGGCAATATTTTCAGCAATGATTACGCCTTTACCTGCGGCTAAACCATCGGCTTTAATGACGATAGGGCAACCCATATTGCGCACATAAGCTTTCGCTGGTTCAATTTCAGTGAAGTTCTGATAAGCGGCTGTTGGAATATTATGACGAGCGAGGAAGTCCTTGGTGAAAGCTTTAGAGCCTTCTAATTGCGCGGCCGCTTTCGTTGGGCCAAAAACTGCTAAATCGGCTGCGCGGAATGCATCAACAACGCCTAGTACTAATGGTGCTTCAGGACCGACAATGGTCAGTGCAATTTGATGTTGCTGAGCAAATGTCACTAACGCATCAATATCGGTCGCAGCAATGCCCACATTTTCAACTTTAGGTTCTAGTGCGCTACCGGCATTGCCGGGGGCGACAAAAACCGTTTCAACATCGGCAGATTGTGCCGCTTTCCAAGCTAAAGCGTGCTCACGGCCACCATTACCAATGACTAATATTTTCATTATTTTAATCCAAGTTAACTGATAAAAGTGCGCCGCATTAATTTGCGGCGCAGTGGTGTTTAGTGGCGGAAATGGCGCATGCCAGTAAAGACCATTGCCATGCCGTGTTCATCGGCGGCTTGAATAATATCTTCATCGCGGATTGAACCACCCGGTTGAATAATGCAGCTAATTCCTGCGGCGGCAGCGGCATCAATACCATCTCTAAATGGGAAGAATGCATCAGATGCCATGACCGAATTAACTACTTCTAAACCTTCATCAGCAGCTTTGATTCCTGCTATTTTAGCGCTGTAAACTCGGCTCATTTGGCCAGCGCCGACACCGATTGTCATGCCATCTTTAGCGTAAACAATGGCATTTGATTTCACAAATTTAGCGACCTTCCAGCAAAATAGCAGATCTTGTAGTTCCGCCGCGGTAGGTTGGCGTTTAGTGACGACAGTGAGTTGGGCTTCATCAACCATGCCTTGATCGCGGTCTTGAATTAATAGGCCACCATTAACGCGCTTATAATCTAAGCCGCTAGTGGGTTGTTGCCATTGTCCGCACTCAAGTACTCGGACATTGCTTTTTGGGGCAAGAATAACTTTGGCTTCTTCGCTAATTGCAGGGGCAATAATTACTTCAACAAATTGACGCTCGATAATTGCCGCAGCAGTTTTAGCATCAAGGGTTTGGTTAAATGCGATAATGCCACCAAATGCAGATGTCGGGTCAGTCTTAAAAGCACGCTCATAAGCGTTAAATAAGTCGTCTCCTAATGCTACACCGCAAGGGTTAGCATGTTTGACAATCACGCAAGCGGGTTGGTCGAACTCTTTGACGCACTCAAGTGCCGCATCTGTATCGGCAATATTGTTGTACGATAAGGCTTTACCTTGAATTTGAACTGCGGTTGCAACAGAGGCTTCGTCAATTTGTGCTTCAACATAAAATGCAGCACGCTGGTGGCTATTTTCACCATAACGTAGATCTTGCTTCTTAATCAGCTGAGTGTTGAATGTACGCGGGAAAGGTGAGTCTTGATGACATTCATCCTCACTATGCGGTGCAACCATAGTACCGAAATAGTTAGCAATCATACCGTCGTAAGCTGCGGTATGTTCAAAAGCGGCAATGGCTAAATCAAAACGTGTTGTGGTGAGTGTGCTGCCTTGGTTAGCGGCCATCTCTGCCAATACTCGGTCATAATCTTTAGCATTAACGACAATGGTCACGTCGCGGTTGTTTTTGGCTGCGGCGCGTACCATTGTTGGGCCACCAATATCGATATTCTCAATGGCATCCTCTAAAGTACAACCCTCTTTAGCCACGGTTTGGGCGAATGGATATAGGTTTACTACAACAAGATCAATAGCTTCAATATGATTAGTTGCCATCACATCTTCATCGATACCACGACGCGCTAAAATGCCACCGTGTACTTTAGGATGCAGTGTTTTTACCCGACCATCCATAATTTCTGGGTGGCCAGTGTAGTCAGATACTTCAAGTACAGGGATATTATGTTGCGCAAGTAGGGCTGCGGTGCCGCCAGTTGAAAGTAATTCAACATTTTGGGCATGCAATGCGCGAGCAAACTCAACAATACCGGTTTTATCTGAAACACTTAGTAGTGCACGACGGATTGGTCTGGCATTTTTCATTGTAGGTACAGGGTCCATTAGTTATGGCTCATCGGCGCCACCACTTATCTATGTCATGGTCGCACAATGAGAGAGTTACAAGGATCTTTGGCAAAGCATTAATGGAAAATTTAGTGCTTTGCAAAAGTCCCTATGGGCCCATCAATTTTATGAGCGCGTATTCTAACGTAAATCAGTGATTAACATGGTTCTTTTGAGCGATTTCACAATATTGATATTAGAACAAGTAATTGAGAGTTATTATCAATAAAACTCTTGACCTTAGATTAAACTCCAAGGTTTATACTTCAACAAAATCAATTAATCTAACTTAGCCATAATGGCAGAGATAACTTATGTATCGCATCGGTGAATTAGCACAACTATGTGACGTAAAACCAGACACATTAAGATTTTATGAAAAACATGGCTTACTGGCGGCATCTGCTCGTAGTGATTCTGGTTATCGGCTGTATACCACAGCAGATTTCGAACGGTTAAAGTTTATCTTACGGGCAAAAACCGTCGGGTTTACTTTAAATGAAATTACCGAGTTATTATCGATAGAGTTAGATAAATCTAATTGGGCTTGTGCCGATGTCAAAGGCTTAGTGGACAGTAAATTGGCGCAAGTTGAAGCTAAATTAGCTGAGTTAGTACGTTTTCAAAAGTCATTAGCACAACTGTCGCAGGCATGTTGTGGTGGGCCAGAGAGTGCGGAGCACTGCTCAATACTTGAAGCACTTGAATCTAATTCCGCTACCGTTAACGCAGTTAAAGAACCCTGCCGCCATTCAAAATAGTATCAAGGGATATTTATGTTAGTTCAGAACTTTATCGAATTATTTTTAGAGTCAGCCCCTTGGTTGCTATTAGGTTTAATTCTTGCGGGCTTATTAAAAGTATTTGTGCCAATGGCATGGATGAATAAGCAACTAGGCGGACACGGCTTTAAAACTACGGTTAAAGCAGCTGTGATGGGCGCACCATTACCATTATGTTCATGTGGTGTGATCCCAGCGGCAGTTGGTTTACGTCGCGCGGGTGCATCTAAAGCGGCAACCACTTCATTTTTAGTTTCAACCCCTGAAACGGGTGTTGATTCTGTGACAGTTTCTTACGTATTACTTGGCCCATTTATGGCGGTGGTACGTCCAATTGCGGCCGTAGTGAGTGCGATTGTTGCTGGTTTACTGGTTGGTCGTGATGATGACGATGGTAAACCTGCGGAGGCTAAAGTTGAGGCGCAAAAGAGTTCATGTTGTTCATCTAAACAGACAACAACCATGAGTTTTAAGCCTGTTGCACAAGATGCCCCCTTGATGACAAATCCCCAGAGTCCTGCTGCATCATGTTGTAGTTCAACCAAGGTTGAGAGTCGTTCAAGTTGTTGTAGTTCGAGCAAGCCTGTTGTTAAGTCATCATGCTGTAGCAGTGAACAGGCAAGTCATGGTCATCATCATGACAGCGGTGATAGTTGCTGTGACTCAACCAAAGATGTTGCCACTGAATTACAACACAAATCTGTGCTATATCGCATCGGCTGGGGCTTACGTTATGCCGCTACCGATTTAGTGAAAGATACTACCGTATGGTTATTGATTGGTTTGTTCTTTGCCGCGCTAGTAACCACTTATGTACCAAGTGACTTTTTAGTTAAATGGGGTGATGGTATTTTAGCCATGTTGGTGATGGTACTGGTTTCTGTGCCTATG
Organism: Shewanella marina JCM 15074; assembly: GCF_000614975.1. GTDB lineage: Bacteria > Pseudomonadota > Gammaproteobacteria > Enterobacterales > Shewanellaceae > Shewanella > Shewanella marina. The sequence goes on from NZ_BALM01000008.1 coordinate 38,549, forward strand.
TATATTTGTGCGACAGCATCAACACCCATTGCAGCGGGTTTATTGCTTGCAGGTGTATCTCCAGGTGCCGTATTAGTGTTTATGTTGGCCGGCCCTGCAACCAATATTGCCACCCTCGGTGTGGTTAGCAAGGAGTTAGGAAAACGCGCGTTATGGGCTTATCTTGGTGGCGTATTAGGCGTGGCATTAGTCTCAGGTGTATTGGTTAACTATCTTGTCGCTGAGTTTGGTTTTAAGGTGATGCCACAAATAGGTGAACATCACGAGTTATTGCCACACTGGTTAGTGGTGAGTTCTGGCATAATTTTAGCTATCTTAATGGCTAAAGTATTAGCGGGTATGTTACCGCGTAACTGGTGGCGCCGTGATTGCTGCTCATAAATGTTGAGCATAATAATTTAAACCCAAAGGACTCAATAGAGTCCTTTTTGCTAGCTAAAGCTAAATTTAGTTATGGCCATGAACTTGGTCAGATGTGACGCTTTCTAATATGTTAACCTCACCATGACACTCGCTACAGACCTTGTCGATATTTGGTCTCAGTAGGTGTTCATCCATTGTGCCATGTGGATCATGACAAGCGCTGCATTGTAATTTAAAACCTGCATGCTCTACTTTAAATGGTCCTTGTTTTTCAACATGGCAATCTAAGCATGGCGCATTCGTATTTGGTGTTTGATAAGCAGGAGCCCATTTACTGCCATGCGCGGCATGGCATTGAGTCGAGCAGCCTTGCAGGATATTCGTGCCTTTATCATCAACTAGGCCATGGTTATATGGCATACGCACTTGTTTTTGTAGCTGTGGATGACACTCAAGACATGCCAGTGATTGTTTTTGGGTATCAGGAATGGCGTTATCGCTATGAATGTCACTGTGGCAAGCTGCGCATGGTGTGGTTTCTAGTGGAAATTGGTCACCGTGGCAACGTAAGCAGAGTTTATTTTGCATGGATGCAGATAAATTAGCTTGTTCCATTGCGGCATGTTTAACCATTGGATGATTGATGGGATCTTGGGCGTGTTGGCCTAATGGCCCATGACAGGCTTCGCATTCAAGCCCTGCGGCAGGTGAGCCTATATCTGCTTTGGAACCATGTACTGAGTCTAAAAAGCCTTGCATTGCTTGCTGGTGGCATTGCTGGCATTGTTTAGCGCCTTGTTCGCTATAATTTGCTTGCGCAAATTTTTGTTTAAAGTAATCATCTTTTAATTCATTAGCATGTGCATAACCTATGCTGATGATACTGCTTATACACAAGAGTAGGGCTGAAAGTTTATGGTTCATATCATATCTCTATTATTATTATAAAATGACGAATCGCAGGACGTCTAGATGGCTATTATCCATCATGATATGAGTTATAGATGATGATCTACATCATTATTTTATTGTTACAGAATATAGTGTTGAATAAAGCTTATTTAGCCAATTTAAAGTAACTAACAATATGTTTTTTATAATATAAAAGTCATGTTTGATTATATTTTAAATACATAATTAAGTATTAATTAGCGATTTAACTAGGAATATTTTGATGGAATGGCAACTAAAAACATTTGAATGCTTATCTACACAAGATTTGTATCAATTATTACAGGTAAGAGTAGATGTATTCGTGGTTGAACAAAATTGCCCTTATCCTGAACTTGATGGTAAAGATATTTTGGCTGATACCTTACATTTGTATGCAACCAATACCGCAGGAAAGATCGTTGCTTATGCACGTTTACTCGCCCCAAGCGTGAGTTATCCGCAGGCCAGTATTGGTCGAGTGCTTGTTGCTGCCGATGCCAGAGGCGCTGGGCTTGCAAACCAATTGATGCAAAGAGCTGTTGCTGCCACTTTGCAACAATGGCCTGAGCAAGGTATTCAAATTGGAGCACAACAGTATTTAGTCGAGTTCTACCAATCACATGGCTTTGTGATTAACTCTGAAATGTATTTGGAAGATGGCATCCCGCATTTAGATATGTTATTTGACTAACTTTTAGCGTTAACATTGTGGTATATAGCCTTTTTTTAGATCTTCGATTAGCTCAATACATTGCCCTTTAAACCATTGAATTAAAGGGTCTTTATGTACTCTGGCATGCCAATATAACATGCTTTCAATAATGGGTAATCCAGCAACCTGATAACTCACTAATTGATCTTGCCAGAGAGGATGGCTGAGTACTCTATCTGGTACAAAAGCGATGTGTTTACCTGCAGTAATCGCTTTACATAACACTAAAATAGAGCTGCTATAGAAACTCGTCTTACGGGTAAAATGTTGCTGCTGAGCGAGGTTATCGATCCAGTTTTCAACAATATCTGAGGCCGTATATCTCGCAGTATCAAACATCATAAAATCAGAAAAGTTAGGTTGCTTGATTTGTGTTAGTGGGTGATCTTTATGGCAAATAACCACATAACGTTCAGCATTGATTTGGCGACCATGAATATTTGATGGCGGTAAATCTGCTCCACCGGTGGCAATATCAAGCTCACCAGACTCTAACATTGAAAAAATATTACTGGTTTTATGAATGAACTCGATCTCAATATTAGGCGCATCAATTAGTACTTTTGCCAGCAATTGATCTACAAATTTTTGAGTCACATCAGCCATTCCTGCAAAACGAATTTTGCCGTGGGCAGTCGTTGGATCAAATGATTTATGTAAGATCAGTTGTTTGCTTAATTGTAGCCATTGCTGCAGGGCAGGTAATAGGTTACGCGCTTTTTCAGTGGCTTGTAGACCTTGGCCTTGCTTCGTAAACAAGGGATCATTAAATATTTGTCGCAGCTTTTTTAGGTTTTGGCTCATTGCGGGTTGTGACATTTGCAAACGATGAGCACTTTTAGAAACGCTTTGTTCTTCGATTAAGACACATAAACATAGCAGTAAATTAAGGTCACATTGTTGAATAAGTTTTAAGTCAGCTTGATTCATTATGGTTGTTGCTCCACTTGTGCTTTTAATATTTCAGCCATTTCGTTACGTACCCATTTGTGCAGCTCATAATGACGGGAGCGATTGTTCCAACACATTTTCAATTCTAAATCTGACACCGGGCCAAACCAATTTAGTTTTTCAATCTGCTCTTTAGGTAAAATATTAACCGCATAATGGGGCAGGAAAGTGGCACTGCTACCGCTGTTTAAGCCATGAGTTAATACACTTAGTGAGCCAGATGTGAGGCTATAATTACAGTCGTCACCTTTCAGTCGCTTTAATCTATCTAGTTGGCTTAATTGATTAAGTTGCTGGAATTGATAGCGAATAAGTTGCAGCTGCTTTAACTGCTCTACGTCAGGATGTGGATTGGTAAAAACAGGATTTTGTGAAACAAATTGCCAAGGCGCACTGGCAATGGTTTTATAATTTAAATGGCGCGGAATTGAGTCATAAAATCCCACCACAATATCGACCTGACCACGGGTAAGCTGCTGAAAACCATCGCTGTGTTGTGAAATGTATTCTAGTTCAAGCAATGGAGCTTTAGCGCTGATATGCTGTAGCATTGGGACGATGCATAGCTGGGCGGCGATATCATTCATGGTAAAGCGGATATGACCTTGAGCTGTCTTAGGATCAAAATGGTCCCCATCAAGAATATCCATCGCTAACGACAAGCAATGTTCTAAATCTTGAGTTAGGCCTTGAGCTTTATTGGTCAACATCATGCCATTATGGCTTTTAATCAGTAGCGGATCTTCAAACATCAGCCGAAGACGTTTGAGCACTTGGCTCATTGCTGATTGAGATAATCCTAGTTGTTTAGCCGCGCGCGAAACATGCGCATGTTTGAGTAAAACAGAGAGGGCGATCAGTAAATTTAGATCACAATTGCGGAGTAATTCAGTATTTTGTTTGGCTTGGGGCATCCAGTATTCGTCACAGACAAAGATAATTCACCTCTTGGACTATAAAACAAACATGGCATAACGCAAAGGAACAATATGAAAAAGGCCTCTATTAGAGGCCTTTTCGTCAATGACTAATTACTTAACTAGTACTTGGCTTTCAGTTGTTAAAGTAACAACAACTTTACGGTCTAATTTATGATCCGCAATAGTGTTACCTTTAGCATCTTCTGAACCAACAGCTGTAACGTCTAGGCTAGTAGTGTTAACACCGTTAGCTTTTAGGTATTCAGCTACTTTTTCAACACGCTTTTGAGAAAGCTTCATGTTGTATGCTGGGTTACCTTGGTTGTCAGCTTGACCAACTAGAACAACATTGCTCTTTTGACCTTCGTGAGAAAGTTTGATTACGTTGTTTAGTTTAGCAATAGCTGCGTCAGTTAGGCTTGAAGAGTTGAAGCCGAAGAAAACGTCAGTCTTGTTAGTTTCAGTTTTAGTTACATACTTAGGAGCAACTACTACTGGCTTAACTACTGGTGCAACAACTACTGGTGCGATAACTGGGTCAGCTTTAACACCGAAACGGTAAGTTAATTGAACACCAACAGTTTGAGCGTTCATGTCTGCAGTGTTCCACTGGTTCTCATCTAGACCGTGGAAGTAACGGTACTTAGCTGCAACAGCTAGGTTCTCAGTGATGTTATAACCGATACCAACACCTGCATAAGGAGCTGTATCGTTGTCGCTTACATACTGACCAGTTTTGATAGTGTGAGCGATGTGGTACTGGATAGCACCAGCTTCACCAGTTAGGAACCAGTTGTCGTTTAATGGAAGAGTACCAACTAGACCAAGAGTCGCGCCACGTACTTTAACTTGTTGACCTTCAGAAACGCCAGTTTGCTTAACGTCTTTGTTAGTACCAAAATCTTGCCAGCCAGCTTCAACAGCGAAATATTTGTTGAAAGAGTAACCTACTAGAGCGTTCCAACCGAATGCGTTGTGAGCACCTAGGTTGCTGTTAGTATCTACGTGGTTGTAGTTGCTTAGTGCAGCACCCGCACCAACGTATACTGTGTTATCAATGTTAGCAGCGTTTGCTGCAGTCGCTGTGAATGCACCCATAAGTGCGATAGCTATTAAAGACTTTTTCATCATGTCGCTCCCTTGCGAAAGAAAACTTAAAGTAATAATTCGTTAGATGGAGCGCATTCTGAATTAATTATTGATAACGGTCGATAATCTTTCGGTAATAATGATTATTCGTTTTACTTATGCATTGTGATGAAAATAGTGATCTGTAACGATGTAATAAGCCAATTAATATTATTATATATGATGTAATTTTGACGCTATAAGTTCAAAGGTTTTTACCGTAACTAGCTATAAATAGCTATTAAATTGGCTTTTATATAGTTTTATTGTTTGTGTGAATATATGAATGTATTAATTGTGTTGTTATTAATGTTTTTTAATGTGTATTAAAAATATAAATAACCATCAATTTAATTTTGCAATGCTCTTATTGGGGAGCGTCGTAAATGCTTTGCTCGTTAAAGGCAATCTGTTTTATCGATGTAACTATGGTTGCTTTTATCTATGAGAAACAGCGATGATGCGGTTCGGTAATGTGCTGTAGCGTGCATTATGTCATTTGTATAAGATGTGGGATGAGTTATATAAAGTATCTCAATTGTTCTAAACAATATTAATAATCGAGTTGATGTCATTGTTTGCTAAAGGAAATAAATAATGAAACGAATTATTTTTGCTATCTGCTGTTTATGTAGTTCAAGTGTGTTTGCCGCAACCTATACTGATGGCAATACTATTGCTGCAGTTCATTTACAGAACCAGTTTGAGCAACCTGCTAATGTTACAGCACAAACTAAAGTCATCCTCTTTAGTCGTTCGATGAAAGGTGGCGACATCATTAAGGATGCTTTAGAAAAGTTAGGTAAAGATAATCAGCCTGCAGATTTAGTCTATGTAGCTGATATTAGCGCCATGCCATCGTTGATTTCTAAATTTGTTGCTATTCCTCAAATGAAAGATTTACCGTTTGCAATCGCATTAGATACAGAAGGTAAACAAACAGCAGATTTTCCTGCAAAGGACGATCAAGCAACTTTAATTCGTTTAGATAATTTCAACATTACTGCAATTGAGTATTTTGATTCAGTAGCATCGTTAACTAAAGCGCTTTAAATTATTTAGTTAATAGTAGAAAAGACGCGATCGCGTCTTTTTTTGTATCTGAAGGATAATATGTGGCGGATGAACTGTGATCCAGTTAACCTTATTGCACGGATAGCTAAGGTAGAGTCATTACATATCTTAGTAATTTATCGGCTGAGTTGTGTTTAACACTAATTCAGCAACCCGATTTTTGATTAACTGAAGAGGCTTTTAGGATGGCAGATGTATTTCATTTAGGGCTAACCAAAGCAATGCTTGATGGTGCGACTTTAGCAATTGTTCCAGGTGACCCAGAACGAGTAAAGCGAATTGCAGAATTAATGGATAACCCTATCTTTTTGGCAAGTCATCGTGAGTACACCAGTTATCTTGCTTATATAGAAGGTAAAGCTGTTGTGATTTGTTCAACAGGTATTGGTGGCCCATCAACATCAATCGCAGTTGAGGAATTGGCACAATTAGGCGTAGACACATTCTTACGTGTAGGTACAACTGGTGCGATTCAACCACAAGTGAATGTGGGTGATTTAATCGTGACTCAAGCCTCTGTTCGTTTAGATGGTGCTAGCCAACATTTTGCGCCACTTGAGTATCCAGCGGTAGCTAACTTTGCTTGTACAACAGCAATGGTTGAAGCTTGCCGTGATTTAGGTGTGGAGCCACATGTTGGTATTACCGCATCCTCTGATACCTTCTATCCTGGTCAAGAGCGTTACGATACCGTATCTGGTCGTGTAGCGCGTCGTTTTGCTGGTTCAATGAAAGAGTGGCAAGATCTTGGTGTATTGAACTATGAGATGGAGTCTGCGACTTTATTTACTATGTGTGCCGCTCACGGCTGGCGTGCAGGTTGTGTTGCTGGGGTTATTGTAAACCGTACTCAGCAAGAGATCCCAAATGAAGTGACAATGAAAAAGACTGAGGTCAATGCTGTGACTGCAGTTGTGAATGCAGCTAAAAAAATGCTTGCCTAGTTCAATCGTTAACAAGCGCCTTCGGGCGCTTTTTTTGTGCCTAATTGATTTTGACATATTATGTCTAATGATACATGCTGAGTTATACCAATCGCGATGGAGGCATAGATGTTTGAGAATTCAAGCTTAATTTGGGCGGCTCTAGGTGTCTTGCTTATGTTGGCAGAAATTATCATTCCCGGTGGCATCGTCATCTTTTTAGGGATTGCTGCCATATTAGTCGCAGGTTTACTGTTTATCGGTATTATCAGTGGCTTACCACAAAGTTTAATCTGTTGGTTTATTTTATCTATTGTACTGTTATTAGTATTTAGGCAAGTGACACAGAAGTTGATTGGTGGTGATCAGCATATCGATAATACGGATGAAGAATTAGATATTTATAATCAAATAGCCGTGGTAAAGGAAGCCATTGGTCCTGGGCAACAGATGGGACGAATTGAATTTATGGGTTCGCAGTGGTCAGCTAAAGCCGATGGTTCAATTATTGCTGTAGGGCAAAAAGTTAGAGTGATATGTAGGGATAATATAGGACTTATTGTCGAACCGATTAAATCAGAATAAGGGATGGATATGCTCACAATTACCATAGTTTTTCTATTTGTTATCTTCATTATTTATAAGTTGATCTTAATTGTACCTATGCGTGAAGTGTGTGTGATTGAACGCTTAGGTAAGTTTCGTTGTGTGCTACCGCCGGGATTTCATTTTTTAATTCCATTTGTTGACCGAGTTGCTTATCGACACGATACCCGTGAAGAAGTCCTTGATGTCCCACCACAGAGCTGTATTTCGAAAGATAACACCCAACTTGAAGTCGATGGTTTAGTCTATTTAAAAGTGATGGATGGTCAGCTTGCCAGTTACGGAATTGAAAATTATCGCCGCGCGGCGGTGAATTTAGCACAAACAACCATGCGCTCTGAGATTGGTAAATTAAGTTTGTCTGATACATTCTCTGAGCGAGAAAGCTTAAATGAATCGATTGTACGAGAGATTGATAAAGCTTCCGATCCATGGGGAATTAAAGTGTTGCGTTATGAAATTCGCAATATCACTCCATCACGTCATGTCATCCATACACTAGAAAAACAGATGGAAGCTGAACGCAGTAAGCGGGCTGAAATTACCTTAGCGAATGCAGAAAAAGCGGCAATGATTAATTTGTCTGAGGGTGAACGCCAAGAGGCGATTAACCTTTCAGAAGGTCAAAAACAGAAACGGATTAATGAAGCAAAAGGTACGGCGCAAGAGATTGCTATTGTGGCTAAGGCGCGTGCACAAGGGATGTCGATGGTTGCCAATGCGTTAGCACTTGACGGTGGTAATGAAGCGATGAATATGCAGCTGAAAGAGCAATTTATTGAGCAATTAGGCGGTATTTTAAAGCAAGCTGATGTCTCTGTCGTACCAGCAGAAATCGCCAAGCTAGAAGGCTTTTTTGAAGGCATGGAAAAAGTCACTCATACAGTGAAGGAGCGTTAATTATGTTTGATTTTGCCAACCAAGAATTAATTGTATTAGCGATTTGGGGCATTATTTTCGCTATTTTTATGCTGAAACTGTTTCAGTCCATCCGCTTAGTACCCACTAAGTCAGCTTATATTGTTGAACGTCTGGGGAAATACCACAGTACCTTAGATGCTGGCTTTCATGCCTTAATTCCATTTTTAGATAAAGTGGCTTATATACATGATCTAAAAGAGGAAACCATTGATGTGCCACCACAAGAGTGTTTCTCTAGTGATGAGGTTAATGTCGAGGTCGATGGCGTATTGTATATGTCGGTGGTTGATCCCATTAAAGCCAGTTATGGCGTGACAGATTACCGCTACGCCGCGATTCAACTCGCACAAACCACAACTCGTTCTGTTATCGGTACTTTAGATTTAGATCGAACTTTTGAAGAACGTGATGTGATCAGTGCCAAAGTGGTTGAGGTGTTAGATCAAGCGGGAGCGATGTGGGGTATTCGGGTTCATCGTTACGAGATTAAAAATATTACTCCACCCGAAACCGTTAAGAATGCGATGGAGATGCAAGTTAATGCTGAACGTGAACGTCGTGCCTTATTAGCGAAAAGTGAAGGTGATAAACAAAGTAAGATTAATCGTTCTGAAGGTATAAAAGCGGAAACGATTAACCGTTCTGAAGGTGAGATGCAGCGCCGAATTAATGAAGCAGAAGGCATGGCGGAAGAGATTTTAACCCTCGCTAAAGCGACTGCTGAATCGATTGAGAGCCTTGCCGGAGTCATTAGTGCGCCTGGTGGTCATAATGCCCTGCGGATCCAATTAGGTGAGCAGTACCTTAAACAGTTAGAAGGTTTGCAGCGTAAGGGGAATAAGGTGATTTTGCCGGGTAACATGGTTGATTTTGAATACTGGATGAACAGTATCGGTTTAAAAGAGAAACCTGAGTAAGAAGGCAGCAAAAAGCCCGCAGTGTGCGGGCTTTTTCATTATTGGGGCGATTATTTGATAAACGCGAAGGCATCACCGTAGAGGTGGTTTTCTTCAATTCCCATCATTCGAAACGCTTCTCTGGCAATGCTACCATATCAAAACGGCCAGCTATATAGACGTCATAGCCACTTAGACTGTCAAAATCCTGCTGGATTTGTTTAATTAGGTTACCTTGCTGGCCCTGCCAATCTTGAGTCGCATTTTCGACAACTGGTACAAAATGTAGCCATGGGTGAGCGTTGTGCCAGTCTCTTGCGAGCTGTTCATAGTACATAGCATCTTTGTCACGACAGCCCCAGTAAAGTGTCATTTGTACTGGGTTTTCATGTTCAATTTGAGCTTCAACGATACTCTTGATATACGAAAATCCTGTTCCGCCAGCAATCAATAAGCGTGGCCTTAGGCTTTCATGGCGTAAATACGCTTCACCTGCTGGTGCTTCAATCTCAATATGGCTATTTTGCTGTAACCGCTCAACCACTTGCATTGGATAGCTTTCAGAAACAGAGGCACCAATATGTAACTCTATCTGGCCATTATGCGGTGCGCTAGCGATTGAAAAGGGGCGTTTGTCTTTTTCACCCATTACAATTGATAAATATTGACCCGGTTTAAAATCCAGTGGCGTATCAGGCGTAAGTAACACTCGATATACTGCATCATTAAAAGGGATAACTTGGTCAACTTTGCAACGGTATGTATTCATTTAACTTCCTTTTCAGCCACTTTTGGCAAGTGTTTCTATTCTATTAGTTTTATTTGATATTAATCAATGCCGAGTTGATCCCAAATTTGATCGATTTTTTGTTTTACTTCTGCATCCATCACAATTGGCGTGCCCCATTCACGGTCTGTTTCCCCCGGCCATTTGTTGGTTGCATCCATGCCCATTTTTGAGCCAAGGCCTGCTACTGGAGAGGCAAAGTCGAGGTAATCGATAGGAGTATTATCAATCATTACCGTATCACGCTTAGGATCCATGCGAGTCGTAATCGCCCAAATGACATCCTGCCAGTCGCGACAATTGACATCCTCATCAACAATCACAATAAACTTGGTATACATAAACTGGCGTAAGAAAGACCATGCGCCCATCATGACGCGTTTAGCATGACCCGGATATTGTTTACGGATAGAGATCACCGCCATTCGATATGAACAACCTTCAGGCGGTAGGTAAAAATCAACAATCTCAGGGTATTGTTTACGTAGAATGGGGACAAATACCTCGTTTAAGGCAACACCTAGCATCGCTGGCTCATCAGGTGGTCTGCCAGTATAAGTACTGTGGTAGATAGCATCTTTACGGTGCGTGATATGAGTGATAGTAAATACGGGGAAACTATCTGTTTCATTATAATACCCGGTATGATCACCATAAGGACCTTCTTCAGCCATCTCTTGTGGATCGATATAACCTTCTAAAATAATTTCACTGGTGGCAGGCACTTCTAAATCGCAGCTAAGCGCTTTAACTACCTCAGTTCGTTCACCGCGCAGCAAACCTGCAAAGGCATATTCACTCATTGAGTCTGGCACAGGGGTCACCGCCCCTAAAATAGTGACAGGATCTGCACCTAAAGCCACTACAACAGGGTATTTTTCGCCGGGGAATTTCTCTTTGAAATCCTTAAAGTCTAACGCGCCGCCACGGTGATCGAGCCAGCGCATGATCAGTTTATTTTTAGTCAGTAATTGTTGGCGATAGATGCCCAGATTTTGTCTTTTTTGACGGGGGCCTTTGGTAATGGTGAGTCCCCAAGTGACCAAGGGGGCGACATCGCCCGGCCAGCAATGTTGGATAGGTAATTGGGTTAAGTCGACTGCATCGCCCTCAATAATCACCTCTTGGCATGGTGCTTTGCGAACGGTCTTTGGCGGCATATTTAATGCCTGCTTGAACATGGGAATTTTGGCGATAGCATCTTTAAAACCACGCGGTGGCTCAGGCTCTTTTAAAAAAGCCAGTAGTTCGCCCACATCACGTAGTGCCAGAGGGTCCTCTTTGCCAAGTGCCATTGCTACCCGTTTTGGCGTACCAAATAGGTTGGCTAATACTGGCATGGTTTTACCCACAGGATTTTCGAATAATAAGGCAGGTCCTTGCGAGCGCAGCACTCTATCGGCAATTTCTGTCATCTCTAGGTGTGGATCCACCGGATGACTAATTCGCTTTAATTCACCAGTTGCTTCTAAATGGTCGATAAAGCCGCGTAAATCCTTAAAACTCATAGGGATATAGCCTCATGCTATTAACTTATTCTGGCCAGACTATAGCATAAGTAAAGAGGCAAAATCAGCCGCTACTTTATTGTGTTGGTTATCACTCTAATGTGGTTACACTGCAATTTGGCTCATATGCCGTTGTTGCTGATTGGTGTCGATAACGGTGACATGTGGCAATACGATATTGTGAGCTAAATGAGTATAAAAATAGTGCCAGCGATCAGTATGCTCACTATCAAGAAATTCACTTATGTCTATCACTGCATTGAGGTGAGTTACGTTAATTAATGCAAGGGCATTTTCGATGCTCTGACTGATGGTTTGGTAATCTTCAGAGGTTAACCTACCATAAGGTTTTATTGTGAGGATATGCCGATTGTTTTGTTGATTGATTGATAAATTAAAACCGTGATTAGTTGACTGCATAAAAACCTCACAAGGTGCTATAAATTAAAAAACTACCAATTAATAATGTTGAAACTCCCGCAGGTCGATAGAGGCTAAAGAGTTGCTGGGTAGACTGTTTGACATTGTTTAAATGTTGCTTAGCGGGGGTTAAAGTTTGTGCTAAACCTGCAGCAATGAGAGACACGGAAAAAATCTGCATAAACAAGGGGTTTATGGTGTTTTCTGCGTAATAAAATAGGATTCCGGCAATGGTGAGTTTGGCTAGGATGCCGCATAGATGTGCGTAGGCTTGACGATTACTCCACAATACGACACGTAACCATACTTTGGGGGTTGAGAGCATAATTATGCCCGTGCCAATAAAGCTTATTCCTAGTATAAATAAAAGCACCATATCACCTCCAAAGCTGCCGCAAAATTGCGTTGGACGTCTATGTCTTTTATTTCCTAGAAATTGGATATCTAAAATAGCTAAATTTATATATCTCTATCTTTTGAGTATAGATGCTGTATATACAAGTGCATATAAAATACTGTTAATTATCTCTAAATATACAAAAAAAATCAGTCATTTGTATTGGCAGCTTGATTGTTGCTTACCCAGTAAAAGTGATTTTAGTGTTAGTTGGCTTATCACTGCTTAAATTAACCGCAATAATAGTGTTTTAGTATTAAATGCGAGGTATTTATGAGTAAGGCATTTACCAAAGAAGATGAAGCCGCTGCAATAGTGGTAAGTCCTAGAGCACCATTGCCCGTGAATCAAATCAATTATGTCACCGCAACTGGAATGACGTTATTAAAACAAGAGCAATTAGTACTTGAACAACAGATTACTCAAGCAAAACAGAGTGCTGAACGAGAGTTATTTACGGCATTAAATCAACGTTTATTACAATTAGAACAACGGATCACAACAGCTCAAGTGGTGACTTATGCTGTTGCACCAACTGATACGGTTAGGTTCGGGGCGAAGGTGACTTTAGTCGGTGAGCAGCAATCAAGGCAATATCGGATTGTGGGAGTGGATGAGCTGCGCCAAGTTTAGGCAATATCTCTTTTTTAAGTCCGTTAGCATCACAGTTATTAGGGTTACATCTTGATGATGAGGTGATGATTGCAAATAGTGATGATGATTATTACATCGATAACATTGAGTATGATGGTTAGCTCAATATATCACTTAATATATGAGAGTATGAGAAAGAATACTCTAGAGCTGTATCACGAATATCTTTATTAGTGCTTAATTATAGTGATGTTTATCAACTCTTTTATTGTTTGACTCTTTACCCTTAGGGGATTGGAACCTGATAACAATAAAAATGACGATACGACTACGATATTGTCAGTGATGAGGAACATCAAATGCGATTTATCCGTCTGCTTTCCCTGCTGAGCATCTTTTCATTTAGCCTAAGTGCACAAACAACTTCATTTTCAGTCGGTGGTTTTATCAATGCCGACAGTCGCTATATTAATGGCGATATTCCTTTTAAAGCCATTTGGGATGGTGGCAGTGTTAGCAGTAATGTTGATACCCACAAAACTCAATTCAGCGCTCAACAAAGTCGCCTTAATGGCAAAATTGAACATAATGATATTAAAGGCTTTATCGAAATTGATTTTGTTGGCTCGAGCCAAGGTAATCCCATCGTTTCAAACTCTTATAGCCCACGTTTAAGACATGCATATATTAATTATCAAGATGTGACATTGGGACAAACTTGGTCGACCATGGTCAATGTGGCCACTTTTCCTGAAACGACCAATTTGGGTGGCCCATTGGTCGCTGAAGCCATGGTACGTCAAGCTTTGATTCGATACCAATATCAAGATTGGCAGTTTGCCTTAGAGAATCCGACAACTTACGGTTCACGTATTATTGAAGAACACCAACTTTCTCAAGATCATGATGCCATTCCAGATGTTGTGATTAGACGTAATATTAATGGCGATTTTGGCAATATCTCTGTGGCTGCTCTATTAAGGGCATTGAATCCAGCAGATCAAACTAAATTAAGTCTTGGTGGTTCTATTGCTGCTAAATTGCTTGTATTTGCTCGTAATGATTTAAAGTTGCAACTGCATTACGGTAACCTCGGTCGTTATGTCGGTACGAGTGCCGCCAAAGATATTGTTAACGGTGAAATAGAAACAACCATTGCCGCAATGGTTGCATATCGTCATTTCTGGGGTGAAAATTGGCGTTCTACTTTCTTTTATGGTCAAACTCAAACACAGGTTGAGCAAAATAATCGTCGCCATTTTGGTGCTAATTTATTCACCAATTTAGCCCGCAATGTGGTGCTTGGATTTGAAGTGGGTCGCTATCAAGTTGATGATGAAGTTGATTTAGCTTGGTTGGAATCTCCACGTGCCACAGGTGCCGCGAGTTATGCCCAATTATCAATGCAGTTTTATATTTAGGCTGCTACGCTTAGCCATATTCCCCTTAATTGCCACCTAATGAGCTAATTCCATAAAGTGGCTTGGGGAGCGACGAGGTACAAGAATATGGCTAAATTAAGCGTAATAACATTGGCATTAATAACGGTAAGCCCTGTTGCTGCATCAGCAGTGGCAAGCTCGTTACCTGCTCAAGTTGGCTGGTGGGATAAAGATAAAGTAGCAGGCTATGAGGTTGTTACTGGCGTAAGAAAGCACCCTGTAAGGCCGTCTATAAAACATGAATCTTCACGGTCATATGGTCGCTGGAATATTGGTAGTGGTTTTTATGATCCATGGTACAGACCAGATTGGCGTTGGCGCAATGATCGTTGGGGCTGGAATATTGGTTGGGGTAATCAATGGGGATGGCCAGTTACTCGTTGGAGTAACCCATATTATAATGTGATGCCACTGCGGCCAGTGAAGTGGAAGGCGCGTCGGGTCCATTCTATAAAAGACGGGTCTCAAAACGCCCAACCTATGTACAAGCCACAGCGGCAAACAGCCTCTTCTGAGTATAGTAAAGGATTAAACTTTTTGCCTGCTAATGCCAAAGTAATATTTAAAGATGGCCGTTATGTGTATCAATGGCAAAACACCTTATATTACCTAGATTGGCAATCTCAACAATATCTACCGATTAATCAAACCAATACTCAGATACAGCGTGAAAAAGATTAACAACATATTGTTAACATAACTAATGTGAGTGCCATTGTAAACGGTTAATTGCCGCTTGCAGCGCGAACAAGTAGCCATCTGGGCCTAATCCACAAATTACGCCAACGGCTTTATCTGAAAAATATGAGTGATGACGGAAAGGTTCTCTAGCATGTACATTCGAAAGGTGTACTTCAATAAAAGGGATATCTACACCAAGCAGGGCATCGCGTAGCGCTACGCTGGTATGGGTAAATGCCGCTGGATTAATAATGATAAATTCAGCATCGGTTTGATGAATCGCATCGATTAATTCATATTCAGCATTTGATTGAATATGTGTCAGAGTGATATTTGACTTAGCGGCTTTAATATCCAGTTCGCTGGTGATATCCGCTAACGTCTTATTGCCATAATGACCTGGTTCACGGCGGCCAAGTAAATTTAAATTAGGGCCGTTAACAATCAATATCTTATGGTTGCCCATGGTTAATCCTTCAGTTAAATATTTATTGGAACTCAACATTTAAGCAGTTAATACTGATTTTTCTGCTGACGCAATGACTTTGTTTGACCGCGCTGTTTCTTACCCTCTAAGCGCCGCTGCTGACTGCCTTTCGTTGGTTTAGTGGCAATTCTTCTTTTCTCAACAATACCTGCGCTGGCAACCAGTGCAATAAATTGGCTTAACGCTTGTTGGCGATTATCATCTTGGCTGCGGGTTTGCTGGCATTTAATGATAATTTTGCCGCTTTTGGTGATACGGTGATCAGACTTGGTCAGTAATTTTTGCTGATAGAATTCAGGTAATGACGACTGTTTTATATCAAAAATTAGCTGAGCTGCTGTGGAGACTTTATTAAGATGCTGGCCACCGGCACCACTTGAGCGGATAAATTGCCATTCAATTTCATTTTCATTAATCATTACGCGGTTAGAAATCTTAATCATCTTAATGGTATAGCGCCTGTTTTAAAAAAGTACAATTGAGAAGTTATGTGCAAAGCACTCGCTGTGATAACCTAAGCTGTAACTTTTGTTAAGCAAAAGCACCGTAAGTCGTATCTAGGTGGAGAGCGTTAATGTTATGCCAAATTCCTGCAATAGCTAAAGGTGTAATTAGTCTTTTAGCGAGTGGGCGGATTTCGAGTGCTGATTTTCGCAGTCAATTATTGCCACAAATTGTCAATATGAACGCCCAAGGTAACAAAATTTGTCTCTATATTGAAGCCGATGTGTTGTTAGAAGGCTGGGATCAACAATCATTATCAGGCGTTGACGAAGTACGAATGCCCGCCATGGATGCATTGGTATTTGTTGGGGGACCTGATTGGGTTGGTTATGCAGTGCGTTTGCTTGGACCAATGATGCAAGCTGAAGTGGCTTGGTTTCCATTGGAACAAAAAGCGGAAGCGATTAGCTGGATAACAGCCCGAAGTTAATATTATTTATGTTTTGAGGAAATTACGATGTCATTCACTAAAATTACTGCCATGTTAGTGGTTATTGGATTCACGCTAGGGTTGAGCGCATGTTCTCCTGAAGTTGGTAGCGATGCATGGTGTAAAAAAATGGATGCCAAGCCAAAAGGTGATTGGACGGCAAACCAAGCCGCAGATTATGCCAAGCATTGTGTGTTTAAGTAATTAACCTGCAATTGGCAAATAGATCACAACTTGCAACATTGTCGGTTGCGAGTTGTGAATATCACTTTAGAATACGGCCAATTGATAATTTAGATATTATGACTGAGACCGTTTAGATAACCATGTTACGTATCACTGCTCATCAACTTGCAAGTTTGTTGATCGCCATAATTTTACTGCAGTTTACTGCGGCAAATATTGGTGAGCATCAGTTGCATCTGAGCCAGCATACGGGCAGTGAAGACAGTCATCCTCATCTACAATATTCAACTGAAGTCACAACCCTTGCACAGTGCGATGGTGGTGATTGTAATGACACCTCAGCTAATCCTGCGATTCATAATCATGTGATTACAGAAACTCAAATGCTGGATCTCTGCTTAGACTGTCAATGTCATGGTGGTAGTGCCGCATTAGTTTCATTTGTCAGCATAGTGCCATCAGTGCCTGTGACTGATTTGCAAACTAATCTAGAAGCGCAATATTTACCGCCTGAATCACTCCCAGCGTACCGCCCCCCTATAGCTTAATCCTATTGATATTGTTCTTTTCATAACTTGTTGCGTAACAAGTTGTGGGCTTTGACTTGCTCTTAATTTACGTTTGAGCAGTCGTTATACCAATCAAATTGATCACAGCGTTAATGTGATTGGTATCGTACCTTTAGGATTAGCGATGAATAAAACCATTATCGCCAGTATATTGGCTGGAGTTTGTTTCACTTCGTTTGCCAGTAATGCACAACATCAAGATGTTAGCACTATCTTCAATATTAATGAGTTAGTGCCTGCATCCGCCTCGATGCCGATGACGCAGTGGTTACCACTTGTGTTAGCTGAAATTGAAAAGTTACCAGAAATTGCGGTAATTAATGCTCAATTAGCCGAAACTGATTTAGCGGTGAAAGCAGCCCAGCAGGCTATCTATAATCCCGAACTTGGGATGAATTACACCAATGCTGATACCGATAGCTATGCACTTGAATTAAGCCAAACTATTGACTGGGGAGATCAACGTGGTGGTAACGAACGAGTTGCCCAGTTAGAAAGTTTAATTTTACAGGCTGAAACACAGGTGCTACGCAGTCAAATATTGGCTGAGCGATTGTTAGCATTGGTTAATCAGCAGCAAGCCAATAAGCAGTTATTGTTTGCTAAAAAACAGCAACAATACGGCCAAACACAACAGCAAATAGCAGAACAGCAAGTCAACGCTGGTGCGATATCACAAGTAGAGTTACAGCTGATTAAATTAGAGTTGGCAAATAATGCTGCTGAATATGCATTAGCTGAACAAGCCGCAATGGCTGCTGACAATCAAGTGTTGGCGCTATTTGCTGATTCTCCTCCACAAACGACGGATTTTATGGCTTTGATCGCAGATTATCAGGTCAGTCAGGTTGATGGCCGTTTACCTGCGTTAACCAGTGCCTACCAACAAGTTTTATTAGCTAAAGCGAGCGCCAACTTAGTAAAAGCACAGACAGGTGTTGATCCTACGATTAGTTTGAGCGCAGAACGTGAAGGTGATGAGAATAAGTTTGGCGTAGGTGTTTCTATCCCACTGCAAGTGCGTAATAGCTTTGATGAGCAATATGGACTTGCCCTGCAACAGGTTGTGATTGCTGAGCAAGCTTATCTTGCCAAAGAGCGTGTCTTAACGCTGCAACAACGGCAATTTAGTTTGACTATGCCGCGTTTAATTAGCCGTTACCATGATTGGCAACTCTTAGTTGAACAATCGGGAATGGCCGCAGCCGATGCCCTACAACAACAGTGGCGCAGCGGTGACATTAATACCAGTGATTATCTACAAAGTAGACGACAAATCGCGAGCAGTTACTTCGCTGGCTTACAGCTAGAACAAGCTATTTATCAAAACTGGTTAACTTGGATGGGAGATAGCGGTGAGCTATATCCATTTGTAACAAGTAAAGTCAAAAACCATGCAGTGGGAGAAAAATAATAATGAAAACACAACTATTTACCAAACAAACTGGCTTTAACTTATCACCTTTGATGAAAGCGATGAGCTTATCAGTATTGTTAGTGATGACCTGTGCGACTACTGCAGCATATGCGGCTGAAGATAAACATGATCATGCCTCTGAACATACCGAGGAGGTTGAGCATGACCATAAATTAGAGTTATTAGGTCAGCAAGAACATGGCGATCATGCGCATGAGGGCGAGACGATATCTGCTGTAGATGACCATGGTGATGAAGATGATCACGGCTTACATCTGACAGAGCAACAGCGTCAACTCGCGGGTATTAAAATTGCGCAGCTAAAGCAGCAAAACTTTAATCTTGAGAGCTTTGCCGCCGCCACCTTATTAGTCGATCGTGATCGCACGGTTACCCTTGCTCCCCAGCTTGACGTTCGGGTGTTAGCAAGACATGTGATCCCGGGGCAGCAGGTTAATCAAGGCCAAGCGGTATTGACACTAGGTGGTAGTGAAGTGGCACAAGCACAAGCTGATTATATTAATGCTGCCGCTGAGTGGAGTCGTGTTAAACGTATGAATAGCAGCGCAGTAAGTGATAGTCGCCGCTTACAAGCGCAAGTTGATGTTGAACTAAAGCGTGCGATTTTACAGGCGCTGAAGATGACACCTGCACAAATCAAAGCGCTCGTGGATAATCCACAAGCGATTGGCAGCTATCAATTATTGGCGCCAATTAGCGGCCGAGTGCAGCAAGATATTGCTCAGCGTGGCCAAGTGATGGCTGCTGGTACGCCATTAATGCAACTCACTGATGAGTCTGCATTATGGGTTGAGGCGCAATTAACACCAGTACAATCTGAACAAGTGGTGATTGGTGATGAAGCCTTAATTAAAGTGGGTGAACATGCGCTTACTGGCGTCATTATTGGTCGTTCACATGAGCTAA
The DNA here is from genome assembly GCF_000614975.1 of Shewanella marina JCM 15074. GTDB lineage: Bacteria > Pseudomonadota > Gammaproteobacteria > Enterobacterales > Shewanellaceae > Shewanella > Shewanella marina. The sequence continues at coordinate 58,325 of NZ_BALM01000008.1, forward strand.
ATAGCGTGACTCGTACTGAACAAGTGTTAGTGAGTTTAGCTAATCCGGGTCATGTATTGCATGCGGGCCAGTTTGCTGAAATGTATTTCAATAATGCTAAACAAGCCGGTGTGGTATTGCCTGATGCTGCACTGAGTCGTAGCAGTGATGGTCATTGGCAGGTCTTTATTGAAAAAGCGGGTGAGTTTGAAGCACTTGAAGTGAATGTGGTGCAGCGCCAGCGTGGTATGAACTTAATTCAAGGTTTAGATGAGTCCGCCAATGTGGTGGTGTCTGGGGCATTTTTCTTAGCCTCTGAACAAGCTAAATCTGGCTTTGATATTCATAATCACTAAGGAGCAAGCGCATGTTACAGAAGTTAATTGATGCGGCGGTGCGCCAGCGTCTATTAGTGTTACTGGCATTAATTGGTGCCATGTTAGGTAGTTTAGCCATGCTACCTAAATTAAATTTAGATGCTTTCCCTGATGTGACCAACGTACAGGTGCAGGTTAATACTGCGGCTGAAGGTTTGGCGGCTGAAGAAGTTGAAAAACTGATCAGTTACCCGGTTGAGTCGGCGATGTATGCATTACCTGCCGTAACCGAGGTTCGTTCTTTATCTCGTACCGGCTTGTCGATTGTGACCGTGGTATTTGAAGAAGGTACTGATATCTATTTTGCGCGTCAGCAGGTATTTGAACAACTGCAAGCAGCACGTGAAATGATCCCGCAAGGGGTAGGAACCCCTGAAATCGGTCCCAATACCTCTGGTTTAGGTCAGATTTATCAGTATATCTTGCGTGTTGAGCCGGGCACCGATATTGATTCAGATGAATTACGTAGTCTTAATGATTACTTAGTTAAGCTAATCCTAATGCCAGTTGAAGGCGTAACTGACGTATTGTCTTTTGGTGGTGATGTACGCCAATACCAAGTGCAGGTTAATCCCAATAAACTGCGTAGCTATGGCTTATCGATGGCGCAGGTATCTGCAGCGTTAGAGAGTAATAACCGCAATGCCGGTGGTTGGTTTATGGATCAAGGCCAAGAGCAGCTCGTTGTGCGTGGTTTTGGTTTATTGCCTGCGGGTGATGCGGGTCTGCAAGCGATTAAGCAAATTCCATTAACTGAAGTTGCAGGTACGCCTGTGCGTGTGGGTGATATTGCCAATGTTGATTATGGCAGTGAAATTCGCGTAGGTGCAGTAACCATGACCCGTCGCGATGCTGCGGGTAATCCACAAAACTTAGGTGAAGTCGTGTCTGGTGTGGTGTTAAAGCGTATGGGCGCGAATACTAAAGCCACGATTGATGATATTGCTAAGCGTACTGCTTTGATTCAACAAGCCTTGCCTGATGGCGTCACTTTTGATGTGTTTTATGATCAAGCTGACTTAGTTGAGAAAGCGGTCACCACTGTGACAGATGCACTGTTACTTGCATTTGTGTTTATTGTGGTTGTGCTAGCGTTGTTCTTAGTCAATATCCGCGCCACTCTCTTAGTGCTTATTTCTATCCCCGTGTCGATTGTATTGGCCTTGATGGTGATGAGCTACTTTGGCATGTCAGCTAACTTGATGTCACTTGGTGGCTTAGCTGTTGCAATTGGTATGCTGGTGGATGGCTCGGTGGTAATGGTGGAGAACATCTTTAAACACTTAAGCCGACAAGATAAGAGCCAATCTATTGCGAGCCAAGTGATACAAGCTGCTAAAGAGGTGTGTCAGCCTATCTTCTTTGCAACTGCGATTATTATCGTAGTATTTGCACCATTATTTGCGCTTGAAGGGGTGGAAGGTAAGTTATTCCAACCTATGGCTGTCAGTATTATTTTGGCGATGATAGCTGCATTGGTGGTGGCATTAGTGGTAGTGCCTGCGTTAGCTGTATATCTATTTAATAAAGGCGTGGTGCCTAAGCAAAGTCCATTATTAGCCCCTATTGATCGTCTATACCGCAGGGTATTGACTATGACGATGGCAAAGCAAAGTGGGTGCTTTCTGCGGCATTGATTATGTTTGTTGCGAGTATGGCGTTGTTACCTCGTCTGGGGACGGAATTTGTACCTGAATTAGAAGAGGGCACGATTAACTTACGAGTGACGTTAGCGCCGACGGCTAGCTTAGATACTGCGATTGCCGTTGCGCCTAAACTAGAAGCGATTTTGCTGGAGTTCCCTGAGGTTGAGTATGCCCTTAGCCGTATTGGTGCTGCAGAGCTCGGGGGCGATCCTGAGCCTGTGAGTAATATCGAAATCTATTTGGGCTTAAAGCCTGTTGATGAGTGGACTTCGGCGACGAATCGTCCTGACTTACAGCGCTTAATGGAGCAAAAGCTGAATGTGTATCCAGGTTTGCTTTATACCTTTTCACAACCGATTGCGACTCGTGTTGATGAGCTCTTGTCAGGTGTAAAAGCACAGCTTGCGATTAAACTGTTTGGCCCTGATCTTGATGTATTATCTCAAAAAGGTGAGCAGTTAAGTGAGCTTGTAAAAACCATTGATGGCGCGGTAGATGTGTCATTAGAGCAAGTTACTGGTGAGGCTCAATTAGTGGTGCGTCCTAATCGTGATGCGTTAGCGCGTTATGGTATTAGCGTTGACGAAATCATGACCTTGGTTAATCAAGGTGTTGGCGGCGTGAGTGCTGGACAGGTGATTGATGGCAATGCCCGCTACGATATCTATGTGCGTTTAAATCAGCAATTTAGAAACTCACCAGATGTATTACGTGATCTGCTATTAACCGGTGTTAATGGTGCGCAGGTGCGTTTAGGTGAAGTGGCTAGCGTTGATATTGAGATGGCTCCACCTAATATTCGCCGTGATGACGTGCAGCGCCGAGTAGTGGTTCAAGCCAACGTTTCTGGACGTGATATGGGCTCAGTGGTAAACGATATTTATGCGATTGTACCGCAAGCGGATTTACCTCCGGGCTATACGGTCGTTATTGGTGGTCAATATGAGAACCAGCAGCGCGCCCAGCAGAAGTTAATGCTAGTGGTGCCTGTTTCTATCGCTCTTATCGCGTTACTCCTATTTTTCTCATTTGGCTCAGTAAAGCAGGTGGGATTGATTATGGCTAACGTACCATTAGCGTTGATTGGTGGTGTGGTGGCTTTATTTGTCAGCGGCACTTATTTATCAGTACCCAGTTCGATAGGTTTTATTACCTTATTTGGTGTGGCGGTGTTAAACGGGGTGGTATTGGTGGATGCGATTAATCAACGCCGTAAACAAGGTGAAGCACTGGCTGTTGCGGTATATGAAGGAACTACTGGGCGCTTACGTCCGGTATTAATGACGGCATTAACTTCAGCACTAGGTTTGATTCCAATTTTACTCTCAACAGGTATTGGTAGTGAGATTCAAAAACCTTTGGCGGTAGTGATTATTGGTGGCCTATTCAGTTCTACTGCACTGACATTACTCGTTTTACCGACATTATATGCTTGGTTATATCGTAATAAATAACCTGAAATAAACAAAAACGGCACCGTTAAGGTGCCGTTTTTGTTAGGGCAAAGTGTGATGAAAAAAGGAGACTACACCTAGCAAAAGTGGTTAAAATAGTCTGTTCGCCCTGTTTTATCTATTAAGTAGGCATTAATAATTGTTTAAATCTTTAATGCAGTCGCTTTATTGGGCGTTAACTTTTTATGAGGTGTACAAGTGAAATCAAGCTGTCGGATTCTCAGTGTTGTGGCTTTAATGAGTTTTGTGGTGTCAATTCCTGCTCAGGCGATAGAGTGGCGGGCCGCAATAGGGGCACATGACTTTGTTGTTGATCAAGCGAGTTCTCATACACCGGGACTTAATGTCGGTTTAGCCTTTACCCATTTTACAGATAATAATATTTTGTTAGCAGGTAAAGCGGATGTATTGGTCGATATTGACCATGATAAATTGGATCCTGACCATATTCCCGTTTGGTTTCAATCAGCTTATTTAGCGCGCGGAAATTTATATCATTTCAGCCCTCAAATGAGCTTAGATTGGCAGGTAGATGTTGCTGGACGTCGTAATACTGTGAGTTCGATTGAGCAGCAGTTTAAATTTTTCCCGGGCTTGGCTTTAAATTATCAACAGCCGCATTTTAGTGCGAGATTTAAGGCTTCCGCGGGTTATTACCAAATTGAATTAGATGATGATGTACCGAAATCATTTGGCTATAAACGTGATGACTTAAAGTTTAGTTCACAAGCATTTTCGTTAGCGATGCGTACTAGTATCTATTTTACGCCTAAGTTGAGTCTGTCTGCGATGGCGCAACAATGGCATGATGGCGATCAGTGGTTGGAAAACAAATTCGGCATGCATCTTGATTATGATGTGAGTCAATTTAAAGCTGATAGCTTATTAGTGCTCTCTATTGAGCATCATCAATATAATTTGGATTTATACCAACAATCGGTTGAGAAGCCTGATGCTGCTCCTGTATTGCCGTGGGATAGAGATACTTTAGTGCGGTTATATTTAGATATACCTTGGTCGTTTTAACTTTTATTAAAAGTAATACTTAAAAAGGCGCATTAGCGCCTTTTTAATGACAGTGCTATTAGAGCGGGTTGTGGAGTACGGGCTCATTGTGGGTTTGCTTGCCAATAATTTTAACCGCAACTTGATAATGTGCTACTCGATTAGAGTTTGCTTGCTCAGCCCAGTCATAATTCTCTGGTGTAAACGAGTATTGTCCGGGACTTGTTTCAAGTAATTGTCCACTACAGGCTTTGGCATCATCTATTTGGCAATGATACTGCAATGTTCCATGCCAACGTTTCCATGATCTGGCATAGGTTGGTGTCGCTTCTGGGTCGGCTTTACCTATATAAAAAATATGGTAAGCGGTTGCGCCGCTAATCGCCATATTCTTATCATCAGCTAGACTAAAATTCAGCTCGCCCGTTAACTTGTCAAATTGGGTCATCTTGAGATCAATGCTGGTGACTTGATCTACTGCAATGGAAGGTATTGATGGGGAGTTATCATCATCACTACCGCAGGCTGTAATCAATAAGCTGGTCGCAAGCATTAAGGTTAATTGACGTAGTTTCATTATATACTCCTTAATACATGTGTCCTGTGTGGCAGACAGTACATTCCATGTCTGTTTTTACACTTGCCGCGCTGGCTACTGTGTCTGAAACTCCATGACAGCTCTTACATTCTTGCGCTTGTTCTGTAGGCGTAATGACATGATGATCTCCAATAATTTTGCCAGCATGAGCATCATTAAGTAGTTCAACTAATCGATAAGTAATATCACCAGATAAACGATAGCAGCGCTCTTTTTTTGCAGAGAAAGGTTTACCAGATGCTTTTGACCAGTTGCTGATGGATGGATGACATAAGACGCTATTGGCAACCGAAGACTTACCGACTTCCAATGTTTTTTCATCTGTTGAACCAATTGCTGCAATAAAGGCTGCATCCGATCTTGGTAGTTCTTGCGTCTCGTAATAACGGTAAATGGCTTGTACTACCGCGCTGTTTTGTTTACCAATATCATCTAAGAAGTTAACGACCATTGCGGCAGCATTGAGGTTACCGCATAAGGTGCCTTGCCCCATAACCCCGGCAAAACCATAGGCTGATAACGCTGTTGGGATTGAGTCAAATTTAGCTGCATCAGGGCTATTAGATTGAGCGAGCATAGTAACAATGGCATAAAAAACTTGGTGCATACAGCCACTTCCTGTGTTGTATGCAAGTTTCGCCGTGGCAGCTGGATCTAATGGTACATATTTTAATTTCTCACCTATGCCTAATTTATAGTTGCCTTGATTATCCGTTGCGGCAAGTAAAGGGGCGGCAACTAATGTTGCTCCTGCAGCAGTGCTTAAGCCTATGATTTGAGTTAATGCTTTACGTCTATCCATTATATTTTTCTCCGCAACTTATAGATTTGCTTAAGTCAGTATTTTAAAGACTGAGCGATAACATCAGTTTATGAATCTAAAAATATAAAGAATGTGATTTAGTTTGGATGAATTTGACGAGCATATATGAGAATAAGTTAATTAAAATGTAAACAGTTTCTGCGATTAATAAGATAGTTATTAATATTGCATTTTGATTGCAAGGTGATTTAAATCACTTTATTTATGCTTATTATTTAATATTTATCATGTATGACAAGAAAGGTTGAGTAATTTTCACTAATAAATAAAGTGATGTAGTTCACTATTTGTAAACTTATAGTAAATATTTTTCATTTAAAATAACAAATAAGGATCACAGTAATTTCAAGCTAAATTGATTACTTTTAATAGTAATAATAAGAACTCATTAAAGTGATCATTATAGTGATACTTGGGAATTGCAAATTCGACGCTGATAAGGGCGAATTAATAAATGAAACAACCCATGAAGTGTGGATTTTACCCAGAGCTGAGCGCCAAGTACTCAGTAAATTGGTTGATAAAAATGGTGTGGTGATATCTAAACTTGAGTTAGGCAAGGCAATAGATAATGGTAATGATTTAACTGATTCATCTGTTGTGCGTGCTATTTTTATGATTCGAACATTTTTAGAACCGCAGCATGAGTATTTAATTGAGACTGTAAAAGGTAAAGGTTATCGGCTTTATGTTCGTAAGAATAACATAAAAAAAATTGGCATAAACCAAGAGAATAGTCGTTTATTGATTACGCTTGCAGCAGCGTTAAGCCTAAGTATATTAGCTTTTTTTTGGGATAGTATTGATTTCAACCAACAAAATAATCCCATCGTTAAGCAGTCTAAACAAGTCGAAGCAACATTAATTGATGGCACCGTGGTAACGATTAATCTATTTGCTAATTCTAAAATTAATAATCAACAAATAGATATCATTTCTAAAAGTCTTGTTGATGGTTTTTTTCATTGTAAATCAACTTATTGGTCTGACATTTATGTGTCTATGACCTATGATCAGCAAGTATTAAATATAACCTTGCGAGGTGAAAAAAATGGCCTGTCTTATATGCGGAACCTCAAAGTAAGCGATTTGAGTATGTATAAGAAGTTTGTTTACCCAACTTGGTTTGAAGAGGTTGATATCTGTGCGTAATCAATATCTAAAACTATTAATCATACCAATGTTGGTATTGCTTTGTGGTTTGTTGGTGACATATCTTTTTTGGATTAGAACAGATCATTCAATGATGTTGAGCTGTCATTCTGAGTTATTTGATCGGAATGCTATACAGGCAATTGATTCCAGACATACTTTAGTTGCTGATATCAGTGTAAAAGGCAGTAAAGCTCAAGTGAATTATCGATACTTTAATTTAGATGGCAGCAGTGCTGGTAATATTATCATGCAAGCAAAAGTCGATGACATAAGTGATGATAATCGACATTTTCGATTATTGATTACTGATAAAGATGTTCGTTTAAATGATGAAGGCAGTACTCCAGCACACCTAAAATATTTAGCTTATGTCAATGGATTGAGTATGAATGAAGATAACTTACCCGCACTAAATTTTGAGGTATTAGATTATGATAAATCGAAAGATTATGCTGTTATATTATTCCAACCAAGTAATACAGTCTGTGGTTGTCAGTTAATTAAAGTCTAATTGAAATGTTGTGCTTTAATTTAAACTCCTTAATTATATTGATAAAAGTTTGTTGGATGAAAAATGTAGCTACTTGGTATAGTTACTAGTGTGGCTAGTTCAATCTTAATGATTATTCTCCTGCTGTTGACTTTTGAGTATATTACCCATAATTAGTAATTGTTATTAATCATTTCTTCGCAATACTGAAAAACTTAAAGTTCTTGTCTTTATTAATCTTTAATTCCAATGGATGGTACTAATGATAATTAATTCTTAGGCAACAAAAAGTCATTAGTAAATTAGGTAATGATTATTTAATTGTAACAGTTATTGAGTTCACTTCCTGTGTGCTATTGAGAATAATATGATATTAGGTAATTATTGGGTTAATTTAAGTCAAGGGGAATTGGTTAACCAAGTGACCCGTGTTGTATGGCAGCTTTCTATTGAAGAGAAGACAGTGCTAACGCACTTAATTCGACATAAAGGCAATATTGTCCCCACTGCATTATTAGCAAAGTCATTATCACCTGAACAGGCCGAGCTGAGTGAAGAAGCCGTTCGCAGTGCTATTTTTAGATTACGTTCATTTTTAGGCCCTAAGAATAATTATCTTATTGAAACCGTAAAAGGCAGAGGTTTTAGGTTGTACGTTGGTATGAAACGTAAACAAAAGCCTGCTAGTAATGGGTTGTCTAAGTTTGTTTATTCATTAGCGCGAGCCGTGCCAGTAGTCGTTATCGCAGTATTGATGGTGGCGGCAATAGGGATTTGGCAACAAGTTAATCAATTAAGTGAGACAGTTGATGTTGCTCAACATTATGATTTGATTGATACCACTAAAGCAAATGGCAGTGTGTTAGATATTTATACTTCAGATGGTTTTTTACGATATGACCAGCATGTTCAAGAGATTGTTACCGATTTGCGTAGTAGTTTTTTAGTATGCAAACGATTCTATATACCAGATATAGATATCAAGATTAACAGTGCGTTGATGGGCGTAGAGGTCAAAGTTAGTGGTAAAAACGGTGATATTTTTTATTTTAGAAACTTGCGAATTACTGACTTAGCAAATTATAACCACGACATAAATTTGGATTGGTTTAAGCTTGAGAGTTTGTGTTATTAATACCAATTCCACTAATAATGTGATATTTCAGCGGGAATTCAAAGCCCTGTAGGCAAGGCAGAGGCTTGAAGCTAATAGTTATTCTATATCGAGGAGCCTCCAACGTAGCATGAAGGGCTTTGAAACCCGCATTACGTGAGTCTCTCAGACTTTCCACTTCTGCTTTGCATTGACTTAAAAGGGAATAACCATTTCTTCATCAATGCGCCTTGAATTGAAAAATCTGAGTGGCTCTGAATTGATCACTTATTTAGTGGAATTGGTATAAGCTAAAAACTAACGAGAACGAGGGTACTAGTCCATCCTCGTTCTCGTTATTGTATAAGATTACTGCTTGCGGCTTTTAATAAACACGCTAATGCTCGCCAAAATGATGATGGTTGCTAGTGCAATTAACCATGAAGTTATTTGATGGTGATGGTAGAAGTTCAGCATAGGGGTCAGTTCATGCTTAAGTAAAACAGGCCCTAGTCCAAATAAGATAACCCAAAGGCTGGTAGCTAAAAAGTTGCCTAGCACAAACATTTTTAGCGGCATTTTGGCAATACCACAGCCAATAAACATAAACTGCTTTAAGCCTTCGATAAAACGACTGAGTATTAATGCAACTAAGCCGTATTTATCAATAAACCCCGTAAGTCTTTGCTCTGTTGCAGGTTTTATCCATTGCTTCTTAAGTAATACATCGCCAAATTTTAGGCCGATAAAATAACCTATGCTATTGCCAATAAAGGCACTGGCAAAGCCGACGGTTAGCACTAATGGTAATGACATTGAGCCTGATGCTGCCAAAATACTGGCGACAATCAGTAATGATTGTCCCGGTGCGGGAATGCCAAATCCTTCAACTGCAATGGCCGCAATTAAAACAAAATAGCCATATTGCTCTAACCAAGGAGTGAGTTGAGCAACTATATGATTTAAGGTTTCTATCATGAGAGTAATAAGTTGAAGTGAGATAAGTTGATTTTAGTCGATAATGAGGGTGGTCACTAGCTAATTTAAGTGACCGTGCTTTTTTAGGTTATGCATCAAAATAGTAAGTTTACTCGCTGTTAAATTACCGATTTTTTGATAGCATATTCGACTATTTTTTCTGAGATTTGTTTATGTTACGTGTCTTATTATTACTGCTATTAACGTTTAGCTCAGTGCAAGCTTGGGCTTTTAATTACACTATCGAGTTAACTCAAGCTGAGATTCAGCAGAAAGTGGCTAAGATGATGCCAATTGAGCGTCAGGAATTATTCTTTAAGGTCAAAGTCAGCAATCCCGAAGTGAATTTATCACTCAATAGTAATGAAATGAGTATGGCTGTTGATTTAGCTGCAAGTGTGCCGGGTACAGGTTCTGTACAGGGGAAAGCTGATATTAGTGGTGCGTTACGTTACGATAATCAAACTGGGGCTTTCTATCTGGTTGATCCCAAGCTGACTGAGTTACAGATTGCGAATATGGATCAAAAAGTATTACCTATGGTGCAAGATTTAGCGCAATTAGTGATTGCTAGCGTGTTGCCACAGCAGCCAGTGTATAAGCTAAAAGATGATGATCTCAAACAAAAGTTAGCACGTGCAATGCTGCAATCTGTTGAAGTTAAAGAGGGTAAACTAGTATTGAATATGAAAGCCTTTGGTGCTTAGATTTTTGATATTGACCAATACAAAAAGCCGTCATCATGACGGCTTTTTGTTATAACAAAGCTACTTTAAGTATCGATTCATCTGGCTGTAAGCCTGATTAAGCTCGGTAAAATCAGGTCGCCCTTGCTTAGGTTGATTGTAGCGATCCATTAATTGATAGTTACCATTGTAGCCTGACACTTGCAAAATGCCTTTATCATCGACAATCGCATATTCGTTATAACTGGCTAAAATTAACCAGTCATCGGCGCTGCGGCTTATATTAAAGATATCTTCACCGGTACTGTATTGTTTAATGGGATTTGATAGCCCTAAATATTGTTTCAATATGCCTGGAGCAACATCCATATGGCTGCTGATATGTTGGTTGTGAGCGGGTTTGATACCTGCCCCTAAGGCGATAAATGGTACTTTAATTTGAGCATCAGTAAAGTTGCTATTATGACCCCAGAAATTTAACTTATTGTCATTAATCTCTTGGCCATGGTCGCCAGTAATAACCACTAAGGTATTGTCGAGTTCGCCTTTATCCTTGATCTGTTTCAGTACCTTACCAATCAATGAATCATTAAAGTGTACGCTGTTGTTATAGCGATTAATAATCGGTTGTGGGTCCGTCTTTTCATTCAAGGCTAAGTAGTTAACTTCAGTCACTTGAGGTTCTATGCGATACGGATAATCCTTTGGGAAAGTATAGCCGTGTGGTGAATCATAAAATAGAAACGAGAACGCAGGCTGATGCTGATCGCGTTGTTTATCCCATGCTAGCCACTCATCGGTAATTTCAATATCACGGCCTGCCATAGTTTCACTTTTTGAGCGCACCCGTAAATCTGGCACATTAACAAATACAGTTTGATGGAATTCGGGCTTAAGCAGATGCGCTGAAGCAAAAATACCGAGTTGGTAATCCAGTTGCTGTAATCGGTCCATTAAGATTGGTGCTTGGCGATTACTGTAAAAACTATGCCAGTAAGTTGCGGGTAAACCATAAAATAGTCCAAAAATACCCGCTCTAGTCGCATTACCTGTCGAATAGTGGTTTTGGTAAATTTCGCCTTGCTGCGCAAATTGCCACATATTGGGGGTAATGGCTTGGCTAAAGCTGTCTGCGCGCCATGAGTCAATCACAATAAATACAATGTTTTTAGGCTTAACAGCTTGATATTCCAGTGGTGTAAGTGGGTAATTTAGCGTGCTTTTTTGTTTCCGTTTTAGTGTTTTTTGCTCCGCTAATGCTTGTTCATCCACTAAGCCATATTTTTGTAACAGACTATTGGCTGTGGCAGGGTAAAACAGGGGTAGGAAACGACTAATGTTGGTAATCGGTAAGATAGCGTTAGCATTGGCCCAAATATGGCTAATATGGGTGCTAATAAGCGCGAGTAATACCAAGTATGAGACGCGGCGACCCAGTTTGATTTTATATTGAGAAGCTCGGTTATCTATGCCGATATACAGTCCATATTGCACCGCTAGAGTAGCAATAACAGCAGCAGTGACAATGGCATAAGTCATTTTTGAAAACTCAACAATACCGCCCGATAAGATCATTTCAACTAAGACTAATCTGATATGGAAGCGATATTGGGCAAAGACTTGGGTATCAACGTATAGCGTAATCAGTGCCATCGTAAAGATGAGCGCGGTGAGTAAGGCGCGTATAACTTGTTTACGGATCAGTACTAGCGGTAAGGTGACTAAGCCGACTAATGCGGCTAATAAACACATTTGACCGATAGTTGCCACGGCGACATAAGCCCAAGTTGATAGAGCTTGATTGTCTGGTAAATAATGAAAATAGCTGGTAGCAAGCAGGCTAAATAGGAACCCATTTAGTAAAATAAACCAGCCATGTGTTTTACAGCGTTCGCCTAAGGTTAACATCAGGGTCTCTTGATTTAGCTAATAACAGAAACCGTGCATGTTAACTCAAAGACGATAATGAGTTGCGTTTGAATTGATGGTTTGTGATAAGTCGCACACTAATTCTGAATTAGTATTTTTTACTCTGCTACTTTCACTTTAACCACAACTTTACGTACTTGCTGAGGTTGCTCACTGACTCCAGGCATATGAATATCTGTTGGGAAGAAAATAGCAAACATGCCAGCTTTTAATTGCACAAAAGAAGCATCTGCAGCATTGCTGGAATAGTCAAATTGACAAAAGTCACGTTCAGTATTGTATGCTTGGCTTGGCGTCTGTGCCGCTAATGGTAAGTAGCCACATAGCTCTTGGCCTTGAGCCACATATTGCACATCAATATAGCGTTGGTGAGCCTCAAAAGGGGATGATTGTGGCTGCTGGGTTTGGTAATCGTTAACAATAGCAAATATATTATCGCCATCAATATGATAGGTGCCGCGTGCTAATGCATCAATATCAGTATTGGCAAGGTAGGCTAAAGCCATTTGAATTCGTTCGCCAAGATGTTGGTATAAGTGGCGGTTTGCTAAGGTATCTAAAATCATAGGGTTCTCCTGCTGTGATAAGCAATGCTAGCATTTATCTGATAATTTAGAAGGGTTTTTAATGGGTGGATTACAACTACTTGCGGGCTCGACTGCAATAAAGACCATAACCGAGCAAGGCATTAATCAAGCTGACTTTGGTGTGATGTTAGCTGCTTCTGGTGGGCCTAAGTGGTTGGCAGTTGCAGGGCTTGATAAATATCTGTTTAGTGAGTTTTTTAAAGAGAGACAAACGCCATTAGATACGTTGGGCACCTCATCAGGCGCATGGCGATTAGCTTGTTTTGCACAGCAGCAACCATTGGCCGCTTATCAACGTTTTCAGCAAGCTTATATTGAACAGCGTTATGAGGTGAAGCCTAAACCGCAGCAAGTTAGTGATAATGTTGCGACGATATTGAGCTACATTCTGGGGACTGAATTGGGGCGTGATATCGTCAGCCATCCCTATATTAATAGTCAGTTTATTGCATGTCGCGCTAAAGGACTGAATCGCAGCCAGTCTCCTATATTATTGAGTACTGGTTTGGCTGTGACTGGCTTAAGTAATTTATTGAGTCGCGGTAGCTTAGCCACATATTTTGAACGATTTCTGTTTTCAACAAAAAAAATAAGTTCAGCCTTTTCATTAACGGATTTACCGACGCAACATATCAGTTTGACTGAAGCTAATATTGCCGATGTATTACGTGCAAGTGGCTCTATTCCACTATTAATGGCGCCAGTTAAGCAAATATCGGGTGCTCCTGCTGGGGTGTATTATGATGGCGGTATTACTGATTACCATTTTGATTTAGCCCTGCCAGAATCTAAGGGAATGGTGATTTACCCACACTTTAACCAGTATATTAGTCCCGGTTGGTTTGATAAGAGTTTGCCGTGGCGTAGAGCCCGCGCAAATTACCATAATGCATTAGTGTTAGCGCCTAGCGCTGAGTTTGTTGCCCGCTTACCTTATGGCAAAATTCCTGATCGTAGTGATTTTGCTAAGATGGATACTGAGACTCGCATTAATAATTGGAATCAAGTGTCATCGTTAAGCGAGCACCTTGCTGATGAGTTTAATGAGTTATTGCATCAGCAAGACTTCGGCGCCAAGTTAGTGCCAATTTAACGGAATTTCAGTGCACAATTATGGTCTAAAATTATAATACTTATATCCCCATGCAATATCAGAACATTTGGGGATTGCTAATGCTAAATAAACGAAAGCTTATTACCACCTGCTACAATTAAGCTATCACTGGTTAATGTGACCTTTCGTTTAAGGAGGGCATATGCGTACCGTACAAATGGGCTTACTTGCTGTTGATGATCTATTGCTACCTCAAGGGCGAATTGAAGTGGCAATTGCTGAACCGTGTTATTTGCGCATGGTCGCAGAGGCGCTAAAAGGCCATTACCCATTAGCTTTTGGAATGTTGAAACCTAAAGCGAGTCCTCCTTGTTATCCCATTGCGACTGAATGCAAAATTATCGATTTTAATCAATTAGAAGATGGCTGCTTAACGGTTGTGTTAGAGGGCTTACAACGGGTAAAAATTTTATCAGCAGGTCAGCAGCAGGATGGTTTATGGCAGGTTCGTACTCTGGCTAAACCTAATTGGCAAGAGGAGCCCATAGCAGCAGAATTTGAACTGATTAGTGTGGCATTAGCCCAGTTCTATCAAGTTAACCCTGCTATTAAAGAGTTATATGGCACCTTATATCTTGATGATGCAACCTGGGTCAGTCAGCGCTGGTTAGAAGTGTTACCACTTTATAATCATGATAAACAAAAGTTATTGAGCCAACCTGATTGCCATAAAACCATGGATTTTGTATTGAGTTTGATAAAATCCCATGCTTAATGAATTTGGCGTCCAATAGTAAAAACGTTAACATAGGCGCTTTTGTGCTTGGTTAAAGTTATGAGTTCTCCTGCCTGTGCGGCGCAGCGTCATATATCGTGTTACCCCGTCAAGCTGATGCTCCTGCAACGGTTTTTGAATTCTTGGTTGGCCATTTTACTCAAGTGACTGCTGAACAATGGCAGCAGCGTATTATTGATGGCAAAGTGCATTGGCAAGATGGTCAATTAATTGAGTTAACGACGCCATATCGACCTGCTACACGGGTTTATTATTACCGTGAGGTCAGCCATGAAAAGAAAATCCCTTTTGCAGAACAGATTTTATATCAGGATGAATATAAAATTATTGTGGTGAAGCCCCATTTCTTACCGGTTACGCCAAGCGGTCATTTTGTTAATGAGTGTTTAGTGCATCGGCTACGTATTGCGACTGGAATAGAGACTATCGCACCCGCTCATCGATTAGATCGAGATACGGCAGGAGTGATGTTAATGACCGTTCAACCTGAGACTCGTCATCGTTACCATGAGTTATTTGCCAAGGGACGCATTCATAAACGTTATCATGCGTTAGCTAAATTAACGCCACCATTATTACAGCAGTACCAACAGGGCGAGTTAGTGCTCCCTTACTCGGTTACGGTTAAGAATCGATTACAAAAGTCTACCCCTAGCTTTTTAATGCAAATTGTAGAGGGTGAAAACAATAGCCACTCTGAAATCAGCTTAGTTGCCGTAAAAGGGGATATTGGTTTGTTCGAATTAAGCCCGATTACAGGCAAAACTCATCAATTACGAATGCATATGTTGAGTTTAGGCATGCCTTTAATCAATGATCGCTTCTATCCTGAACTACAACCAAAGACTGAAGATGATTTTGAGCGGCCTTTACAATTAATGGCTAGAAGCTTGAGTTTACTGACCCGATGACAAATCAACCCCATTTTTTGAAGTTGACGGTTTAACAAAATCGCTACAATCAGCTTGAGGTTAATGATTAGGCAGGCTAAACTTTACGCATACATGGATATTTGTGGCTAAGTTGTCCCAATTTAGTCAAGTTGAAGGAGCCAACATGAAACCTGTCAGTTTTTTACTTATCGCAGCTGCATTTGTAGCAACCTTATTGCTAATGAATACTGATGTGACTTCAGTAAAAGAAGCAAAAGTCGGTTTATCTGCGGCATTACTTGATTCTATGGCGTCTAAAGGTCGCACTATTCAAATGACATTACCATCAGTGAGTTATAGCCCTGAAAATGAACCGCAGCTGGTGATTACTCAAACAATGCCGTCATACGATATCAGTAATAGCATTAGTGAAACCCGTATGGCGACGGCTAAATAAATTTTTGGCTTAATCCTGCTATAAAGCCTTTATCGGCGCTTAATAAAAACCGTTACCGACATCGTCGCTAACGGTTTTGTTGTTTAAGACTTGTTCGCTATAAATTCTGTCACACTGCCATCACCATGGCGCACGAGTATTTGCTTGGGCGCTCCATTCTCTGCAAAACTGACTTCACCTATACCGCTGTTATTGACTAACTGTGGTTTCTTATGACCATTAGGTAATCTCGTTCTAATCGACATACGTTTGCGTTTAGTAAACCAGTTTAATGGTGACTTTCTTGCATATAAATATCGATTAAGTCTTTCAAAAATAGGCAGTAATTTTTCAGGAAATTGATTTTTAATACCGCTGCAAGTGATTTGGTAAATATGAGGACTCTGGTTACGAAAACGGATTTGGATATCGTAACTAAATGAGTAATGCACATCGCCAGATAAAATCACAAATTGTTGTGGTGTTTTGCGGTGTAAGAAAATACTCAATAATGCTTCAGCCGCGCCGGGATGCGCCATCCAGTTTTCTGCATCGACAAACAGTGATGCGCCCCAGAATGTGGCAAAACGCTGAATCGCTTCAATAGCCTTAACACCAAAAATGGGTGAAGGTGATACGATGATGATTTTATCCTGACCGATTAACTCATGTTGTAAATCCATCAAGGCTTCCCAATCCATTAAGCCTGATGGTTTCGCTAAGTTTGCTTCACTGCGCCAACGTCGAGTACGTGTATCAAGTACTATCAATTTAGGACTGGTATCTAAGTGATAATGCCACTGCTCAAATTTAAACAGTTGCTCAATCAGTTGCAGTTGTTCTTGTGGTTGACCAGACTCAAAAAATTGACTTAGCAAAGGTTTTATCTGACTAAAATTCTGCGGTTGATTACCTAAACCTTGAAATAAGGTGTAGCCAATTAGCGCATTACCAATAATCTGTTTTGAAAATGGATGTTCGTAGGCGGCATATTCCCATTTAGCCGTTAAATTCCAATCATCGGTGACATCGTGATCATCAAAAATCATATAACTGGGAATATGTGCCAGTAAACGCCTTACTTGAGTTAAGCCTGCAACAAAGCGATTGATATACGTGAGTTGTTTTTGCCATAACTCAAGTTGCTTTTGATTAAGCCCTTGTGGTTGTGGATCTATTTCAATTAAGCGCCACAATTCAGGTGACCATATTAATAGATATAGCGCAATGACCTCTGCCACGCTGACTAGGTGATTTTGCGCCGCTGAAGAGGTGAAAATTGGGTGATTGATATACCAACGATATAAGGGCAATTTAGCGGGATATTCAGTACGCGGCAGTAAGTTGCTGGCTCGATTAATCATCGTAGCTGCTTGGTAAGGAATATCATGACTAGACGCGATTGGCGCTTGCATAAATTGTTCATCGCGCAAGCCTAATAAGTTAATCACTTGGCCGATAGCACTGAGCATCGGCGCAGCGATATCATCAACGTAGACTTGATCTCCTGACATCATGATTAATGCTGGCCGCTGCTGAATATCCGTTAAGCTGGCAATATTATTATCGGCCGTAACAAGGGCATCATCACTGTGATGGTGTGGGTTACGGCAGGAGCCATGTAATAGCTTATCTATTTTGCTTTTGACAATAAACTGAGGTTGGGCTTGTTGATGGTAGGTCAGCTGGTCTATCTGGCTAAATAGATCGCCATGAACCGCATCAATAATTTGGTAACTGACCACTTGGTTATCTGTGAATAAGTCAGTTTGTGCCAGTTCTATTTGATAAAAAAATGCCTGTTTACCTAAAGCCAATTCAAACGTATTTAACCTTGTTAGTGGGTGATTACTTGCGTCATTAAATACCACTGATTCGAGTGATAATGCTTGGCTAGTTACAAAGTTAAGGGTGAAATGGTGGCTGTCACAGTGACGTAATATAGGACCTGTCAGCAGTAAAGGTAAGAGGGAAGAACGAGTCATGATATTCACTATTAACTGAAATTATTATCAGCATAACCAACTGCTTTTTTAAACACCAATGAATAATTGTTAGTAAATCCTCAAACGACATCTAGTCGTTTGGGAATATGTATTTGCTGGTTGCTAATTAAGCGATATCTGTTAGCTTAAATGATTGGTAAAACTTTTGTCTGATAATAGGAGAGGTTTATGTTGGCATCCTTACGTTGGTTACTACTGGCGATGTTGATTACTGGCGCAATATTATCTTATGGACTCGGTAGTATTCATGGGCTTGGTGTATTTATTGCTGTTGCACTGGGCTTTGAACTCTTTTTTTGGGTGGTGTTACGTATGACACGACCTAAGGCCGAAACCCGTTCCGTGTCATAGCCCAAATATCCCCGTTAGTGACAATGCTCATAACGTGGTTGCGGGGACAATTAAGCTAGAGAATTTTACCAATTCCGCCATATTATGCACCTCCAGTTTTTTCATTATCTTGGCTCTATGTACTTCAATGGTACGCAAACTGACATATAAAAATTCAGCCATCTGTTTATTAGTTTTGCCAGAGATAACTAAGCTTAATACTTGGGTTTCGCGTTCGCTTAATAGTGCCAGTTTTTGTTGTAGATTCACTTGTTGTAACTGTTGTTGGCTATGTAACATGGCTTTTTCGATTGCAGCCACTAACTCTTTACCGACGACGGGTTTTTGAAAAAAGTCACTGGCCCCTTTTCTAAAGGCATCTAATGCCATCGGTAGATCACCATGACCCGTCATAAAGATAATGGCTAAGGGACTATGTTGCTCAAGTAAATTTTGCTGCAACATCTGACCGCTTACTTCAGGCATTTTGCTATCTAAAATAACGCAACCAGCTTGCTGACTATCAACCTGTTGGCAGAAGTTGATGGCGCTATTAAAGGTCTGAACTTGATAGCCATATTGGGTCAACATAAAGCTTAATGAGTCCAATACTGCGGCATCATCGTCGACTAAAAATAAAGGAAGTTGCTGCATGAGAGTACTGGCTAATAATGGGAGGTGGTGTTAATTATGAATAAAATATCAATTAAACAAAATTAGTGTGGTGAATTTTTGAACTTGCTCACTAATTTAGATAATTGAGCATGAGTTATCACTAATAACGTTAAGGATTAATACTAAGCCACTGAAAACTGGTTTAAAATAATTAGCTTTATAGTGATGAGGTCATTTTGATTGGCTAATTGGTTCCGCTTACTTTTATTGATAGTTTGTTTTTTTTCTCATGCCGTAATGGCTAATGATACTAAAGGGGTCAACGTTTATCGTATCGGCGTGTTAGCAATTATGGTATTGAACAAGCGCAGCATAGATGGCAACCCACCATGGATTATTTGTCACAGCATGTGGCCGATGCCAAATTTGAAGTCATTCCACTTAATTTTAAGCAGATGAGCCATGAATTACGGTCGCGTCAGCTATCATTTATTATTACTAATCCGGGGCAATATCTTGAATTAAGCCATTATGTGCCCTTGTCATGGTTGGCCACCATGCGCAGTCGCCAGCACAATGGTGCTACCTTTGCGATTGGTTCAACCATTATTGTTCGAGCAGACAGTCCGATTACTGAAATTGAAGACTTACGTGATAAGAACATTGTTGCCAGTGATCCGCAAGCACTCGGGGGGTATCAGGCTACGATTGGTTTATTAAAGCGCTTAGGTTATCGGCCTGAACAATTTTTTAAGCATGTAAACTTCTTGGGATTCCCGCTAGAGCCTCTTATTTACCAAGTGCGTGACGGGACTGCAGATGCTGCAATCGCACCGTTTTGTACCTTAGAAGATATGATTAAAAAAGGGTTAGTCAATAAAGCTGACTTTAGAGTGGTGCATCCGATTAAGTCGACTAATATAGGTTGTAAACTCAGTACCGCGTTATACCCAAACTGGTCTTTTGCGGCGTCAGATAAAGTGCCTCATGAAGTCAGTAAAGCGGTGACTAAAGCCTTGTTTGAGCTATCGCCAGATCATCAAGCGGCAATTCGTGCTGATAATCAAGGTTGGACGGCACCAATTAGTCATCTAAATGTGATTAAACTCTTTAAAGAATTAAGTACTCCAACGAGTCCGCCAACCTTGTTTCAAAGTCTGTTAGATTGGGGCGAACGTAATAAAGAACTCGGTTTGGCCATTTTGCTTATTATATTATTATCTACCATTTATCATTTTTGGTTACAGCTTAAGTTTAAGCAAAAAAGTGATAACTTATTAGCGGTTGAACGAGAGCTGAAAGTCAAAGCAGTAGCGCTTGAGCGGATGCAAAGCGCGGCCATTTTAGGTGAGCTTGGGGCCGGACTTGCCCATGAAATGAATCAACCTATTGCTGCAATTACTCAGTATACCGAAGGTGCGATGTTACAGCTAAGCCGCCAAGGGCATGACAACGATGAGTTCTATGACATTTTAGGTAAAATTAATGCGCAATCGATACGAGCTGGTTCTGTGGTACATCGTATCCATAGCTTACTTAAAAAGCGCCAAGGTGAATTTAGTCAAGTTGATTTAGCCGCATTAGTGTCTGAAACCTTAGTCTTATTTAGGCATGAGCTGATTAAACAGCAGATCACGACACAGATAGAAATTAGTGGTACTAAACGAGAGATTTATGCTGATGGAGTTGGATTAAGTCAATTATTGGCCAATGCGGTTAAAAACAGTATCGATGCATTGCAAGAGCGTACTGCCAATAGGCAGATTCAGGTACGGTTAATTTATCAAGATCAACAAGTGGTCATTCATATTTTTGATAATGGTTCAGGCTTGATGGGAGAGGCCGAGCAGTTACTCAGCACCTTTACCTCAACTAAGGAGACTGGCCTAGGCTTAGGTTTAGCCATTTGTAAAGATGTGGCGAAGCAGCATCATGGGCAGCTGAGTTTACGTAATTGCAATGCGGTGGCTAAGCAGCTTAAATTACCGTGGCAAGAAGGTTGTATTGTTACCTTAGAGTTGCCATACAGTCATACCGATTGATAGAGCATAAAAAGGAGCCGTTAAGGCTCCTTTTTAGTGTTATACAGGGTCAATTTTGTTTAAAGCGAGGCGCAATATAACGGCGGCTTAGCTCCATTAATACTCCGACCAATAGTCCCACCGCAGTATTGACCAGTAAGCAGAATAAGGCGGTAAATAAGATAACGGCAATGCAGTAAGGCTTGGCGCGTAAAATATTTTTATTGTAAGCCAGTTGGTAACCTGCAATGGATAATAGGCTGCCTAAAATCGCCATAGGGATCAACCCTAACAGCCAAGCCACATCATTGCCCCAGCAAATAGCAATTAATAAACAAGTGATACCAAATATTAGTGGTGCCCACATATGACGCGCACCAAAGTGGTATTGCACTGCGAGTCCGCCTGCGCCATGACACATTGCGGTTGCGCCAAAAGGCGCAAGGCAGAAGTTAGCGATACCTGAACTTAACGCGAGATGTTTTGGTGTCAGTTTTTGCTTATCTTCAGGAAACTTTTCAGTCGCCATGGCTGATGTTGCAATAACGGCATTGGTTAATGTCAGCGCTAATTGCGGTAATACTAATAGCACTGCCGCTTGGCTCCATTCATCAATGGTCGGCCAGCCAAGTTGCCACGGTTGATAATTATCAAATAGCACGGCATTTTCGTTAAGGCTAAATTGCCATAGCATGCCCAAGCCGATGACTAACGGCATTGCTAAGTATTGCATCGGTAAAAAACGACTTAAAAACAATAAAATAAAGGCGCCAAAGCCGATAATCCATGATTCTGACATCATGTTAAAGCCCATTAGCATTAGTTGAATACCAATAGCCAATTGAATACCGATACTCACTGCCGGCGATAACTGTTTTGACATCCAAGAGATTGCACCGCTTAGGGCCAATACAATCAAAATAACCCCCATTAACATGCCACTTGCTTGCAGCATTGCAGGGCTAAGACCTTGGCTGATGACGAGTGCAGTAATCACTTTCATAGGTTGTACTGGTATCGGTCTTTTATAAAAAAGTGCCGTGGCAATCGCAAAAATGCCAAAACCAAGAAAGATACCTTGTGGTGAGAATTGATTAAGCGCAATTAAGCCTAATACTAACGGTAGAAATGTACCTAAATCGGCGAAAGCACCACTGATTTCACCACAATATTGATTAAATTTATATTTAGCGTTTTGAACTGCCATAGAGTTTGCCATAACCATTGAACAATGCGTTTTAGCAAAAATCATGCCAATAGTTAAGCTGTTGTTTTTAATTGTATTTTATTGTTCTGGTTGTGTTGTAAAAAAGAAAAGAGGACAAAGTTATACAGTGGCTAGCGAGGAGTGGTCGAAAAGTCTAAGGCAGCCATTAACGGCTGCCTTTAATCTGATGATAGGGGATTACGGCTGTTGGCGTGTTGCTGCTAGCACGATTTCACGTACGCAAACGCTTTGTGGCTGCTGCCAAGCAAATAGTGCAGCCTCTGCAATCGTTTCTGGTGCAATTACACCGCCCATATGTTCTTTCCAGTCATGGTAATCAGCTTTGATTTGATCATTAGTGGTATGGCTTAGTAGTTCGGTTTCTACTGCGCCTGGTGCAATAGTAATTAAACGTACATCATCCATTGCCACTTCTTCACGAATGTTTTCAGTTAGCGCGTGTACTGCAAACTTAGTCGCACAATAAGCAGCGTGATTAGGGAATGTTTTACGACCAGCAATTGAGCTGATGTTGATAATGGTACCTGTTTTACGCGCTTTCATATCAGCAAGCACAGCGTGAATACCATTCAATACACCCATGACGTTGATATTAAGCATTTGTGCCCATTCAGCAGGGTTTTGCACATCAGCCTGACCAAGTAACATCACACCTGCGTTGTTGATTAAGCAGCCAACAGGGCCATATTGTGCCACACCTGTCGCAATGGCTTGTTGCACCGCCTCTGTATCGGTCACATCAACACTAATACATAGGCTATTAGGTAAAGCGAGTGCTTGCATTGGCTCAACGCGGCGAGCCAATAATAATAATGGATGACCTGCTTGGCTAAATGCACGTGCCATTGCTGCACCAATACCTGCTGATGCACCTGTAATAACAACTAACTGCTTATTCATAATTAAATCCTATTAATAACTGTCTTGTTTCGATGGGATTCAGTATAGAACAGCATTTTTTTCGGTTAAAATACTTATTTCCGCTAGATGTAATAGCTAAAAGCTATGGATAGGAGTTCCCCCATGATTGATTTGCGCTTATTGCGTTTTTTTATCGCTATTTTTGAAGAGAAAAATATTACCGCTGCGGCTAATCGCTGTCATGTTAGTCAACCCTCATTGTCAGCTGGATTACGCCAATTAGAGCAAGAATTAGGGGGCGAGTTATTTAGCCGAGGTAAAAAAGGGGTAACGCCTTTAGATAATGCTCATTATCTCTATCCATTAGCGGTTAAATTAGTGGAAGAAGCCAAACAATTACCGAGTTTATTCCAAGCTAAAGCGGCTAAGCAAAAGCTACGAATAGCAGTAATGCCTGATTTAAGTCAATTTAGATTGGCACTGTTTTTAAAACAAGTGCAACAACTTATTCCCCATTTAGACTTGGAGTTAGTGGATTATCAAAGTCCTGCTGATTGTCGTTTAACTTTGGATTCGCTTAAGTTTAGTGAGGAGATTTTCTTACCCTTATGGGAAGAAGATTATGTACTTTGTGTGCCTAAGGAGCACTCATTAGCACAAGCAGAAAAAATTACTCCTGCGCAATTAAATGGCTACGATTTTATTGAATGTCCTCCTTGCGAGGCTCATCAACAAACGATTGGTTTATTAGCTTGCGATAATATGTCATTAAATTTAGTGGCCAAAGCTGAGTCAAAATCGTTAGTTATGTCGTTAGTATTGGCTGGCTTTGGCATCAGTTTTTTGCCAGATGGCTTAATTGAAGATGAGCCAAGATTGGCGCAAGTGGCTTTTGATGGCCCGAGAATGTTCCGCCGAATTGGCCTTTGTTACCCATCTCATCAAACCTCTCAACCTGCTTTAGCACGATTAATTAGCGGCTTAGCTCAGTAGTTTTATAGATTAATAATTATCAGGTGTTGTTTTTGATAATTATTAATCTATTTTGTAACATATTGAATTATATTGTTTTTAACATTTTTTTAGTCAGTTTTATATTAAAAATCCTCAATTATTATTAAATATTGACGGCCATGATCTAGATTCCACTTCTGAGGCTATTTCGCTTTTTTTTATTGTGCTGGATCACAGTCACTTTGACGATGTGGTTTACCACAATACCCCTTCACTATGTATGGATAAATAATTTAGATATTAAATTTATATTTTTTAATAACTAAAAATATGTCGTCATCTAAGAACGGCATCATCCAGAGTGAGTGATGGAGGTCACCATGATCAATCTAAATAGCGCAGCTTTTTAAAAGGAGCCGGTGCCAGTGGTGCAACATGTGCCTTAGCCAGTTTAATGCCGGGTTCATTAGCCGCATTAGAAAAAGGCGATTTAAAGGGCGTGTCTGCCGACTACGTTGCTAGTATTTGTGAAATGTGTTCGACCAGATGTCCGATCTCAGCTCGTGTTGTTGATGGCAAGAACGTATTCATTGGTGGTAACAAAGAAGCCAAAGCGTTTGGTGGTAAAGTGTGTGCTCGTGGTGGTGCAGGCCATAGCATGCTTTATGATCCGCAGCGTATTGTTAAGCCTTTACGTCGAGTGGGTGAACGTGGCGAAGGTAAGTGGCAGGAGATTTCATGGGATGAAGCCTATGAGATGATGGCGACTAACTTAAATGACATTAAACAAAAGCATGGTGCTGAAGCCGTTGCTTTCTCGTCAAAATCAGGTTCGCTTTCAGGGCACCTGTTCCATTTAGCTAAAGCATTTGGTAGCCCAAATACATTTACCCATGCGACAACTTGTCCGGGTGCATATGTCATTGCTGCTAAGGCAATTTTTGGTACCAAGCTTAAGCGTGATTTAGGTAACTCAAAGTATATTATCAACTTTGGTCATAACCTTTATGAAGGCATCAACATGTCAGAAACACGTGGCATGATGAAAGCACAAATGGATAAAGGCGCCAAACTTGTGGTATTTGAACCACGCTTCTCAATTGTGGCCGATAAAGCTGATGAATGGTACGCCATCCGTCCGGGCACCGATGTGGCCGTTGCGTTAGCCATGTGTCATGTATTGATTGAAGACAACCTGTACGATAAAGCGTTTGTGGCGCAATACGTTGAAGGCTTTGATGAATTTGCCAAAGAAGTGAAGGCTTATACGCCTGAGTGGGCTGAAACTATTTCTGATGTGCCTGCTGCTGATATTCGTCGTATTACTCATGAATATGCTGCATGTGCGCCGCACGCTTGTGTTGACTTTGGCCATCGTGCGACTTTCACCACTGAAGAATTTGAAATGCGTCGTGCCTTGTATGCTGCCAATATTCTGATTGGTAACATTGAGCGTAAAGGTGGTATTTACCTCGGTAAAAAAGCACCTGCTTACAACAAGTTTGCTGGTGAAGCGGTTGCCCCTGTTTTAGCCAAACCGGGCGTGAAAAATCTGCCTAAGATTACTGCTAAACGTATCGACCAAGTGGACGAACAGTTCTCTATGGTGTGGTCATCAGGTGGCGTATATCAGTCGATTCTCGATGCCACCCTTGAAGCTGTGCCATATCAGTTACGTGGCTGGGTAATGAGCCGTACTAACCCTATGCAAACCATGACCGATCGTAATCGCGTGGTTGAAGCAATGTTGAAGCTTGATTTCATTGCGGTATGCGATGTTTATATCAGTGAAACTGCTGCTTATGCCGATTTGATCCTACCTGAATCAACCTACCTTGAGCGTGATGAAGAGATTGCCGATAAGTCAGGTAAAAATCCTGGCTACTATGTGCGTCAACGCGTAGTGGAAGTGATTGGTGATACTAAACCGTCATGGCAGATCTTTAAAGAAGCTGGCGAGGCGATGGGCTTAGGTCAGTATTTCCCATGGCAAAACATGGAAACCTTGCAGTTAATGCAGGTCAATAAAGATCATCAATTATTGAAACAGATTAAAGACTTAGGCTTTGTCACTTATGGTCAGCCATTGATGTTACGTGAGCCTAGTATGGTGTCTAAGTTCGCCGCGACTTACAGCAATGCGCGTGAGATGGACGAAGATGGCACTTATGGCAGCGCGTTAAGCTTCAAAACCCCTTCTGGCAAGATTGAATTGTCATCAACCAAGGTTGAAAAAATGGCGCCGGGTCGTGGTGTTATCCGCTATCGACCGGTTGAATTAAAGCAAGCTGATGAGCTTTATTTCATCCAAGGTAAAGTTGCTGTGCATACCAATGCAGGCTCACAAAATGTGCCTATGTTGAGTCAGTTAATGTCTGATAACGCGGTTTGGATCCATCCAGTTACGGCCGGTGCGTTAGGCATTCAACATGGTGATGCTATTACGCTAACCAGCAGTGTCGGTACTGAAAAAGGTCAGGCGTTAGTGACGCCAGGTATTCGTCAAGACACCGTATTTGCGTACATGGGCTTTGGTTCAAAGAACAAAGAATTGGCTCGTGCCGTAGGCAAAGGCGTGCATTGTGGCAACTTGCTACCACATAAGACCTCACCTGTTACGGGTATGAACGTCCACACCACTGGCGTTAAGTTAGCTAAAGCTTAGGGAGAATATTCATGAGTCAACGTTATGTCATCGTTCATGATGAAAACAAATGTATAGGCTGCCAAGCATGTAGTGTTGCTTGTCGCAGTGAAAATAATGTACCAGATGGCGTGTCACGCCTACAGGTGCATATTCAAGGGCCATTTGGTGAAGCACCAAATTTACACTTTAAATACCACCGTATGTCATGTCAGCAATGTGAAAATGCACCTTGTGTGACGGTATGTCCAACGGGCGCAGCTTATATTGGCGATGATGGTATCGTATCGATTAAACCTGAAAAGTGTGTGGGTTGTATGTATTGCGTGGCGGCCTGTCCGTACAAAGTGCGCTTTATGAACCCAGAAACGAAAGTGGCTGACAAGTGTAATTTCTGTAAAGACACGCGTTTAGCTCGCGGTGAGCAGCCTGCATGTGTGGACGTATGTCCTACCGATGCTTTGGTGTTCGGCGATACCAATGACAACAACAGCCAAGTGGCGAAAATGTTGTTGCAACGTGCAAATTATCAAGACAGTACTCATCTTGGTACCAAACCAAGAGTTTATCGTATCCCAACTAAGAAAGGGGGCATTGTGTCATGAACAATACTTGGGGCGATGTAGCACAATATGATCCGGTCACATGGAATTGGATTATTGCAATTTATCTATTTATGGCCGGTTTGTCTGCGGGCAGTTTATTGATTGGCTTAGGTTTGCGTTGGTGGTCAAACACTGATGATAAATCAGAGTCAGCTATTTTAAAGGCGGCAGCACTGATAGCACCAGTTGCCATCTGTATTGGTCTTGCTTGTTTGGTGTTTGACTTAACCAAACCATTCCATTTTTGGTTGATTCTAATTAACTATAATTTTGAATCCGTGATGGCTATTGGTGTGGCGGTACTACTGTTCTATATTCCGCTAACATTTGCTTATGCATTAATGGTATTACGTGATGAATTAGCACAGTGGAAGTTAGGCTTCCTTACGCCGATTGCAACTATGTTACTACCATGGCGCAAACCGATTGAATTGGTGATGTTTGTATTGGCATTAGGTGTGGGCGCTTATACTGGCTTCTTATTGTCAGCAATGAATGCTTATCCGATGCTAAACACTGCCGTACTACCTGCGTTATTCCTTGTTTCAGGTTTATCAGCAGGTGCAGCAGCAAATACATTAGTGGCACTATTGATGTTTAATTCAAACGGTCATGAGCCACACATGAAAACCATGCATGGTATGGAACTGCCAGTGGTATTTGCTGAAATGACCTTTATCTTTATGTTGTTCTGCGCGCTTTATTTTAAAGGTGGCGCAGCAGCGATGGCATTAGCATCGTTAACGACGGGGGTATGGGCGGTTGTATTCTGGGTTGGTGTAGTCGCGATTGGTTTTGGTATTCCATTACTGTCAATGCTAATGCCTGCGCACAGTCGTCATACCAAAGGTGCAATGGTGACGGTAGCTTGTGCAAGTCTTGCAGGTGTACTTGCACTACGTCACTTCATTATCTATGCAGGTCAAAGCTATATCAGCTAATAATGAAGCAATGATTTGTTGTTGATGATTGGCGAACCTAATGGGTTCGCCTTTTTTATTTTGGCTGCAAATAAAAAGACACAAGCGTGAACTTGTGTCTTAATTAATCGTATCGATAACGGTGATGAGGAAGCTAGTCTAGCTCTTCCCACTCGATGCCCAGCTCATCCATAATACGTTTGGCATCCGCAGGGATACAATCAGGTTTATCTTTTGATAAATCTTGATCGTTAGGCAGCGGCTGACCTGTGTAAGCATGTAAAAATGCTTCACATAATAATTCGCTATTGGTGGCATGGCGTAAATTATTGACTTGGCGGCGGGTGCGCTCGTCAGTTAATACTTTTAGCACTTTTAACGGAATTGATACGGTAACTTTTTTTACCTGTTCATTCTTTTTACCGTGTTCAGCGTAAGGGCTGATGTAATCGCCATTCCATTCAGTCATTGACTCACCTGTTTATACTTAAATACGCAGCAGATTTTAAAGGGTTTCTGGTCGCAGTCAAATAAATGACCACATTTTCGATACCAGTATTACAGATTTCTTTACATTTAGACGTCTAAACATCCAAACATCTATTGACCCTATGAAAATGGTTAGGTACATTTAGACGTCTAGACATCTTATCATAGATTTTTAGTTAATATAAATCTCAAATGCAGGAGCTGGAGAAATTATGTCAACACGTCAATTTGCCACAACCGCTGTACGCCAAGGAATCGAATCGGACAGTCAATATGGCGCAGTGGTGCCGCCAATATATTTGTCGACCAATTATTCGTTTGACGGTCATGCAACTCCGCGAGATTACGATTATAGCCGTAGTGGCAATCCAACCCGAGATCAATTAGCGGCGACACTCGCACAATTAGAGCAGGGTCACAGTGCTGTGATTACCAGTACGGGAATGGCTGCGATTACCTTGATCACCAGTTTATTAACGCCCAATGATCTATTGATTGTGCCACATGATTGTTACGGTGGCAGTTTCCGTTTATTTACCCACCTTGCCGCCAAAGGGGCATTTAAGTTAGCCATCGTTGATCAAACTGATCGCCAAGCGTTGGCCGCTGCAATTGCGCAGAAGCCTAAGATGGTTTGGCTTGAAACGCCTTCTAATCCGCTACTACGTATTGTTGATATTACAGCCATTGCTAAGCAGACCCATGCGGTTGGTGGTCTATGCGTGGTCGATAACACCTTTTTATCACCCGCCTTACAGCAACCGTTAACATTAGGTGCAGATATCGTGATGCATTCATCGACCAAATATATCAATGGCCATAGCGATGTGGTTGGTGGTGTGGTGATTGCAAAAGATGAGCCGTTATCGGAGCAGTTACATTGGTGGTCAAATACATTGGGACTAACAGGCTCAGCTTTTGATAGTTATCTCACCTTAAGAGGGCTGCGGACATTGGCGGTGCGGATAAAACAGCATCAAGCAAACGCAGCTGCTATTGTTGAGTTATTAATTCATAGTGATGTGGTCGCCAAAGTTTATTATCCCGGTTTAAGTTCACATCCAGGACATGACATAGCTACAAGACAGCAGCAGGGTTTTGGTGGCATGATAAGTTTTGAATTAGTGGGCGGTGACAATGAAGTTGCTGCGTTTATTGGTGAGTTACAACATTTTTCATTAGCGGAAAGCCTAGGTGGCGTAGAGAGTTTAATTGCGGTGCCGGCAACGATGACACATCGCGCCATGGCTGAAGAAGCTCGGCTAGCTGCGGGAGTGACCGCAGGTTTACTACGATTATCTGTAGGAATTGAAGATATTGCCGATTTAGCTAATGACATTAATGCTGGCTTACGTGCCGTGGCAATACTGGCACAACAGGAGAACTCTTAATGGGGCGGATACATCTACATAAATTTGGTGGTTCAAGCTTAGCTGATGCAGATTGCTACCGTCGAGTGGTACATATATTACTGACTCATGGTCACAGTGACGATTTAGTGGTGGTATCTGCGGCAGGCAAAACGACCAATGCTTTGTATCGGTTATTAGCTTAAACAAACGGGTGAATTATGGCAGCAATCGCTCGATGAACTATGCAGTTACCAGCAAGAATTGATTGAACAGCTATTA
Organism: Shewanella marina JCM 15074; assembly: GCF_000614975.1. Classification (GTDB taxonomy): domain Bacteria; phylum Pseudomonadota; class Gammaproteobacteria; order Enterobacterales; family Shewanellaceae; genus Shewanella; species Shewanella marina. The sequence goes on from NZ_BALM01000008.1 coordinate 88,587, forward strand.
AGTCATGAGCAAGCGCAATCACTGCGCGAACGACTATCAAGTGATAAATCTCAGCTAATTAGTATCTTAAAACTGAGTAACATTAGTCAGTATCGACAAAATCAGTTACTCAGTTTTGGTGAACGATGGTCGGCACAATTAATGGCGGCACTATTGCGCGAATCTGGTGTGGCTGCGCGTCATTTAGATGCATGTCAGGTATTAGTGGCTGAAGATGGCCCCGTGCCGCAAATTAAAACCGATATTTCACGCCAAAAATTACAGCAGTTTTTAACAGAGTATCCAGAGCAACGCATCGTTATTACCGGTTTTATTTGTGCCAATGAACAAGGTGATACTTTATTGTTAGGCCGTAATGGTTCCGATTATAGTGCCACGCTATTAGCGAGTTTAGCCAATATTGGCCGTGTCACCATTTGGACCGATGTGGAAGGTATCTTTAATGCTGATCCCAATAAAATCACGGATGCTAAATTACTGCATAATTTATCCCTTAATGAAGCGGATAAACTAGCTCATCTAGGTTCACCCGTGCTGCATAGTCGCACCTTAAAACCACTGTTTGATACCCAAGTGAGCTTAGCGGTTCGCTCCAGTTATGCGCCGCAAACTGAATTTAGTTTAATTTCACCACAAACTGACGCAGCGAGTGCTCCAGTTGTGACCAATCTCGGTCAAGTGTGTCTATTTTCATTACAATTAGCGGGTAATATTGATGAGCTAAAACGGGCATTTAGCGATGCCGAGATGTTACCGTTAGGCTACTGGCAATACGGTGCTAATGATGTGTCATTTGCCTGCACTATGGAGTCTCAGCAGCAGTACAGCGATTTTTTAAATCAACATCATCAAACGTTAGGTATTAACTATTTTAGTCAGCAAGACAATTATGGTCTGGTGGCATTAGTGAGTGCGGATGCTAATCTGTATCGCCGTAGCTTTGCACGATTATTGAGTCGAGAAGCATTACCTTTATATCAAGATCCTTTGAGTTTAGTGACCTTAGTGCCAATCAAACAAGTTAATGTACTGACCCAAAAAGTACATCGCCGCTGCGCTGGGCCACGTAAACGTATTGGCGTGGTGTTGTTTGGCTTGGGGAATATAGGTCAAGCGTGGTTAAGCTTATTTGAACAAGCTGTTACGTCACTCAACCATGAATTAGAAGCCTCGGTGGAGCTGGTGGGATTGGTGAATTCCAGACAAGCATTGCTCAGTGATCAAGCTATCGATCTAGGCCATTGGCAATCGCAATTTAAGCAGCAAGCGCAAGCATGGCAATATCCGACATTATTAACGCAATTGTCGCAGCTATCAGCAGATGAGTTAGTGGTGCTAGATATCAGTGCCAGTGAGCAGTTAAGTGCTCAATACCCTGCATTTTTTAAACATGGTATTCATATCGTCAGTGCGAATAAACTAGCGGGTTCTGGCCCGTTAGATTTTTATAATAGTTTATTACAGCGATTAGCGAACAGACGTTTATTTTGGCGTTATAACGCCAGTTGTGGTGCGGGCTTACCTGTACAACATGCACTCAATGATCTGCATAATAGTGGTGATAAAGTCGCCGCTGTGGGGGGGATTTTCTCAGGTACACTGTGTTGGCTGTTTGAACACTATGATGGGCATGTGCCGTTTTCGCAACTGGTGTTACAAGCGAAAGCGTTAGGCATTACCGAGCCAGATCCGCGTGACGACCTTTCAGGTAAAGATATGCAGCGTAAGTTGCTTATTCTTGCCCGTGAAATTGGCTTAAATATAGAGCTTAATGATATTGAGCTTGAGTCGTTAGTGCCCTGTGAATTAGCTCAAGTTTCTGTGACTGAGTTTTTAGCCAATATCAGTCGCTTGGATGAAACGATGTTGGCTCAATTTAGGCAAGCGCAGTCAGATAATAAAGTATTAAGGTATGTGGCATCACTGGATTTAACTGACGATAAAGTGAGTGCAAAAGTGGCGGTAGAAGCGGTGGCATTAGATCACCCTTATGCCAATTTAACACCGGGCGATAATGTGTTTGTGATTCGTAGTGGTTTTTATCGAGATAATCCATTAATCATTCGTGGTCCAGGGGCGGGGCGTGAAGTTACTGCCGCCGCAGTGCAATCAGATTTAGCCCATATTTGTCGGGACTTATTGCAAGAATAATCTTTGATTATACCAATTTGATTAAAGAACTAATAAAGCCAGCCTCGCGCTGGCTTTTTGTTAATGCAAAATCGTTGATTGTTAAATAAATGAAAATAGGACTTGACTTGATTGATGACTAAGATAGTATTTGGACATGTAGACGTCTAAACGTCCGGTTGTCATAGGCAGTATCATAGGGAGTAAGTATGGCTTTTCATCATGCACAACATGCGCAGATTTTGAACCAAAGTCTGTCTGAGCTAAATGGCGACATTAACGTATCATTTGAGTTTTTTCCGCCAGCGACGCCAGAGATGGAAAGTCTGTTATGGAGTTCTGTGCAGCGCTTAGCGCCATTGGCACCTAAATTTGTGTCAGTGACTTATGGTGCTAATTCTGGGGTACGAGATCGTACTCATAATGTAATTGAGCGGATCCAACAACAAACTGACTTAGTGGCAGCGCCACATCTGACTTTAGTGGATGCCAGTGACGAGGAGTTAATTGCATTAGCTCAGCAATATTGGCAATCAGGTATTCGTAATATCGTGGCATTGCGGGGGGATTTACCTGCAGGCAGCGCTAAACCGACTCGCTTTGCCTGTGATTTAGTCAAGTTATTGCGCTCAGTTGCTGATTTTGATATCTCGGTGGCGGCTTATCCAGAAGTGCATCCTGATGCGGCCAATGCACAAGCTGATTTAATCAATTTAAAGCGCAAAATTGACGCTGGCGCTAACAGTGCGATCACCCAATTCTTTTTTGATATTGAATCTTACCTACGTTTTCGTGACCGTTGTGTGGTCGCTGGTATTGAAGCTGAAATCATTCCGGGTATTTTACCTGTGACTAACTTTAATCAGTTAAAACGATTTGCTGGCATGACCAATGTCGCCATTCCAGCATGGTTGCATCGTCAATTTGAAGGTTTAGATGATGATCCCGCGACCCGTCAGCTAGTGGGCGCTAATGTGGCGATTGATATGGTCAAAGTGCTTGCCCGTGAGGGAGTGAAAGATTTTCATTTTTATACCTTAAATCGTGCTGAATTAACTTATGCGATTTGTCATACTTTAGGGGTTCGCCCGCAAGTTGCTGCGCAGTGATGCTCATTTGATGAGTATCGAGCGCGATACTCATCAAATTAAGTTATCAATTTATGCAAACTAAAAATCATTGTCCTCGTTGTCATACATCTAATCAGTGTGCCACTGCCAAAGGGCAAACCATTGAGCAATGCTGGTGTATGCATACTGCATTACCTCAATTATCCTCATCAACCAAGTTGTTACTTCCTGATATCGAGCAAGGTTGTTTGTGTGCCACTTGTTGGCAGACTCTCGCGCAAATAGACAAATTAGCCAAACCTGTATCGCCGTAAAATATATCTTCTAAAATTTCACTATGTTAATTATTTGTTGTAGCCTGTTTAATAATGCAACAACAATCATTATTAATGAGGTGAAGATGGAAACCATTACTAATTTTATTAGTGCGATAAATGGTGTTGTGTGGGGCACCCCCATGCTCATCCTAATTCTAGGGGTTGGCTTATTCTTGTCTATTGGTTTAAAGCTTATGCCTATTTTGAAGTTGGGTACTGGCTTTAAGTTACTGTGGACGGGGCGTATCCCAGATCCTGATAAAAAACTAAAAGGTGAAATTAGTCCATTTAACGCATTAATGACGTCTCTTTCTGCCACCATTGGTACAGGTAATATTGCAGGTGTTGCTACGGCTATTTTTATGGGTGGTCCTGGCGCGCTTTTTTGGATGTGGTGTACCGCATTAGTCGGCATGGCAACTAAGTTCGCCGAAGCCGTGTTGGCGGTTAAATATCGTGAGACGGATGCTGATGGCAACCATGTTGGTGGCCCTATGTATTACATTAAAAATGGTCTCGGTAGCAAATGGACTTGGCTGGGAACGGCATTTGCGCTATTTGGTGCCTTAGCTGGCTTTGGTATTGGTAATACGGTGCAATCTAACTCGGTTGCTGATGCATTAGAGAGTAATTTTGGTATCCCATTTTGGGTGACTGGCGTGATCTTAATGGTCTTGGTCGGTGCCGTGTTAATGGGGGGAATTAAGCGCATCGCTGAAGTTGCAGGTAAATTAGTGCCGTTGATGACGTTATTCTATTTAACTGCGGGCATTGCGGTATTAATTGTTTATGCCGATCAAGTACCTGCCGCATTTGCACTTGTGATTGAAAGTGCTTTTAATCCAGTCGCAGCGCAGGGCGGTTTTGCCGGGGCAGCCGTTTGGGCGGCAATTCGTTTTGGTGTGGCTCGGGGCGTATTTTCGAACGAAGCGGGTTTAGGTAGTGCGCCAATTGCTCATGCCGCGGCGCAAACCAATAATCCCGTCGCGCAAGGTTTAGTGGCAATGTTAGGCACCTTTATTGATACCATTATCGTTTGTAGTATTACAGGGTTAGCGATTATAGTTTCTGGCGCTTGGACCTCTGGTGAGAACGGTGCGGCATTGACCTCATTTGCTTTCTCACATGCGATTCCCTTTGGGCATTATATCGTTGCTATTGCATTGGCTATTTTTGCTTTTACTACCATACTTGGCTGGAGTTTTTACTGTGAGAAGTGTGTGCAGTATCTGTTTGGTATTAAAGCCGTGAAGCCATTTCGATTAATTTGGACTTTAGTGGTTCCTATTGGTGCGATTAGTTCGCTTGATTTTATTTGGTTGCTTGCCGATACTTTGAACGCGATGATGGCAATTCCAAATTTAATTGCATTGATTTTGCTTAGCCCTGTTGTATTTGCGCTAACAAAGCAGTATTTTGCCGATCGTAAAGCGGATGAGAGTCGCCGATAAGATTAAAAAAATGCCCAGTCGTAAACTGGGCATTAACATTGTCGATTTTGAAACAGTGAGTTAATTAAAAATCGTCTCCCATTAATTGTTTGAGTTGTTTTTGTTCGAAGTAGTCATCTAAGCGTCGTTTGACTTCCCTTTTGTTGCGTAAGGCTTGCTCAGATGGTCTACTCTTGCTACTCGTCATTGTTTCAATTTCGATGTCGTTATTAGCGGTTTCAATGATTCGACTCACAATAAATACCTCGTCCCTAAATTGATATTCATTTGGCTAATGGTTCGCTAAACATTTGTGCAACATTAATGTAACGGTTAGCTTTGAAAAAATGTGAGATCTAAGTAGCATTTTTTTATTTATGTTAGGCTAAAATTGGCCAAGAGCTTTTTGGCTTCTGTATGGCACTCGATGGATTTTATTGAGTGTATTTTTTGTCGTTATTTGGAATAACCCCAATGAAAATAGGTATTTTGTCCCAATTTCCAGAGTTGTACTCTACTAAGCGCTTGCAGGAAGCATGTATCGCAAGGGGACATGAGGCTGAGATAATTAATATTGCGAATTGTTATATGAATATCAATTCCGTTAAGCCAACTATTCATCAAGAAGGCGTGGAGCTGACAGGTTTTGATGCTGTCATTCCTCGTATTCATGCGAAAGTGACTTTTTATGGCTGCTCTGTGGTGCGTCAATTTGAGATGATGGGAGTGTATGCTGCCAATGATTCTATTGCCATTTCACGCTCTCGCGATAAATTAACGGCATTACAGTTACTGTCACGTAAAGGTATTGGTATGCCTGTGACGGGCTTTGCAAGCAAACCGGGCGATATTCCTGATTTGATCAATATGGTGGGTGGCGCACCATTAGTGATTAAATTATTGGAAGGTACCCAAGGCATCGGCGTGGTATTAGCAGATACCAAAAAGGCGGCTGAAAGCGTGATTGAGGCTTTCTTTGGTCTTAAAGCCAACATTATGGTGCAAGAATTTATTAAAGAAGCGAATGGCTCGGATATTCGTTGCTTTGTAGTGGGCGACAAAGTTGTTGCCGCAATGAAGCGCCAAGGTCCTGAAGGCGATTTCCGCTCTAACCTACATTTAGGTGGACATGGCGAAACCATTAAAATCACCCCATTAGAACGTAAAACTGCTGTAGCGGCGGTTAAAGCGATGGGATTAGTGGTTGGTGGTGTTGATATCCTACGTTCTGAGCGTGGTCCATTAGTGCTTGAGGTAAACTCTGCCCCTGGTCTAGAAGGCATTGAGAAAACCACTGGTATTGACGTTGCTACACCGATTATTGAGTTAATTGAACGTAATGCTTTAAGTAAGCGTCAACGTTAATTTATTGCTTCGCTCATTGATAAAAAACGCCACTTTTCAGTGGCGTTTTTTATTACTGCTATACCTATTACATATCGAAACTATAACTCCAGCTAATAATAAATTTGCCATCATCGTCAGCTAAATCGGTATCTGCCAAGGTAAAGCTGACATCGCCTATTGCCGTGCTTTTACTCAGAGAAAGCCGATAGTCGCTATAATTGTTGGTGTTATACCAAGCTTGCACTACATCACCGCTGGAATAGCCGTAATGAGCACTTAAAGTTAAGGTGTCTGATATCGGGTAGCGAATAAGCGCCTCTACATATCTAAGGTCACGATTATCAAGTGTTGGCGCGGTAACGTTATCGCCTGCATTTATTACATAAGAGTACTGTAGCCATAACCAATGCCATTCAAGTGCTGCTTTTAACTCTCCAAAATCAATATTGGCATCTGCGTCAGGGTAACCATAATGGAGATAGCTGAAATCATAACTAATTTGTTGAGTTATTTGACCGCTGTAGCCCGTATAAAAATCAAGTTCGTAGCTGGTGTCATCGCCAAAATCAATATTTGAAGCCCAACTTCCTAGGTAGAATCCTGATTGATGTTGGTAATCAATACCGCCTTGTATTGCGGCTGCATCTTGGGTTTGACTGACACCACGCCATAAATAATTGGAGCTTGCTCCTATATTGGCGCTCCATTGTGCATAACTTGAGGTGGGTAATATGACGAGTGTACCGATTAAACTGACGAGTAGGGGGTTCATTTTATTCTCCTTAAATTATAAGTCGTCACCTTTTTAAGTGACTTTGTTTCGCTAAAATAAGGAGTTGCTAAAACAGTGCCAATAATTTAATTATTGTATTACAAATGGTTATGAATATTAAAAAGTCATGATGAGTGATTAAAGTGCAGTGAAGGTCGAAAAATGTGCAATAAAAAAGCAGCCCAAAGGCTGCTTAATGTAACCAGTCGATTGTATTTACGGATTAACGCAATCTTTAAGTTGTTTACCTGCTTTGAATTTTGGCACAGTTGCCGCAGGGATTTGGATCTCTTTGCCTGTTTGTGGGTTGCGACCAGTGCGAGCAGCTCGCTGGCTTGTTTCAAATGAGCCAAAACCGATAATAGATACTTTTTGACCGTCTTTCATTGCTTCAGCAATTGTTTGTTCGAAAGACTGTAGTGCACGAGCTGATTCTGCTTTAGTTAAGCCAGATTTGGTTGCCATTTGTGCAACTAATTCACTCTTATTCATATTGTTATCTCTTCTTTCCGTAGATGGTCATTGTTGACTGGCTAAACATGCCACATGATTTTAACATTTGAAAGAAAATCGTGTTGAAAACCCACCTAAAATACAACTAAATTACTCAAAATTTGCTCTAGGTCAGATTTTTGTTAATTATTTGTGTGCGGGTTTTATTTACTGAGATAGGTAACTTTTTGTGGAGCTTTTAAAAGTAATGACATACTGCAAAATTAACCAACTGATGAGCAATGTCACGCCTAGGCTAGCCGAGATGGGTAAGGCATTGAGTGAATCTGTGAGTTTATCCGGGGTAACTTGCCAAGCAATAATCGCCACTATCCCATACGCGACGACAACGAGTGTTTGTAAAATGACATAAACCTTTAACACTAAATAGCTCCAACTCATCGGCTTTAATAATCCAATGAGTACCAATATGCTGGCAATTGAAAATATATCTAAGGTTTGCACACTGATGGCACGCCAAATCGCTAGGGTAGTGGCGAGGATATAAAATATGATCAAAATGTTGAGTGATAGCGGGCGAGGGTTCGTCATTGAACTGTTCATCATTGGCCTAGGTATTAATCCATTATATTGGCTAGTGTAAAAAAATTGTTCTTAGCCGTCTATGCTTACCATTGAGCGAGAAGGTGTAGATAGCCAAATAACCTGAATATCACACCAATAAGCTGTTTGGGTATATAATACGCAAAAATATTTACGCAAAAATATTGAGCCTTTATTTATTATGACTATTGAACAATTTTGGCAACTCGTGAGCCGCACCAGTGCCGACCAAGATCAACAATCACTTTCAGAAGTATTACGCAGCAAACTCTCTTCATTGAGTGCTGAAGAGTTAACTGAGTTTGATAAACATTTCGGACAGCAGATGCGCCGTGCTTATCAATGGCCATTATGGGGGGCTGCACACGTAATTGCTGGTTGTGATTCTGAGTATGCATTTGCTGAGTTCCGTAGTTTTCTAATCTCTTTAGGCCAGCAGCGTTTTGAAGCCGCATTAGTTGATGCTGATAGTTTAGGTGATATTGAAGTATGGCCGATGGTTAATGGTTATGCTTACCCATTTGTTGATGAATACGATTTAATTGCGGGGCAGATTTTTGAAGATAGAACCGGTGATGAATTACCATTTATACCGTCTGGACATCACCAACCTGCGGGTAAGAAATTTAATGATAAGCCTAAGCAACTTAAATTAACTTACCCTAAATTGAGTCAACGCTTTCCTTTTTAATACCAATTCAACCCTTTGTTGGATTCGGTGGTGGTTTATTAAACTATTTGTTGTGCATAAGGTCTAATTCTCGTATTCGCTAAATAGCATATTTGTCAGTTGATTATGCTGTTGATTTAGCAAAGGTTGTTGTATTGCTTAAGGAGGCAAATATGAAAATGAGATACCTATTGTTAGTAGGTGTATTAGCGAGTAGTGCGGCAATGGCGCAAGCTGATGTCTCAGAGCCGCAAGATATATTAACTAAAGATGGCATGGTCAATATTACTTGGCAGCAGCCTGATAGTTACCGTGATATTAAAGCGGGCTCAGATATCCAATCACGGTTTGAAAAACGTTTATTCAACGCTTTAACTGCAAGTTTGAATAAGCAAGCCGAACAAGTCCTTAAAACAGGTCAATCTCTTGAATTGACTGTGACTAATCTTGATTTAGCTGGTGATATGCGCCCGACATTTGGTGCAACGGCAAATGATCTTAGAGTGGTTAAGAATATCTACCCTCCGCGAATTAGTTTTAGCTATAAATTATTGAGCGATGGTAAGGTGATGGTCGCTGGCACTGAGAATTTATCGGATATGAATTTTTTAGGTGGCATTCAGTCTGGTCATCAAAAAGCATTTCATTATGAAGCTAAAATGTTAGATAAGTGGCTTGAGCAGATGGTTAAAACCGTTTATTAAGCTGTTTTAAAACCCCCAACTTTAGGTTGTTTAGGGGTAAATATAAAAAAGCTGGCTCATTTTAGATGGCCAGCTTTTTTTATGTTAATCGCGAGCTTGTTGCTTGAACACTTGCAAGGTTTGCAGTAACAAGCCCAGCTTTTTGACAAACAGCTCTAATTGGGCTTTATCCATCTGCTCAGGTTGCAGTAGATTTAAGTCGTCTGCTAGCTCTTGTACATAGGGTAAAAAGCGATTGTGGCGGCCATTAAATCCTTCATTTTCAGTGAAAATGGCACTAAATTTAGCGTGACCCGATTTTTGTAATTCATTAAGCTTAGCATCAGCATCGATAGCTTGGCGGTATGCCGTTTGCAAGTTGTCTTTTAGCTGCTCAATAACTTTAACGTATGGCATAACTGCCCCTATAATCTTGTTTAATGGGTAATATTATACGGATATTCACTCTAAAATGCAGCCCAGAGGCTAAGCCTGTGGCAATTGATTGACTCAATAAAGGAATATAACGCAATGAGTATTTACCAAACCCTGACTAAAGTAGCGTTAACGGTCTTAATGGGTGCCAGTGTTCTGATGACTGTGCAAGCTGCCACAACTGACAAACCGCCGTTTTTTAAAGCCAGTTTTAAGGGGCAATCGGTTTATCTATTAGGCTCTGTGCATGTAGGGAAGGCTGATTTTTATCCTCTACCAAGTTTAATTGAGCAAGCTTTTGATTCGAGTAAAGGTTTAGTGGTTGAAGTTGATCCGACTAAAGCTGATGTGATGGCTTTAGTCAAACAGTACGGCTATCAATCACCACCGCTCCCTGCAGATATTGTATTAGCAAAACAGCAGTTTTGTTTGCAGCACAAGCAACCATGCCAAGCCATTGCTGCATTTGCACCTTGGTTACAAGCGACCCAAATTGCGATGAGTCGTTATGCTGATTTGGGCTATTCGAGTGCCTATGGCGTTGATCAGTATTTTATGACACAAGCTCAGCATAAAACGATTTATCAGTTAGAATCGATGCAGCAACAATTCAAACTATTAGCTGAATTTCCACTTGCTGTACAGTTTGCCATGTTAAAAGAGTCAATGGTGGCTGAGGATGAATTAATGCTGCAATTAGTGGATGCTTGGCGCGGTGGCGATCATCAGGCGCTATTTAAAGCGATGCTCGGTGATACTTCAGATCCACAGCAGTTAATTATCAATGATAAAATTTTATTTGAACGTAATATCACTATGGCTCAAGGCATTAAGCAATTAATGACAACTCAGTCATCACCTCTATTTGTTGTGATTGGCGCGGGACACTTAGTGGGGGAGCGCAGTGTGGTTGACTATCTAGAGCAGCAGCGGGTGAAAGTGCAGGATTGCTGGCACAGTGATTGTAAGATTAATTAATTGTTTATATTGTATTAGCGCGCCTATTGGCGCGCGAATTGTTGATGGCACTATTTATGTTTTAGGCAGTAAACCCAAATTCATCAATCCCTCTTTAGCGAGCGTGATACGGTCGTTAAATTCAGTCCCTTTAGTCATATCCATATTCAGTGCAAAACTATAGACAGATTGCTTACCTTGTTGCTTGACAGTTAACCAACCGACAAACCAACCTAGACGAGGGGTATAGGCACTTGCTAACCCAGTCTTGCCATATAATGCCCAGTTTGTTCCTTGCTCTAATAAGCAGATCTCACGAACATCAGCCTGTAATTTTTGTGGGTAACTCAATTGTCCAAGTGCTAATTTTGCCAGAAATTGAGTTTGCGCAACCGCGCTGATTGTTAATGGACCTTTTAACCAGAAATCATCGACTTGATGACCAATTTTTTGATTACCATAATGCAGTTTATCGATATTTTGCTGCATGGCTTTTAAGCCTATTTCACGGGCTAATGCTTGGTATGCAGGTACGTTTGATACTTTTATTGCCTGCCGTAAACTCATATCCTGTTGCCAAGATTTAAGATAAAGCGGCGTACCGTCATAGCGATAAATTATTTGATCAACATCTTTAGCGGCCCCGGTTGCTAAGCCAATCAGGCTGTTAGGGATTTTAAATGTAGAAGCAGGTATAAAAGGTTGCTGCGCACGTTGTGGATTAACCGCCAAGTACTGCTGTTTAGTGACATCCAATACCACCATGGTACCGTTAAGGTAGTTGGCGCTAAAAAGCTTTGCCAATGCCGTTGGCGTGGTAAATTCGGTCGCTAACGCAACCGTTGAAGTTAAACATAAACTGAGTAATAAGATGATACGCTTCATTATGACAGTCCTTCCTTATTGAGACTTATGTTGGCAAACAAAATGAATGTAACGCCCTAATGATAAATAAGGCTCTAACTTAGAATAGATAAGTTCCATCTCTAATAGCTGATTAAAGTCGAAGTTCAGCGGTAGGCTAGTTTTCAGATAATCGTTAATCACTCGTACTCCAGACTCACAATTAATGGTCATCTCCCAGTCGTTAAACCATGCTCTTACATCATCGATATACAGTGGATGTGTGGGGGTTAAACCCACTTTCTTTTTCACCTTGAAATCTGCTTGAACGTAATCGAAATTGCCTGAAACTAAAGAATGAAAACGCATCGCTTCTTTATTAAAAAACATCAATGATAACTGACCATCTGGCTTTAACAATTGAGTTAAGCCGTAGATCGCTGATTGCGCATTACTGAGCCATTCTGCGACTGCGTGACACATGATCAAATCAAAGCTGCCATGTTCTGTTTGGTTAAGATCTTGAATAGGTGCATGCACCAAGGTGATATCAAGTGGAACATCAGAAGCATCAATATGCATTTGTGCTTGAGTGAGCATCTGCTCTGAAATATCACACAAAATAACTTGATGGCCTAATGCCGCTAATTTTTGGCTAAAGAAGCCAAAACCACCACCCGCATCTAAAATGCGTAATTTTTTGTTACCAAATTGCGCTAAGGTTTGCTGTAGATCACGCCATAAAATAGCGGCTCTAATTTCACCCTTGGGGGTGCCATAGATATTTTTGGCAAATTTTTGTGCCAATTTGTCAAAGTTTTTGTCGTGCACTGCAGTATTCAAGTTAGACCAAAATGGCGGTCATTTTGGCATAACTATGGCTGTTATGCATTAGCAATATGGGATGTTTAAACACGAATATTATAGTGAATTAACATGGCTATTTATTACTTAGTGACGCGCGCGCGTGGCGTAAAAACAACATAGTTTAATGTTTGATATACACTTAAATAGCGCTACTAGTATATAATATTCGGCTTATTGAATTTACGGGGTGGTCTGTTGAGTAAAGAAGCTAGCATTGAATTGAAGAATTTGCCTTCATTAATGTCATTATATCGCAAGATTTTCTTTGTGCGTAAACCTGGTTGGGATCAGCAACCACTACCTCATATTCAGGTACAGGTTCCGCAAGTTAAAGTTCATGCAGATAAAGTTACCCAATACGCCAAAGTATGCGGTTTTCAATTTGACGGTATTAATTTGCCGCTAACTTATCTTTATGTTAAAGCATTTCGCTTGCATGCGACTATTTTTACTGATGAACAGATCACTTTTCCGTTATTAGGAATGATCCATTTAAAGAACAGTATTAGCCAATATCGACCACTCACAATTAATGATGTTTTTGATCTGAAATGTCGTATTAAGACAAGTCGGATGGCATCTGCCGGGTTAGAGTTTGACATTATTTCAGAAGCGACCATTGATGGTGAGCTTGTATGGCAGGCTTGCTCTACTTATCTATATCGGATTGAAGGGCAAAAAAGTCGTGTTAGACCACCTAAAGCCGCTGAAATGGATTGGTCATCACCTCTATGTTGGCAGCTAGATGAAGATACTGGTCGCCGCTATGCTAAGGCATCTGGTGATTATAACTTGATCCATCTGCACCCATTACTGTCAAAACGGTTTGGTTTTGACCGGGTTCTTGCCCATGGTATGTGGTCTAAAGCGCGTTGTGTTGCGCAATTAATGCCACATATTGGTGATAAACCTTGTCGTATTGATGTGGAGTTTAAGTTGCCCGTATTTATGCCTGCAACGGTTCAGTTTGGTGCTCAAGTTGAAACTGAAGGCTGGCATTTTGAATTAAGAGATCAACGTGGCCGCCGGCCTCATTTAACTGGCCAAGTGACTTTTATCTCTTAATTGGAGAGAAGATGAGTATTCATTGTTTGTTAAATTAAACAATGATTTGTGGGTAGGATCACAAAATGGGGATGTGTTAAATAAAAACACTGTTTCTAGCATAGTAGTGCTTTTGCAAGCTGCTTTAATCGCCTACTATGCCGCTGTCCTATGATGTTCTAACTAATAACTATATTGCTAGGAACCCTGCATGCTTGATGATATTGAAATTTCACGCCAAACTCAGCGCCAACCTATTAGCCAAATTGCGGCAGATTTAGGGATTGAGTCTTCAGAGTTAACTTCGTACGGTAATGCCAAAGCTAAAGTTAATTTAAGCCTATTAAAGCGTTTACAAGATGCCCCTAAAGGCAAATTAGTATTAGTGACCGCGGTTACACCAACGCCATTTGGTGAAGGTAAAACAGTAACGACTATTGGTTTGACTCAAGGTTTACAAGCGCTTAATCAAAAAGTATGTGCTTGTATTCGTCAGCCAAGTATGGGACCTGTTTTTGGTGTTAAAGGTGGGGCTGCGGGTGGTGGCTACGCGCAAGTTATTCCAATGGAAGAGTTAAATTTACATTTAACGGGTGACATCCATGCGGTAACAAGTGCCCATAACTTAGCAACTGCTGCAATTGACTCAAGATTGCATCATGAGACTCGTCTAGGTGCAGAAGCGTTTACTAAGCAATCAGGCTTAACTCCGTTAAATATCGATCCGACTCAAATCTTATGGCAGCGAGTGATGGATCATAACGAGCGTAGTTTGCGCAGTGTGATTGTGGGTCGTGGTGCGGGTAATGGCCCAGAGCATGAATCAAGTTTTGATATTACAGCTGCATCTGAGTTAATGGCAATTTTGGCATTAAGCCGTGATCTTGCTGATATGCGCCAGCGTATTGGTCGAGTCATTTTAGCGTTAGATACATCAGGCCAACCTATTACAGCAGAAATGTTAGGTGTGGCTGGTGCGATGACGGTCATTATGGCTGATTCAATTCAACCTACCCTAATGCAAACTGTCTCTGCCGCGCCTTGTTTAGTGCATGCAGGCCCATTTGCCAATATTGCACACGGTAACTCATCAATTATTGCTGATGAAATGGCACTACGCTTAGCTGATTTTGTCGTGACTGAAGCTGGCTTTGGCTCTGATATGGGCTTTGAAAAGTTCTGTAATATTAAGGCGCGCCAATCAGGTCAAGCACCTAGTGCTGTAGTCTTAGTGACGACCTTAAAAGCATTAAAAGCAAATAGCGGTTTAAAGTCAGAGCTAGCGATTACTGACCCTGATATGACGCGTTTAGAAGCAGGTTTTGCTAACCTAGAGTGGCATATTAATAACGTTCGTCGTTATGGCGTACCTGCCGTGGTCGCAATCAATAAATTCCCAACCGATACTGATGCCGAAATTGAATGGCTACAACAGCAAGTGATGCAAAGTGGTGCATTTGGTTGTGAAGTGAGTGAGGCGTTTGCTAAGGGCGCACAAGGTGCAACGGCACTAGCTGCTGCAGTATTAAAAGCGACTGAGCAAGCAAGTGAATTTAAGCTGTTATATAAAAATGAACAAAGCCTTGAGTCTAAATTAATGACACTTGCTGAAGTGGGTTATGGTGCCGATGGTGTGGAGCTGTCTGAGCTTGCTAAAACCCAGTTACAGCGCTTGAATGAATTAGGTTTTGGTGACTTACCAGTGTGTATTGCTAAAACGCCACTATCTATTAGTCATGACCCCGCTTTAAAAGGCGTGCCGACTAACTTTATCGTGCCAATTACTTCATTAAAGGTGAATGCGGGTGCGGGTTTTGTTACTGCATTGATTGGTAAAGTCATGACCATGCCAGGCTTAGGCATTAAACCAAGCTACTTAAATATTGATATTGATGCTGAAGGTAATATTTACGGTTTATCTTAATCAGTAATTAATTGATATTAAATAAAAAAGGCGCCAGTGGCGCCTTTTTTGATAGCTCGAATCAAATTAACATTATTCGGCTTTAGTTTGGTAAATATGAACATCGCGTTGTGGGAATGGAATGCTGATACCTTCGGCATCGAAGCGCATTTTAACTTCGCGAGTAATATCCCAGTACACATCCCAATAATCTTCAGGTTTAGTCCATGGACGAACCACGAAATCAACAGATGACTCACCAAGATTATGAAGCTTAACGGTCACTTCAGGATCTTTAAGTACTTTAGGGTGGTTATGTACAATCTCATTTAGTACTTTTTCAGCGTGCTCAATATCATCGCTATAACCAATGCCAAATGTCATATCTACACGGCGTTGGAATTCAGCGGTAATGTTGTTGATTGTGTCACCCCAAATTTTATTATTTGGCACAATTAAACGTTGGTTATCAAGAGTTTTAATGGTCGTTGAAACTAAGCTCATATGGCTTACTTTACCAGTGACACCCGCAGCATTGATCAGATCGCCTACGTCGTATGGACGGTAGATAAGGATCATCATGCCTGATGCAAAGTTTGATAAAGTATCTTGTAAAGCAAAACCAATAATCACACCGGCGATACCGAAACCTGCCAGTAATGGGCCTAATTCAATACCTAGTTGTGATAACGCAACCAGTAAACCAATGGTAAATACCGCTTTACCTGACAATGAGATAAAGAAGTCTTGTAATAGTTTGCTGAACTTGAGTTTTGAGTTGCTTACAGCCTTAGCCACAATGCGTTGTGCGACCTTAGACAATAGACTTGCTGTGAATAAAATCAGTAAGAAGATAAAGGTTTTGAACATCAGTCCAGGGCCATTTTCTACTAACTGCTTTTGTGCCACATTGAACCACTGCTCAATTAGGCTTGAAGCCACTGCAAAATTAAGTACGTCGTGAGTAATATCACCAGAAACTTGGAATAGCGTCTGTTTTAATTCCGCAGTGTTTTGCTTTAAGACATCAAGTAAGTCGATGGTTTTTGCTAAGTTGTCACTTGATGTAGTCATCAATACTTTTAGCTGTGCCACTTTATCCGTTTGTGCTGACGTCACCGCTTTACCGGCTTCAGTTGCAGCAACAATGGCGGCTTTAAGTTGTGATTGGCTGAATGTCAGTAATGATGCTAAGCGATCGGCACGATAAGTTAACTGATTAATTAATGCTGTTTTTTCAGCACTAGTATCAATACCTAATTTGTCAGCCCATTGAATATTCTGCAATTGCTCTTGCTGGTAATCAATATTCTGATGCTCGCGATTCGCGATGCGGATCATCAGTTCATTATCATTTTTCTGACCAAGTTGAGCTTGTAGCTGCTTAATATCTTGACGGATATATTGCAAAGCTTGATCGGTGAATTTGATTTGATTACTGATTAAGTTTGTTAAAAAGGCTTTGTTTGCTTCTGGTTTCGCCATTAACTCTTTAATTAATACACGCATCTCATCTGTTTTTTGATTGATGCGATATTCAGTTAATGCTTTTAGCTCACCCTTAGCCATTGGTAATTGGGCGATGTCTTTTTCAATAATATTGGAAAGTTGTGTAATTTGTTCTGTAACGGGTGCAGTTTGCGCCATTGAAACAGTTGAAAATAACGATAGCAGCACGAGTACAGCTGCGCTTATCGAACGATGCATATTGGTTTCCCTAAAGTTGCCTAGGGCGCGATTTTAGCGCTATCCCTTAATGCTGTAAATCAGATTTAAGTGGTAGCATCGGTTAAGGGAATTGGCTGATATGAGTCATTTATCGCGTGATAAATTAAAGATGTAGATAAGGCTTTCTGCTAAACTATGTCTCTAAGCTGCTTGAAGTTACAGAGGTTCAGCGGGAATTTTTCCAATGTCTGAAATAGTATCTTCAAGTAGGAAAATTATGTAGAGGTAGTATTGTGATTTGTCCTCATTGTAGTCGTTCATTTGCAGCGGGTGCGGTAACTCATCAAAGAGGTAAGGGCTTTAGTGCTCAAATTCAGTGTCCTCATTGTGAGGCATGGTTAGCTAAAAGTCCGACTTTATCTAAATTAAAACTGATTGGATTTTATATTGCGGTAGCAGCAATTGCTTACTGTTATTTTGTGCCTACAAGCAAAGCTTGGGCGATTCCGGTGGCTATTTTTGCCGGTATTACAGTATTTGTGAGTCATATGATGGATCAGCTACGGGTTGTTGAAGCCCCAGAGCGACCTGATGATAGTGAGCAGCGACAGAAATATCGTTAATTCATATCAATCGATAGAATTGCTATAAGCTCAAGCCACTTAGCATGCGTTGCGAGTGGCTTAATTTCTTAAATTAATTATTCAATTACTTGTACTTGGCTCGCCAATGAGTGTTCAACGTAATAAATACCGCCTAATACAAATCCAAAAAATAGAATTGTGCCAATAATTAAGCCAATATTTGCGCGAAGAAATGCTAACATTTTTCTTATCTCCATTGGGGCATTAACGCCGGATCTTATATCCTGATATCTACAGCATACCGATATCAGCTTAAGTTAATCTTAAATTTTAAGGGGTAATACCAACTTGATTAAGAAGGTGATCATTCAGCGGGAGTTCAAGGTGCTGTAGACAAGGCGGACATTTGAACGGAATAGTGATTCTATTTTGAAAAAGTTCAACGCAGTATAAAGTGCCTTGAAACCCGCACGAAGTGAGCTTTTCAGGCCTTTCCATTTCGATGTTGCATTGATTTGAAAGGGAATAGCCATTACTGCGTCAATGCGCCTAGAACTGAAAAGGCTGACAAGCTCTGAATCAGTCACATCTTTAATCAAATTGGTATAAGTTAAATCTTGCTATAAGATAACGATTATCATTACTTTAGTTGCATCTTGCATAAGTTAAATTTACACTTAAATCACATTTCTCTATGGGTTGATTCTCTGTGCTAACTTCTCGCTACAAGATGATTACGATTTTACTAGCATTCATGCTAGTGTTTTCGTCGTTTGTAGTTGAAGCTCATCAGCACACCAGTGACGGTGTGAATCAGCACTGTTCATTATGTTTTCATCACCATAATTTTAGCCATGCTATCAGTACAGCTGAATTTAACTTAGCGATTAACAAACAGACTTTTATCAGTGAAACACCATTATTACTGAGCTATGTTGCTACTGTTAGTCGTTATTATCAAAGCCGCGCCCCGCCGTATTAACAAACATTAAATTTTAAATAATTACAGTTCGATAAATTCATCGAGCTGCGTTTTGTTATACGGAGTTT
Organism: Shewanella marina JCM 15074; assembly: GCF_000614975.1. Classification (GTDB taxonomy): domain Bacteria; phylum Pseudomonadota; class Gammaproteobacteria; order Enterobacterales; family Shewanellaceae; genus Shewanella; species Shewanella marina. The sequence continues at coordinate 107,413 of NZ_BALM01000008.1, forward strand.
TTATGAAAATGATTAAATATCCTGCATATCTAGCTGGGATGACAACGGCTATATTTTTTTCAACACCATTATTTGCGCAATCTTCAATGATCTCTAATCCAGCCATTAGTGGTGTGCTTGAGGGGTATTATCAAGAGGGCGAACGTCCATTATCTGAAACTGAAAAGGGCTTTGGGCTTGGGCATACAGAGTTGGCAATGAGTGCCAATATCGATGACTACTTTTTTGGTAAGTTGACTACAGTTATAGAACAGCATGATGGTGATATTGAAGTAGGTTTAGAAGAAGCGTTTATTCAAACACTCGCACTGCCTGCAGGTTTCAGTTTACGAGCGGGTCGATTTTTATCTGATATCGGTTATTTAAATAACCAACATACTCACAGTGATAGTTTTGTGCAGCGACCACTTGCTTACCGTGCTTTTGTTGGCGGTCACTATTTTGATGATGGTCTACGGATTAATTATGTGGCACCCACTGATATTTATTGGTTATTAGGTGTTGAAGCATTCACGGGTAAATCATTGCGTAGTGAAGCGCATGTTCATGAGGGAGAGGCCTTACCTGATTATAAAACGGTTGGGGCGATGACGGCATACAGTAAGTGGGGCGGCGATATTGGTTTAAGTAGTTCATGGCAGTTTGGCCTGAGTTATCTGCGTAATGAAGCCGGTACTCAAATGATCCATGAAGAACACGCTGAACATGAAGGTCACGAAGAGCATGAGGCTGAAATTCATGAAGCAGGCCATGATGAACATTCGGGACACAGTCATAATGCGGCTTATACGGGGAAAAATACCTATATTGCTGATGCCGTATTTAAGTGGGCGCCAGAGGGGAATTATAAGTACCAAAACTTAACCCTTTCCGCTGAGTATTTCTTACAACAAGATCTGTTTGCACTTGAGCATGACGGCCATATAGAACAAACATTATCAGAGCAAAACCGTGCTTGGTATGTCAGTGGTGTTTATCAATTCTTGCCGCAATGGAGTGCTGGTGTTCGCTATGGTCAAGCTGACGTATGGCAAGCTCATGGTGATCATTTACACCAGCAGGAGTTTAAAGAAACTGATGTGATGCTGGCTTGGCATCATAGCCATTTTTCAACGGTACGTTTGCAATACAGTTATCAACAAGGTAACCAGTATGCTGATATCACTGACGATCATATCGTGACACTACAATATGTTATGACTCTGGGGGCTCACGGTGCGCATCAATTCTAAATTTATAGCGTCAATATTTGCGGCGACAATGGCACTAGCTGCTATGCCAGCAGCAGCACAATTAAATGTATTTAGTTGCGAGCCTGAATATGCTGCGTTAGTTAAAGAGTTAGCGCCTAATGCAAAAGTGTTTAGTGCGACAACAGCTTATCAAGATCCGCATATGATCCAAGCTCGCCCAAGCTTAATCGCTAAAATGCGTCAAGCAGATTTAGTGGTTTGTGCTGGGGCCGATTTAGAGATTGGCTGGTTACCCATGTTAATGATGAAATCTGCTAACGCTAAGGTGCGTAGTACCGAACAGGGATTGTTTTATGCGGCGATGCAGGTCGAGACTTTAGATAAACTCGACAAGGTCGATGCCAGTATGGGGGATGTGCATGCATTAGGTAACCCACACCTTCATTTTGATCCTCAGCGATTACTGCAGGTTGCGCAGGCATTAACTGTAAAATTAAGCCAATTAGATCCTGAACAACAAGCTAATTACCAAGCTGCATTTATGGATTTTAGTCAGCGTTGGCAGCAAGCTATCGATCGTTGGCTAACGCAAGCAAAACCGCTACAAGGTCGTAAAGTCGTCGGTTATCACTCTAGCTTTCGTTATTTGTATAACTGGCTTGGTATTGAGCAAGTGGCGGATTTAGAACCTAAGCCGGGTTTACCACCAAGTAGTAGTCACTTAGCAACATTGTTAGCTGTGGTTGAACAGCAGGCGCCAACTGCGATTGTATTGGCTTCGTATCAAGATAATCGTGGTGCCAATTGGCTAGCTGAACGAACTGGTTTACCGGTTGTAGTATTACCGATGTCAGTGGGTGGTAATGAGCAAAGTCAAGATCTGTTCAGTTTGTATGACAGTGTGATAGCGCTCTTACTGGATAGCCAGTCATGATTGATAGTTCGTTATGGTCTATTTTGTTGCCAGCACTTGTTGCTGGCAGCATCGTGCTATCTACCCATGTGTTGTTAGGGCGGCAGGTGCTGACGCGCGGCATTATCTTTATTGATTTAGCCATTGCTCAAATTGCCGCACTGGGTACTGTGGTGGTACAGCTGAATCATGAGCTTAGTCACTTGCCCTATGTATTGTGGTGGCTACCTACGCTATTTGCATTGGCCGGTGCAGGTTTAATTGCGTTGTTAGCTCATTATTTTAAGCAAGATTTAGAAGCGTTAATTGGTGGGCTATATGTGATTGCTGCGGTATTAGCCGTGCTGTTACTCGCTAATGATCCCCATGGCAGTGAAATTATTAAACAGCTAATGTCAGGTCAAATTTTATGGGTCAGTTGGTCGCAATTAGTGCTGCCGGTATTGGTCTATACATTGATATTGATACTGCTATTTATGCTACCAACACTGCTCAGCGGTATTGGCTTTTATGTGATATTTGCCATTGTGATAACCATTAGTGTGCAGTTAGTTGGCGTCTATCTCGTTTTTAGTAGCTTGATTTTCCCTGCATTAGCAGTTGCAAGGCAGTCGCATAAATGGTCGCTGCTTTATGCCTATATTATTGGTTTGCTAGGGTACTTTACTGGGTTATTGCTGTCCGCATTATTTGATCTTCCAAGTGGAGCCATGATTGTAATGTGTTTAGCAGCTTATGCCATTGTCTATCGAATGGTGTCAGTAATATCAATAAAGAAGCAAGATTAACGCTTTAAGCTAATACAAATTTAACGCTAATTTTAGTTTAATAATTGATAAATACACCGATGTTAGGATGACATTGTGTCAGTAAAAGGATTTACACTGATTGAGTTAGTTGTAGTGATGATTATTCTAGCATTGCCGCGGTTATTGCGGTGCCTAGAGTGATCTTTATTTCAGAGGAAGCGCTGCATACCTCAGTAAAAATGACTGCTGCAACTTTGCAAACTTCAGTCTTGCAGGCCCATATGGTTTGGCAATTAAAAGCAAAAGGTCAAGCGGTTGGTGATATGCCAGGCTTTCTTGATGACAGTGTTAATTTCAATGCAAATGGCTACCCTATAGAGTCTCAAGATAAAAAAAGTCCCGGCCATTCTGTTGTCACTAATCCTAATACTAATATGTGTGGTCGACTGTGGAATGGTTTATTAGGCTATAACCAAACGCTCGATTATTCAGGAGCAGGCAATAAGCTTGCTGATGGTTCTCACCAATTTTATTATTCAACAGCCTCCGGTGTATTTAAAGTGGTCAGCGCGGTGAATGGCTTATGTACTTATGCTTTGATGGCTGATCAACAAATTCTGATTGAATACAACACGCTAACAGGTAAGGTATTAATGAAATAGCAGCCTATAGTGTGAGCTTGATAAATAAACAGCTTACAGCTGTAAACATTAGATTGAGCTCTTTATTAGCTGTCGCTATACTGGCCGCCTATTAGCTTGTCGGAGTCTGTTGTGCTGTTAGTTTTAAGGTCAATAATATTGGCTATTTTGTTAATTTTGGCTTTTGTGTGTGGTGGATTACTGTGTATTTTACGTCCTCGCCATCGCAATAATGTACATATGTTTGCTAAATGGTTTTCATGGGTTGCCCCAATTTTAGGGATTAAAGTCATATTACGACCATCAGCACAAGCAGTGCAGCAACCTTATATTTATATTGCTAACCATCAAAATACTTACGACATGTTTACCCATACCGGTATGGTGCCTAAAAGTACGGTGAGTTTAGGCAAAAAAAGCTTGGTGTGGATCCCATTATTCGGTCAACTATATTGGTTATCTGGCAATATTTTAATCGATCGGACTAACCGTCGTCGCGCATTTGCCACCATGGCGCAAACAGCTAAAAAGATTAAAGAAAAGTGCTTATCTGTATGGATTTTCCCAGAAGGTACTCGTTCACGCGGTCGTGGTTTATTACCGTTCAAATTAGGCGCGTTCCATACCGCGATTGAGGCCGGTGTGCCTATGGTGCCAGTATTGGCGTCATGCCAAGCTAACATCAATCTAAATCGCTGGGATAATGGCGTGGTGATTGTTGAAATGATGGACCCAATTCCAACTCAAGGTATTGAGAAGTCAGAAATTAAAGCATTTGCTGCAGAGGTCCATACGCAGATGGAAACTCGCTGGAATCAATTAAATGAAGAGGCACAAGCATTAATGGCTAAACCTCTGCACGATAATCACGTATAATCACTACTGATAGTAAGTCGATTATTTGTTACGGAGACAGTCAATGTCGTTTGAACGCCAATTTAAAGCACAGCAACAAGAAAACCGTGAAATCGTTAAAGCTTTGCTTGATGATGGTTCTGCAGCTGATGCTGAATATATTATTGAACATCACTTTTCTTCTGAAAGCTTTGATCGCTTAGAAAAAGCCGCAGTTGAGGCGTTCAAGTTAGGTTTTGAAGTAAATGATGCAGAAGAGATGGAGTTAGACGACGGTACCGTTGTTTGCTGTTTTGATGCTGTCGCTTACCATAAGCTTGAGGTTGAGTTGCTAGATCAAGCAACTGAGCAAATGTTACTGCTAGCACAGAAGCAAAAAGTTGAATATGACGGTTGGGGCACCTTCTTTATGGGTGACGATGACGAGTTTGACGACGAAGATTATGATGACGATGATATGGATGAAGATGGCTTTCCTCGTCAGCACTAATTAATATTTATAGAATATTAATGAAACCCAGCTCAGTGAGCTGGGTTTTTTATTATTGACTCAATAATCCGAGTTGCTTGCGGCTATAACTATTAATCCACTCAACAGCGGTTTGCCATGATGCCATTTGCTGCTGTTGTAATGTTAGCGTCATTAATCGATAGTTTGCTGTGTCTGCAGAGCTACTGGTTCGATAACGGCTTGGATAGTTATTTTGGGCAATCGGGTGGGCATCAATATTGGCGATATCTAATACCGGAAGTGTTAGCTGATCAAGTTGACTAAGCAGGGTGCGATTATGTTCAGTGCGTGTATCAAATGGATCGATTAATACCAGTAAATCAATATCGCTGTCTTGTTGCTTGGTAAAATACTCAACCGCCATTGCCGCACTTTGATTCGCAATGATTAACACCTTTTTACCCGTATATTCGTGACTTGCTTGCTGCATTTGTGTCAGTGCTTGTTGGAGCCATGATTGTTGTGCTGCAGGTTCACTATTGATATTCAGTGGCGGCGTTATTGCGATACTAGCCCAGCCTTTAGTGGGCAGTTGTTGCTGAATATGACCTAACATACTCTGGCTTAAAATAGGCTGTTTGGGCGCGCTAATAATAAATACGCTGCCAAACTGTTGTTTGCCCTGCCAAGGTGAGACTTGAAGTTCAGGATTGGTTTGTGCTTGAGCTATAAAACTAATGCCGCTAAATAGCGTTAGCAATAGCAGTCTGTAGAGTCCATTCATAGGCTGATATCAATAAAGTAGATTGTGTGTTCAGTATACAAAAAAGCCCTGTTAAAAACAGGGCTTTGCTTAGCTATAATCAGATATCAATTAAGCGTGACTGACTAGAATTAAACGTACCGCATCTAATTGCAGTAGGCTTTGATCCATATAACCATTGAGTTCAGTCATTTGCTGACGTAAATAGTCGAGCTCTTCATCACGAATATTCGGATTGACCGCTTTTAATGACTCTAAACGTGCAAGTTCAGCAGTCAATTGAGTCGTCATCTTTTCACGTGCTTCAACCACGAGCTTATCCAAGTCTTGCTGGGCAAATTCTTCACCCTTAGCAAATAATGGATGCAACATTGGTTGTGATGCCGTCACGAGCTTACTACCAATATGACGGTTAACGGCACTTAACTGCTTATCGAAGCTTTCATAAGTCACGTTAGCGGCTAAGTTAGTACCATTCTTATCTAATAACACACGGATTGGTGTAGGTGGTAAGTAACGGTATAGCTGGCTAGCTCGTGGTGCAGAAGCGTCGGCCATGTAGATTAGCTCTAAGAAAATTGTACCTGCTGGCAGGGCTTTATTCTTTAGAATAGCAACACTGGTCGTACCCGTTTCAGAGCCCGTAATTAAGTCCAAACCTGTTTGTACAATCGGATGTTCTTGGGTAATTAGTGCAATATCGTCACGAGATAATGCCGTTTCGCGATCAAAAGTTACCGTAATACCATCTTCAGGTAAGCCAGGATATGTCGGGTACATCATATGTTCACTTGGACGTAGAATGATCGAGTTCTCACCACGATCTTCTTGGTCAACGCCAATGATGTCCCATAAACGGATAACAGAGCCAATTAGGTGAGTATCGTTATCTAAGTCGGCAAGCTTTTTCACTAATGCTGCTGCGCGAGCACCACCATTAGAGTTAAGTTCTAGCAACTTATCGCGACCTTGTTCCATCGCTTGCTTAAGCTCGTTATAACGTGCCTGAGTTTGATTCAATAGCTCTGTTTGCTCGTCTTCATCGCCAGTCATTAACACATTGGTTAATGGCTCCACAAATTCGTTAAACAGAATATGACCACCCGGACAAGTTAGCTCAAATGCATTTAGACCTTGCTCAAACCACTGTAGTAGACGCTCTTGCGCGGTTCCAGCTAGGTATGGCAAATGAATTTGCACATCATTCTTTTGACCAATACGATCTAAACGACCAATACGTTGCTCAAGTAGATCTGGGTTAAGTGGTAGGTCAAATAATACTAAATGGCTAGCAAACTGGAAGTTACGACCTTCTGAACCAATTTCAGAACAGATAAGTGCCTGTGCTCCGCCTTCTTCTTGAGCAAAGTAAGCACCCGCTTTATCTCGCTCAATAATTGACATGCCTTCATGGAACACTGTTGCTTGAATACCTTCGCGGGTACGCAATGCTTCTTCAAGACTCAGCGCGGTTTCAGCGCGGCTAGCAATAATCAGGACTTTCTTACTGCGGTTATTCTTTAGGAATTCAATTAGCCAATCAACGCGTGGATCAAACTTCCACCAACTGGCACCAGACTCTTCAAATTCTTGATAGATTTTTTCAGGGTTTAGGGCTTCAGTCAGCTTTTGCGCTGGTGTTTTATAGTTACTCATCATCGCATTTACACGCGCAGCGGTACGATACTGCTCAGGTACTGCTTGTGGGTAGCTAGTGAATATACGCTGTGGGAAGCCTTTTACTGATGCACGACTGTTACGGTATAGCACGCGGCCAGTACCATGACGGTCTAATAGTTCTTGCAGTAATTCTTGGCTAGCTTGCTGTTTTAATTCATCATCAATATCATCAGCTTGGATAATATTGATGCTTGGCATAATGTCTTTTTCTGCCAATAGTTCAGTTAAGCATTGAATCGCACTGTCAGGCAGTTTTTCGCCTGAACTTAGTGCTTCAGCAGCTTCTGCTACGGCTTTATAGCTGTCTTCTTCTTTGATAAAGCTTTCATAATCAAAGAAGCGGTTAGGATCAAGCAAACGTAAACGCGCAAAGTGGCTTTGGTGACCAAGTTGATCTGGGGTTGCTGTTAATAACAACACGCCCGGCACTTCTTCACTTAGTGCTTCAACAATTTGGTAAGCGCGGCTCGGCTTATCTTCTGCCCACTCTAAATGGTGCGCTTCGTCGACTACCATAAGATCCCAATCGGCATCTAAGGCTTGCTCTAAACGACGCTTTTTACGCAGTAGCTCAAGTGAACAAATCACCAACTGTTCAGTATAGAATGGGTTGTCGTTATCGGCATAAGCTTCAACACAGCGGTCTTCATCAAACACGGAAAAACGTAGGTTAAAGCGGCGTAGCATCTCAACTAGCCACTGATGACGTAAGGTGTCAGGCACAATCACTAACACACGTTCTGCCCGGCCAGTGAGTAATTGCTGATGAATAATTAAACCCGCTTCAATGGTTTTACCTAAACCCACTTCATCAGCAAGTAAAACGCGTGGCGCATAACGGCGACCCACTTCTGATGCAATCCACTGTTGATGTGGAATTAAGCCTACGCGAGGACCTTGCTGGCCTAGCATATCTGAGGTCGCAATTTGATGACGTAAGTTTTGCGCTTGATAACGTACACCAAAACGATCTAGGCGGTCGATTTGACCTGCGAATAAACGATCTTGTGGTTTGTTAAAGCGAATATTATGGTTCAGTAGAGTTTCACGTAAACTGGCTTGCTCACCGTTATCACTGCGAGTGCCGTGATAGGTTACAAGTCCATTATCTTCCTCAAGTTCACTGATGGTTAATGTCCAGCCCTCATGGCCTTCGACACTATCTCCTGGGTTGTAAATTACTCGAGTTAGTGGGGCATCACTACGTGAGAACATACGGTTCTCACCGGTTGCAGGAAACATTAATGTGACCATGCGACCCTCTACTTGAACAACAGTACCCAATCCAAGTTCTGATTCGGTATCACTTATCCAGCGTTGACCTAAGGCAAACGGCATCTTTAACTGTTCTCTCTATACTGAAACTCAAAAAGGCGCGTATGTTATAACATCGACGCCGATAATTAAAATTGTATTTTGGTTTATACCAATTTGATTAAAGATGTGAGCGATTCAGAGCTTGTCAGCCTTTTCAGTTCTAGGCGCATTGATGCCGTAATGGCTATTCCCTTTCAAATCAATGCAACATCGAAATGGAAAGGCCTGAAAAGCTCACTTCGAGCGGGTTTCAAGGCACTGTATACTGCGTTGAACATTTTCAAAATAGAATAACTATTCCGTTCAAATGTCCGCCTTGTCTACAGCACCTTGAACTCCCGCTGAATGATCACCTTCTTAATCAAGTTGGTATTACTGCCATCAAACGGATAGCTTGGTGATAATTGTAGAAGTTTCACTCAACAATGCTAGTGATTTTGTGTATATCTCTGTATATCGGTTGTATTTATATTGCGTCGTACTTTCGCATGAGAACTGGCGCTAAGATGATAATTGCTTGTGCTTTTTTTGCTCAAGTGACAATATGGAAATGTAACAATAGCGTTAATAAATTCATTTGCTTGGTCCACCCAATGGTCAATGTCGTTAGAATTTGTTGAGCTAACTCAAGCAATCTAAAGGCGTTAACTGGTTAGTAGGTGGTCCATTGGTAGCGGAGTGACTATGGAACCAGACTGCAAAAAGCTATTTGTGCTTGATACCAACGTATTATTACATGATCCTCTCGCCATCTATTCCTTTAAAGAGCACGATGTGGTTATTCCTATGACCGTGCTTGAAGAACTTGATCACCTTAAAGACTCCAAACGCGATATCAGTCGTGATGCCAGAATTGCCATTCGTGCCTTAGAAGATATTTTGGGGGGAAATGTCAGTCCTGAGCAAATCATCAACGGGGTGCCATTACCTTGTAGTGAGGAACATGCTGATGTAACGGGAACATTGTCTATTTTTGCTGATCATCAAATTGAATCTGTGGTGGGCGAACTCCCCGGTGGTCACAATGATAACCGTATTATCAATGCCGCTTTGCATCTCCAAAAAGTGCATCATCCACGTTTAGTTGCATTAGTGACTAAAGATATCAATATGCGCTTAAAAGCCAAAGGGGTGGGGATTGAACGCGTTGAAGATTATCGTACCGATCAATTAATTGAAGATATTCGTTTTCTAAGCAAAGGGTTTACCTGTATTGACGGTGATTTTTGGCAGCATTGCACTAATGTTGAAACCGATCGTCAAGGTCGACAAACCATACATCATGTACCGAAAGACGATTTTAAAGATGAGCCGCTGTATATCAATCAATATGTGATTGATGAAACAGATGAGTTCTGTGGTCGCGTAGCACAAATTAATAAGCAATCTATTGAGCTGATTGATTTAGGTCGCGACAGGTTAATGAATCAAGAAGCTTGGGGCATTAAACCTAAAAACATCTATCAAGGGATGGCGTTAGATGCCTTACTCGACCCGAATATTGATTTGGTTATTCTGACGGGCCCCGCGGGTTGTGGTAAGACCTTACTCGCATTAGCGGCGGCTTTAGAGTTAGTGGTTGAGCGTAATCAATATGACAAGGTGATCGTAACCCGTAATACCCCAGAAATTGCTGAGTCTATTGGTTTCTTGCCCGGCACTGAAGAGGAAAAAATGGCACCATGGTTAGCGGCTATTACCGATACCCTTGAGGTGTTGCACAAGCATGATGTGAATCCAGAAGGTAGCATGAATTACATTATGGAGAAGGCAAATATCCAGTTTAAGTCAGTTAACTTTATGCGTGGTCGTTCGATTCAAAATTCAATTGTGATATTAGATGAGTGCCAAAACCTAACCGCATCACAAATTAAAACCATGATTACTCGGATGGGTGAAGGTACCAAATTAATTTGTAGTGGTAACCTTGCCCAAATTGATGCCAACTATATGTCAGCGGTATCCTCTGGATTAACCTATATTGTTGAGCGTTTTAAAGATTTTGAAGGCAGTGCTAACGTTTATCTTAATGGGGTCATGCGTTCGCGTTTGGCTAAGTTTGCAGAAGAACATTTGTGATGAATATTGAGAGTTAAATCTATGTGACTATCCTAAACCGTAACCAAACTGATATGCTATAGGGTTAAAGTTAATCAGTATCGATTTAGGGTAGTTCATGAAGTCGAGTGAAGTCGAACTAGAGTTAAAGTCGCCGATCTTAAAGTATTATAATCGCTCTGTTTTTTACACTTATATTGGTGTAATTGTATTGGCGTTTATTACTGCGGGCATATTCTTTGAGCGCCAAAATGAGCAGTTACTGACTCAGCGCGATGAGCAAATTCATCGTCATGTTTTGCAAATTGATTTATTGCTTGAATCAAGTATTCGTGCAGTTAAAAGTTTGCGTACTATTGCGACTGATAATCTTGAACTACGAACACCAATAAATACTGATTACCTTCGAAATTACGAAAAATTTAATCGTACCAATGATTATTTCACGTTAGAGCCTAAATACGCTGAAAGTGGTAAGCCATTTACTAATATTGGTCGCATTAGCGGTAAAGGTTCGTTGGAGAACCGTAGCCCTGAGTTTTATCAAGAACTGCAAATGCTATTTGAGTTGTCTTTGTCGTTTCCTATTGCTAAAGAGTCCGCGCCTAAGTCATCGTCTATCTATTATATTTCGAAGCGTCGGATGATGTCTTATTTCCCATGGAATAAAGCCAGTTCACGTTTTAGCGATGAGATGCTCAATAACAAGCAGTTTCAATTAGCCACGCCAGCGATTAATCCGCAACGTAATGTATTTTGGAGCGAAGCTTATCTCGCGCCTGAACAAGGTGGCTTAATTACTACTTTGGGTGTACCTATCTATTTGCGTAAAGAGTTTATGGGTTCCATAAATCTTGATATGACGCTCGCCTCATTAGCTAAGCAAATACGCATGTATTTCCGGATGCCGGGTACAGTAATTTTGCTTGATCAGAATAACAATATTTTGTCTCACAGCGATTTTAAAAGTGACGATACCAATCGGCTTTATCATTTGAGTCAGCGTTTACCATCAGCATTACATTCTTTGCCTGAGTCCGAGCTGTTTGATACCAATCATGGTGTGATCCGCAACGGTTACTATATCAATTCAGTGTCCTTGCAAAATGCACCATGGCGTTTGTTGTACTTACAAAATGAGAGCGCATTATTTAATGAGTCTTGGCAGAAACTTGAGTTAACTTTCTTCTTAGTGGTATTTGCCTTGTCATTGTTGGTCAGTATTGTGCATTGGCAAACTCGCCGCGCGTTTGTGACGCCAGCGTCTAGACTGTTATCGCATTTAGAAGCCTGCTCACTGCATCCACGCAAACCACCAAGCAAAATCGCTAAAGGTTGGCAGCCATGGTTTGCGCTGATTAGTCGAACATTTGAAGAAAATGCGCAATATACCAAGCATCTTGCAGAACAAAATAAACGGCTTGATAATTTAGTCGCGCGCCGTACCGAGCGTTTAAAAGAGACGACAGAACGTCGTGAACGTGAGTATGCATTACTACGTTCGCTACTTGATTCGATTCCTGAGGCGATTGTATTTAAGGATAAAGAGGGCAATTATTTAGGCTGTAATAAAACCGCAGAGCGCTTATTAGGTTTTAGCGAAAGTGAGATGATTGGTTTAGCACCTGAAGATATTACCAATCCAGCACAGGGTCGTCGTATTCGTGAAGAAGACAAACAGGTCTTACGCGATCGTGTGCCATTGCGCTATCAAGAGCGGGTTGATCTGGTTGGTAAACCCGTGTTGCTTGATACCATCAAAATTCCGTTTTATAACCGTCGTGGTGAGTTGTTAGGCTTGATTGCCATTTGGCGTGATGTTACTCGAGAGTATGAAGCTGCAGAGCAGTTGCGTTTATCTGAAGAGCGTTACCACTTAGCTATGGACGCGGTAGAAGATGGTCTATGGGATTGGTACTTAGATTCAGATCAGCTTATCTGTAATAGTGCTTATTACACTATGCTGGGCTACAAAGATGATGAATATCCTGCGTTGATCAGCAATTTCTTGAGCATGTTACATCCAGAGGATCATGATCGAGTAATGGATTATATTGAACAATATATCCAGCAGGCTAAAGGCAGTTATTCGATTGAATTTAGAATGCGTTCTAAAAAAGGCGAATACCGTTGGATTTTATCTCGTGGTCGAATTGTTGAATTTAATTCGGCAGGTAAACCTAAACGGATGTTAGGTACTCATAAAGATATTACGGTTCATAAGCTCAATGAAGTGGCGCTACTTGAAGCAAAACAAGACGCTGAGTCTGCCAACCTATATAAGAGTGAATTCTTGGCTAATATGAGTCATGAAATCCGTACGCCAATGAATGCCATTATTGGTATGCTGCAATTAGCGCAGCGTACCCAGCTAACTGAGCAGCAAAAAGACTACTTAGAAAAAGCGGGTTTCTCTGCTCAATCATTACTGCGTATTATTAATGATATTTTGGATTTCTCTAAAATTGAGGCAGGTAAACTCGAACTAGAAAAAGTCAGTTTCCCTATTGATAAAGTGTTAGATCATGCCATTAACTTGAATGCCCAACGCGCTCAAGAGAAAGGGGTGGAGCTATTGCTTTATTCTCCTTTACCACAAGGTTTATGTTTGGAAGGTGACCCACTCCGTTTAGGGCAAGTGTTGATTAATCTATTATCTAACTCAGTCAAATTTACTCAAGAGGGAGAAATTGAACTAGGTTGTGAAGAGGTTAAACAGCTAGGTGATCGAGTCAGCCTTAAATTCTGGGTGCGTGATACTGGCATTGGTATTAGTAAAGAGCAGCAAGCCAAACTATTTGATGCCTTTTCACAAGCTGATGGCTCAACCACTCGTAAGTATGGTGGCACGGGATTAGGCTTATCAATCAGTAAGCACCTTGTCAGCATGATGGGCGGCGAGATGAGCATCCACAGTGAATTAAATCATGGTAGTACCTTTAGCTTTACTGTTAGCTTTAAATTAGCGCCAAGTGAGTCACTTGTCCCTATGGTGGTGCCTGAACAATTGAACCATCTCAAAGTGTTAGTGGTTGATGACAATAGCACTGCACTCGAAATCTATTCATCAGTGATGAAGAGCTTCCATTTTAATGTGGACACGGCTGATTCTGGCGCGTCAGCATTATCTCAAATTGCGCAACAAGATTACGATTTGGTGCTGCTTGATTGGATGATGCCAAACATGGATGGTTTACAGGTTATCGATAATATTGACGATATGCTTGTTGATGGTCGTATCACTAGACGACCTAAGATTCTGTTAATGACGGCTTATGCAGCCGAGCCATTGCAGGTGCAGTTGGACGGTATTGATGTGGTGACGACATTACAGAAACCATTTAAAGCATCTGATTTGTTTGATCATATTATTACGGCCTTTAGACAGCCGCAGCCACCAGTGACGATTGAGATGGAAGCCATCGAAGAATCTGAACCAGAAGCCACTGAAGCCTCTGAAAGTAAAGGTTCAGTGCTGTTGGTTGAAGATAACTTTATTAACCAACAAGTTGCAACTGAGCTATTGAAAAGTGCCGGTTACGAGGTTGAGTTGGCTGAAAATGGTCAACAGGCAATAGAAATGGTCAATAAAGGGTCTTATGATGTGGTATTAATGGATATTCAAATGCCTGTCATGGATGGTTTAACGGCCACTAAAGCGCTGCGTCAGCATTACAGCCTTGATGAGTTACCGATTATTGCGATGACAGCTCATGCTATGTCCGGTGACAAAGAGAAGAGTCTGGCGGCGGGTATGAATGACCATATTACTAAACCGATTATGTTACCTGAGCTGTTTGAAACATTAGCGCATTGGGTTAATCATAAAGTGACAAAAAATTAATAATAAATAAGTGTTGTAAAACAACATTCGCCCAGCAAGGTAGTCGGGCTAACAATACCAGTCTATGCTCAATAAATGACTGGTATCAATAGGGGATATAGGATGAAATCTCGGTATGTTGCCTTAACACTGGCATTAGTATGTACCCCAGCGGTCACCATGGCCGCTGATACTTCAAGTAAACAAATCATTAAACAAAGCCAACAACATAAAGGCTTTATTAATTTATTTTATAATCAAAAAGATGGTCAGCTCTATCTCGAGGCGAGCAAATTAAATCAGCCCTTTATTATGCTGACCAGTCTGCCACAAGGGCTAGGCTCTAATGATGTCGGTTTAGATCGCGGTCAACTGGGTCACAATCGATTAGTTCAGTTTGAGCGCCAAGGCCCTTACCTTATTCTAAAGCAACTCAATACCGCCTATCGCGCTGACAGTGATAATCCTGCCGAGCAACAATCCGTTAAACAAGCCTTTGCTGACTCAGTATTATGGCAAGGTAAAATCATTGATGGTAAACGGCCTATCGTGGCAATTAATGATTTGGTGATTAACGACTTACATGGCGTTGTTGATGCTTTAAAAGCCAGTGAGCAAGGGGCGTACCAGTTAGATAAGCAACGTTCAGTCATCATCCCCGCGCAGGTTAAAACATTTGAACGTAATGCGGATGTTGATGTGCAATTGACCTTTAGTGCGCCGCAATCTGGCAACCATGTCGCTACGGTGACGCCAGATGGTAAACATATCAGTTTAGTGATGCGCTATTCATTTATTGAGCTACCTGAGGCTGGTTATCAAACACGTCGGTATGATCCTATGAGTGGCTTTTTCTTTAATGATTATCTCGATTATGCCACCGCAATTGATGAGCCAATTAAACAGCATTTACTGGTGCGGCATCGTTTGCAAAAAGAGCATCCGGGGAGCGCGCCAAGTGATGTGGTTGAACCCATCGTCTATTATCTTGACCCCGGTGCACCAGAGCCGATTCGTACCGCACTGCTTGATGGTGCGCGCTGGTGGCAGCAGGCATTTGATCATGCTGGTTTTATTAATGGTTTTAAAGTAGAGATGTTGCCAGAGGGAGTCGATCCGCAAGATATCCGCTATAACACCATTCAATGGGTGCATCGTGCCACTCGCGGTTGGTCATACGGCGCTGCCATTACTGATCCTCGCACGGGTGAAATCATTAAAGGCCACGTGACCTTAGGCAGTCAGCGAGTGCGTCAAGATCATATGATAGCCAGAGGCTTAACCTCAGGTTGGAGCGATAGAGCCGCAGCCGAACAAGCGAGTATGGACTTAGCTTTGGCGCGGATTAGGCAACTTGCCGCCCATGAGATTGGCCACACCTTAGGTATCGACCATAACTTTGCCGCATCAACCAATAACAATGCATCAGTGATGGACTATCCGCATCCACAAATTACCCTAAACGGTGAGCAAATCGATATTAGTCAACCCTATAAAGAGGGCATTGGTGATTGGGACAAGTTTGCTATCAGTTACGGTTATGGTGATTATGGTAGTGAACAGTTGAACGCAGAGCAGCAGCAAAAGCTACTCAGTCAACTACAGCAACAAGGGCTACGATACATTAGTGAGGCAGACTCGCGCCAAGCAGATGCAAGCCATATGTATGCCAGTCTTTGGGATAACGGCAGTGATCCGGTTGCCGAACTAGCCCGTTTAAGTCAGGTCAGGCAAATGGCGATTGCACAATTCTCGCCACAGGCATTATTGGTAGGAGAATCAACGGGGGAATTGAGCGATACTTTTGTCCCTATCTATTTATTGACCCGTTACCAAATTGCGGCGGCGGCAAAAGTGTTGGGTGGTGTTGATTATAACTACTTCAATGATAATCAAGTTTGGCATTATGCCGCACCGGAGTTACAACAAAGCGCCTTAACGACGCTGGCTGAGCAACTTGAGTTAGATAAACTCAATGTACCTGAACAACAGTTACAGATGCTGGTGCCTAAAACCGGTAATTACCAAAGTGATCGAGAGAGCTTTGCCAGTAATCTGCACGTGATTAGCGACCCATTGGCGATGGCAGAGATGTTGTCTCGTCATATTACCAGTCAAATGTTGCAACCAACTCGACTAAATCGGATTGCACAGGCTTCAAGTCTTGATCGTGAGCAGATTACCATTGCTGCAGTGCTGGATGAAATGATCGCTAAAAGTCTCTATTTAGATCCGCCTAATAGTGCGCAATTAGGTACATGGAAGCGATTAAACAGTGTGGTGATAGAGCAGATGCTTGCGGCGCTACATAATCCTGCGACCAGTCCTGAGGTGAAAGCACAAATCCACTTTAAAATGGAGCAATTGCTTAAACAACTGAAGCGTAAGCAAAAGCGAGCAAGTCGTTATTTAGCGGCTCATTATGCTTGGTTAGCACAGGCAGTAGATCAAGGCGTGAGTGATAAAGACTATAAGGTGATTACCAAGCCAGTGCCTATGCCACCGGGCTCACCGATTTAATCATGAATGACTTAACAGTAAGCCCTGCAATTGCAGGGCTTATTAGTAATACCAATTTACTTGCGAATATAAAAACGGATATCACTACCTTCTTGAATGATGTTGAGTAGCTGATAGCCAAAGTTTTTGATATCAGCCGGAATGTTATGAATTGATTGAGCGCAGTCGCTTAGCACTTCTAATACTTCACCTGTTTCTAGGGTGAGCATGGTTTCTAAGGTCGCGACTGATGGGTAAGGGCAGCTTTCACCTGTCATATCCAATTGGTAGTCTGCAATAATTTCTGTCGTTTGTGTCATACCGGTATCCGTTTAAAAAAGCGTTTATGCCATAAATTAATTAATAATAGGGTGCTAGCCAATAAGGTTAAGGTGACAATTAGACCACCAATATGACCAAACTGGTCGAGTAGATTCACTTTAGGCCACTGGGTTGCTAACGGTGCAACGACTGGCCAGCAATAGGCGAGTAAGGTGGCACCAATGATATTGCCTAAGCCAACCCACCAAAAGTGGACTTGGCCTTCCATTGCGCGGTACATCCAGCCTGTTTCACAGCCGCCAGCCAGTACAATGCCAAAACCAAACAGCAAACCACCAATTAAGGTATTTGGACCTGCCCATTGCAGCTTTTGCACCGCACCCAATTCAACGAATAGCAGCACGCCAATGGCACTGACTGCCATACCTAAAATAAGCGCATTGGCCATATGAGTGCGCCCCATTAACCAAAGATCGCGAAAGGCTGAGGTAAAACAAATTTGAGCTCGTTCAATTAATAAACCAAAGAGGGCGCCAAACAGTAAGGCAATGGCCAATTTGGGCAGCTGTATGTAAATACCAACGGCAGTAAGCAGTAATGCGGCCAGCAACAACATGCCTGTGCCAAACTGAGATTTGTTCGCCGGTTTGGGTGTCGATGTTGCTGGCTGACGGTTGAGCTTTTTCAGCTTAATGGGCACTCTAAACATCGGCAGTAAGCAGCACTTTACCCCAAGGTATGAGCCTACCGCGGTGGCGATGGTGAACAACCAAGCATGTAGTGAGAACTGGGGAATACCGGCAAACATTGCGGCTAGGTTACAGCCCATGGCTAGGCGAGCGCCAATACCGGCAATAATGCCACCAATTAAGGCTTGGGCAATACGACGCTTATGTTGGGGCATGCGTAATTTAACGTTACTGGCCCATAACGCCGCAATGAGTGCGCCTAAAAACATACCGATAATGATCATGCCGCCAATGCGATCAAGTGGTGTGCCTTTAAGACCAATGATTTGAAAGTAGGGCCAAGTTTCAGCCTCAATGCCTACCAGTTGTAATAGATGTCCGCCCCAACGGGTAAATTCGCCTGTCACCGCCCATAGTGCGCCGGTGAGGCCAAAAAATAGTGCTGCTAATATTCCGGCTGCGATAACTGGGAGCGTAGGTTGCCAATAGCGAATAAAGAGGGTTTGTTTCAGTTGTGACCATTGCATGACTGGCATACTCGATATAGAAGAAAACGCTACAGATCATAAAACAAATCCATAGCGTAAATACTTAAATAACCTGCTTTAACATCACAGTTTGATGATTATTAATCCGTTCTGGATGGGTATAAATTGTGGCGCGATTTTCACGGCAAAAACCAACCAGTGTAATATTGGATTGTTCGGCTAAATCCAGTGCTAAAGCGGTGACGGCTGACATAGCAAAAATAATTTTGATATTGGCACTTGCGGCTTTTTGTACCATTTCAAAACTGGCGCGGCTGGTGAGCAATATTGCCGCTGGTGGCATATTATCAGTTAGCGCAATATGACCAATCAGCTTATCGAGTGCGATATGGCGGCCGACATCTTCAAAGCACGCTTGAATATGACCATCAAGGTTAATCGCCATTGCAGCATGAGTTGCACCTGTTTGTGAAAATAGGTGCTGTTTGCGGGCAACTTCGGTTAAGGTCAGACTGAGATTCGCAATATTAAAATCATCACCTTGGTCGACTTTTATGACGGGTTTAACGGCTTGGTCGAGCTGGGCGATACCGCATAGACCACAACCGGTACGACCGGCCATACTGCGGCGTTGCTCTTTTAATGCCATAAAGCAGCGATTGGTGATTTCAAGATGGATTAAGACGCCTGCCTCAACATGTTCGATATCAACCCCTTTGATTTCATGACGATGGTCCACAATCCGTTCAGATAAAGTAAAACCGATAGCAAACTCTTCTAAATCAACGGGAATTGCCATCATCACAGTATGTGATATGCCATTATAGATCAGTGCAATACGTGTCTCGCATGCTAGGGTTTCTGACTTTTCATATACTAAATCAGCTTGAAATCGTTGTGCGCTGACGGTATTCACAATCTTGTGTGTGGTGTGCATAGCAGATCCTATATCAAGCCATTTAATGAGATGAATGTGAGCGGTTGCTCGTGGCCGATGGCACAGCCTGTGGTTCAAATTGAAACAGCTCGTTATCTCGAATAATGCGACTATTACCGCGATACTCTCGACGGGTAAAACCTGTTTTATCAAATAACTCAAGCACTTGAATGCTGACCTTGCGGCCCATATTGATCAGTTGTCTAAACTCACTGGTTTCAAGCTGTTGATGAGCATTCAAGTGTTGTCTAATTTGGTCAGCATATTGGTGCAGCTGCTCTGTCAGTAAATAGCGATCTTTTACAACCGCGGTAATATGTCCCATTTGCACCAGTTTGTAGCATAAGCTGCGTAATGCTTGTGATTCTAACTTGAGTGTTTTAGCAAAGTCTGTGACCCATAATGGCTGGTTTGATGTGGCTAATAAGCTTTGCATTTGCAGCCAGACTTTTTGTTCTTGTGGATTAAGATTGAGTTGATGTTGTGGCAAGTGGTAAAGACCACGACTTGTTTGTAATTTATTTTGCTGACATAACTCATTGAGCGCATGGAAAATAACCTTATCAGCCACGGTGAGGTGACTCATACGTGCTAGACGGCTTCGGCCTAAACCGAGTTCATCACTGTGGCTTTGATGATAGGCATTAAGTGTTTGATACAACTTGGTTTGAATTTGCTCAAAGCTACTGCTGGCTAGGAGATATTGGTCAACTTGTTGTAGTTGTAAGGCTTGCGCAAGCTCAGTAACGTAATCTGTGCTGACTTGCCAGTGCCAACTGATCTGTTGTTTGATTTGTGGTTGCTGCTGACAGCTAACCATCAGCGCATCAATGGGTTGATCGCATTGACTTAATTGCTGCAAATAGCTGAGTCGTTCAGGTTTTCGCTTACCACGATTTGGCGGCGTTAATTCCAGTACCCTAGCGGCACCTAATGTGCTTTGACCAATGGCATCGCGCACAATAATGTGATCTAAATGAGTCAGCAGTAGTGGTTTATCAAATTGTAATTCAATCAGATGTTGCTGCGCGGTTTCCGCAGCGGCTAGGTACGCAATTCGTCCCAGACAATGTACGCCGCCATGATGTAGATGCACACTTTGCCAATGATTTGGTATGGTTTTTCCGCTGAAAACTGCCGTAATGCGGTCTGTTTTTTCTGGTTGTTGTTGCGCCGTTAACCAATCGCCTCTTTGCGGTAAATGGTGGTGATCAAAACCGGTTAAGTTAAGGGCAACACGTTGTTGCTCACGGCCTTGATGACAGACTTGGCCTTGGGCATGAATGCTACGCACGCGTACAGGATCGGTTTGGTTGCTGCAATAAAGTTTGTCATCGAGATTGACTTGGCCGCTAATGACGGTACCTGTGACCACCACACCTGCGCCTTTGACGGTAAAGACGCGGTCTAATGCCATTCTAAAACTTTGTTTGGTTTCGTTTTGCTTGGCTAAATGGCTGAGGGCTAATTGGCATAAATGCTGTTTTAATTGCTCAATACCTTGGCCTGTTTTTGCTGATACAGAAAAGCAATATTGCTGGCAGTCAAATTCAGTCAGTAATGGTGTCATCTGCTGAGTAACACGTTCAATTTGGCCAGATTCGGCTTTATCACATTTGCTGATGACGACGGTGATACTGGCTAAGTTAAGTAACTTTAGAATGGCCAAATGTTCACGGGTTTGCGGCATGACACCGTCATCGGCGGCGATGACCACTAATGCATGTTTAGCATTGGCAACACCGACTAGCATATTATTGATAAATTTCTCGTGACCGGGGACATCCACAAAAGCGAGCCGAATATCATGGCTGATATTCATAAAGGCATAACCTAGATCAATGGTCATGCCACGCTTTTTTTCTTCCGGCAATCTATCGGTATCAACACCGGTTAATGCTTGAATAAGGGCGGTTTTACCATGGTCAACATGGCCTGCGGTGACCATCATCATAGGTTATTCTCCACTGATTTTGGGGCACGACTTAATAGATGACTCAGTTGCTGATGCAATAGCCGCTCATCGTCACAGCCACGTAAATCAAGCCATAATTGGTCGGCATGAATACGACCTATGATGGGTGTTGCCAGTTGCTTTAATTGCTTATCCAATTGCAATAATTGCGGTTTGTGTTTGGTCGCAATACACAAGGCCATTGAGGCCAAGAGTTGATCTGGCTGTGAGCCACTGCCAATCTGAGTTGAACAGGCATTAACACTGATCTGATATTGGCTGTGGTAGGGCAGTGTTTGCAGTAACTGATGGGCGATATAGTTGATATCAGCTAATGGCTTAGCCAGCTTTGCTAACATTGGCAATTGCCGTGTGAGTTGTTCTGGCTGACGATATAGCCGTAAGGTGGCCTCTAATGCCGCTAAGGTCATCTTGTCACAACGCAGCGCGCGCTTTAATGGATGTGCTTGCAGCTTATCAATCAGCTGTTTGTCACCGACAACTAAGCCTGCTTGCGGACCGCCAAGCAGTTTATCACCGGAGAAACTCACCAGATTGACGCCCTCTTTAAGCATTTGTTGTGGCATTGGTTCTTTGGCTAAGCCAAATTGGGCTAAATCGACCAATGCGCCACTGCCCAAATCAGAGATCAGCTGGATACCACGTTGCTGGCATAATTTAGCCAGCTCTGCTTCCTCTACGCTGGCAGTGAATCCTGCAATATGATAATTGCTGGTATGCACTTTCATTATCGCCGCGGTATTGTCGGTAATGGCATTAGCATAATCTTGTAAATGAGTGCGATTAGTGCAGCCAACTTCGACTAGTGTACAACCTGCTTGACGCATGATATCGGGGATGCGAAAAGCGCCGCCAATTTCGACCAACTCGCCGCGTGAAACAATCACCTCTTTGCCCGGCGCCACCGCTGCGAGCATCAACAGCACTGCCGCCGCATTATTGTTGACTAAGCAACAAGCCTCTGCACCCGTAAGCTCATGTAATAATTCACTGATTTGACTGTCGCGATGGCCTCGTTTCCCCAGTCCCATATCAAACTCTAATGGAATAGGTTGGCGCATCACATTGGTGACGGCATCAATCGCCGCTTGGCTCATCTGTGAGCGGCCTAAGTTGGTATGTAAAATGGTACCAGTGAGGTTCATTACCCCTTGCATGCTGTGCTGATCTTTATCGATCACGATAAGTTGTAGGTGTTTAACTAAATTACTGCTGCTATGGCACCAGATGGGCAGTTGTTGATGCTGTTTAATATGTTGGCGTGCTTCATCAAGCAATAATCTAATTTGCTGCTTAATCCAGGCTTCACCAAAGCATTGCTGTAAACCTATCACTTGAGGTATCTGTAGCAGACTGTCTAACGCTGGTAAGCAGCGGTATAAGGCTTTAAGGGAGTTGATAGCTTGAGTCATAGGTCTAATCTTTTTATTGTTTTAAAAAGGCCAACCCAATGAGTTGGCCTTTGCTATAAATGATACGAATAATTATTGCGGTTCAGTTTCTTGCTGCTGGTGGCTTAGTAGCAATGGATTAACATTGGTTGAATGAAATCCTTGTTGCTGCATCTGCCCAGCGATAAAGAGGGTGGCTAAATCATCAGCGACCACTTCTAACTCAGGGTTGACGTTAGTGAACATCATTTTGGTGTAACTATGGCAGCAGCCACAGCTTTCCACGCTAAGTTCGGCATTTTTCTCTTTTTCTGACCACAAATGAATATCAGTATTGTCTTCACAGTTAGTACATTCGGCGCGCACACGGTGCCACTGGCTTTCACATAAGCTGCAGTGTAAGTAGCGTAACCCCTCACGTGGCTTTGACTTTATTACACTGGCCACTGGGTGACTACCACAGATTGGGCACAGTGACTGCTGATTGTGCTCAACAGTCACCGCTGTTGGCTCAATAGTGGCTGCCACATGTGACCAGTAAACACTTAATGCTGCCCAGATAAACAGACTATATTGAGCAGGCACTGCATCGATGCGAGTAGACAGCAAATCCTCAGCATATTGTTGCAGTGTTGCCTCTGGTAAGCCGCTTAAATCTCGTAGCACCGCCTGAATTGGGCTTGGCACTACGGGCAATAGTTCTGCGACGAGTTCCAGCAATATCGACTGCCAATAATTACCCCACTCAAAATTGCCATGAGCTAGCGGCATCGTTGCGTTTAGATCAAGTTGTGGTAATTGGCCAAACTGTCCAAGCTCTGCTTGTTTTGCTTGGGCTTTAACCACTAGATTCAGCAGATTAAAATAATCCGTTAAACCTGAGTCTGCAGCTAAACTTGCTAAACGCGCTGCTCGCATTTGGTAAGTTATGGTAGGAGTCGCCACGATTAACGGCTTAATTGCCAAATCGTCTTGGTTAGTAATATCTTTAGCGTCGATAATTGCTGATGTCATAAGTACTATTTTTCCGAATGTGATTCGTCGTTAAGCATATTTGGGTGGTGCTTCTTGCACCATGCTTTCGACACATAACCGTAAAGCATGCCTGCTACAGAACCTTCAACCCAAGTTGCCATCCAGAAGTGAACGATAACGAAGATCAACATGATTACTGCACAAACAGCATGAAGCAGAATTGCCCACTGCACGCTAACGGTACTAAAGAAAGGTGTGAAGTATGGTTGCCACATCATGATGCCTGTAATCGTTAGTACGATTGAGGTGATCACGAAAGTGCGGAACAATACTTTTTGACCCGGATTGTAGTGGCCAATTGGCGGGATCTTGTCTTCGTTTTCTAGCATCACGTCTTTGATCGCTAGCATCCAAGTTAGATCGCCTTTTTCCCACTTGTTATGGTGGTAATAGCGCGCCAACATCACCATTAAAGGTAGACACATCAATAAACCAGCAATCGGATGTAAAGCGCGAGCTAACTCCGGTGTACCAGCAATCAGGCCTAGCCATTGAAATGATGGATAGAAAAACGAAAATCCCGTTAAGAATGTGAAGATACCTGTTGCCACAACAAACCAGTGACAAACGCGGTCAAACATTTTATGACGCAGGATGAGTTCAGGCTTATGCATGAGCGTTACTCCTTATCTGTCTTTTCTGGGTGGCTGTGGTGCTGTTGGGCATAAGCAATCGGATCGTCTTCTTCAACGATATTGCGACCAACAGTGATACGGTGTACACAGGCAACGGCTACCGCGCCAAGAATACCGGCAGTACCTAATGGCTTAACAACATCTTGCCATAGGGTAGTAGGTAAACTTGTCTTAGGATCAGCCGGCAGGCCGTAGCTTTCAGGCTTGTTGATGTCGTGTAGCACCATCACCATACCTGTGCCGCTCACACCTTTAGGGTTGTAAAGACCCGCATTGGCATAACCGCGCTCTTTTAGTTGCGCTACACGCTTTTCAGCGATGAACAACATATCTTCACGGGTACCAAACTTAAGTGCGCCAGTTGTACATGTTTTCACACATGCAGGTTCTTGACCTGCTTGTACTCGGTCAGCACACATGGTGCACTTGTATACCTTGCTGTCTTTCGGATTTAATGAAATCGTACCGAACGGACAAGCAGATACACAGTAACCACAACCCACACATTTATCGTGGTTCAGCTCAACGGTACCATTGCTCTTTTGAACAATTGCGCCCTTGGTTGAACAGGCTGTTAAACATGCTGGGTCTTCACAATGCATACATGCACTGTGAGTGAACTGCCAGCGTAGCTTTTTGTTGTCATCAACAAATTCGTTGAACTTGATGATGGTCCAGCTATCAGCTGACACAGCCATTGGGTTTTGGTAGCTACCTTGGAAAGTACCTACTTCAGCACGCAAATCGTTCCACTCTGAACACGCAACCTGACACGCCTTACAACCATTACACTTAGTTGCATCAAACAACTTAGCTATCTTTGGAATCGTACGGCGAATACGAGATTGAGGGTTTAGATCAGATAAGCCTGAACTAGCAGCGATATCTTTATCAGACATGATTACATTCCCTCAGCCTTTTCGATGTTAACTAAGAATGCTTTGTACTCAGGTACTTGAGTATTTGCATCACCCACTTCCGTGGTCAGTACGTTACAGGTATAGCTCTTACGCGTTAAAGCGTTATGGCTGCCGTGACGTGGTAAACCGACGGTGTGAACCCATTGACCATTAACTTTTAGTGGTTGTAGACGTTTAGTCACTAACGCTTTGATTAAGATACTGCCGCGCTTAGAGCTAATGCGTACCCAATCACCATTGTTAATGCCTTTGTCTGCTGACAATACTTCATCAAGCTCAACGAAAGTTTCCGGCATAGAGATAGCGGCTAGACGGCAATGTGTTGACCAATAGTTAAAGTGTTCAGTCACAGAGTAAGTGGTACATACATAAGGGAATTCCTGATGTGTACCTAACGTCTCTTCAATACCAGGTAAAATACGTACCGCAGGGTTACGCACCACTTTAGGATGTAGTGGGTTAGTACCAATTGGCGATTCTACTGGCTCGTAATGCTCAGGGAATGGTCCCTCTGCTAGCATCTTTAATGCGAAGAAACGACCCATACCTTCAGGCTGCATAATAAATGGATGTGCAGATTCTTGAGGGTTTAGCTTCATGTTGAAGTCACCCACGTCGATACCTTGCCATTTGCCATTCTTCCACTCAACGATAGTACGCTTTGGATCCCAAGGCTTACCGTTCACATCACAAGATGCACGGTTGTACAGTACGCGGCGGTTTGCTGGCCATGCGAATGCCCAACCTGGAGTGATACCTTTACCTGATGGGTCAGTGTTATCACGGCGTGCCATTTGGTTACCGGCTTCAGTCCATGAACCTGAGTAGATCCAGCAACCACAAGCAGTAGTACCGTCATCTTTAAGCTGAGTAAAGCTGTCTAGCTGACGACCCGTTGTTAAGTCGATACCGTTAAGCTCTTTTGCAACATCATGACAATGTGGATGCTTAGGATTGCTGTAGTTCCAGTTAATCGCTTCGATTGGCTCTGGTAACTTACCGCCTTCTTTGGCGTAAAGATCTTTAATGGTGTGCATTAAACCGGTTAGGATTTCAGCATCTGGTAAAGACTCACCCGGTGGGTTAGCGCCTTTCCAGTGCCACTGCATCCAGCGACCTGAGTTAACGATACAGCCTTCTTCTTCAGCAAATAGGGTCGTTGGTAGACGGAACACTTCAGTCTGAATATCAGCTGGGTTCACATCGTTAAAGTCACCTGCGTTTTGCCAGAAAGTTGCGGTTTCTGTCGCTAATGGATCCATCACCACAAGGTACTTAAGGTTTGTTAATGCTTTTAGTACTTTATTGCGGTTAGGCTGCGAGTTAATCGCATTTACACCCTGTACGAAATAACCGTTAACCTTACCGTGGTACATCATGTCGATATGACGTGCGTAGTCATACTGCAGATCCCACTTAGGTAACCAGTCATAACCCCAGTTGTTAGACGCCGTTGCGTAATCACCCCAGAAGCTCTTCATTTGCGACACGAAGAATTTCGGGTAATTTTGCCAATAGTTAGTTTGGCCCGGGCGTAATGGTGTTGGTGTGTAGTTAGTTAAATAGGTTTGTAGATCAACATCTTGATCATTTGGTAACTTTAAGTAACCAGGTAAGTTCTGACATAAAAGACCCATGTCAGTTGCACCCTGTACGTTAGAGTGACCACGCAGTGCGTTAACACCACCACCAAGCACACCGATATTACCTAGCAGTAACTGAACCATTGCCATAGTACGGATGTTTTGTGCACCCTTAGAATGGTGAGTCCAGCCTAGTGCATACATAAATGTCGCCACTTTATCGTGGGTATGCGTGCTAGCAATCATCTTACAAACTTGTTCGTAATCATCTACTGGCGTACCAGTGATGTTAGATACGGTTTCAAAGTCGTAACGCTCTACGTGGTGCTTTAATAAGTTCCACACACAGCGAGGGTGTTCATAGCTTGGATCAACTTTGGCATAACCTTGTTCATCTAGCTCGTAATACCATGACTCTTTGTCATAACTGCCCGATTTTTCATCGTAACCGCTGAATAGACCATCGTTAAATTCGAAGTCTTCACGGACGATAAAGCTCGCGTTAGTGTATGCCTTAACATAGTCATAGTTGACTTGTTTGGTTTCGATCATGTAGCGAATAACACCTAATAGGAAGGCGATATCGGTACCAGAACGTAAAGGCGCATAGTGATCAGCAAGTGCTGCACTACGAGTGAAACGAGGGTCAACAACCACTAACTTAGCGTTGTTGTTTTGCATAGCTTCTGATACCCAGCCGAATCCGACAGGGTGAGCTTCTGCTGCGTTACCGCCCATAATCACAACTAAATTCGCGTTCTTAATATCGATCCAGTGGTTGGTCATAGCACCGCGGCCAAATGTTGGAGCAAGACTTGCTACCGTTGGCGAGTGTCAATTACGTGCAATGGTGTCGATGGCAACTAGGCCAAGCGAACGTGCGAACTTATGAGTAATGAAGCCGCCTTCATTTGGTTGTGCAGATGAAGTCATCATACCTGCAGTTAACCAGCGGTTTACTGTGGTGCCATCTTCATTTTTTTCAATTAGGTTGGCATCACGGTCATCTTTCATATGACGTGCAATACGTGCATATGCTTCATTCCAGCTAATACGTTTCCATTCATTAGTGCCTGGTTCACGTACTTCTGGATATTTATTACGGTTAGGGCTGTTAACATAGTCAACTAGGCCTGCACCTTTCGGACAAAGAGCGCCGCGGTTTACTGGGTTATCAGCATCTCCCTCGATGTGGAAAATGTGATTCTCAGCGTTTTTACCGTTGCTGTTGTGACTGTACATTAACAGACCACAGCCCACTGAGCAGTAACAACAATTGTTACGGGTTTCTTTAGCTTTTAATAACTTGTATTCACGGGGAGCTGCCATAGCGTCACCGGGCATAAGCCCCAGTGCGGCAATGGCGGAGGTTGTTGCCCCACATGCACACAGTTTAAAAAACTGGCGTCTATCCATTTGAGTTTGCCTCATTATTATTTGTTAAGCACGATGCTTGTGCGTTCACACTGCGAGTTATCGAATTCACCAATTCAATAACCTAATTTAACTAGCGGGCAAAGTATCTTTAAAGTCAGCAATAATGACAATTAATCTGAGATGATCGTGATCACAAACAAAATGCAATAAAATAAACGTCTGGTTACTTGGTTATTTACAAGTTTAATGTTTTGGTTATTGCTTTTATATTGGTTTAAAGTGTTGTTTTTAATCTGAATATTAGAGCTGGACATAATGTCTTGATGGGTTTCTGTTTGTGTCCCAAAAAATCCATTTATTAGTAAATGTTAACCTAATGAATGAAAATAGAGAAAATTGTCGTGTTATCAGCTTTTTTTTATAAATAAAATAAAGATAAACAATGCGTTATATAGTTAACTATATTCGGCAAAGGTTATTTTTTAGGTGTTTTTTTAGATATGAATAATTAAAAAGTTGCTGATGAGACAAAATGTCTTAAATTGCCTTGGGATTGCGAGGATAAAACTTGCTGGGTAATTGTTCAATCGGATTAAACTGGCGGGTATTCTTATAGGGCAGTTTCATAAAACCGCTGATCCCTGATCCTGAAATTTCAGGAGTACAGCTTAAAATTAGATCTAAATTCGCTCTAAACTCAGCCTGTTTTCTTGGATTTAATAGCTTTAAATAGTGGTGTATTTTGAGGTGATTGGCCTGTTTTTCAAAAATAATACAGCCGGTATGGTGGATTTGGTTCAGTTTGGCCAGTGCTTTCATGATTGATTTAGGCAGTTCTAAGCTCTCATCGGGATCGCGGCCATCTTCAAAATAAGAGTGTAATCTCGATTTATTTTCTAATATGGGGCCCACTCCCACATCAAATACCAGTTGTTGCTGATTTTCTTGTTGTAATTGTTGCTGTGCATTATGGCTAAAATGAAGGGTGTTTTTTGCATTAAAGAAACAAGCCTTAAAGACACCTTTAAGTTTGATCCCTTGCGCTAAGGTCACCATATTATTGACGGCAACCGTCAACGACTGTTTTAAGCGGTTATCATATAAAGCTAAGTTTGAATCGATATAAATACCACTTTCACGCCAGTGGATAGCCAGTCCGCCAACAATCGGGTATTGGCCTAGACGACTCACCGCTGCAATAAAGCCTTTTTCTGTATCAGCCATACCCACCATAAAATTACGATAGTACTTATCCAATTGCACATCATCTATTTGGTGGATCGGCGTGCTATTGGCGTGTTGGCGCATAAAAGATTTACGCGAACTATAGCAAACCGTTTCTATCTCTTTATTTAGGTGTGATGACCAGATGGGAATTTTGGGATGAATTGTCACTTTCGTTAATGGTGGCAGATGCAGTCTATGGTTATGACGCATGCTTTTTATAAAGTAGTCACCGCCATGACGTCTAACGAGTGGATTATTACTGAGCATTGCCGTTAATGTATTGGCTAATTCTTGGGGTAAGCCAATGCTATTGGGGCTAATGACTTGACTGCCAAAGCGGCTCGCTTGGCCAGAAGCAATACTATATAAAGTAGCAGCGACACCTTGTTCATCAAATCTAGGCTAGATAAGGCGCCAGCAAGTTGTTCTTCACCAATAAAATAGACATCGCCCATACGAGCATTACTGCATTCGATATTGTCGGTCATCACTTGCAAACCTGTCCCTCCGCATGGCTGTAACTGGCTGTCAAGTTGCGCGGGTACCGCGGAGCCCCAATCGATTAAGGCTAATTTGCCGGATGCTTGATCATAAACCAGATTAGAGGGTTTGATATCGCC
The DNA here is from genome assembly GCF_000614975.1 of Shewanella marina JCM 15074. Lineage (GTDB taxonomy): Bacteria > Pseudomonadota > Gammaproteobacteria > Enterobacterales > Shewanellaceae > Shewanella > Shewanella marina. The sequence continues at coordinate 137,514 of NZ_BALM01000008.1, forward strand.
ATGCACGATAATGGGAGGCTGGCGTAGATAATCTAATAAATCAGCCAATTGAATAGCGATATGCATTACTTCATGAGGCGGTAATGGTCCTTGGCGAATACATAACTGCTCTAAATCTTCACCTTTGGCTTGTGCCATCACCAAAATGCCCTGTTTGCCCACTTGAGCGTATTGGACCAAAGGCGGAATATTGTTATGGCAAACTTGCGATAGCATATAAGCTTCTTCTTCTAAGCGCTGCTGAATATGAGGTGGCAAGGTGAGCCGAGAAAACTTAAACACATGATGTTGGTTGAGTTGATTGATGCCGGCAAATACAAAACCATAAGCGCCTTTACCGATAAACCTGACTTTGCGATAGCCAAGCTTTGCTAATTCTTGCTTACACAAACGAAACCATGCTTTATGCTTACGGGCGTCATTAGCACTGAGTAAGTAAATAGACTGCTCTTGAGAGATGTAAAATTGCTGTAATGCGGGGGCGGGCATAATCTCTCCTTGGTTATACACTATCTATTCCATTGATTGTTGCGCTAACGGTTCACATTCTTGTTAGAGATGGTATTTATTTCGCCAGAACAATTGATATAAGTCAATCTTGTTGCTGCGTACTATAGGTAATCTTGAGGCGAGTAACTAATAATATAAATTGTTGATTTAGAAAAATCTAAATGATAGGAGGCACTATGGGTCATCCAGATAAAGCATTATTGATTGAGCTGATGGATTTTCCTCGGCAGAAAATCCTGCAAGGGATGGAATTGGCTTATTGCCCACACGCCGGTTTTTTCAACCCCGTTGACGAACAATGTATCTATTGTCATCAAGGGATGGAATGTGTGTGGATGAACCACAACGATAAGTTAGTGGCGCTGGAACAAAAAGATTATCAAGCGTTAAAGCAGCAGTTATTGATTGCGCTAGATTATATTGATTCGAGCTTAACACCACATCATTTGTCACGCCGAAACTGTGAATGTGATAACTGTGTTTGGATGCGCAAGGTGAGTAAAGTTTTAGCATTAGAAACAGTTTAAACTTGCACTCCAGCCTCGCACTATTTAGAGTCATTGCATCTATGATTTATATATGGCGGATGGCACTGTGCAACCGAGTTTTTGGCATGATAAATGGCAACAGCAACAAATAGGCTTTCATCAACAGAGCATTAATCCCTATTTGATTAAATTTTTGCCGCAGCTTTCACTGAGCGCGAACGCGCAAATCTTTGTTCCTCTATGCGGCAAATCGCTAGATATGCATTATCTTACCGAGCAAGGTTATCAAGTGCTCGGTTGTGAGCTTGATGCATCGGCTATTGCTCAATATCTACAAGAGCAGCAACAGCAATACACGCATAGCAGCGATACTGATTTTAATTACTTCGATGCTCCACAATTACACCTTGTTCAAGGTGATTTCTTTAAGTTACAGCCTCAGCAATTAAGTCGCATTAATGGTTTTTATGACCGCGCGGCACTCATTGCTTGGCCAGATGAGATGCGCAGCCAATATGCTCAAAAATTAGCGCAGCTTATTCCTGCGGGGATCAGTGGTTTATTAGTGACCTTAGATTATCCGCAAGCTGAATTATCAGGCCCGCCGTTTGCCGTATCTGATGCTTGGTTGCAACAGCATATGGCCACAGATTTTGAGATTGAGTTACTGCAATCATTAGATGTGTTAGCCGAGAATCCAAGATTTGTGAAAAAACAGGTCAGTTGGCTCAATGAATCAGTGTATTTGTTGCGACGTAAAGCCTAATCAGTAAGATAGAAAAAAGGCAACAAAAAAGGCGACCATGGTCGCCTTTTAGCTATCTGAATAACTTCAGATTAGAAGTCGTAACGTACACCTACAGATAATACGCTGTCTTGCTTAAGATCCATTTTAAGACCTGCATTCTTATAGTCACCTTCGTAATGAGCATATTGGCCATATACTAGAGTAGACTTAGATAGACGGTAATCAGCACCAGCAGTGATGTTGTTGATCTTCACGTCAGATACAGCTTTTGTATCTAAAGAAGTAGCAGACATACCAGTTAAGTTCTTGAAGTAAGAACCTAAACCAGACTCGTCATAACCGTATTGAAGTTTTAGGTTAACGCCATTTAGGTTGTACTTAGCGCTTACAAAGTAAGTATCACCTTCAAGAGTGTTAACTACAGACTCAGAGTTCTGTGCTAATGCACCTAGTGTTAATTGGCCTAGTTTAACTTGAGCCACACCGCGGTATGCATCAATGTTGTTGATTGCTTTGTTATAAGACGCAGCTACATAGTAGTTGTGTGCTTTTAACTTGCTGTCACCTAATGTTGCACTCACTGCATATTGGTTATGCTTAGCTGAGTTATCTGCACCAGCTTGGTTGTCTTTCATTAGGTAAGTAGCGTTAACTGTCACTAGATCAGCGATCTTAGGAGAGTAGTACCAAACACCATCAGCAACACGGCCTTGGCCAGCTACTAAACGGTCGATATCCGCGTTGGTGTTACCGAACGCGTCAACAGAACCTTCTACTTGCTTGAATACTGGGTCATTACGACCAACTAATACAGTACCAGCATTGGTTTTTAAACCTAAGAAAGTGTTACGGCTGTTGAAAGGTGATTTACCTTTGTCAGCGCCCATGTTGTCAACACCGAATTCCATTTGGTAAACGATATCATAACCTTCAGCGATGTTTTGAGTACCTTTCACACCAATGTGTGAAAAGTTGTTTTCAAAATAAGTACCAGCATGGCCAATTTCTTTACCGCTAGTGCTACCTTGAAGAGTAGAGCTTGCTTCAGTAGTAGTAGCAGCTACGTCGATACGACCGTAAACTTGAGGACCGTCAGCTAAAGCAGCGAATGAGGCTACAGACAGTGCAGATGCAATAGCTGCAGAAATAAAGGTCTTCTTCATGTATTTGCTCCCAAGAACCTGAGTTCTATATTCCATTTTTGAATGGTTATTAAGTGAGGGTCTTATCGTTAACATTTACTTTAATGATAAAACGGATGGGATTTTTTCAGGTTTACGTTATATAAACAGTGATTTGGATCACGCTTTAGTGCTGATTCATGCAATCTAGCTCGCAAAATGTGAAAAAAACATACAAATTGACCAATAATTCAACAAAAGTATAAATTTCAATTCTTGAAAAATTGTGAGAATTAAGCCATTTTTAGCGTAAATATGTGCTATTACAGTATTTGTTAGCGTTAAAAGCTGTTGATTTTATGTTGCTTGGTTGTAGCTACCATTAAGTTTGGTGCTTAAAAAAGTTTGGATTGCGGTTTTAGCTAGGACTTAATGACAAAACCAGTCGCTTTTAAGTGGACAAAACAAGCATTTTTGATGGCTTTACGATAAAATTTGCCACAATTACTAAATTGAGGTGCTTATGCTGTCACAAGCCTATTTAAATCGTTTCGCTGGTATTGGTCGTTTGTATGGTCAACAAGCGTTATTAAAGTTTGCTAACTCTCACGTGGTTGTGGTGGGAATTGGTGGCGTGGGTACATGGGCGTGCGAAGCGTTAGCGCGTAGCGGTATTGGTCAAATTAGCTTAATTGATCTTGATGATATTTGTGTGACTAACACTAATCGTCAAATCCATGCATTAAAGCAAACCATTGGTGCTTCTAAAGTGGAAGTGATGGCAGAGCGAATTATGGCGATTAATCCTGATTGCCAAGTGAATCAAATTGAAGATTTTATTACCCCTGAAAATTTAGCCGAATATTTACCAAGTGCTAAATTTGGCGGCAATATTGATTATGTCATTGATTGCATAGACTCAATTAAAGCTAAAACAGCCATGATTGCATGGTGTAAGCGTAATAAAATTAAATTGGTGACTGTGGGTGGTGCGGGTGGTCAGATGGACCCAACTCAAGTACAAGTGACTGATTTGGCTAAAACCTACCAAGACCCATTATTGGCTAAAGTTCGTAATCAATTGCGTCGCGATTTTGGCTTTAGTAAAAATCCGGCACGTCGTTTTGCGGTTGATGCGGTATTTTCAACTGAGCATTTAACTTACCCAGCAGCTGATGGTGAGGTCTGTCAAACTAAGGCAGATGCGCAGGGCAGTATGCGTATGGATTGTGCTTCAGGATTTGGTGCCAGTACGGTAGTGACAGGCACATTTGGTTTTGTTGCAGCAAGCCGAGTATTAACTAAATTAGCAGATAACGCGAAAGCTAAAACAGCATAAATTAATAAAAGTGTGATCTAGATCTAATGAGATTTTGGGCTGGGTTGATAGACTCAGCCCTCGTTTTCCAACTGGTTTTGCTATGAAACAGGCCATTTTAGCGCGTTTTTTACGCTACGTTAGTATCGACACCCAGTCAGATCCCCATTCGACAACCTTTCCAAGCACTTATAAGCAAGTAGAATTTGCCCAGCAGTTGCAACAGGAACTTATTGAACTTGGTTTCAGTGATGTTGCCCTATCTGATAAAGGCTACCTAACTGCTACCGTGCCTGCGACAGTGGATAATGTTCCTTGTATTGGTTTTATTTCACACCTTGATACAGCACCCGATTTCAATGGTGCCAATGTTAAGCCGCAAGTGATTGAAAATTATCAAGGTCAAGATATTGCTTTAGGTGACTCAGCTGTTTTGTCTGCAAGTCAATTTAGTAGCTTAACGCAATATATTGGACAAACACTGATTACCACCAGTGGCGATAGCCTATTAGGTGGTGATGATAAAGCTGGTGTGACAGAAATCATTACCGCTTGCCATTACTTGCTACAGCATCCTGAAATTGCCCATGGCAAAATTCGGATTTGTTTTACCCCAGATGAAGAGATTGGCGCTGGTGCTGATCACTTTGATGTTGAAGATTTTGGTGCACAGTGGCTTATACCATTGATGGCGGCGAAATTGGCGAGTTAGAGTTTGAAAACTTTAATGCTGCTACTGCGGTCATTACAGCCAAAGGCAATAACTGTCATCCAGGCAGTGCCTATGGTGTGTTAGTCAATGCGTTGACTATGGTGGCGCGCTTTCATGCCAAAATGCCATTAAAAGATACCCCAGAGCACAGTAAAGATTACCAAGGTTTCTTTCACCTAGTGGATATGGGCGGTAGCACTGAACAAGCGCAATTAACCTATATTATTCGCGACTTTGAAAAAGAGCAGTTTGAGCAGCGTAAACAGTGGCTGACTGAGATGGTTGAAAAATGCAATGCCGAGCTTAAAGACAGCAGCATTAGCATTAACATTGAAGATAGCTATTACAATATGAAGCAGCAAATTTTGCCGCATCCGCATATTATTGAGATAGCTAAAGCTGCAATGCAGCAATTAGATATCGAACCTAAAGTGAAGCCAATTCGTGGCGGTACTGATGGTTCACGCTTATCTTACATGGGGTTACCTTGCCCGAACTTGTTTACTGGTGGACATAACTTCCATGGTAAGCATGAATATGTGTGCTTAGACTCAATGGAAAAAGCCGCACAATTGATTATTAAGATTAGCCAATTAACAGCAGAGCAAAAAGCTTAACTGTTTATCTAATTTGTATTATTACAGATTATCTAGAGCCCAGCTAAATGCTGGGCTTTTTCTTTTTGAAGTATCATAGCTCATGGCACTTATTTTGCTTTGTCATGCAGTAGATAGAGAAATATCACTTTTTAGAGCCAATAAAACGGCTATTGAAACAGAATTTTGACGCAGGGATGATGTCATGCTTTTGCCCAGCTTAACAGTTTTAACTCAGTCGCGTATACGCGCGTTACTCACCTTACTTATGATTTGGCTTGGTTTACTTTGTGGTGCAGCCTTATTTATGCCAACTCAGTGGGCAGGGGCATTACACCTTGAATCATTGCATCAAAAATTAGGTTTCTTACTGGGGTTAGGCTTGATTGTTTCAATCAGCTATTTTGCGAGTCTACTACTTTATGTGATTACTGCTAAGTTATTGCAAACCGTGCAGTTTACTCAGCAAGGTAAGAAAATATCAGCCAAGTTGGCGATTTTAGATGCAGCCGAGCGTGCGCTCTTAAGAGAGTTCTTTTTGCAAAGTACCAATAAGCTGACGCTGCCACAAAATGAAGCCTGTGTTGAAGCGCTGGTACGAAGCTATGTACTTGAATGCGTAGGTAATGAGCAACATTATGCGATTCAAGCTTCAACTGCTGATTATAAGATTTCAGCGAAAGCCCGTAGTCAATTAACCCGGCAATTATTGCGATTACCAGCAGGTAATCCATCAGAAGATGAGATGCAACAACTCATCAAGGCCAGACCTGCTTTTGTCACCAGCGCCATGACGCCACGTAAAAATGCAGCATAAGTGTTGTCGGATTTTGGAGTATTCGCGAATGAATATGTCGGTAAAAACAACATGCTGCTTCAAATTTATGCACTTGATACAAAAGTTAAAGTAAAACGCTTGCCATTACGGCGAGCATCAGTATAATTTCGGTCACTTACTGAGGAACTGGGAAACTTGTTTGCAGTAATGACAATTTGAGATGCCAGTGTGGTGAAATTGGTATACACAGGGGATTCAAAATCCCCCGCCTTTAAAAGCGTGTCGGTTCGAGTCCGACCACTGGTACCAAACATTTAAACCGACATTTAGTCGGTTTTTTTGTGTCTTTTTTTTGTCAAAAACATAAAGAATAAAGCTAAAAGAAAAGCGTAGGCTATTGAATCCCAGGGATTCCTATTCATAACATCAGCCCGCCTTTAAAACCATGGCGGTTCGAGTCCGACCACTGGTACTATCTCAGAATAAACCGACGAAAGTCGGTTTTTTTGTATAGGGATATACTTATCCCCGAGCGCCATGGATGGTGCAAGAGGGGATTTATGCCTAAAATTTGGTAAAAGCTAAAAGCTAAAAGCTAAAAGCTAAGAACGAAAGGCGTGGGCTATTGAATCCCGAGGATTCCTATTCATAACATCAGCCGTCTTTAAAACCATGGCGGTTCGAGTCTGATCACTGGTACCATCTCAAACTTATAAACCAGCCTAAGAGCTGGTTTTTTTGTATAGGGATATACTTATCCCCAGGCGCCATGGATGGTGCAAGAGGGGATTTGTGACTAGAGGTTTTTATTTTTATCTTTTGTGAGAGGTGTAAATAGAGATAATTTTAAATTATTAGAACATCAGTAGTATATGATGTAAATCTTAAGCCCTATCTTCGTTGTAAATTATTTTATTAACTCTAACTGGCTGAAATAAAATTATTTTTTTGCAATAGTCCTGAGATTAATTATTTCCCATTACTATAACTGTGATCTGTTTAAGATTTTACTTTGCCCACGAATGCTAGTTTAGGCACCTTTTATGGGAGCTAACATGCGTTATTCGCTGATGATATTGGCTTTATGTTGTAGTGTGAGTACGCAGGCAGCTGAGCAATGTGGTGTGAGTGCTGTTAAGCAAGCGCAGGCGTTATTAGCGTTTCATGCTGGAGTGAATGAGCAAAGCTATATTGTGAGCCAAAGGTTGAATATTTACCCCTAATGGTTAATCCAGTTAATTCCCAACAACGGTTTCAAGTGATTGCAGTGACAGGTTTTATTTATAAAGCCCAGTATCAAATGCAGTTTCAGTATTACACTATTGGTGATGATTGCGTCTTAATGGGGCAAAGCATTATAGAGTATGCATCGTTGTAGTTTGAAGCAGCATTAAGTTCTGCTTTATTTTAATAGATTTATTTGAGTTGTATGAAAAAAAATAAAACCACGATTGCTGCTGATAGTTATAGTATGCAACAAAGTGCCCAAAACCATGCTGATAATGTAGTGATGCACGGTCGTCAAGGGCATGGGTTCGCGGCTGAAAAGGCAAACCATTTAGCTGATAAATTGAGTGGTAAACAGGCTGAATTAGTAGGTACTGATAACGCTAAATATGGTGCAGATCGTCTTGTTGACGGCGTCTATATTCAAACGAAATATTGTCAAACCGGTGCGAAATGCATTAGCGAGTGTTTTAAAAATAATCGTTTCAAATACTTGAATGCGGATGGTTCACCTATGGTGATTGAGGTGCCATCTGATAAATATGAGTCAGCATTACGAGCAATGCGGCAACGTATCCGTAAAGGGGAGGTTTCTGGCGTATATGATCCAGTTGATGCTGAAAAGTTCGTTAAAGCGGGGGCATATACGCTGCAACAAGTTCAGAATATTGCCAAATTTGGGACGATTGAAAGTTTAAAATATGATGCTAAGAATGGCACGGTGACTGCGGCGACTTGTTTTGGTATTTCTGCCACAATTTCATTTGCATTGGCTATGTGGCGTGGTGATAACCTGAAAGAAGCATTAACTCAATCTTGTAAGGCTGGGCTACAAACTGGTGGTGTAGCTTGGGCTGTACAATTAATTTCTGCTCAAATTGGTCGTACGGGGATTGAGCAACTACTGCGAATGAGTACTGATTCGATTGCGAAAACAATGGGAACACGCGTAGCAAATAGTGTTGCGAGAAGTTCAGGTAAGGCGTTAGCGGGTGATGCGGCTATTAATTATGTCAGTAAGGCGTTGAGAGGAAATATTATTGCGGGTACCGTAACCACATTAGTACTGTCTTCGGCTGATATTGCCCGTATGTTTAGGGGGCGTATTTCTGGTGGCCAACTATTTAAGAATGTTTCGCAAAAGC
>NZ_BALM01000007.1 GCF_000614975.1 Shewanella marina JCM 15074
AAAGAGAAGATGAATAAAGCCAAAGAAGGCAAATGCGGTGAAGGTAAGTGCGGCGGTGAGATGAAAGAAAAAATGAATAAAGCCAAAGAAGGCAAATGTGGTGAAGGTAAGTGTGGTGGCCAGCAATAATTGTAAATGACATTAGTTGTAGGGAGTTGCTCAAAAAGGATTTTGAGCAATTTCTTTAATGATGAGAGGGGATAATATGACTTCAACATCTGTAGGTTTAGGCCTACGACGTGAGATGCTGCCAGAGCTATTGCAGCATGTGCCAGATCAGATTGGCTTTTTTGAAGTCGCACCTGAAAATTGGATGGCACTGGGGGGCAAGTACGCTAAACAATTTAAACAGTTGACCGAGCAGCATCAATTTTTTTGTCATGGGCTGTCACTATCAATTGGTGGGCCAACACCATTAGACGTTGATTTTGTTAAACAAGTAAAAGCGTTTATGGATTTACACCAGATTGATATTTATTCGGAACATTTAAGTTATTGTTCTGGGCATGGGCATTTATATGATTTGATGCCAATCCCATTTACTCAAGAGGCGGTCAGTTATATCGCAGCAAGAGTAAAGCAAGTCGAAGATATTATTGAACGGCCACTGATCTTGGAAAATGTTTCTTTTTATGCAATGCCACCAGGCGATATGAATGAAGCTGAGTTTGTTAATGCGGTAGTGGCGGAGGCCGATTGTAAGTTATTACTTGATGTTAATAATATTTATGTCAATTCGGTTAATCATCAATATGATGCGAGTGAATTTTTAGCCAAAATGCCGACGGACAGAATTGCCTATTTGCATGTCGCAGGACATTACCAACAACAGCAAGATTTAATTATTGATACTCATGGTGCAGATATAGTTGATCCAGTTTGGACGCTATTAAATGATTGTTATCAGCAACATGGTGTGTTTGACACCTTACTAGAGCGCGATTTTAATATTCCCCCGATTGTAGCGTTATTACCTGAACTGAACCAAATACAACAGATGCAATTACAGCAATCTAATCTACAAATTCGGAGTGCTTAATGAATTTTAGAGAGTATCAATTTAAGTTTATTGATTATATAAAAGACCCTCAAGCAGCGTTACCTGACAACTTAACTCATGAGCGTATGGCGGTTTATCGCGAACTTTTTTTTTAATAATGTAGTTGGTTTTGTTAGCCAAGCTTTTCCAGTCTTAAAGTCTATTTATGGTGATCAAGCATGGCGTGATTTAGTGGACACGTTTTTTAAACAACATGATTGTCATAGTCCCATCTTTATTGATATTGCCGAAGAGTTTTTGCATTACTTACAGCATGAGTATGTCATCCAAGCGTCTGACCCTGATTACATGTTAGAGCTGGCACATTATGAGTGGTTAGAGTTGGTGGTGAGTACTCAATTTTCAGACCCTTTATTGCAAAATATTACCCTGTTAGATGAAGAGACCGTGCTGTTGCTCGAATCAAGTAGTCAAGTTGCGCAATATCAGTTTCCTGTGCATCAGATAAGTGAAGATCATCAGGATGTAGAAATCAGTGAGACGGGTTATTTTTTCTGTATCTACCGAGATGCAGATGACAATGTACAGTTTATGCAGTTGAACCCTATGAGTGCACAAGTGCTTGCATATATACAGCAAAGTAGTCAAACATCGACCAAGCAATTGTTAGCTTGGCTCGTGAAAACTTATCCTGATTTCCCACCACAAAGTATGGTAGATGGCTGTTTAACTATGTTGTCGCAATTTAGTCAGAAGGGTATTATTAAAACCACTGCAAAATAAGTTAAAAAAATGTGTTTATTGTGAATTTATATCGTTATAATGCAGCCGTTAGCAATTATTGGCATGGAGTTGATATGTCTGAACAATTTAAAGATCCATTTAATATCTTGTATTTACTAGTTTTTGTGCTTTTGCTCTTGATTCCCACCTTGCCAGCGACTCTGTCATGGCTTAAATTTGCCGGAGTGTTGTAAGTTTTTATTTTTCGGTAAGGCATTTAATGTCGATTAAGCGTATTTTCTTTGCTGTTGTTGGTTTAATTAGTCTACTGCTAGGCGTGATTGGGATCGTTATTCCTATTTTGCCGACAGTGCCTTTTATTTTGCTTAGTGCATATTGTTTTGCTCGTTCAAGTCAACGTTTACATCAGTGGTTATTAACCCATCCGTGGTTTGCCGATGGATTAAATGATTGGCAAAAACACAAAGCGATGAAAGCAAGTTTAAAAAGGCGAGCATTTTGGGTCACAATAGCCAGTTTCAGTATCAGCATTATCATTGTGCCATTACTTTGGGTTAAAATAATGTTGGCCATTATGGCTGTCGTTTTACTTAGCTACATGCGCACAATACCAGTAATAAATGATTAATTTTTGGGATGCTGATGATTCTTTGATCCACCCCAATTTAAATTAGATGAGATGTATTACAATTTCATCGTTATGTAATTTTGAGATATGGACATGACTGTAAAGGTGTTAGTGGTTGATGATAACAATATCAGCCGAGAAGTAATTTCTGAGCTATTAGTAAAACAAGGCTGGTTAGTGACAACCGCTAAAAATGGATTGCAAGGATTGCATTTTTGTAATCACCAGCAGTTTGATGCTGTTGTTACCGGCTTTTACATGCCCTTACTTGATGGGCCACACTTTGTAAAAATACTGAAACGAAATCCTCAATTTGCTGATATTCCAGTCGCGATGCTGAGTACGCGAACAGAGCAAGAAGTGATGACGCATTTTGAGCAAAATGAACTCGCATTATTTATTAGAAAACCTTTGAATAACGCCACAAAACAACAATTCCTTGATAAGCTAACAGCGCTAATTGTTGCATCTGAACATAAAGCAGCATAAGCTTACCCCTTAGTAGTCCACCTTGGGTGGACTTTTTTATGTCACTGTTCGGCAATTCATGCTGACAAAAGAAGTTAACGACTATGGTTATGAATACTGATAGCTTAGCGCTGATTAAACAAAGCATTAAAACAATTCCTGATTATCCTAAAGCTGGCATCATGTTCCGTGATGTAACCAGTTTGATGGAAGATCCAATTGCGTATCAAACAACAATTCAACTTTTAGTAGATCAATATAAAGATCAAGGTTTTACTAAAGTTGTGGGTACTGAAGCTCGTGGCTTTTTGTTTGGTGCTCCTTTAGCATTAGCACTTGGTATTGGCTTTGTTCCAGTACGTAAGCCGGGTAAATTACCGCGCGCAACTATTGCTGAAAGCTATGAGCTTGAATACGGTCACGATGTACTAGAAATTCACACAGATGCGATTGAAGCTGGTGATAAAGTATTAGTAGTTGATGATTTATTAGCTACAGGTGGCACGATTGAAGCCACAGTTAAATTAATTCGCGCTTTAGGCGGTCAAGTTAACCACGCTGCATTCGTTATTTCATTACCAGAATTAGGTGGTGAGTCTCGTTTACAAGCTCTTGATTTAGAATTGGTTAAATTATGTGAGTTTGAAGGCGAATAAGCACTCAACTCATCGGCTCCTTATGGTAACAATTAACAACTCATGTTATTGTTCCACTCCATAAGGAGCTTGCTCCTACATTGTATTTGGGGAGTGTCATGTCTTATCAGGTGTTAGCCAGAAAATGGCGCCCTGCCACATTTGAACAGGTTGTTGGTCAATCACACGTACTACAAGCGTTAACCAATGCTCTGAGTCAACAGCGTTTACACCATGCTTATCTTTTCACCGGCACTCGAGGTGTTGGCAAAACCAGTTTAGCGAGGCTTTTTGCCAAAGGGCTTAATTGTGAGCAAGGCGTAACTGCGACCCCTTGTGGTAAGTGCGCAAGTTGTATTGAAATTGCTGAAGGTCGTTTTGTCGATCTTATTGAGGTGGATGCAGCTTCGCGAACTAAAGTTGATGATACCCGTGAACTATTAGATAACGTGCAGTATCGTCCGACTCGTGGCCGTTATAAAGTGTACTTAATAGATGAAGTACACATGTTGTCTCGTAGCAGTTTTAATGCGTTATTAAAGACATTAGAAGAGCCTCCTGAGCACGTCAAATTTCTATTAGCGACGACCGATCCGCAAAAATTGCCGATTACAGTATTGTCGCGTTGTTTGCAGTTTAATCTTAAAAGTCTGACTCAAGATGATATTGATCAGCAGTTGGCCAAAGTATTAAGCGCAGAACAAGTTCCATTTGAATCTCAAGCCCTTAACCTATTAGCTAAAGCTGCTAATGGTAGTATGCGTGATGCACTCAGCTTAACAGACCAAGCGATTGCATTTGGTGCAGGGCAGGTGTTAACTCAGCAAGTGCAATCAATGCTAGGTAGCATTGATGAGCATCAAGTACTGGTGCTGCTGCATGCATTGATCAATGGTGATATTGCGCAATTAATGCAGACCAATGCGGATGTATTATCCTTTGGCGCAGATGCTGATGAAGTCTTACGAAGTCTGCTTGAATTATTACATCAAGTTACTTTAACTCAGTTTGCTCCTGCCGCTGCGCAATTATCACTGTATGCGGAACAAATTAAGGCACTAGCGAAGCAGTTAGAGCCAGAGCAAGTTCAACTTTACTATCAACTTCTACTCACTGGTCGTAAAGATCTGCCTTATGCGCCAGATCCTAAATCAGGTTTGGAGATGGCACTGCTACGTGCAGTTGCGTTTGTGCCTGATACTGAGATTAAGCAGTGGCAGGTTGAGCAGCCCTTACAGCTAGATGAAGTAATTGAAGTTAAGCCTAAGCTAGATATTCAGCCGCAGATTGATATTGAAGTTGCAACTTCGGTCGTAACTCCTGTCGTCACTGCGACTACACTTGCTGCAGAGCCAGAGCCAGAGCCAGAGCCAGAGCCAGAGCCAGAGCCAGAGCCAGTTGCCGCAGAACCTGAAGTTAATATCGCAGCTCAACAGCCAACAGAATCGATAGTTGCTGATAGTCATTTTGATTATGACAGTGATAATGATGATATGGATGCAGCGTTAGCCGCTGAACAAGATATGATCTATTCACAAGCATATAATCAAGGTTTTCATGATAATGAGCCCATGATTGCGGCTGATTATCATGCTACGCCGACTAATGAGCCAGCACGTGTTGAGGCAACTGAAACGTCTCATGTTGAAGTTCAAACAGTTGCAATTGAGGAAGAAGATGACCTACTTGATGCGGTATTAAATGCCCGTCAAGAATTATTAGGTGATGTTTCTGAATTAGAGAAAGAAGCTGAGGATGACTCTGCAAAAAAGTCGACCGCTGACTCAGTATTTAAGCATAAACCTCGAGTGGCCAGTGCCGCTGAGTCAGTCGCTACACCCGCAGTAGAAGCATCAACAGTAATCACTGAAATTGAAGATAGGCCGCCTTGGGAAGATCAACCTGAGCCTGTAGCAATACCATCTCAAGTTAAACAAATTGCACCTGTTGCAATACCAAGTGAAACTAAGTTAGCGCCGTTGGTGTCTACTGGTGAGGATGCTGCAAGTTCGGTGAGTACTACGATTGCTGATATCATGCATTTGCCTGCTGTTGCTGACAGTATTAGCGGCGATGAGGTTGATTTACACTGGTACAAGCTCATGTCAGCTTTGCATATTGGTGGTCGAGTGAGACAGCTAGCGGTCAATTCAGTTTGCTTACAATTAGATGAGCCGTTACCGCTAAAATTAAAACCTGATCAAAAACATCTTGCAGCTGCAGGGGCTATTGAGCAATTAGCTGAAGCCATTAGTCAGGCAATGGGTAAGACGGTATCGTTAACTATTGATGTTGGTGTGGTTTCAGGTCGTGAAACACCACTTGAGATTAGACAACGCTTTCATCGAGAATTGTTGCAAGGCGCGCATGTGTCATTAATGAATGACAGCAACGTGCAGTGGTTTATGCAGCAAATGGGGGCAACGCTGATGGATGATACATTAGCATACCCACAAGAATTATTAGCGCTACGCAGTCAAGAGATTAAAGCTTTGGTTGAGATCCCAAATTAAGCTTAATTTTAACGTGTAGATTGCTAAAGCATTATAATTTAGTAAGATTAGCCAATCATAAAACAAAGAGATAAATTTATGTTCGGAAAAGGCGGTATGGGCAACTTAATGAAGCAAGCCCAAATGATGCAAGACAAAATGGCGAAAGTGCAAGAAGAAATCGCTCGCATGGAAGTTACCGGTGAAGCTGGTGCTGGTCTAGTTAAAGTGACTATGACGGGTTCACATTCAGTTCGTAAAGTTGATATCGATCCAACTCTTTTTGAAGATGATGATAAAGAGATGATCGAAGATCTGATTGCGGCAGCATGTAATGATGCAGCGCGTCGTGTTGAAGAAAATCAAAAAGAAAAAATGGCTGAAGTGACTGGCGGAATGCAACTTCCACCAGGCATGAAAATGCCATTCTAATCTGACGTATTAATGAAATTTAGTCCGTTAGTCGATGAGCTGATCCAATCTCTGCGCTGCTTACCCGGTGTGGGACCTAAATCAGCTCAGCGTATGGCGTTTCAATTATTGGAACGTAATCGTAAATCAGGATTGCATCTTGCTGATGCGCTATCACGCGCAATGAGTGAAGTGGGGCATTGTCAAACTTGCCGTACTTTTACTGAAGAAGATCAATGTGCCATTTGTGCGAGTCACAAACGCGGTAATGCTGAGGTTATCTGTGTGGTTGAAACACCAGCAGATGTACTTGCGATTGAAGCTGGTGGCCATTTCAGTGGTCGTTACTTTGTGTTGCTTGGTCATTTATCACCATTAGATGGTATTGGCCCTGAAGAGTTAGGCTTAGCCTTACTTGAACAGCAATTAGCAACACAAGGCATTGCTGAATTAATTTTAGCAACAAATCCAACCGTTGAAGGCGATGCGACAGCACACTTTATTGCGGATATGGCTAAGCGCCATAATGTTAACGTGAGCCGAATTGCACATGGGGTTCCTGTGGGCGGTGAGCTTGAATATGTTGATAGCACGACGTTAGCATTATCTTTCAATGGACGACAGCCGTTGTAGTTTTACAGCGAACTTGTCATTAAAAAGCCCGTAATGGGCTTTTTTTATGTCCAAAAAGCACGCAATTGGTGATTGATTTATTTTTTTCCCTTGAAAACTCATTTTTGAGCCCCATCTTTTTAATATCAAAGATTTTTGAGTCATATCTGCTACTGGATTATTTTAATGCTAGCAGATGTAATACACGAATTAACAAGGGAAATATTCATGTCTCATCAAGAAACACATGGCTTTCAAACTGAAGTAAAACAACTATTACAGTTAATGATCCACTCTTTGTATTCAAACAAAGAAATTTTCTTGCGTGAACTGGTTTCTAACGCAGCTGACGCAGCCGATAAATTACGCTACCTCGCATTAACTGACGATGCATTGTATGAAGGTGATGGCGAGTTACGTGTTCGCATTCGTGGTGATAAAGAACAAGGTACAGTAACCATTGAAGATAATGGTGTTGGTATGACCCGTGAAGGTGTGATTGAGCACCTAGGTACCATTGCTAAATCAGGTACTGCAGATTTCTTTAAAAACCTATCAGGTGACTCAGCTAAAGACTCACAATTAATCGGCCAGTTTGGTGTGGGCTTCTATTCCGCATTTATTGTGGCTGATAAAGTCACTGTACGCACACGTGCAGCTGGTGCACCAGCGGAACAAGGTGTTGAATGGCAATCAAGTGGTGAAGGTGAATTTACCGTTACTGATATCGTTAAGCCAACGCGCGGCACTGAAATTATTCTACACCTACGTGAAGATGAGCAAGAATTTGCTGATGATCATCGTTTACGTTCAATTATCACTAAATATTCAGATCATATCTCTGTGCCAGTTGAAATGTGGCAAGAGGGAACTCCAGAGTCTGAAGGCGCTGATGGTGAAAAAATCGCGGCGACTGAAGGTCAATGGCAAGTGATGAACAAAGCCACAGCACTTTGGATGCGCAATAAATCAGATATTACCGATGCTGAGTATCAAGAGTTTTACAAGCACATCAGTCATGACTTTGCCGATCCATTAGTGTGGAGTCATAACCGCGTTGAAGGTAACCAAGAATATACTAGCTTGTTGTATCTACCTGCTAAAGCACCTTGGGATATGTGGAACCGTGATCGTAAACATGGTCTAAAATTGTTTGTTCAGCGCGTCTTTATTATGGATGATGCTGAGCAATTTATGCCGACTTACTTACGTTTTGTACAAGGTTTAATTGACTCAAATGACTTGCCACTAAACGTATCGCGTGAAATCTTACAAGACAATAAAGTGACTAAGGCATTGCGTACAGCATTGACTAAGCGTGTATTGTCTATGCTTGAAAAATTAGCCAAAGATGAAGATAAATATCAGCAGTTTTGGGCTGAGTTTGGTCAAGTATTGAAAGAAGGTCCAGCTGAAGATTTCGCTAACCGTGAGCGTATTTCTGGTTTATTACGTTTTGCTTCAACCCATACTGATAGTGCATTACCAACAGTAAGTCTTGATGCGTATCTAGAACGTATGAAAGAAGGTCAAGATAAGATTTACTATATTGTTGCTGATTCATATCAAGCTGCTGTACATAGTCCACACCTTGAGCTTTTACGTAAGAAAGGCATTGAAGTGTTATTAATGTCTGAGCGTATCGATGAGTGGTTAATTAATCACTTAACTGAATACAAAGGTAAGCAGTTACGTTCAATTACCTCTGGCGAACTCGACTTAGGTAGTTTGGAAGATGAAGCAGAAAAAGAAGCGCATAAACAACTAGAAACTGAATCAGAAAGTTTAGTTGAACGCTTTAAAACTGCGTTAGGTGATAAAGTGTCTGCGGTACGTGTGACTAGCCGTTTAACGGATACACCAGCTTGTGTGGTGACCGGTGAAGGCGAAATGTCGAGCCAGATGATTAAATTAATGCAGGCTGCAGGTCAACAGGTTCCAGAATCAAAACCAACATTTGAATTGAATCCAACTCACCCATTGGTTGCGCGTTTAAATGATGAACAAGATGAATTGATGTTTGCTAACTGGGCTAATTTATTGCTACAACAGGCACAATTATCAGAGAAGGGTAGCCTAGCTGACCCATCTGAATTTATCACGCTAACTAACCAAATGTTGATTGCTGGTTTAAAGTAATTAACTGATAAAACAGATAATGGCGAGCTTAGCTCGCCATTATTGTAAGGGATACTAATGAATAACATATTAGATTTGACCAAGGAAAATATTCAACAAGTCGTTGATGCTTCAATGCAACAGGTTGTCGTCGTCATGTTTTGGGCAAATCAAAGTCCCGAAGCCATGTCTACCTTAGCGAATATCGAACAGATTGCTCAAGCGCAATCCGGTCGATTTGTACTCGCAAAAGTCGATTGCGAAACGCAAATGGAAATTGCTCAATATTTCCGAATTCAGCAACTGCCAACGATTTTAGTGCTGAAACAAGGGCAGCCAGTTGATGGTCTAGCCGGTCCGCAAACCACTGAACAGTTAGCAACTATGCTAGAGCAGCATTTACCGCCGTTATGGCAATTGCAATTGGCTCAAGCAAAACAATTACTCGCTAATGATGATGCCACTGCTGCAAGTGAGCTATTGAAACAGGCATTAATCGCTTCAGATGATGCGCAAATTAAGTTGGTACTTGCTGATGCTCAGTTAAGCCTTAATGATATTGCTCAAGCTGAGATGTTGTTGTCACAAATTGGTTTAGCAGATCAAGATGGCTATTATCAGAATTTAAAAGCGAAATTAGCATTGGCGCTTGAAGCTGCTGATACACCAGAAATTCGAGAGTTACAGCAACAGTATGATGCAGCGCCAGATAATCTTGATGTGATGATTGCCTTAGCAAAAGCATTACATCAAGCGCGTCGTGATGATGAAGCTTTAGCATTATTATTTGCGCCATTAACAAAAGATATTTCTGCCCATAATGGTCAAGTAAAAGCAGCATTTTTAGAAGTAGTAACGGCACTTGGTCAGGGCAGTGTACTGGCTAACCAGTATCGCCGTAAATTATATAGCTTGCTCTATTAGTGTTAATTTAGATCAAAATTAGTATAAGTCGTGGTTTTATCGCTTCTCAAGACTGGTCAGATATGCGAAGATCGGCGATCTACAAGAAATTCAATGCGAAATAAGAGGACTCTTGCAATGCGCATTATTCTATTGGGTGCCCCTGGTGCCGGTAAAGGTACTCAGGCTCAATTTATTATGGAGCAGTACGGCATTCCACAAATCTCTACAGGTGACATGTTACGTGCAGCGGTTAAAGCTGGTACTCCACTTGGATTAGAAGCTAAAAAAGTGATGGATGCAGGCCAATTAGTGTCTGATGAGCTAATCATTGGTTTAGTTAAAGAACGTATTGCCCAAGACGATTGCGCTAAAGGTTTCCTATTAGATGGTTTCCCTCGTACAATTCCTCAAGCAGATGCAATGGCTGAAAATGGTATTGTTATCGATCACGTTATTGAGATCGACGTTCCTGATGAAGAAATTGTAAGCCGTATGAGTGGTCGTCGTGTTCATTCTGGTTCTGGCCGTGTTTACCACGTGACATTCAATCCGCCTAAAGTGGAAGGTATTGATGATGTTTCTGGCGAAGAGTTAGTGATCCGTCCTGACGATGAAGAAACAACTGTACGTAAGCGTTTAGGCATTTACCATGAGCAAACTAAGCCACTAGTTGAATACTATGGCAAAGTAGCCGCTGCTGGTCATACTCAGTACCACAAGTTCGAAGGAACTCAGTCAGTATCTGCAGTAAGTGACGAGATTGCTCAAGCATTAAAATAATGCTGTAAAAGTTAACTTTGATTGCGTTTGATCGCAAAAATTAAAAAGCCCGCTATAGCGGGCTTTTTTTATCCCCAAAGCAATGCTAGCCTGCTCAAGAATATAAATGAGGAAGATATAAACTTTGAACCCCATAAAGCCTGACTTTGGTGTGTTGTTGGTTAATTTAGGAACACCTGAGGCGCCCACGCCTTTAGCTGTAAAACGTTTCCTAAAACAGTTTTTAAGTGATCCAAGAGTTGTTGATTTGTCTCCTTGGCTTTGGTGGCCAATCCTAAATGGGGTAGTACTGACTACTCGTCCTAAGAAAGTTGCACAGTTATATCAATCAATTTGGTGGCCTGACGGCTCACCATTAATGGTGGTGAGTGGGCGACAACAGCAAAAATTAGCAGAAGATCTATTTGCCGTTTACGATAAAACTATTCCTGTTGAGTTAGGTATGACCTACGGTTCACCGTCATTAATGGATGGTGTAGCAAAGTTACGTAAGCAGGGGGTTGATCGCATTGTCGTATTACCGCTTTATCCGCAATATTCATGTTCGACTGTGGCCCCTGTTATTGATAGCTTATATTCGGGATTTGCTTTATTACGCGATGTACCAGAGGTACGGGTCAATAAAGAATATTATCAGAATCCGTTATATATAAAGGCACTGGCGACATCTGTACGTAAACATTGGCAGCAATATGGACAAGCGCAGAAATTATTGATGTCATTCCATGGCGTCCCTAAGCGCTATGTTGAACAAGGTGACCCTTATTACAGTCAATGTAAACAGACCGCAAAGTTGCTGGCTGCTGAGTTAGGCCTAGCAAGGGAACAATGGCAGTTATGTTTCCAATCTCGGTTTGGTAAAGAGCCTTGGCTAACGCCTTATACGGATGAATTACTGACAAGTCTGCCTAATGACAATATCACCCATGTGGATGTGATATGCCCAGCTTTTGCCGCAGATTGTTTAGAAACTTTAGAAGAGATATCGGTAACGGCTAAAGCCAGTTTCCTCAAGGCAGGTGGCAAGCACTATCATTTTATTCCATGCTTAAATGATAATGATGTGCATATTGAGCTGCTATGCCAGCTAGTACAAAACCAAGCTAAAGGGTGGTGATACCCTATATTTATTATCACAAAGATATAGCAGATTAGGGTTTTATGGTAGAATCTGCCAAATTTTTTGCTAGGGCATGAGATCGTCCTAGCGAGAGCGAGGGATATCATGAGAGCAAATTATCCCTTATAAACAGTTTGCATGGATGCTAACAACAGAGAACCCAATATGAAGTTTCCCGGCCAGCGCAAATCTAAGCATTATTTTCCCGTCAAAAATCGTGATCCGCTTTTAGCTCAACTCACGCAACAACCTAAGCCTTTCTCGACTTATGTTTGTGGTATTGACCAAACCTTAGTGGATATTGAAGCTAAAGTTGAAGATGAATTATTGGCTCGCTATGGCTTACCAAAGGGTAACTCAACCTTGATCAATGATGAGCAAGCCCATGCTCTATATCAAGAGTTAAAAGATAATGAGATGATCAGTGATGAATTCGCTGGTGGTACCATTGGTAATACCGTTCATAACTATTCGATTTTAGCTGATGACCGCTCAGTATTATTCGGTGTGATGAGCAAAAGTGTTGAAGTGGGTAGCTATGCATATCGCTATTTATGCCATACCTCATCAAAAGTAGATCTTAACTACTTACAACCCGTGCAAGGCCCTATTGGTCGTTGTTTCACTTTGATTTCAGAGTGTGGTGAGCGTACTTTTGCTATTAGTAAAGGCTCAATGGATAAATTAACGCCTGATCATATTGATAAAGATGTGATTCAGGCGGCTCAGCGTTGGTTTTAACCGCTTATTTAATGCGTGCAAGTGGTGGTGATCAAATCACTGAAGCAGCAATGAAAGCGATTGAGTATGCCAAAGAAGCGGAAGTACCCGTAGTATTAACATTAGGGACTCGTTTCTTAATCGAAGAAGATCCAGAGTGGTGGCAAAACTTTATCACCGAGCATGTGACTATTCTAGCCATGAACGAAGATGAAGGCGCGGCGTTAACAGGCCACAATGACCCATTATTAGCCAGTGAAGTTGCCCTTGAGTGGTGTGATATGGTGTTGACCACGGCAGGTCCAATTGGTCTATATACTGCGGGTTATACTGATGAGTCGCTAAAGCGTGAAACAGTACACACTTTGCTACCGGGTGCTATTCCAGAATTTAATCGTTATGAGTTCTCTCGTCCAACGCTTAAAATTGATTGTGAAAACCCGTTAAAGGTTTATGCGCATATTTCACCTTATATGGGTGGCCCAGAGAAGATCCGTAATACTAATGGTGCGGGTGACGGTGCGTTGTCGGCACTATTACATGATCTTGCGGCAAATACTTACCATAAGACCAATGTTCCTGGTTCAAGTAAGCATAAGCGTGATGGTTTATGTTATTCATCTTTCTCACAAATCTGTAAGTACGCTAACCGTGTTGCTTATGAAGTGTTGGCACAGCATAGTCCACGTTTATCACGTGGTTTACCTGAGCGCGAAGATAGCTTAGAAGAGTCATACTGGGGTCGTTAATTCGTACTCACTAGATAAATAAAAAGGCGTCCTCGGACGCCTTTTTGCTTTTAATTAGCTAGAGTGAGTGATTAACTTTGTTCAGACTCACCCGCATGGACCTGTTTTTTAAAGCTGCCAGTCGTTTTGCCCGCTTGAGTATTATTAAAGATTTCTTCATTAAACTCATTTTCTGATTTAGCAATAATAACGGTTGCAACAGAATCTCCTGTAACGTTTACCGCAGTACGCACCATATCGAGTAATCTATCTACGCCAATAATAAGTGCAATACCTTCTACTGGTAAGCCTACTTGGTTCAATACCATTGCTAGCATAATCAGACCAACACCCGGTACACCCGCGGTGCCAATTGACGCTAATGTCGCGGTAACAACGACCATGGCATAGTCAGTAATCGTTAATTCAATACCAAACACTTGCGCAATAAAGACCGTCGCGACGCCCTGCATAATCGCGGTGCCATCCATATTGATGGTTGCACCTAAAGGCAAGGTAAATGAAGCAATCTTATTATCTGCGCCTAAACGGTGCTCAGCGGTTTCAATAGTAACCGGTAAGGTAGCGTTAGAGCTTGCGGTACTAAAGGCGAACAGCTGTACGTCACGCATCTTACGGATAAAGGTGAAAGGACTTAAGCCTGTAAATAGCTTAAGTAGGACTGGATAGACCACAAACCCGTGGATTAATAATACAAAGAAGACTAAGAAGAAGTATTTAACCACACTGCCAAATGTTTCTAAGCCTAAGGTCAGTGCCAATTTCGCCATTAATGCAAATACACCATATGGTGCCAACTGCATAATTAAGGTGACTACACGCATAATGACTTCATTCAAGTCATTAAATAGTGCCGCAATGCGCTTACCTCGTTCTCCGATATGAGCAATAGCAAAACCAAAAATAACTGCAAAAATAATGATTTGCAGCATATTGCCTTCACTCATCGCATGCAGAGGGTTAGTCGGCACAATATTGATTAATATACTCGATAAACTTGGTGCAGCAGTGGCATTAAAGGTTAAGTTTTCAGCTGCAAGAGATGCATTGCCGGGATGGACTAATATAGCCATTGTGATAGCAACAATTAATGCTATTGCAGTTGTAAATAAGTAAAAAGCGAGTGTTTTACCACCGAGTCGACCAAGCTTAGAAGGCTCACTCAAAGAACAAGTACCACAAACTAATGAAACAAATACCAGTGGTACAACTAACATTTTCAAACTGTTGATAAATATTGTACCAACAACGTGTAAAAATCCCTCTGTAATGTAGTCTTTAATAAATAAGCTGTCTGGAAAAATGTTGCGCAGTAAGAGTCCGAAAATTACACCGAGCAACATACCAAGCAGTATCTTACTGGTTAAGCCCATCTTTAAATTAGGGGTCATTGATTATACTTCCTGTCTGATTTTTATACTTTTATAAGTTTTTCACCGAACAGATTAGCAAGAAACATCCGTTGTGAAAATGATAAAATAAGTGAGCGTTATGATTTGGAAGGGTTAATTAAATGTATGTTGGCGTGTGGGCCTAATGATCCGCCTCCAATTTGTGTCTTTCATAACACTTGAATTGTGAGGCGGATTAAGTGGTGTAACTGACTATGGCTTAGTTACGCTGGAATGAATATACACTGCCTAATTTTAGTAGTTGAGTTAGCTCATCAAGTGCTGTTTGTGATTCGATTAATAATGATTCATCAACTAAATCATCAATATCAAGTCGATCACGGTAGTGTTTATCAATCCAATTATTGAGGTGTGCGAATAAAGTGTCGTTAAGAATAGTTGCCTGATTAACCGCAGCCAATTCGGTATCATTTAATGCGACTCGTAGTCGTAAACAAGCTGGGCCACCACCATTTTGCATGCTTTGTTTAACATCAACAAAATGAACCTTGCTAATTGGATTATTCAGTTGCACTAACTGATCAAGATACTGTGAAACCGCTTGGTTCTCTTGACAATTTGTTGGTGCAATAATGATCATCTCACCAGAAGGTAAATTGACTAATTGGGTATTAAATAGATAACTATTAATGGCATCTTGAACACTTACGTTTGCTGTTGGCACTTCGATTGGATAAAAATCACCATCAAACTTTTGCTGTATTTTGGCAATAACCTCAGCGTTATCAATAAATGCTTGTTGGTGATAAAACAAGACATTTTTATTGCCCACTGCAATCACATCATTATGAAATACACCTTGGTCTATAAGGTCTGGGTTTTGCTGGATAAATAACGTGTTGTCATCATCCAATTGATGCAATCGTGCCACCGCTTTTGATGCTTCGAGGGTTTGCCTTGCTGGAAATTTTTTAGGTTGTGGTCTATCAGACGGTTTAGCTTCTCTGCCGTAGACAAATAACTCTAAGCCGGCATGACCATATTCTTGACATAAACGGGTATGGTTAGCAGCTCCTTCATCACCAAATGTAGGATGAGCGGGCAGGGCATCATGATGGCAAAAATAGCGTTTATCATTAAAGGTTGCGCGTAATATTGCGCTGGTTGTTGGATGCTCAATACTGCGGTGAAATTTTTCAATTAAATTGGCTGCCGTAAAATGAACTTTACCGTCGTGAGTATCGGCACTTGGTGAAACGGTTGCGGCGTTAGCTGTCCACATACTGGAGGCACTGCAGCATGCTTGTAATAATTGAGGGGCTTGCGCTGCGGCTTGTTTTAATACTTCAGCATTCGTACCACCAAAACCAAGCATTCTGAGGGTATTGATATCGGGCCTTGATTGCGGTGCTAAAATGCCCTGTGCAAGCCCTAAATCAGCGAGGGTTTTCGCTTTGAGTAATCCTTGTTTAGCCGCAGCTTTGGGATTTGATGTTAACGCTGCACTATTGGCTGATGCTACATTACCATAAGAGAGCCCTGCGTAATTGTGCGTCGGCCCAACAAGTCCATCGAAATTAGCTTCAAAGTGCTTCATTATTATTCCTTTTTCTTTTGGCTTTGATTTGCGTAACCTAGTCAGTATACGGATGCTAGTCAGGTTATCAAGATGGTATTGTTATGTTGCTAAAATGATTTTATAAAGTTATTTTAACATCAGCATAAGCTGTGCCAAGTAGAGGTAAATGCAGCTGTTTTTTAGCTAAAAATGACTGGTTAATAAATTTTTATCTCTCAATAATTTGATTTTACACTTGCGAGAACGCTCAGTTTGGAATATTACTAAATAAAGAAAGTATCCCTATCAAATGACTTTTATTTTAAGAATTGGTTAAAAAATGGCTCTCTAGCACACATAAAATAGGGATTAACTTGAAAGTGTCGAGACAACCATCTATATATGGAGCCAATTTTCACCTTTTTCGGATCTTGTGGCGCAAATCAAACTATGGGTAAATCACTAGTTATTGTCGAATCGCCGGCCAAAGCTAAGACTATTAATAAATATCTTGGCAAAGAGTTTATTGTTAAATCGAGTGTGGGTCATATTCGTGATCTTCCAACTTCTTCAGCTTCTGATGGTAAGACTGTTACTAAAACAGCAGCAGAAGTCAGAAAAATGTCTCCTGAAGATAAAGCCGCTTACAAAAAGGTGAAAGATAAGCAGGCTTTAGTGAATCGTATGGGCGTTGACCCTGAACACGACTGGAAAGCAAACTATCAAATCCTTCCTGGTAAAGAGAAGGTTGTGAAAGAATTGCAAGCATTAGCTGAAAATGCTGACACTATCTATCTCGCAACCGATTTGGACCGCGAAGGGGAAGCCATTGCATGGCATTTACAACAAGTGATTGGTGGTGACGATAGTCGCTATCAGCGTGTTGTATTTAACGAAATTACCAAAACGGCAATTCAAGACGCATTTAGTCAACCGTCAACACTGAACACCAATATGGTGAATGCACAGCAAGCTCGTCGATTTTTAGATCGTGTGGTGGGCTTTATGGTGTCACCATTATTGTGGAAAAAAGTGGCGCGAGGGTTGTCTGCTGGTCGTGTTCAGTCTGTAGCGACTCGGTTAGTCGTTGAGCGTGAAGGTGAAATTAAGGCGTTTGTACCAGAAGAGTTCTGGGACGTTAACGCTAAACTTCATACCGATGCTAATGAAGCCTTGATCATGGAAGTGGTTAAGTTCAAAGGTGAGTCGTTTAAGCCGCTAAATGAGCAACAAGCTCAAGTGGCTGTGCAAGCGTTGACATCGGCAAGTTACAGTGTTCTAGCACGTGAAGACCGTGCGACATCAAGTAAGCCATCAGCCCCTTATATTACCTCAACCTTGCAACAGGCTGCGAGTACCCGTCTAGGTTTTGGTGTTAAGAAAACCATGATGATGGCGCAGCGTTTATATGAAGCGGGTCATATTACCTATATGCGTACCGACTCAACTAACTTGAGCCAAGAGGCACTTGATAGTGTACGTGAGATGATTGGTAGTGAGTTTGGTGAGAAGTATTTACCTAAGGATCCAATCCGTTACGGTAGTAAAGAGGGCGCGCAAGAGGCGCACGAAGCGATTCGTCCATCAAATGTTGCTGTGACTTCTGCTTCACTTTCAGATATGGAACGTGATGCGCAGCGTTTATATGAATTAATCTGGCGTCAATTTGTGTCGTGTCAGATGACACCTGCAAAATATGATGCAACTAAATTAACGGTTGCTGCTGCGGGCTACGAATTACGCGCAACAGGCCGTACTTTGCGTTTTGATGGTTGGACACGTGTACAGCCGCAAATGCAAAAGAAAAATGATGAGCAAGCGACACTACCTCATGTAGAGCAGGGTCAAGTGCTGAACTTGGATGAAATCTTGCCGAAACAACACTTTACTAAGCCGCCAGCTCGTTTTAGCGAAGCGTCATTAGTTAAAGAGTTAGAAAAGCGTGGTATTGGTCGTCCTTCAACTTATGCGACTATTATTTCAACCATTCAAGATCGTGGTTATGTGAGAGTTGAAAACCGTCGATTCTATGCCGAAAAAATGGGTGAAATCGTCAGTGAACGCTTAGTTGAAAGCTTTAAAGAGTTAATGAGCTATGACTTTACTGCGGGCATGGAACAGACATTAGATGATGTTGCTCACGGTGAGTTAAGCTGGAAAAAAGTGTTAGATGGCTTCTATGGCGATTTAACTCAGCAGTTAGCGACTGCAGACTTAGCACCTGAAGAAGGTGGTATGCGTCCTAATGAGATGGTGCTAACCGATATCCCATGCCCAACCTGTGGTCGTCAAATGGGTATCCGTACCGGTACAACCGGGGTATTCCTTGGTTGTTCGGGTTATGCTCTGCCGCCAAAAGAGCGCTGCAAAACAACGATGAACCTAACGCCGGGTGAAGAGGCGATTAGCGATTCGGACGAAGATGCTGAAACTCAAGCACTACGTGCGATGAATCGTTGTAACATTTGTGGTACAGCGATGGATAGCTACCTCATCGATGAAACGCGTAAATTGCATGTTTGTGGTAATAACCCAACATGTGAGGGTTATCAAGTCGAATTAGGTGCATTCAAAATTAAAGGCTATGAAGGTCCATTAATTGAGTGTGATCGTTGTGGCAACGATATGGAGCTTAAGAACGGTCGTTTTGGCAAGTACTTTGGTTGTACTAATAGTGAGTGTAAAAATACCCGTAAGTTGCTTAAAAATGGTGAAGTAGCGCCTCCAAAAGAGGATCCTATTTATCTACCAGATCTTAAGTGTACCAAGTCTGATGCACATTTCGTATTGCGTGATGGCGCAGCGGGTATCTTCTTAGCCGCAAGTACTTTCCCTAAGTCTCGTGAAACGCGTGCACCGTTAATTGAAGAGTTAGTGAAGTACCGTGAGCTATTATGGCCTAAGTATGCGTTTTTAGCCGATGCGCCAGTGGTTGATAGTGAAGGCAACAAGACTGTAGTGAAGTTTAGCCGTAAAACGAAAGAGCAATATGTTGCGAGTGAAGTTGACGGTAAAGCCACCGGTTGGGTCGCTAAACATATTGGCGGCAAGTGGGTTGCTGAAGAAACCAAAAAGCGTAAAGCTAAAAAAGAAGATTAACGCCTAAGCGTATTATGAAAGCCAGTCATTGATGACTGGCTTTTTTGTTTTAATCACCACGTTGTCTTCACAAGCATTGTACATTAAATAGTTATAATCATCATTGTGACTGTTCAGCATTGTTTGGGTGTAATAAGGGAAGTTATTTAGCGTTAATAACGACTAAGTGGTTGTTTAAAAGCATCTATATTTAGTAGTTAAATTGCACTACATCACAAATATGCAAATTCCGACTATCACTATCAGCAGAGTCAGTGAAATTGCTGGAAAACATTTCATAAGGCATTGAGCAAACAGGCATTTTAAGATACTTTACTCGTATAAAATAAACTTGGCTGTCTGTTCTTATTCGGAATTCAGCCTAATATACTGTTATGCCAAAGGAGAATTATAGGGAGTAATGACAAAACTTACATTCTGATTAATGGTATTTCTCTAAAAGAGAGTCTTTTACTAACAGATAATGTTGAATTACAGCCAGCAGACACATCTCATTTAGATTTCTCTACCGCAATAAAAACGTGTACATCTCCAGATGATATTGCAGTCGTAGCTGCTTTTATTCCTCGAATTACAGCTCAGCTAAAGATTACTGCAACCACGAAAAAAGAGTTAACTGTCACAGCTTGGAATAGCTCATGGGATTCACTTTTACTTAGTTCAATATTTCAAACTGAAGTTGGATTCAATTTGCAGTCTGATACTTCCGCCAATGAAATATCAGAGGAGAGCAAGCTAAGAGCGACTAATTTACATATGCATGGTTTAACTGAAAATTCAGCATATGCTCTAACAATCAATGATATTGAATGGATTACAGCTCACTTTAATGATGCTAGACAACTTCTTGAAGAAGATCGCTTCCAAACAGCAGTACATTGTTTGGCTTCTTACAGGTGGCATTCAATGCCAAGAGTTAAATTAGCGGTTTTGTGGGCTGGTATAGAGGGGATGTTTGGTGCAAGTTCTGAGATCCGTTTCAGAATAAGCCTTTATATTGCAAGGTTTCTTCATGCATCTGACTCGGGTGCAAGAAAAGAACTATTTGATTCTGTTAAAAAGCTATATAACTCTCGGTCAAAAGCAGTTCATGGCGCAAAAATTAAAGGCGATCTAAATGTGGCAGTTGAAGAGTCTGCTGAGATACTACGCAATTTAATTAAGCAATGTGCAATCAATAAATCATTACCGAATGAAGATGAACTTGTACCATAAGCAATGGCATAACAAGGCGCTGCAACCGACGGCCAAAACTGTCATTTGTGTTGCAAAAGCCTCAAAAAACTCCATTTTTGTCAGCGGCTGAGCGCGGCGTTAGCGGCACAAGTATAGAACGGAGAAAATTTGAAACTTAAATGTACCACTACAGTCCCGACTAGATCTGACTGCTACCACTTCTGTTTCGGCTCAAATAAGCGTTCTATTTCCGGATTTATTTGTTTGGCATTTTGCTGGGCTTCAATATGTAATTGAGCTTCTGCCTTAATTTCTAATAGCATTTGTTTAATTTGGCTTGCTTTACGTTGTAGGGCGATGTCTCGCGCATTTATTTTAGTTAGACGTGCAATATTGGCTTTTGCTTTGGTGAGTAATTGAATCGCTGAGTCATAGCGCAAAGATTGATAGGCTTCTTGAGCTTGAAAAAGTAATGACTCAATTTTGATATGAATTATCAGTTGTTCAAAACGATTGTTTTCTCTATTAAAAGTTGCAGGCTCTATTTTGCCTTTGGTGTATTCATCTCTAACGATAATATTTAAACAGGATAGAGCTTGGATTAACTGGCGGAATTGTTTTTCATTATTAGGTTGTTTAAATTGCGATAATGATGGGCTGTGATGATGTCGACTCGCAAGTGACGTGATACGAGTGTTAATATCATCTAATGCTTGTTTGTAATTATTCTTTTGTGGTTGCTTACTCAGTGGTATTGCGTGTAAATAGGCTGTTTGTAGACGAGTGTAAAGTATATTGATGACGGCATCGCTTAAAAGTAGCTCTGTTGAATAAGCCAGTATCGTTTGGGTTTCATCAATAATAGCGCGTTGCTGCGCCAATGCTTGACGGCGCTGGCGATCAATTTTTAGTTGTTGTTGTTGGATATGATTAATGACAATAGCGATAGTAATCAAACAGCCAACAAATATTAAGATAACGCTGTAATCCATAGTAAATCCTTTTACAATTTGTCTAATCGTATCTTATGTATGTAACAGTAAGCAAAGTAAAAATAGTCAATTTGTAATAACTAATATCTTTTTGTTAGGTTGTTTCGTATATTTCTAATTGATTAAATTATTGCTTTCGCTTATAACTATTAATTATATAAAACTATTGTACGAAACAACTAGGCGGGGGAGTCGTGATGAAGCTTCAGCAATTAAGGTATATCTCTGAAGTGGTTAATAATCACTTAAACGTATCAGCGACTGCCGAAAACTTATATACATCTCAACCGGGGATCAGCAAACAAGTTCGTATGCTTGAAGATGAGCTCGGTATTCAAATCTTTGGCCGAAGCGGCAAGCATTTAACTCATGTGACTCCTGCTGGCGAACAAGTGATTAATATTGCCAATGACATTTTGGGTAAAGTGGACAGTATTAAGCGGGTTGCTGAAGAGCATACTCAGCCTGATCGCGGTGATCTGAACATTGCCACAACTGATACCCAAGCGCGTTATGCTTTGCCTAATGTCATTGGTACTTTTATTAATCGATATCCTAAAGTGAATTTACATATGCATCAGGGCACTCCATCACAAATTAGTGAGTTGGCTGCTCGTGGTGATGCGGATTTTGCGATTGCAACTGAAGCTATGCACCTTTACCACGATTTAATTATGTTGCCTTGTTATCATTGGAATCGCTCAATTGTGGTTAAAAAAGACCACCCATTAGCGCAATTAAGTAATGTTTCAATTGAAACCTTAGCACAATATCCTATTGTGACTTATGTGTTTGGTTTCGATAGAGCTTCAGAAATTGAACGTGGTTTTAATCAAGCGGGTTTAGAGCCTAGAGTGGTATTTAGTGCAACCAGTGCTGATGTACTTAAAACTTATGTACGTTTAGGGCTGGGGGTGGGGGTGATAGCATCTATGTCTATTGATCCTAAAATCGATGATGATTTAGTTGCCATTGATGCAAGTCATTTATTTGCTTATAGCACCACGAAAATTGGTTTTAGAAAGGGCAGTTTTTTACGTGGTTATATGTATGATTTTATTGAATTCTTTGCCCCACACTTGACTCGTCCAGTGGTGGAGCAAGCGATGGCGCTGCGCGATAATACGTTAATTGAAAAAATGTTTGCCACGACAAAGTTACCGATCCGTTAATGGCGTGATGACATTTCCAAGTTGAATTTGATCATAAAAAATGCCCCAAGGCTTTATAACCTTGGGGCATTTTTATTGTTAAGTGCTCATTAACATTCGACGATATTTACCGCTAATCCGCCTTTAGCGGTTTCTTTATATTTACTGCGCATATCTTTACCCGTGTCCATCATCGTTTTAATGACTTTGTCGAGCGACACTTTATGGCAGCCATCGCCTCTTAATGCCATTCTGGAGGCGTTAATTGCTTTTACTGCGCCCATAGCATTACGTTCAATACAAGGTACTTGTACTAAGCCTCCCACAGGGTCACAAGTGAGGCCTAGATTATGCTCCATACCAATTTCTGCTGCGTTTTCTACATGACCAATGGTACCGCCCATAATTTCGGTTAACGCGCCTGCCGCCATCGAGCAAGCCACGCCAACTTCGCCTTGGCATCCGACTTCTGCCCCTGAAATTGAAGCGTTCTTTTTATAGAGGATACCGATAGCCGCAGCCGTTAATAGATAGCGGCTACAAATATTTCTATCGACAGGTTGGACGAACATATCGTAATAACAAAGTACCGCAGGAATAATACCAGCTGCGCCATTCGTTGGTGCCGTAACGACTCGATCGCCTGCTGCATTTTGCTCATTGACTGATAATGCAAATAGATCAATCCAGTCCATTGCATTGAGTGGATCAACGTTATTACGTCCATCGGCTTGAAGACGGTGATACAGAGCGGGTGCCCTGCGTCTTAATTTTAGACCGCCGGGTAGAATACCTTCTTTGCTATAGCCTTTTTCAACACAATTTTTCATTGTTTGCCAGATATGCCAAAGCTGCTCTGTGATCTGCTCTCGATTGGCAAGGCTAAGCTCATTTTGCATCATCAATGAAGAGATACTTAACCCATTATCACGACAAAGCTGCAGTAATTCGTTGGCGGAGTTAAATTCATTGGGTGCGGCTTCAATCACTGGCGCAGGCGATGCATCTTTTTGGCTTATTTCATCTTCATCTAAGATAAAACCGCCACCGACAGAAAAGTAGGTGCGTTGGTAAACTAGCTTATTATTGTGGTAAGCATATAACGTCATTGCGTTTGCATGTTGGGGGAGGCTTTTACGACGGTG
This sequence comes from Shewanella marina JCM 15074, assembly GCF_000614975.1. Classification (GTDB taxonomy): domain Bacteria; phylum Pseudomonadota; class Gammaproteobacteria; order Enterobacterales; family Shewanellaceae; genus Shewanella; species Shewanella marina. Next base: position 23,857 of record NZ_BALM01000007.1, read on the forward strand.
GTAAGTGATGCCATCTGCTCGGCTGAATTTTACGCTTTTACCATTAGCAAGTGTTAGCGTTTGTGTCTGTTCAACCTGTTTTAATATGTCGTCAATGGTATCTGTATCAACAGTTTCAGGGGCTTCACTCATCAATCCTAAAATGACTGCTTTACCCGTCCCGTGGCCTTTACCCGTTTGCCCTAACGAGCCAAAGAGTTCAGCACGTAACTCATCAATATCATTAAAATCATCTCGAGATTTAATATCTTCAATAAACTGATTACCTGCTTTCATTGGCCCAACGGTGTGGGAACTTGATGGGCCGATACCGACTTTGAATATATCAAAAACACTAATCATTACACTTATTCCTTGTCAGATGACAAAAGTTAATTATAGAGGACTCATTAATAATCATCTATCACACCACCTAATGGATGTGATTATTTAACCTGCTACGCTATAAACAGCGTTAATTGCGACTTAGTTGTTCAATGAACATTTGGCGCGATCTTAACTCCGTATTGTGTATCAGATTATACTGTTATAAATTTATCTATTTCGTTGTTTATAAAGTATTTAAGCACATTACTATCACACATTTATAGCCAAAGTACACATGAGTTTTTTTAACGCAAATGGCTAATTTCATGAGTTTTTGTATGCTGATTAGGTGAATTAAGTTAAGGTGCTTTACATAATTGATGTTGATAGCGTTTTCAGAGGATTTTATGAGCTATTTGATGATGGATCTAATGTCTACCACATTAGATGAAACTGAAAAGCCAATGCTATGTCACCCTAAAGTGGGCGGTATTATTTTATTTAGCCGTAATTTTGAAACTAAGCAGCAGTTGATTGAGTTGATTGCTGACGTTAGAGCGGTACGCAGTGACTTGTTGATTGCAGTGGATCACGAAGGCGGCCGTGTGCAACGCTTTAAAGAGGGTTTTACCCATATACCTGCCATGGGCGATATTTTGCCTGCAGTAAATGGGGATATGGCAGTTGCGGCTAATTATGCTCGTGAACTTGGCTTTGTGATGGCAACTGAGTTATTAGCTTGTGATATTGATTTAAGTTTTGCGCCTGTACTTGACCTAAATGGAGTCAGTGAAGTTATTGGACGCCGCAGTTTTAGTGCTGAGCCACAACAAGTGACTGAGCTTGCTAATGCATTTATTGAGGGGATGAATCAAGCGGGCATGGCTGCTGTCGGTAAACATTTTCCGGGTCATGGCAGTGTACAAGCTGATTCACATATTGCGCAGCCAATTGATCATCGCAGTTTTGCTGAAATTGAACAGTTAGATATGCAGCCATTTAAACAGTTAATGGCGCAAAATAAATTACAAGGCGTGATGCCTGCACATGTGATTTATGATGCTGTAGACCCTAATCCCGCAGGCTTTTCTCATTTTTGGTTACAAGATGTTTTACGTCAGTCATTGCAATTTAACGGCGTGATTTTTTCTGACGATTTGGGTATGAAAGGGGCTGCACATGCAGGTGATTATTGCCAGCGTGTACAAGCGGCTTTGGCTGCTGGTTGTGACATGATTCTATTATGTAATGATAATGAAGGCTTACAACAGGTACTTCAACATTGCCAATGGCCTGCAGCAGAGCCGTTACATCCAGCTTCATTACTCAAGCCTGATATGGGCGTTGTTTTACATGCGTTAGAGCAAATAGAACGCTGGCAGGCTGGCGTTAAAATAGCTGAGTTGATCCATGTCTCAACTTAGTTGGTGATGAATGTGATATTGATCGCAAACTGACTAATAATAAGTTAATGCTATGTTACATTTGATTCGCTTTGTTCACTTAATCAGGTAAAGTGACCGGGTAATATTTGACACAGTTTTAATCTAGATTCTTGAAGTTTTTGCAGCTACTTAGTGGCTGCTTTTTTTTGCGAAAATTTATTGTTTAGCCTATTTTTTAATCAGTGAGTGCGATGGAGTAGGTAAATGAAACGAGTACTAATTAATATTATTGGTGAAGTTCAAGGTGTCTATTTTCGAAAGTTTACCCAGCAGAAAGCCCGTGAATTAGGCATTATGGGCTATGTACGTAACCGCGATGATATGAGTGTCGAAGTGCTTGCGCAAGGGGCTGACGTGGCAGTTAATCAATTAATTGCATGGTGTTATCACGGTGCGCCATCTGCGGTTGTTAAAGATGTTGTGATTGAGGAAGATCTTGATAATGATATCTATCTCGATTTTGACATTAGCCCCTAAGGGCTAATGTCAATGTACTTTATTGAGGCTGATCCATTTTTCTTATCTGTAAAATCATGCCCATTTCTGGGTGATCAAAGTAGTGGATTTCACCGCTACGTAAGCGACGGTTTTGCTTAAATGGAATTGAATATAGGAATGGCGTTTGCTTAACCTGTTGCGTTGCTGCATCCATATTGTGTGCATCATCGCTAACCAATACCGTTTTTTCGCCTGGTAAGCGTAAATCTAAATTTGTTTCCACATATAAGTAATGGGCTAAATAAATTTTGATGGTACCGTCAAGTTGCCAGATTGGTTGGTTATTCGTGTCTGCTGCAAACTGGCTTAGGCTTGAAAAACTTGGGATCTCCAAACTCATGCCTGTAGTATCTTGTGCCTGCTGATCATCAGTTAATAAATAACCATGTTGATCATATTGCTTAGAAAAATCATCACCCGCATAAATTCGCATTGGCTTGGCGCTACGACTTGGTAGCATAGGTTGCTGCCATGTCATATGCAGTAGACTGTGAACACCGGGTTGACGTGAAATTTTTGCAATAATGTCATTAAACTCACTTTGACTATTGGCCAATAACACCGCTTTGCCATTCAATTGGGCGTGTGCAGTATGTTCAGCGGCAATAGTCGTCGGCACTTGGCTTGGGTGAGTGCTTTGTGATTCATGCAACATGGCATTGCAGCGATCTGCATCTGTTGCCCATTCATTGGCACTACAGCCCGTTAAATTATGACTAATACCAGTAATATCAGTACTGATCATTGGTGTGATCAGATCAACCGCCTTGCTGGTGTTAATTGGGGTAACAGTTTGCGGCCATTGCTCATTAGTCTGTGTTTGATGTTCAAACAGATAAACTTCCACTTCGTACCAAGGCCCGTTTTTAGCAAAAACGCTGGTTGGTAGCATAAGACTGATGGCAATAATAGCCAATATTTGACGAAACACTATTTATCTCCAAGACGATGTTGCATAAGCTGCTCTAGCAACAGTTTTAACAACGAAAGACGTTCTTTACTTGTTTCTGATACAAGGTTGAACTTTAACTTATTTGGGCCATCCATACGATAGATTTGTGGCTGTTGTTGCAATAATCCAATGATAAACATGGGATCAATACTATGATGATCGCTAAACTCGATACTTCCACCTTTAGCATGCATCTCAATTTTGCTGGCACCAATATTGGTTGCTTGCTGCTGGAATAGGGTGATATCCATCAGGTTTTTAGTTGCCTCTGGCAGTAAACCAAAGCGATCAATTAACTCAACTTTGAGCTCATCCAATTCTTTATTGTTGCGGCAACTGGCAATGCGTTTATATAAAGATAGTCGAATGTTAACGTCACCTACATAATCTTCTGGCAGTAATGCAGGGATGCGTAAGTCGATTAAACATTGTTGACCTAACATTTGTGCTAAAGAAGGCTCTTTACCCTCTTTTAAGGCTTTTACTGCGGATTCCAGCATATCCATATATAGCGTAAAACCAATCTTAGCAATATGACCACTTTGTTCATCACCGAGCAATTCACCTGCACCGCGGATCTCTAAATCTTGAGTCGCAAGCATAAAACCTGCGCCTAAATCTTCTAGGGCATCAATGGCTTCTAGACGTTTTCTGGCATCTGCGTCATACGTTTAGGGTGTGGCGTCATTAAATAAGCGTAGGCTTGGTGATGTGAACGGCCAACACGTCCACGTAATTGATGTAACTGGGCTAAACCAAAATGGTCAGCGCGATCAATAATGATGGTATTGGCCGTGGGAATATCAATACCTGTTTCAATAATGGTGGTACAAACCAGCACGTTAAATTTCTGATGATAAAAATCAGACATCACATGTTCTAGCTCACGTTCACGCATTTGACCATGGGCTGTGGTTACGCGCGCCTCTGGCAACAATGTTCTAATGTTTTCAGCGGTACTTTCAATGGTTTCTACGCTGTTATGTAGATAGTAGACCTGACCACCACGTAAGATTTCACGTAATATGGCCTCACGTACCGTTGCTTGGTCATATTCACGGACAAAGGTTTTTACCGCTAAACGTTTGGCTGGTGGCGTGGCGATAATGGACAGATCGCGCATACCAGACATCGCCATATTCAGGGTGCGTGGAATAGGCGTTGCCGTTAAGGTCAAAATATCTACATTGGCACGCAATGCTTTAATTTTTTCTTTTTGACGTACACCAAAGCGATGTTCTTCATCGATGATCAATAAGCCTAGGTTTTCAAATTTCGCATCTGATTGCAGTAGTTTATGAGTACCAATTACAATATCAACCTTGCCATCGGCTAAATCTTGCATGACTTGATTTTGCTCTTTTGCGGTACGAAAACGTGATATAACTTCAATGCTAATTGGCCAATCGGCAAAACGGTCATTAAAGTTCTGATAATGTTGTTGTGCTAATAGCGTCGTTGGCACAAGAATGGCGACTTGTTTACCATCATTGGCCGCAATAAATGCTGCGCGCATGGCAACTTCAGTTTTACCAAAGCCAACATCACCACAGACTAAGCGATCCATTGCGATCGGTGAGCGCATATCGGTGATAACCGCTTCAATTGCCGTTTCTTGATCAACGGTTTCTTCATAAGGGAAACCTTGGGCGAAGAGGGCATATTCTTCTTCGTCAATACGGCAAATATCGCCAGGTCTAGCTTGGCGACGAGCGTAGACATCTAATAGTTCAGCAGCAACATCGCGAATTTTTTCAATCGCTTTTTTCTTGGCCTTGCTCCAGCTTTCATTTCCCAGTTTATTGAGTGTGGCTGATTCATCTGGGCCTACACTGTAGCGACTGATCATATGTAGTGCTGAAACTGGTACATAGAGTTTGTCACCGCCGGCATATTCTAGGATCAGATATTCTGCAACTAGGCCACCTGTGTCTAAGGTTTCTAAACCTTGATAACGGGCAACACCATGTTCAATATGGACAATCGGTTGGCCAACTTTAAGTTCAGCAAGGTTTTTTATTAACGCGTCGGCACTGATCTGTTTTTGTTTATCACGGCGACGCTGCTGCGAAATTCGTTCACCAAAGAGCTCAGTTTCACAGATTATATTGATGGTTTTTTTGGATTCTGGTGCGAGAATACAGCCTTGAGATAATGGCGAAACTAACAGACCAAGCGGCTGCTTACTGGCAAAGAACTCATCAATATGACTAAACAATACCGGTTTAATATCAATTTTACTTAATAGCTCTAATAGTGCTTCGCGTCGGCCTTCTGACTCGGTACTAAATAAGGTGCGGTGACTTTGTTGTTGATAAAAGTCTGATAATGCGATTAATGGCTGCTTAAGTTTATGATTGGCCGTTAATACCGGTAGCGGCGCTGCATCAACTTGTTTGGCTCTTTTATCATCACTTTGACGCCATAATTGGTAACGTGGTAGTGGTTTAAATTGAGCAAACAGTTCTTCAGTTAATAGGTATAGTTCTTGTGGCTTTAATAATGGTCTATGGTTATCGATTGAACGCTCTTGATAACGCTGTTGAATTTCAACTAAATGACCGTTAGCGGCGGTTTCAATATCATCGATATTGACCAACTGGGTGTTTTCTTTCGGTAAATAATCAAATAGCGTCGCAGTATTATCAAAAAATAGTGGTAGGTAATTTTCAATGCCTGCGGGCATCATATTACGGCTGACCATTTGATAAATGGACTCTGGTGCTTTGACAATCGTTTCAAAACGGCGACGGTATCTTTGCCTAAAGCCTTCTATCGCATTACTATCGGTTGGAAATTCTTTAGCTGGCAGCATTCTGATACTGTCAACTTGCTGATGCGAACGTTGAGTTTCAGCATCAAAATAGCGAATAGATTCTATTTCATCATCAAACAGCTCAATTCGAATCGGTTCTTTGCTGCCTGTCGGGAAGATATCAAGAATAGCGCCTCTAATAGCAAATTCACCGTGCTCATAAACCTGATCAACCAGATAGTAACCCGTATCCGTCAGATGTTGACGCAGTTGCGATAACTTAAGTAAATTGCCTTTTTTGAGTAGCAGTACATTTGCACTTAAAAAAGATACTGGTGGCAATTTAACCATCAGTGTTGCCACTGGCACAATGACGACACCGTGCGGCAATTGAGTTAGTTTGGCTAAGGTTTCTAAGCGGGCGGCAATCAGATCTTGATGAGGCGAGAAACTGTCGTAAGGCAATGTTTCCCTGTCTGGAAACAGACAAACATCAATGTGTTGCTCACTCAGCAGGTAGCTAAGCTCTGATTCTAATGTCATTGCTGTCGGTGTATCAGGCGTAACCACTAAGGTTACACCTTGGTACTCGCGAACAATGTTGGCTAGGGTAATGGCTTTTGCAATACCGCCATTGGTATTAAGTATCTGAACCTGATGGTTTTTAGGAGCCTTTGGCGGCGTAAATACTGAATAAACTGTCATTAAAAACGCTAACTATAATTGCTTTAAGTGTTATCAGTATTGTAAAGCCTCAAACTTAAATGAGCCAGTTAAAAGCGTTGTTTAACTTGACTGTCTATTTTGTTGACGTAAACGCAATTGTTTCTGTTGTACCCCTAAACTGGCTTTGACTAACTGTTCAATATCCGCATCTAAAATGACACAAAAACTGAGTTCGACGATAAAAAGTGGGGAATCTGGTTTTTGGCGGCAATCAGTCACCATAGCCATTGCCATAATGGCGACCAGTTGGTCGCGTATATACAAGCTTGTTTTAAAGCATTGATCAATTTCAAGCGGCTGTTCTGATTCAATAATAACGCCACTGCCACCAAATTTAATGCCGAGGTAACAGTCATTATCTTGCTGTTCTTGTTCCATTACATGGTGCAACACCAGATCCACTTTACGACTTTGTAGTTTCAAGAATTCAATAATAGCCTGACCTTCATCGCCAAGATTACGTAATTGCAATAGACATCTTGCTTCTTGGGTTTTGGTTTCGCTGATGAGGTTCATCGGCATGGATTGCATCTGTTTTAATTGTTCTTCGCTCGGTAACTCTTGTTGCTGCGGCCATGCCTCTAGATAACATTTAAAGTGATGTGAAACACTAAAGTACGCATTGTTGTCCCTATCCAATGGAGTTCCCCTTGTTTTTTATAGTCCATTGCCCCTATTATCGTGTCCATCTTTATGATTTAGCAAGTATAGAGCAAAGGATACATCTATTTTGAAGATGTTAGGGTTTTCTTTTTTTATTGGATATCGCTATTGGCGTGCCAGAAAAACTAACGGTTTTGCCTCATTTATTACTATTTTCTCGGTAATGGGGATTTTTTTAGGGGTCGCTGCATTAATTGTGGTGAGTTCAGTGATGAATGGTCTTGAAGGCCAATTAAAACAGCGAATATTAGGGGCGGTGCCACAGCTGGTGGTACATAGCCAACAAAATTTAAATAATTGGGCCAAAGATAGCCAGTCATTGAGTCATATACAAGGCATTAAAGGTGCAGTGCCTACAGTGGGTACCCAAGCCATGGTGCAATCACCTGCAAATATTGCCGCAGTGCAAGTATATGGGGTGATGCCAGAACAATCAGATATGTTTTCTATGGTGGCTAAGCATAGCTATCCCGGCGCGTTTGATACATTGACAAGCGGCAAATATAACGTACTTATCGGCAGTGAGTTAGCGCGCCGGTTAGAAGTTAAAGTGGGTGACCGAATTCGATTACTCAGTGGCGATGGCGTGGTGTATTCACCAATTGGTCCTGTCCCTAGCCAACGTAAGTTCACTGTTTCTGGTATTTTTGAGATGGGTTCACAAGTTGATGCTGGACTTGCCTATATCAACTATCAAGATGCGCAGCGCTTGATGCGTCAAAAAGTCGGTGAAGTGCATGAACTGCGCTTATATCTAGATGATCCATTTATGGCATCAACATTGGCACCACAAGTGAAAGCTTTTTTTGCCGAGCAAGGCGTTAAAGTGACAACAGATGATTGGCGTGAAAGTTATGGTCATCTATTTGCTGCGGTTAAAATGGAAAAGAATATGATGTCGCTCATGCTGAGTTTAATTGTGGCGGTGGCTGCTTTTAATATTGTATCGGCATTAGTGATGATGGTGGTTGATAAAACATCCGATATCGCTGTATTAAAAACGCAAGGCGTAACGACACCAGCTGTGATGTTGATTTTTATTATCCAAGGTTCTTTTAATGCCATTATCGGTTTGATTTTGGGCATTGGTGCGGGTGTGTTAACTGCGTTTAATTTAAACGGTATTTTATCTACGCTTGGCGTCAGTATATTAGGTGTTGGTCAAAACTTGCCTGTTAGTGTGTCAATCAATCAACTGTTATGGATTATTGGCGGTACGCTGTTAATGACCCTATTAGCCACAATTTATCCAGCGTTAGCGGCCGCAAAAGTTCAGCCTGCCGTGGTGTTAAGATATGAATAATGAGAATCAAAAAATGCAGCAAGTATTACTTCAAGTTAATGGTGTGAGTAAAACGTATTTAGAGGGAGCAACTCAAGCTGAAGTATTGCGTGACGTTGATTTAACCGTATTTAAAGGCGAGCAATTAGCGATTGTTGGCACATCCGGATCAGGTAAAAGTACCTTGTTACATATTATGGGCACTTTAGATCAACCGACTTCTGGCAACGTGATTCTTGAAGGTGAGGACTTATATAAACTCTCTGCTCATCGCCAAGCACATATTCGTAATCAAGATTTAGGTTTTATTTATCAGTTCCATCATTTATTACCTGAATTTAATGCGCTTGAAAATGCGGCAATGCCTGCATTAATTCAAGGTGTAGCGAAAGCGACTGCTTACCAGCGTGCTACTGAATTATTAAATCGAGTCGGGCTTGGGCATAGATTACAGCACACACCGTCAGAATTATCAGGTGGCGAACGTCAACGAGTTGCTATTGCACGTGCATTGGTGAATCAACCTAAATTGGTGTTAGCGGATGAACCAACAGGTAATTTGGACGCGAAGGGCGGCGAAGCGGTTTATCAATTAATTAGAGAGCTGGCGCAGCAACTCGGTACCGCGTTTGTGGTGGTGACCCATGATGCGGAATTAGCGGCAAAGATGGATCGCCAAGTATATATGCATGATGGTCAATTGCGTCAGCAAGGTATTGCTTAATGAAGTCAGGTTTAGGATTCTGGATAGGCTGGCGCTTCTATAAGGCGCGGCAAGCAAATGGTTTTATCGGCTTTATCTCTTTTGCATCGACTGCGGGTATTGCGCTGGGGGTTGCCGTATTAATTATTGTGTTATCAGCAATGAATGGCTTTGAACATGAGCTTGAGCAACGTTTCTTAGGGGTAGTACCACAAGCACAATTAACCGCTGTTGATGGGGCGCTTCATGATTGGCAACAAATGGTCTCTGATGCTGATCAATTTCCTGGTGTGGTTGCCGCTGCGCCATTTATTGAGATGCAAGGTTTAGTACAAAAACCGGGTGGCTTTCAAGGCTTAAAAGTGGTTGGAATTAACCCTCAATATGAACAGAAAGTCAGCGAAATAAGCCATTTTATGTCAGCTAAAAGTTGGCAAAGTCTCGAAACTGCTGATAGCAACCATATTGTAATGGGGCAGAGCTTACTGACTAAACTGGGTTTAAAGGTGGGTGATTCAGTTGCACTTTATATGCCGAATATGGCAACCAATGATACTAAGGTAAGCCGGTTAGGGGCGGCGCGAAGTCATCGTTTTGTTATCTCTGGCAGCTATAAGTTAGGCGGCGATATTGAGCTGACTACCGCTTATATTCCGATGGCATATGCCAGTAAAATTTTGCACTTAAATGGGGCTGCCACAGGTGTACGGATCAAAGTTGACGATGTATTTGATGCTCCGCGTATTATTCGAGATTTAGGATATACCCAAAAGCAATACCTTTACATGAATGATTGGACCCGTACTCAAGGCCATTTATATCAAGATATCCAGTTAGTGAGGATGGTGATGTATATTGTGCTGGCGCTGGTTATCGCAGTGGCTTGTTTTAATATCGTGTCTACCTTGGTGATGGCAGTACGTGACAAGGTCAGTGAAATAGCGATTTTAATGACAATGGGTTTACAGCGATTGGCCATCATGTTGATTTTTATTGTGCAGGGTGCGTTAAACGGTTTACTTGGCTGTACCATAGGTGGGGCAGTCGGTGTTGCCGTTGCATTGAATTTAACCGCCATTGCTGACGGAATAGAGCGCCTGTTTGGGGTGACCTTATTGTCTGGTGACATTTACTTTATTGATTTCTTACCGTCACAACTGCATATTGAAGATGTGGTTATTGTGGTGACTATGGCATTTATCATGAGTTTGATTGCGACTATTTACCCAGCATTTAAAGCAAGTAAAACACTGCCAGCAAGGGCATTGGCGGGTTAATCTTAATGAAGTTTTAATCGCAGTTATAGACATAAAAAACCGCGCGGCTTAACAATAAAGCCGCGCGGTTTTTTTATGTTGAGCGAGATGAGATCTGCTCGGTCTAGTTAATGGCGTTCTCTATGAGTAATAAAGATAACTGCACCAATAATCAAAGCTGCGCCTAGCCAGAGCTGCCCTGGAGGTACCCAACCAAATACTAAAAAGCCAAATAATACATTGAGCGGCAGCTTCGCATGATCAAAGGGTTGTACGAATGATGCATCTGCCGCAGCATAAGCCTTGGCAATTCCCCATTGACCAAATGCGGTTAGTATTCCTGCGAAGGCAAGCAATAACCAACTTGTTGCCGTGGCAGGTAATTGCCAATCAGGTAGTGCCAACATTAAATTATAAGGGGCAATCAACAGCAATAAGTACACCACAATTGTTGCGGGGCTTTCTGTACTTGATTGCTTCTTTACCATCAGCGAGTAACCCGCCCAGAAGAAAGCTGCGCCTACAGGTAGTAAGGTTGCTAACTTAAACTGCTCATTCCATGGTGCCAGAATAATCATAGCACCAATAAAGCCGGTTAAGGTTGCAGCCCATCTCGCCATTCCGACATTTTCTTTCAACAATAAGCCTGAGCCAATAGTGGCGAATAATGGTGAAATCATCAACAGGGCAATGCCTTGCCAAATTGGGACTGGATAAGCGAGCGCCCATAACCATAGTTGGATACCAACTACTGCCAGTGATACGCGCAGAATATGCCAACCAATTTGTTTGGTTTTCAGGGACTGGCTTAACCCCATATGGAGCAACCAAGGAAAGATAAAGATCAATGCAATAGCGTATTGAATAAATGCCACCATTGTCGAGGGTAACCCCAATTTAAAGCTGACATATTGGGTTAAACTATTTACTAGTGCAAAAGCGGTACCTGCGCTAAGCATCCAGAGTGCTGCTGCAATAGGATTTTGTTTGTGAGTCATACATAAAGCCTTTAAAAAACAAAAGCCCGCTAAAGCGGGCTAATATTTTATGATTATACACCGAAACTGTCGATATCGTCGGCATCCCAAGCATAATTAATCCAGTAGTCTTCAATCTCTTTGCCCACAAAGAAATGAGCAAGTTGAGCAGGTAACTGACCTTTTTTAGGTTTACGCTTATTATGCACGACTAATGCAGAGAACTCAGTTTCTGGGTAATCTTCGATTAATGCGTTTAAGGTGTATTCTAATGTGGTACGTTCGTCATCAACTTCGTCAATAACAAGTACTTTTTTACCTTTAATATCGGTTAAATTATCAAGCCATTGCAGACGCACTGGTTGGTCTGATGGGGCGCTACCTGTTTCGTCGATATAACGCGTTAAGGCAACAGATAAGATTGGGCGATTAATAAAACTTCTCAGCATTCTTGCTGGGATAAATCCACCACCGCCAATAGCAAGCAAATAGTCTGGCTGGTAGTTTTCAGATTTAATCGTATTAGCTGCGTCACGTAGAGTATTGTGCACATCATTATAGGTAAAGAAATATTTATTCACGGTATTCTAATATGGGGTACAAGAGGTGCGCTGCAGCATATAGCGAAGCAGGAATAATCGCAATTATTCCTGCTATTTTTGAGATGAAGCGCACTTATTTTTTTCTTTTTTTCCACTGCACTAAAATACTGTAACGCCACAAGCTTCGAATGATGAAATAGCCCACTGCTGAAAAAATTATCCCTAAAATAAGACAACCCAATAAGAACGGTGGTGCAATAGTGGTGAATGAGGATTCTATCCATTGCCAACTTGCTTCAAATTGAAAGTGTTGTTCAGGTAAGCCTAATACCCATGCACCTAACAGATATGCACCATAAAACATGACAGGCATTGTAAATGGGTTAGTGATCCATACTAATGCGACTGCAACGGGTAAATTAACGTTAAAAAAGATAGCTAATGCTGCTGATAATACCATTTGAAATGGCATTGGGATCCAAGCTACAAGCAGACCGATAGCAAATGCACCCGGTGCGGTGTGGCGATTGAGTTGCCATAAATTTGGACGGTGAAGAAAGCGCCTGAACATGCGTAAATGCTTATGATTTTGCAAACTTTCAGGGCTAGGCATGTATTTCGTGATTAACTTTTTTAGCATGAATATAAACTACTGTTTTAAACTTATTCAGTATGAATCGGTTTATGTTTGGTTTTTGCGCGACCATTATCTCAGCGCTTTTATGGCCAGATTTACTCAGTAATCAGCAAGCGATAATTGTTACCTTTGTTGCATTTATTCTTATTAGAATAGCACCAATGGTAGCGGGTTCGCTGTTAGCTTGCGCATGGATTTCAATTTATTGCAGTTTACTTTTTCAGGTTGGACCAGCGTTTAGCGCCAATAAAACTGAACAAATGCAACAAAGTGTTACTGTGAGGGGCGAAATCATATCACTAGTTGCGCTCAATCGCGACCAAATACGCGTGGATATTGCATTAATAAATGTTGATGCAATATTACCTATTCAAAAGCGCTTACGTTTGACTTGGAAAACCCAATTAGTGCCACAGGTGGGTCAGCAATGGCAGTTTGTCATTAAGCCTAAATCAATTACCCAAGTATTGAATCAAGGTGGCTTTAATCAACAAAAATATTTTATCTCTCAACATATTATTGGTAAAGGATGGGTACTTGATGCGACCTTAGTTAAGGCTGACATTCCTTGGCGCGAGCGCGTAATTAGGCGGTTAACTGATGTGCTTGCGGGATTCCCGCAAGGGGATTTGTTATTGGCGATTATTAGTGGTGATAAAAGTTTAATCAGCTCATCCCGCTGGCAACAGTTACGCAGCAGTGGCACGGGGCATTTAATTGCGATATCGGGTCTTCATCTTTCTGTTGTTGCGTTGTACTGCGCGGCTTTTAGTTTGTGGTTACTGGCGCGTATTCACCCAGTGCAAAGTAGCGTTAATCTGCGTTTAGTTAGCTTATTTTGTTTAATCTGTGTTTGTGGTTACGCTGCTCTTGCAGGTTGGCAACTACCCACTATCCGTGCATTTGTGATGTTATTTTTGGTCGTGCTTCTGAGTTTTAGTCAGGGACATTCATCAACATGGGAACGCTTACTCATCGCTTTATTTGTGGTATTAGTGATGGATCCTGTTGCAATTTTGAGTGCAGGTTTATGGCTTTCATTTGGGGCATTGGTGATTATTTTTGCGTTGTTTAATCGTCAAGTACCCGTGACGACTTGGCCACAAAAAATAGTCGCGTTAATTGTGGTACAAATAAGCTTAACGCTGGGTCTTAGTTTATTACAGATGAGCTTGTTCGCCGGTGTTGCGCCACATGCGCTGTGGATTAATCTATTAATGGTACCTTGGTTTTCACTGGTGGTGATTCCAATTTGTTTAGTTTCATTTGTCATTTGGTTAGTGGTTGCTAACGGGTTTAATGTCGATGGCATATTTGAACTTGCCAATGCTTTATTGTGGCCATTTGTTGAGTTAATTAAGCTCACTTCTCAATTACCCTACGCATGGATTGCAGTATCTCAGCAGCTACTACCAAATCTGTTATGGACTTTGCTCGCAATATTAGTGCTCTTGGGGGCGGCTAAACGCTTTAAAGTGTTGGCGTTATTATTGTTGCTGCCAGTAGCACTTTCATTATTAAAGCCAAGGCAAGAGCCATCGTGGCAAGTGCATGTACTCGATGTAGGGCAGGGACTTGCGTGGTGATTGAGAAAAATCAGCGCGCTATTGTATATGATACTGGTGCCAGTTATGGCCATTATTTTAGTTATGCTGAGCGGGTGATTATCCCTTTTTTACAAGCGCGCGCTTTGAGTCAAGTTGATATGTTGATTTTAAGTCACAGTGATAATGATCATGCTGGTGGAGCTAAAGTGATCCTTAATCAATATCATCCAAGTGTGGTGCTAACTGATATTGAAAAGTATCGTGGCAGTGTATGCAGACCACATGTTCGGCGTTGGCAAGGATTGACTTTGAGCTTTATGGGGCCCAAGGTTCCTCGTGCTGGAAATAATGGTTCATGCGTCGTTAAAGTCTCTGATGGTTTGCATCAAGTGCTGTTAACCGGCGATATTGAAAAGTCAGCTGAAAAACGTTTGATCAGGCAAGCATACTCGTTAAGTGCCGATGTGCTAATAGCACCCCATCATGGCAGTAATACCTCATCTACTCAGGCATTTATAAACAAAGTCAGGCCAACGCAGGTTATCTTTGCTGCTGGTTTTAATAACCGTTGGCGGTTTCCTAAAGCGCCTGTAGTTGCTCGCTATCTCACTATAACTGAACAACTGTTTCAGACAGGAAAAGCTGGGCAAGTGACAGTTCAAATACGTAATAACCGTTTGCAGTTGCTGCAATATCGGCAACATATTGCACCTTTTTGGTATAACCAAACGTTTAGATTTGGTGTGTTTGCTAATCCAGAGTAGAATAGCTTTTTTTTTATTAAAAGCTATTTATTATTCTCAATGACTACATCTTCCAAAAATGAAGTATGGCCAGTGTTTAAACGCTTAATGGTTTACTTAAAGCCACTGAAAGGCATGTTTGCATTATCAATATGCGGTTTAATCATTTATGGCTTAGTTGATGCGACCTTTATCGCTTTCGTTAAACCATTTATTGATAATGGTTTTGGTGGCCATGCTGCTCAAGCTGCACCATCTGTCGCATCAAGTATTGATTTAGGCACCAGTAAAGGATTTAGCGCCAGTAACGATGTACTACTGATGGCACCTTTTGTGGTTGTTGGGTTATTTACCTTACGTGGCCTAGCAAACTTTATTTCGACCTATGGTATTTCATACATGAGTGCACGTCTGATTATGGATATGCGCCAGCAGGTATTTGAGCATTATTTGTCTTTACCAGTGAGTTATATGGATAAAGAGAATACCGGTACTTTGATCTCTAAAGTTACATATGACACTGAGCAAATCGCCCGTGCATCTGGTAGTGCCTTAATTACCATTGTGCGTGATAGTGTTACCGTGGTTGGTATGCTTGGCTTAATGTTCTACTACTCATGGAAATTGTCACTGGTTATCTTAGTGATTGGTCCAATCATTGGTGTGGTTATTGCCGTGGTGAGTCGCCGTTTCCGTAAAGTATCTCGTCAAATCCAAGCGGCAATGGGTGGCGTTACCGCAACGACTGAGCAGATGATTAAAGGCCATAAAAACGTATTGGCGTTTGGTGGTCAAAAAACTGAAGCTGAGCGTTTTGCAAGATTAATGATCAAAACCGTTACCAAAATATGAAGTTAGCGGTGGCACAAGCTATCAGCCAGCCAATGATTATGATTATTGGTTCATTTGCGCTGGCATTCGTGCTGTATGCAGCCAGTTTAGATAGCATGAAAACAGATTTAACCGCGGGTACCTTTGCGACTATTCTTGGCGCTATGCTGGCGATGTTGCAACCGATTAAGAACTTAACTCGTGTTAATGCGGAGTTCCAGCGTGGTATTGCCGCTTGTACAACCGTATTTGAGCTATTAGATACTGAGCCTGAATCAGATAAAGGCACTTATGCCGTTGACCGTGTAAAAGGTAATTTAAGCTTTAACAATGTGAGCTTTAGTTATCCAAATCAAGAAAAAGCGGCTTTAACGGATATTAGTTTTGATGTGCAGCAGGGTAAAACTATCGCCTTAGTGGGGCGCTCAGGTTCGGGCAAATCAACCATAGCGAGTTTAGTGACCCGTTTTTATACCGGATTAAGTCAAGGTGATATTCGCTTAGATGATGTCAGTATTTATGACTATTCACTTAAAAATTTACGTCATCAAGTGGCATTAGTGTCGCAACAAGTCACCTTATTTAACGATACTATTGCTAATAACATTGCTTATGCTTACCCAGGTGAAGTGACTCGTGAGCAGATAATTGAAGCCGCAACCTTAGCCCATGCCATGGAATTTATTGAGACTATGCCTGAAGGCTTAGATACTTATATTGGCGAAAATGGCGTGATGCTGTCTGGTGGTCAACGTCAACGTATTGCGATTGCCCGTGCAATGTTACGTAATTCTCCAGTATTGATTCTGGACGAAGCAACTTCAGCATTAGATACAGAATCAGAACGTGCGATTCAAAAAGGGTTAGATAATCTTCGTCAGAATCGTACTTCGATTGTGATTGCTCACCGTCTATCAACGATTGAAAGTGCGGATGAAATTTTAGTGGTTGATCAAGGTAAGATTATTGAGCGAGGTAGTCATGCTGAGTTATTAGCCCATGACGGCATGTACGCTAAGTTATATCAGATGCAGTTCGGTTCATAATGCAGCAATTTATGTTAAAGGTGTGGTATCACAACCACACCGCTAAATGGTTACTATGGCCGTTATCATGGTTGTTTATTGTGATAACGGCATTACGCAAATGCTTGTTTGCTTGTGGTTTAAAACCGAGTGTTCATCTGGCGGCTCCAGTCATTATTGTGGGTAATATCACGGTTGGCGGCAGTGGCAAAACTCCTACCGTTATCTATCTTATTGAACTATTACGCCAACATGGTTATCGCCCTGGTGTGATAAGTCGTGGCTATGGCGTGAAGATTGATGGCGTTAAAGCGGTGTTGCCTGGTGCAACGGCGACTGAAGTCGGTGATGAACCTGCCATGATTGTCGCGCGTACGGGAGTGCCAATGGTTGTGGGCGCTGATCGAATAGCTGCTGGAGAGCAATTGCTGCAGCAATTTGAAGTTGATGTGATTATCAGTGATGATGGCTTACAACATTATCGTTTAGCGCGTGATATCGAGTTAGTGGTGATTGATGGTGAACGCCGTTTAGGTAATGGTATGCGTTTACCAGCAGGGCCACTGCGCGAAGCCAAAACACGCCTTAATGGCGTTGACGGTATTATTGTTAATGGCGGTCGTGCTCAAGCGAACGAATATGAGATGTCATTGGCACCAAGCGGCTTTCATAATGTGAGTCAGCCAGATTTAAAAGCAGATCACGAGATTACTCGCGGCGTAGCCATGGCGGGCATCGGTAATCCACAACGTTTTTTTAATAGCTTAACTGAATTAAAAATAGAGTTAACCGCTCAATATAGTTTTGATGATCATCATAATTATGAGGCCGCAGAGTTAACTGAGCTTGCACAAGGTCAGCCTTTGTTGATGACCGAAAAAGATGCGGTTAAATGTCGCGAATTTGCAACACAAGACTGGTGGTATTTAGCAGTTAATGCCAAGCTATCAGCAAAATTTGATCAGATGCTGCTCGATAAGTTGCAGCAGGCAAAAACCAAGTTAAAAGGATAAACCATGGCATTTGATAAGAAGTTACTTGAGATTGTGGCTTGCCCAGTATGCAAAGGTAAGCTTGAGTATGACAAAGCAGCACAAAAGTTAATTTGTAAGTTTGATAAGCTAGCTTACCCGATTACCGATAATATCCCTGTGTTATTGGAAAATAGAGCAGAGGTTTGGCAGGCTGAGTAATACCAACTTAAAGTAAGAAGGTGATCATTCAGCGGGAGTTCAAGGCGCAGAATACAGCACCTTGAAACCCGCACTAAGTGAGCTTTTCAGGCCTTTCCATTTCGATGTTGCATTGATTTGAAAGGGAATAGCCATTACTGCATCAATGCGCCTAGAACTGAAAAGGCTGACAAGCTCTGAATGGCTCACATCTTTAATCAAATTGGTATGATATCCAGTTGACAACTTTCTGATAAAACGGCCTTATGGCCGTTTTTTTGTACTAAAAATAGAATGAATAAATATTTTTCAGTTACTTTGTTTATTAATAGATTAAGTAAAATCACCGTCATAAATTGGAATGACTAGATGGTGATTATTTGTTAGGTGGTTGCAATCAAGAATATCTGATTGTAGAGGTTGAATATTAAATAATTACTATATCTTTAGGTAAATATTAGGGTTTATCATGACATATAATGATATAGAGGTTAAAAGAAGAATCTTTATTATTACCTTGAGTTTCTGTTTGTTTATAAGTTCACTTGAAATATTTGCTAATAGTGTATTACATAGTTTTATGGCAGGGATGAATAGTCCTCATCATGTTGCGCTAAATAAACAAGGGTTGAAATTATTTAAAACCGTTAGAAATATTACCCAATCTGGGACAGAATCGACTATTAACAATGCAAAACCTGGAGATGTGTTAGAGTACAAAATATATTTCACGAACCAAGGTTCGACACCTCTGACCCAAGTTGAGATCTTCGACAATATTCCGATGTTCACCTATTTGCATAGTCCGCTGAGTTGTGGGACAGATATACCGTCTAAGCTCACATGTGTACTTGCTAGCCCAATAAATAACGATAACAATAAGGGCTACCAAGGACAGATAAGATGGCGTCTTATTGGCAAGCTTTTACCACAGCAAACCAGTCAAGCTAATGGTAGTGTTAGCTACCGAGTGATTATTGAATAATAAACTAGATTAATGGTATTGATAATCCAGCCGTTGTAAACCCTAAAATAACGGATAGAGAAAGTAGACTTGTATCTTTTCTTAAGTATTTTTTTTGCTTATTTAAATAGTCATCTTCAATGCTTGATAGCTCACCTGTTTTTACCGAGGCACAAGCAATATGTTTAGGCCATAGTTTATTATCGCCAATTTGAGCACCATCATTGACAAAATCTTGCCAATGTTGGGGAAGATTATGTTCTACATGCTGACAAATATTATTATTAACAGTATTTATTCTATGAATGAAATATATGCTGGCGAGAGTGAAAAATAATATGCTTAAAGTGGTAAGTAACATATAACTCCATTATTGATGATTGTAGCGATAATATACTAAAAACAGGCTTGTTGCGCAATTGTTAAATTCTTTTTGGTTTGATTTTATTAATATACTCATCATTTAGTATTAGTTTTAAAGGTATATTTTGATGTTCTTATTAGTTTAATTTTAGGGGGTAGCTCTATTTTAACGAAACAAAAAATATTTATTATTAAATTGTGAGCATGACTTTAAAATCAATTCTCATGTAATAAAGGTATCCATTTATGAGTTAAACAGTAAAATAATTGGGTGTAAATAGAAGAAGAGAGTTTATGAATAATCCTACTGTTGACTTTATGCTTGGTAAAGAAGCCGATGCTTTTGGGCGCCATATAGCGCAATTACAAAATTTTGATCATTTCTGGCTTGAATATGATCATAAGTATATCCAGATGCTTTTCCCGATGGACACTGGGAGCAAGTTTAATAAACATGCTGCGCTAATAACCGATGTTGAAAGAGCATTATTTGCAAAGAGTCCTGAATTAAGAGTTATCCAGTTGCGATCATTCGATATGATGCTTGATTTTTATGGCCTACAACGTGATGGCAAGAATATTAGTGCAAAAGATGAACTATCACCTAAAAGCCACGATTGGCTAAAATCACGAAATCATAATCAATTACGGATTACTCGCATCATTCGCAGTCTGGCGTTATTAGGGCAGTTTGAATTGGCACAAAAATTTTGTGTCACAATGACCGAGTTAGGACAAGCATACGGTGATATAACGCCCATTACTTACAGTTATTGGCAACAGGCATTAATTATTTAATTACTTATTGGCTACTATCTTGCACTAGGATTGCTTTTGATATCTGCTGAAGTTGCTGCCAACTTGCCTCTTGCACTGGAATACCACGCTGCCACGATGAGACTTGTTGCTGCTCTAACACTGCTGAAGAGATATGCTGCAAATACTCACCTGATTCAGGTAGTTTAAATACACTATTATTGAATTCAATCGTTAAACTACGACTTGAAACTAGAGCGAGTTCATCTATTGGTGAAATATAGAGTTCTGGCAACTTATTACCACTATTTAAAATGTATTTGATGTAAGTGGGGGAATTAATATTATACCAGTATGCTTTAATTGAAATGCCTTGTTTGGCTAACTGGCACAGCTCGCCAAAGGCTAGCCAGCGGTTATGGCATTGGCTAATTTTAAGGGTAAGGTGATTTTGTGTTAATAGTTTTTCTGCTACATAGGTCAAAATAGTAGGTAGTTGACATAAAATACTGTCACCGTGTAGATCCACTTCAAGTATTGACTCGGTTTGCATGGTTAATTGGCAAGCTTGAGTGTTTGCTTTTGTGAGGTATTCTACTGCATTAAGAAAATGTTCAATGCCATGTAAGCCGACCATTTCTAAGTCGGCAACCATATGGGCAATTTGTTCGGCTTCACCACAAGGTAGGCGTAATCCATCAAACGCTTTGCTGGTGACTGTGATTAATTCATTATGTGAAACCCAGATCATATGGCTTGCTCCTGCGCTTGAGGCAATAGTGGAAATAGCCACTCATCGGCATGGATATCGTTAAATAATGGTGCGCCCTGAAATAAGGTGACGCGTACCCAGCGATCTGAACGGGGATCAAATTTAGTCGCGCCAAAGATAGCAAGTTTACAACGCAACAAATTGATTGGTAACGCTTCTTTAGCCAAAATATTCATCTGAATATCTCCCATATCACAATGACCTAATGTCCACGTCCTACGTGCAATAGCCGCATATTTTGGATATTGAAGTAAAAACTCGGCTAATGTTTGTTGCTGTGGTTGTTGGATTAATTCATGGTAAAAACGATTAACTTGTCTGCCGATATCAAGTGCAAGTTCTTTATCTTCTCCCACATCAGTGCCACGAATGCCTAACCGCGGTTCCTCTTTATCTTGTGAACGATACCAAAACCAGTATTGATTATTGGTTTGGTTGAAATCAATCTCAATGGCCCAACGGTATTGTCGTTTTAACATATCGAGCATGGTGCTGATATTAATGCCTTTTGGCATAAATAAAGCTTCATCGGCATTCATCGCTTGCTCGAAGTTATCCACGTAGTCTGGGTAACATTCCAATAAGCATGCAATAAAAGCCTCTTGTGCTTCAAAACTAAAAGCCTCATTTTGTTGTAAAAGTTGGCTATATCTTTGTTGCTGCTGACAAGCTTTGCTGGCTAACAACTGAATTTGTGCTAATTCTTTCACTGCTATTTGGTTTAATTTTTGCTGCTGTTCATCGATGGTGATGACTTGTTGTAAGTGGATTTGAGCTCGGCGCAACAATTGTTGTAATTGCTGATTTTTATCAGCACTGATGAGTTGTTGACTGACAAGAGATATCGCATTTTCTCGCTGACTTAGCCAGTTATCAATCACTTTGGGGTGCTTGATTAAATAAGGTGTCATGCCGAGCCCAGTGGCATTACCAACACCCAAGTAGCGTTGTAATTGTGGACATAATTCAATCGCAGTATCACCGCCACGTTGTTTAGCAAGATCATGGACCCAATCAAGGCTGAATTGCCGCAAAATATAAACGGCGCACATTTGCGCGCTAAATGATAAATTAAAATCAGGATTAGTTTGTAAAATTTCAAAATCAGCAATACCAAATTTACCATTGCCATATACCGCCGTGGTACGCAGGATATAACCGACTTGCGCTAAAATTTGTCCATCCGGCTGCTTACCTTGAGATAAGGTTTCTACAATATGTTCAAATACGCGTACGCTCTTGTTAGCTCTGGCAAGCACGATAACATTGGTTGAGTTACGGCCAGCCTCTTGCAGTGGTACATTATTTTTTAATTGTTCAAATAGGCGTTGGTTTACTTCTCCTATTACGAGTGCAAAGGTGATATCCCATTTTTCAGCAATCACTCGATCATTACGGTCAGCATCATCGATTTGATCTGAAAACACCACCAGATGATATTCTTGATTGGGAGTAGTGAGTTTATAGATAGCAAAGCCAAATCCTTGGGTTGAGATCTGCCATTGGTTGAGTTGTAATTGCCATGCTTGCTTTGCCATACGTCTGACTAAACTGCGCACAAAACTTAATCGAGTTTGGTGCATTGCCCCTAATCGTAACGGATTCATTACGAGGTCACGACTGCGCATCTGGTTGTGGTTTTGATGGTCATTGGCATTTATTTTATTATTTACCATCGGCGTCACCTTGCTTCTTGATGAGCGAATTGCTCGCTCATGCTAGTCCATTTTAATGCAGCTAATCTTTGAAATTAGCTGCATTGCCTCAATCAATTATAGGCCTTGAGCTTTTGCCATTTGTAATGCAATGCGTGGTGCACTCCATAACGATGGTAATAAAATCAAGGAAACAGGTACGGCAGTTATCACAATAAAGGATTGCAGTGCTGATACACCACCAGAACCTAGAGAGATTAAGATGATTGCGGTTGCACCCATCATAATGCCCCAAAATACACGAATAACGGCATTTGGTTCTGTTTTACCACTGACTACAACGCTAATGGTGTAGGTCATCGAGTCACCGGTAGTGACAATAAAGATCGTAGTCAAAATCAGGAATAGAATAGACATTACCATTGGCATTGGTAATTGGTTGGTTACCGCAAGCAGTGCGCCGGGTAAGTTAAAACCTTCGAATGCTTTGCTGATTGAGCCGGGTTCTGCAATTTCGAAAGCAAGACCTGAGCCGCCAACAACAGTAAACCAAAAACAGGTAATCAGTGGTGCAATTAAACAAATTGAAAAGACGATTTTACGAATAGTATAGCCTCTTGAGATTTTTGAGATAAAGATCGCCATCATTGGACCGTAACCAATAAACCAACCCCAAAAGAATACTGTCCACCAACTTAACCACCCTTCATCACCACGATAAGTCGCCATTGGGATAAAGTTATCAATCATGGTACCAACGCCTTGCAAATAGCTATTTACGATGAAGTTAGTTGGACCAAAAATTAAAATATAAGTAATCAAGCCAACCGCTAAAATCACGTTATAACGGCTTAATATTTGAATACCGCGATTAACGCCACTTAGTGCGGAAATGGTGTAGATGACAATGGCTAGAATCACAATAATAAGCTGAGTGGTAAACCCATCTGGAATATCAAATAAGGCGTTTAAAGCAAAACTCAGTTGTAATCCTAAAAAGCCAATTGGGCCGATGGTACCTGCGGCTACGGCAATAATACATAGGGCATCAATCAGTGCGCCGGGAAATCCAGTCAGCACGCGTTTACCGAATACAGGGTAGAGTAGGGTACGAGGCTGAAGTGGTAAGCCTTTATCATAATGCAGATGCATTAATACAATCGAAGTTAAGCCACCTAAAATTGCCCATGCTAAAAATCCCCAATGCATAAAGGATTGCGACAAAGCATTAAATGCTGCTTGCATAGGATCATCTTGGGCACCGTAAAGTGGTGGAGGGGTGACAAAGTGAGCGATGGGTTCAGCTGCAGCCCAAAAAACGCCCCCCCTGCAAGTAAAGTACAGAGGATAATAGCCATCCATTTAAAACCGTCAATTTCTGGCTTATCAATATTACCTAAACGGACATTACCTGTTTTAGCGGATGCGAGTGCAATGGCGATAAAAAAGGTTGCGAGCATCAATACTTGCCAGAAAGGACCAAAGTAGTTAACGGACCAAGCGAAGCCGGCATTGACGAGCGTTGCGAGTAGGTCTTTATCTATTAATGCTAGCGCGACAAACAGAGAAATAAAACCACCGCTCATCCATAGCGCTGGATTATCGATACCCAGTTTTTTGACCATAGACGTTGGCTGCTGCGACGTTACAGTACTATTTGTTATATTTGACATGGGGTGTCTCCAAGCAATAGTTGCTTTTTTGCACCATACCTGAATCTTTATTGTTTTATTAGATTCTAAGTAACAACAGGCCTTATTAGTGATTGTTATTGATGATAATTCATCAGGTTATTGTTGTTTTATTAAACTAGTTTCGAGAAAGTTTAGCCAGTTTTTGCCGATAATTTGTTGAGTTTCCGCTTGGCTAAAGCCATATTCCAGCAAACCGTGGTAGATATTGCGCATGCCATTTTGCGGGGCAAACCAAGGCAATGCATCTGGCCAACCTGAATTAGATGATGAGCCTTCACCATAATCCATTGCTTTTGACCAACGGCCATTACGCATCCACTCTAGTACAGATTGTGGCTGATTAAGACACAAATCACTGCCAATAGCTAAGTGATTAACACCAATTAAATCAGCAGTCTTAGCTACCATCTCACAAAAATCAGTTAATTTACACTGACTGCCATTAGGTAAATGAAATGGATATAAACTAAAACCGATTAATCCACCTGATTGTGCCAGTGCTTGTAGTACCTCTGTTGATTTGTTCCTAAGCGCATCATGGGCAAACGTGGGGTTTGCGTGGCTGATACAGATAGGCCTGCTTGAATACTCTATCGCTTCTAAGGTTGAACGTTCAGCACTGTGTGACATATCGATCACCATGCCGACGCGATTCATCTCTTGAATCACCTGTTTGCCAAAGCGTGTTATGCCATTATCACACTGCTCATAACAACCTGTAGCAAGTAAACTTTGGTTGTTATAGGTTAATTGCATAATCAGTAAACCCTGATTACGCATGACTTCAATAAGATCAATTTCATCATCAATGGGCGAGCAATTTTGTGCCCCAAAAAACACACCAACTTTTCCGTTTGCTTTTGCTGCTCTAATGTCTTGCGCGTTATAAACCGGCACGATCAAATCGGCATTTTGTTCAAATAGTCGGTTCCATTGGCCAAACCGGGTTAAGGTTTGGCGAGCATCTTCATGGTATACCAAAGTGACATGGATCGCGCTGATGCCACTTTGTTGCAAGATCATGAAATAGTCTCTATCCCAGCGGCAATATTGCAGACCATCGATAATAATTTGATCTTGATACATACAGCCCCCTTAATATGGACGTTGGTAAGCTGTTTTGATAATGGTATAAAACTCTTTAGCGTATTGTCCTTGTTCTCTCGGACCAAAACTTGACTGTTTACGACCACCAAATGGCACATGGTAATCGGTACCTGCGGTTGGAAGGTTGACCATTACACAACCCGTTTGAGCTTGCTGTTTAAACAGAGCACTGGTGCGCAAACTTTGAGTGATAATGCCGCCGGTTAAGCCAAAGCGCGTATCGTTAACTGTGGCAATTGCTTGCTCTAAATCGTTAACTCGAATAATGCTCGCCATCGGCGCAAACACTTCTTCTTGGTTCACTTGCCAATCGTTTTTGGTATTGAGCAGCAAGGTTGGGGTCATGTAATACCCTTCATGCGCCAAGCTTAATCGTTCGCCACCAAAGCCGACTTCAGCGCCATCATTTTTTGCGCTTTGCAACCAATCAAAATTGGCATCCAGTTGGGTTTGGTCAACAACAGGTCCCATAAAAATCCCTTCATCTAGGGCATGGCCTACCTTAAGTTGTGACATCCGCTTAATTAACGCTTCAACATAGGCATCGTGAATGCTGTCCATCACCACAAGGCGGGATGACGCAGTACATTTTTGTCCTGCACCAGAAAATGAGCCCATAATCGTCGCTTCAACGGCAATATCTAAATCGGCATCATCGGCAATCACTAAGGCATTTTTACTGCCCATCTCTAACTGACAACGTACAAAGTTGGCGGCGGTGGCGCTGGCAACCGTCCGGCCTGTTTCAACAGAACCGGTAAAGCTGACGGCATCAATATCTGCGGAGTTAATCAAGCTGTTGCCAACTTGGCTACCGCTGCCAAGTAATAGGTTAAATGTACCAGCAGGTAGTCCTTGGCGGTGAATGATTTCAGTGAGCGCAACAGCACTTGCAGGTGTGAGGTTAGCCGGCTTCCAAATCACACTATTACCAAAAGCCAGTGCTGGTGCAATTTTCCAAGCGGCGGTTGCTGTTGGGAAGTTCCAAGGTGAAATAATTGCAACCACACCTACGGCTTCGCGGGTCACTTCAACAGAAACGCCAGGGCGTACTGATTGGGCTAGATCGCCTATTTGCCTTAATACTTCAGCAGCATAATATTGAAAGAATTGGCCTGCGCGGTAAATCTCACCACGACCTTCCATAAAAGGCTTACCTTCTTCTTGCGATAAGAGCTTGCCGAGTTCGTCACAGCGAGCGATTAACTCATCACCAATGGCTTGTAATATTTTTTGTTTGTGTTCCAACGGGGTATTTTGCCAAACAGGTTGGGCTGCCCTAGCTGCATCAATTGCGGTTTGTACTTGCGCGGCATTAGCCTGAGCAAAATCACCTAATGAGTGAGAAATATCTGAAGGATTAATATTGGCTTTTGTATCAACACCAAGTTGCCATTCGCCATTAATATAGAGTGATTTTTCTGTTGCTAAGCTCATATGATTTCCTCATTTATTCTGTATTGATGGACGAAATTTAGTCATTTGGGATTGCAGCATAGACCACAAGCTCAACCAACATATCTTCACGGGCAAGGCCCGCCACAACCATTGCCGCACGATTAGGGTACGGTGCCTTAAAATAGTGCTGATAGACTTGATTAAATTCAGCAAGATAGCCTCTATCTGTGACATAAATAAGCACTTGTAAAACCGCGCTTGCATCAACACCCGCAGCATCAAGGTATGCATTAAGTTATCTAACGTTTGTGTTGACTGAGCCACAATGCCGCCATCGACGACAACGCCGTTTTGATCGATAGGGATCTGGGCTGTATACAAGGTTCCATTATTGATAACAGCCCACTCTAATGGTGCTTTGGAGGCAAATAGTTCTGTTTGCACTGCTGTTTTTGTTGGTGTAGTTAGCATGTTCGACCTTGGCTCTTTTTAATATGCTTAGTTATTAGTTTATAACTTGAATTATGCGTAACTAAACGTGTTCAATCTAACGCTTTATTTTTTACAATTGATAAGTTTTTTTTATCAAATTTAAGTAGAGTGGTAAATATAATGTAGAAAATAAAGGTGAGTAATGATGGATATTAAATTACAACAACTTAGATATTTTTCATTGGTTGCAGAAAAAGGCGGTTTTAGAGCAGCCTCTGATACCGCTAACCGTTCACAAGCCGCACTTTCTACCGCGGTCAAAGAGTTAGAAAAAATCTTAGGGCAAGCGCTATTCGAAAGTGGTCATAAAGCTAAGTTAACCCCTTATGGTGAGGTTTGCTTACCTATGGTAAATCAGTTCTTGAGTTTATATCAGGCGTTGGATACCGATTTACGTGCTGCCGCTAAAGGCCAACTGGGGCAACTCAAGATCGCCTCTGTGCCATCGGTTGCCGCTAAATTGATGCCGCAATTGTTGGTGCGTTTTAGTGAACAATATCCACAAGTACAGGTGTCTCTGGTGGATGATAATGCCCTTGGCGTTGAAAAGCGCTTACTAGCAGGAGAGGTGGATTTAGCATTAGGTAACTGCTCACATAGAGATGAGCAACATATTCAATTTATCCCTTTATTTAGTGATCCCATCGGTCTCGTTTGTCAGCGGCAGCATCCATTAGCCATTAAAACAGAAGGTGTACATTGGCAGCAGATTAGTCGGCATAATTTTATTAGTAATGGCACCAGTCGGTTACTCGCCGCTACGCCAGCGGCTATGTTAACTGAACAGGCTAAATATCGGGTTGAAAATATTACCTCATTGGTCTCAATGTTAGAGCTTAATCTTGGCGTAACTACATTACCCAAATTGGCATTTCCAACGGACAATAGTCAATTGCAATGGGTTCCTTTATTAACGCCTGCGATTGAGCGACAAATAGGTATTTTTAGTTCGCTTGATCGTCATCTTTCTCCGCAGGCCAGTGCATTTTTGCAACTGTGCCTAGCGGAGTTTGGCAGCATTGATAATTAGCTAATAAAGCGACTTATAAAGCCAGAAATACTATTGACAGAACCAATCGCCATTACTACTACAATGATGGCACCGATAAGGGTTAATGAGATTGGATGGCGATATTGACCAATAATGTCTACACGGCGACTGGCGTATAGAATCACACTCAATACTACAGGTAAAATAATACTGTTTACTAAGCCTGCTAGCATTAATAGCATAATTGGCATATTGATGCAGACAGTGCCTAATGTGGTGAGTAGGATAAAGCCAACGCACCAGTATTTTTCATTACGGGCAACGGTTGGGAATAAGGTTTTAATTAACGAGATGGCCATGTATGAGTTGCCAACTACCGAGGTGATTGAAGCAACAAATAATACGAGTCCAAAAATATGATAGCCCCATTGTCCAGCACCTTGGCGAAATGCGTCTGCGGCAGGATTAGCAGGATCTAACGTCACGCCTTGTACAATAACGCCTAGTACCGCTAAAAACAGTAAAATTCGAATAATGACAGCGATACTAATGCCCATCCAAGCGGCTTGGCTAATGTTTTTAAGCTGCTTTTCACCTTGTAAACCAATATCAACTAAGCGTTGCGCGCCAGTATAATAACCCCCGACAGCACCACCGACAATGGTCAGCGTTGGTAGCAATAATGAGCTGATATCGGTAGGCATAAAGGCTGCGGCGACAGTTGGCGCTAACGGCGGCAATGAGGTCATCGCAACATAGGCAATCATGACTATCATCAGTAAGCCTAAGTAACGCGCCATTTGATCCATTCTTTTAGAAGCATTGTGCGCTAAAAATAAGATACAGCCGATAACGCCTGTAAAGAGCGTTCCCCAAAGTGTATCTACTCCGGTAATGACTTGTAAGCCAAGCGCTGAACCACTGATATTACCGAAGTTGAAAGCGACTGCGCCTAGTGCCAGTAAAATACCTACAACGTAACCTAATCCGGGGGCCACTTTATTGGCAATATCTTGGATTCTAAGACCTGATACACCCACAATGCGCCATAAATTCATGACGATGCCAAAGGTGATAAAAATAGAAGCCAATACAGGAAAAGCCATATCTATTTTATAAAGATTGGTAAATACAGTTGTTTGCGTTAAAAAACCGGGGCCGACAGAAGTGGTTGCCATTAAGAAGGCGACACTTAACATGGCTTTCTTATTGCTATCAGAGGTGGTAGCTAAATTGGATGGAGTTGCTTGTTCGTGGGTGCTAGACATGTTTTTTCCAAAATAATTGTGCTTCTTCTTTTAGAAAAAAAGAAACACAACTGTTAGAAACAGTCGCGCTAAATTGATTTACAAATTTTATTGAAAAATCAGTGAGTAATCACTAATTTTTCATCGCGGCGGACTATAGACCTATGGCGAGTCAGAGTCTATGATTTATTTATAATGGGGCTTAAATTGCGATCTTTGTTGTGTCTATTAAAATAGAAATGTGACACAAGTCACTCTTTGTGGGTATTTAATGTTTGATAGCCAGCCCAAATACGGTTAGCCGTGGTTATCCAACATAAGCCGCCAAATATCCATGCAATTGTCGCAAAATGTTGTGGCAATAAGCAAAATAGTACAAAACAGAAAATGGTTTCTGTACCTTCGGTAAGACCGCCAATGTAATACAGTGACTTATGGCGGTAGATTGGGTTCTCTATATTGCGTTTACTGGCCATCACCGCGAAAGCTAAAAAACTGGTGCCTGTGCCAATAAATGAAAATATGAGAAAAGCGCCCGCTACTGCATTAGCGGCAGGAGCGGCTAATACAAAGCCAAATGGGACTAATGAGTAAAATAGAAAATCAAGGCTAATATCTAAAAATCCACCCGCATCAGTGATACCTTGTTGCCGTGCCACTGCGCCATCAATGCCATCGAATAATCGATTTAACCCAATCAAAAGTAAAGCCAGTCCATAGTACTCAAATGCCAATGCTGGCAAAGCCAATAAACCAATAGCAAAACCCATTACGGTCACTTGATTAGCACTCATGCCACAACGTATAGCGATTGTCGCTAAGCTGGTTAAAGGGTGTTTAATGATTTGAATGGTATAGCGGTCTAACATAGATTTCCTTGTTGCGGCTTTGGGTTTAACGTAATTACGCTGCCATTTACTGGAATGTCGGCATCATCATGGGTCACCATTAATGCGGGGATCTGCTGTAGTTGTATTTGCTCAAATACAAATTGTCGAAAATCATAGCGCAAATTTTTATCGAGTTTACTGAAAGGCTCATCTAATAAGATGGCTTTAGGCTGGGATAATAACAGGCGCATCATACTGATCCTTGCACGTTGACCGCCTGAGATTTGTGCACTATAGCTGTTTTGTAGTTCAATTAAATTAAGCTGTTTAAGCACTTTAAGTGCACGTTCTTTGCGAGCTTTGCCTGTCACTGATCTGGGAATAGCGAAAGCCAAGTTTTGCCAAATGTTCAGATGCGGAAATAACAGATCATCTTGAAATAAAATGGCGATACGACGCAAATGAGGCGGCACAGTATTGAGGCATTGCTGCTGCAATAATATTTGGCCGTCATAACTAAAAGATGGCGGTAAATGGCCAGCAATGGCATTTAATAAGGTCGATTTACCACTACCGCTAGCGCCCATTAAGGTTAATATTTGGCCCGCTTCAATATTGAAGTTAAAAGGGCCTATATGCAGTAAACCTTGTTGATCTTGAATGGTTAATTGCGACACAGATAGTGCCATAGTTATCGCTCTTGTGAAGGTGAGTGAGATGATGAATAACGGCTTTTGGCCATTATCATCGCGAATGCAAATAAAGCAAAGGGTAATAAACCCTGTAATAAGCCATAAATGGCGCTGACTCGGCGATCTTGGCCACTGGCTAAGGTTACGGCTTCCGTGGTAAGGGTGGTTATTCTGCCAGCGCCTAACATTTGAGTGGGTAAATATTGCGCCAAACTCACACTGCATCCCATGGCAAAGGCAAACCATAATGCACTGTGCATTTGTGGCATTTTAACTTGCCACCAAGTTTGCCAACCCGTTAGGCCAAGCTACGTGCAGTTTGATCTAAACGTACATCATAACTGCGCCATGCGCCATCTAAGGCTAAATAGACATAAGGGAAAACATATAACCAATGGCTCCAACTGAGCCATAGCCAGTAATGTTGACCGGGTAAAGTATAGATAAGCGTTTGCATGCCAAACAATAATGAGATTTGCGGTGCAATCATCGGCACGGTGATTAACCAAGGGCTTAATCCACGTTGATATTTCTGCCGATATTCGAGACACACAATCGCCAGTATGATGGCGCTAAGGCTACTGATTAATGCCAAAATAAGGCTATTAGTCATTAAGCTTTGCAGCGGTTCCAATTGTTGTTGCCAAAAGCGCCAGCTATAACGACTGGGGAATAGATCCGGAAAACGCCACCGTTGCGCCACAGACCAAATTGCTAATGTGGGTAACATCAATAGGGGGAATAGTAATAAGGCTTGGCTGAGTTTTATCGCGATGCGGTGATTTGAGCCTGTCTTATTATGTATTTTAACGTTTGCCGTTACTCCTCGGTATTGCCATTGGTTACAATAGCTTATTAACAACCATTCAATGAAGCGCAACAGTATGATAATGGCAGCAGTTAATAACAGCAGAAGCATAGCGCCAGCGGCGGCGCGAGGTAACAACTCAAGGTTAGGTTCATTAAACCATTGCCACACAAGCACTGCGAAGGTGCTCGGTTGATTAGGACCAATAATCAATGCCACATCGACAACCGCAAGGCTGTAACCTGTGACGGCATATATTGCTAGCCTTAGTTTGGGTAACCATAAAGGTAAAATCAATCTGAACCAAGTTTGCTGCGGGTTATAGCCTAGACTCGCCGCCACTTGCTGCAGTTGTTTGATGTTAAGCTGTTGCAGTACCGCCATGCTCATCAGCAATAAAAAAGGGGTTTCTTTGATTGCTAAGGTGAGTAATAAACCGATGCCATAGCTATCATGGATGACACTGGGGTACAGATGTTGACTGAAACCGAGATGATGTAATATTCGAGCCAGCCAGCCATTGGCGCTAAAGGTTAACACTAACCCGAGTACAAACGCGACATGGGGCATGGCTAATACAGGGACTAATAGACGCTCTATTTTGAACCAATATTGACTGTGCCAGCATTGTTTTAAAATGATAAAGCACCAACATAACGCCAATAAGGTACTGCCTAAACCGGTAAATAAGGTTAACAGCAATGAGTGGCTTAATCCCGGCCATGCCAGCATTTGTAGCCAACCATTGAATGACAGTTGCTGTAAACCTAGCACTGGTAACCATGAAAATGCAGGTGCAATCACGCCGCCGAAACCGACCAATAATGGTGCGATAAAGAGCAGTAGGGTGAGTGTCACCATAAGCTTGAGTCGCATTATTGTGCTCAGTGGTTATAACGGGCTAACCAAGCTTGTGCAATGGCATTGCCCCAACTCGGATCGGGTTCAGCTTGGCTTGGATAGAGGCTAAAGTGCTGATGATGGCTCATTTTGTTAAAAGCACTGGCTTTTAAAATGGTCGGATCGCCCCACAAGGTCGTATCTGCTTTATGTGCCTGTGCAGCTGGGCTCATTAGAAAGTTTATGGCCACTAATGCGCCTGCTTTAGCATTGGCATTCCACGGAATTGCTAAAAAATGGATGTTAGTTAACGCACCTGCATTAAATGCGTAGGTGGTGGCGGATTCGGTGAGATTACCTTGCTCAATTGCAGCAAGAGCTGCATTAGGGTTAAAGGTGAGTGCCAGTAACAGTTGGCCATCATCAAGTAGTTGAATCGTTTGTGCGGCACTGTTGGGAAACTGTTTGCCTTGATGCCAAGCAACGGCATTGAGTTTATCTAAGTAGTGCCAGAGTGGCGCGGTGGTGCTATC
Source organism: Shewanella marina JCM 15074 (assembly GCF_000614975.1). Lineage (GTDB taxonomy): Bacteria > Pseudomonadota > Gammaproteobacteria > Enterobacterales > Shewanellaceae > Shewanella > Shewanella marina. The sequence goes on from NZ_BALM01000007.1 coordinate 57,059, forward strand.
AAACAGTGCTTGCTGCTCAGGTAGTTTAATGGGGTGATACAGCACCGAGTTATTTGCAGTTAATTCCAATAACGCAGCTTTTAAAAAACTGGTGCCATGAAATTCCGGCGGTTTTGGGTAACTAATTTTACCCGGATGAGCTTGCGCAAATGTGAGTAATTCAGCAAAGCTTTTAGGTGGCTTTGCTAAGGTTTGTTTATCGTAAATAAACACTAATTGACCTACGCCCCATGGTGCTTCCAATCCCTCGGTTGCTTGCGTAAAATCAGTGGTGACAGGTAACGCTTGATTGACCATTTGCCAATTAGGCAGTTGCTGGATAAAAGGGCCGTACAGCAAGTTATACTTTTTCATTGATGCAAAGTTTTCACCATTTATCCAAACCATATCAACGCTGCCATTACGATTCTTATTAGCTGATTTTTCAGCCAATAAACGTTGTGTGGTTTCGGCAATATCAGTGACTTTTACCTGCTTTAAGGTGACACCATATTGTTGCTCTAGCTGCTTATTGGCCCACAATAGATAATCATTAATCTCTTGGCTACCGCCCCAAGCATTAAAATAAACGGTTTGGCCTTTGGCTTGGGTCAGGATTTGTGACCACGTTGCTTGCTTCAGTGTTGTTGCTTCTGCCCCATAAGCAGCAACACTGACAAGTAAGCTGAGGCTAACCACGATTTGATAAATTGCCGCTAATTTTTTCATGTAAACAGATAACCTTTTATTGACGCATCCAGCGATGGTAACGAGCAACCCATGTCAGCAGTTTTTGTGGTGCATTGGCTTGTTTCCAAACGCCTGCGGTGTACTTGGCTGCTTCACTCATGGTGGGATAGGGATGAATTGTAGCAAGAATTTTATTGAGACCCAGGTTATGACGCATCGCAAGGGTAAATTCTGCTAATAGCTCACCACCATGATGACCAACAATCGTGACACCTAATATCTTGTCGCTATTTTTAGCGGTCAATACTTTGATAAAACCATAGTCGTGGTTATCGGCAATGGCACGATCTAAATCATTGAGTTGATAACGGTATACCTCATAAGTAATGCCTTGAGCTTGCGCTTCTTTTTCATTAAGCCCGACACGGGCTAACTCAGGCGCGGTATAGGTCACTGCTGGCAGCACCGAGTAATCAGCTTTGAAGTGTTTAAATTGGCCAAATAAACTGTTTACTGCGGCGTACCATGCTTGATGAGCTGCTGCGTGAGTGAGTTGATAAGGACCTGCCACATCACCTACCGCATAGATATTGGGTAAATTGGTTTGTAGATATTGATTCACCGCAATGGTACCGCGTGGGGTAATGTTAACCCCAAGCTGTTCAAGCCCAAAACCTGACACATTAGCGACACGACCTAAAGCCAATATGACCGCATCAAACTCAATGCTGATTTGTTGCTGTTGGTGGCTTAAAATAACTCGCTGTGTTTGTTCAACTTGATTGTTATCTATTTCAAATCGTATGGCTTTGTGTTCGAGTAAAATATTAACACCATCTTGTTGTAGATGTTGTGCCACAAGCTCTGCAGCTTCATTATCTTCACGGATTAATAGTTGATCTGCCATTTCCACTAAGGTGACTTTTGAGCCTAAACGGCTAAAGCTTTGTGCCAGTTCACAACCGATAGGGCCGCCGCCCAAAATCAATAATCGTTTGGGCTGCTGTTGTAATTGCCATACAGTGTCTGAAGTAAGGTAGTTGACCAGTGATAGCCCCTCAATGTTAGGGACTAATGGTTTGGCGCCAGTAGCGATAATAATATTGCGACTAGTAATCGTTTTACCATTAACTTCAACTGCCCAAGGCGACACGATCTTGGCCTCGCCAGTGATGCAATTAACCCCTAATTTTTGATAACGCTCAATTGAATCATGGGGTTCGATTTTGCTGATCACTTGGCGAATGTGGTTCATCACTTGAGCAAAATCAACCGCATTGAGGGTTGCATCTATGCCTAGTGGTTTAGCATGTCGAATTTCTGCAGCGCTATGAGCGGCTCTGATTAAAGCTTTTGAAGGAACGCAGCCGGTATTTAAACAATCTCCGCCCATTTTGTGGCGCTCAATAATGGTTACCTCAGCTTTTACGGCCGCAGCAATATAAGCACTGACGAGCCCGCCAGCTCCGGCACCAATGACCACGAGATTTTGATCGAATGAGCGCGGTTTTGGCCATGCTCGATAGCACTTCTGCCGTGCAATGTAGGCCATTACTATTTTGATTATGATAGGGAAGAGCCCTAACAAGACTAAAGAGAACAATACTGGTGCGGAAATGATTTCAGATATGCTGCTGATATTACCTAATTGGCTGCCGGCATTGGTAAAAATGGCTGTTGCTGGCAACATACCGAGCTGACTGACCCAGAAAAAAGTACGAGTGTTAATTGGGGTTAATCCCATCAACAAGTTAACCAGGAAAAACGGAAAAATAGGAATTAGGCGCAGACTAAATAGATAAGCTATGCCCTCTTTTTTTATGCCGTTATTGATAGTCTCTAAACGCTGCCCAAATTTAGCTTGTACCCAATCACGTAAAATATAGCGGCTAATAATAAAGGCCAATGTAGCACCAATAGTGCTGGCAAATGAAACAATAATGAGGCTGGGCCAAAAGCCAAACAAGGCTGCACCAAGTAGGGTTAAGATGGCTGCCCCCGGCAGAGATAAGCCCGTAACAATGATATAAATGGCAAAAAAGACGATATAAGCGACCAAAGTTTGTTGGCTGATATATTGTTGCAACATTTGCTGCTCGGCTTTAATGAAGTCGAGGGTTAAATATTGGTTGGCATCAAAAGAGAACCATAAAGCAATAATGCCCATAAGCACTAATAGCAGTAATAATTTTTTTGTTTTCATGATGGTCCTTTGCTGCTTACTCGTAATGATTTGAGGCTTGCTTGTACATAAGATTAATACAGCTGTTACTCGGCTGTATATCTAAGACCTTTAATATCGTTTAAATATTTCACAAATTTATGATTTTATTGCGATTTGGGTAAATTTTGAACAGTTGTGGTGATGGGGATAGTTGAATAGGAGTTTAGTGATAAATTCAAAGTCAATAAGGCTCCAATGAAAGGAGCTTATTTGGACATTATTGATGAAAGCGGTGAAGAGCTAGTGCTGGCACATGTTAGCAAGATTGGTACGTAACACATCACCATCAACAATGACTTTTTCACGACTGATTAAAAATTCTAATAATGCATCAATAGATAAATTTTGTAATTTGCAGGTATAGAAAGTGGCATTATCACCAAGATGTTGCTCAACATAAGCCTTTAATGTGGCAATTGTAAAAGCTGGCGACGCTTCCATAATGAGGTTAAGGATGTCGTGGCCATGATAGCTATTGGGATTAATAGACATAAATATTCCTAAGTTTTTTTGAGCGAGCAATACTACTGCTTTTAAGTAACCGATTTATTGATGTAAACCAATAAATCATATTTTAAATACATCTTTATTCTAGTTAACCCTATATAGCCCGTCATACTTTAGATTGGAAATAATTTAATATTGGCTAAGTTAATGATAGTTTGATATTTTTATACAAGTAAACACTGTTCTAGCAGTATCTTGTACGATGATTTTAGCATTGTTCTAGCAGTATCTTGTTACGATGATTTTAGCATTGTTCTAGCAGTATCTTGTTACGATGATTTTAGCATTGTTCTAGCAGTATCTTGTTACGATGATTTTAGCATTGTTGAAGCGGTAAATATTACATGGAGGTTGCATGAGCAAGAAGCTTCATCTGCAAGGTATTGAGGCTGATTACTTGAGAATTGTCAGTGAGTTTGCCGTCAATATGGCCGCGGTAAGCAGCATTGAAGATATCTTATGGTACCTCGCCAAAAATGTAATCTCTGAATTTGGTTTTGAAGATGTGGTCATTTATCTATTAGATGAGCAACAGGGCGTGCTTAATCAAGTGGCGACTTATGGCAATAAAAATCCTTATGGCACCAATATTCTTGATCCAATTCAGATTAAGCTGGGTGAGGGTATTGTTGGTAAAGTGGCGCAAACTAAAAAAGCGGTATTAGTTGACGACACCCGCCTTTTCCCTGGTTATATTCTTGACGATGAGTTTCGTTTATCTGAGTTAGCTGTACCTATGATGGTTGATGACAAACTATTGGGTGTTATTGATTCAGAACATCCCGATAAAGGTTTTTATAATCAGCAACATCTTCGCAGTTTATGCGCAATTGGTACCATTGCCGCCACTAAAATCAATAAAGCTAAAATTCTTACCGAACTTAATCAAACGATAGGTCAATTGGAATACAGTTGTAAAATTCAAGACTCACTTTTTGATATTGCTGATCTTATTTTTAAATCTAATTCGATGAAAGATTTTTATCAAAAATTACAACAGCATTTAAATCAATTAACTTATGCGAAGCATTGCTATATCGCGCAGTTTTTTGAAACTGAAGAACAATGGCAATGTTTGTATGATCAACAGCAAAGCCTGAGTTATCAGCAACAGTTAGCACCTAATTTAGGCGAAACTCAGCAGTTATTATTAAATTATGCGCGTAGCACTAATAGCGATATTTTACTTGAGTCTGAGCAACTATTTGATATTTTGCCCGCCGCAGAATCACAACGTCAGCAACAGTTAACACAATGGTTAGCGATCCCATTTAGTTATAGCGGTACTCAGGGCATGCTGGTATTACAAAGTTATCAAGATGCCTATCAATTTCAACGTAACGATATTCAAATTTTACAATTTGCGGCTAAACATATTGGTAATGCACTACAACGAATGGAGTCAAGTTACGATAATGCGTTTTTAAGCCTGCATGATCCATTAACTAAATTACCGAATCGATTATTGTTTGTTGATCGTGTCGAAAATGCCATGTTAAGTGTACAGTCAGATACGATTGCCGGTATTGCTGTGTTGTATGTGGATGTTGATCGCTTTAAATGGATTAACGATAAATTTGGTCAAACTATTGGTGATGAGTTATTGGTTGAAATAGCCAAGCGAATACAAAAGTGTTTACGCACTAATGATACCTTGTGTCGTTTAGGCGGTGATGAGTTTGCTATTTTAATTAAGCCGTTAAATGCTCGAGCAGAAGTCAAAAAAATTGCCACTAATCTATTAAAACGGTTTGAGTCTCCATTTGAGGTCGGTAAGCACACCATTAAGGCGTCTATCAGTATTGGGATAGCCTGTTTTGATGCTGATGCAATTAGTAAGCGACCATTATTGTTACAAGCCGATGATGCCATGCAACAGGCCAAAATGAATGGCCGTCAGCAATTTGCTTTTTATAATGGTTGTGTTGACAGCCAAATGAGTGGTTATCAGTTACAATCGGCCTTTAATGATGCAGTGAGTCAACGACAACTCAAGTTAGTTTTTCAACCTATCATCAATTTACAGACTGATACCGTTTGTGCTGCTGAAGCTTTAATCCGTTGGCATCATCCAGAGCAGGGCATGATCTCTCCGGCGGTCTTTTTACCTGCATTTGAACAAGCGGGATTATTAAATCGATTAGATAATTATGTGGTTGATTGTGCTATTGAGTTTTTATTAGCATATCAGACAATATTGCCGCCTCAATTTAAATTAAGTATTAATATTTCAGGTGCAGGATTTAATAGTCCCGAGTTATTAAGACAACTGCAACAATATTACTGTCAATATGCTAGTTTATTAACTATGTTGTGTATTGAAGTAACAGAACAAACGGTTGTTTCATCTGTAAAAGAAACAAAACAAACAATGATGGCATTTAGACAAATGGGGTTAACCTTATCTTTAGATGATTTTGGTACGGGTTATTCATCACTCAGTTACTTAGCACAGTACCATTTTGATGTATTGAAAATTGATCAATCATTTATTAATAGTATTGAGCAGGGTAAACATAGTGCAATTATTATCAAAACCATTTTATCGTTAGCAGATTCTCTTGGGATTAAGACTGTGGCGGAGGGCATTGAAACGCGTTATCAATATCAACATATGCAGGCGCTTAACTGTCAATTTGGACAAGGATTTTTGATGTCTGCTGGTGTAGAACCTGAAAAATTAGTGGGTATGGTGGGCCATTGTCCCAAAGCATTATCGGCATGTACTATAAATTAATAAGCCTTAATGCTTGTATTTTTTTGTATCAAAAACCGAGTAAAATGAATAAGAACTAAGCATAAACTATTATTTTTGAATCCCGATAACTTTAATATATATCACAGCAAATAAAGTTTAATTAATTTAAATTAATAGAAGATAACTTAATATTTGAAATTAACAGGCGTATCAGTAAACGCTACACTTGTTTGGTTAATATTAAAGATAAAGTAAAACTATAATAGTTATGTTTAATAATGTTTTATTAAACATTTTTTCTGTGAGTCAACTCCCAATTAATTAAGGTTTATATTTTTATTTTAATATCATTATCATAAGTTAAATATTGTATTTATATACATATCCGCAATTTTGACATCTTATTTGAGTGATATTAATGCTAAAAAATATTAAACATCATGCTATTGCACTAGGTCTAATGAGTGCAGGCTTTATGGCTCCTTCATTGGCCGATGAAATGGTTAATCCTGAGGGCGGTGTTGTCGTTGGTTATTGGCATAACTGGTGTGATGGCAGTGGTTATAAAGGGGGGATTGCCCCTTGTATGACGCTTGAAGCAACCGACCCTATGTATAACGTGGTCGACGTTTCTTTTATGAAAGTATACGATACCAATGAAGATCGTATTCCAACCTTTAAGTTAGATCCTCAAATTGGCCTGTCAGAAGCTGAGTTTATTAATCAAATTCAAACCTTAAATCAACAAGGGCGTGCAGTATTGCTAGCACTTGGTGGCGCTGATGCGCATATCGAATTAAAACGTGGTGACGAGCAAGCATTTGCCGATGAAGTGATTCGTTTAACCGATATTTACGGCTTTGATGGGTTAGATATCGATTTAGAGCAAGCGGCTATTACCGCAGCAGATAATCAATGGGTTATTCCTGAAGCATTAAAGATGGTGAAAGATCATTATCGGGCGCAGGGCAAAAACTTCTTAATCACTATGGCACCTGAGTTCCCATATTTAAAAGCTGGCGATAAATATGTGCCTTATATTGAGCGTTTAGCAGGTTACTACGACTGGATTAACCCACAATTTTACAATCAAGGCGGTGATGGTATCTGGGTTGATGAACTTAATGCTTGGGTATCGCAAAATAATGACGGCTTAAAGCAAGAGTTTATCTATTATATTTCAGACTCATTAATCAATGGTACCCGTGGCTTCCATAAGATCCCACACGATAAGTTAGTGTTTGGTATTCCAACCAACATTGATGCTGCGGCGACGGGTTATGTTGTAGAACCTAAGCAATTAATTAATGCATTTGAGCAGTTAAAACAGCAAGGTCAACCCTTACGTGGTGTGATGACTTGGTCAATTAACTGGGATATCGGCCGCAACGCAGCGGGGCAAAATTATAATAGTGAGTTTATTAAGCGCTATGGTCCTTATATTCATAGCCAAATGCCACCTATTCCAGAACTAGGTAAACCAACATTTACTGGTCTAAGCAATATCCGTGTTGCCCATAATGCGAGTTTCGACCCATTAGCGGGCGTGAGTGCTATTGATAAAGAAGATGGTGATTTGACCGCGCAGATCCAGGTTGAAGGCGATGTTAATACTGCAGCCATTGGCGACACGATTTTAGTCTATTCAGTGATTGATACTGATAACAATGAAACCAAACAGCCACGCACAGTGACCGTTTACAGTGCACTACCAGAATTAATGGGGGTGACCAATACCCAAATTAAGCTAGGCGAACAGTTTGATCCGCTTAACGGTGTGAGTGCAACCGATGCCGAAGATGGTAACTTAACCGCAGATATTCAAGTATCAGGTACTGTAAATACTGATGTAGTCGGTAACTACAGCTTAGTATATAGCGTGACTGATAGTGCGGGACAAACCGCCACCGCCAAGCGTATTGTGACTGTCAATGATGGCTCTATTGTTTGCCCAAATGCTTGGAATAAAACTAAGACTTATATTGAAGGCGATAAAGTAAGCCATAACGGTAAAACATGGCAAGCTGGCTGGTGGACTCAAGGTGACGAGCCGGGTACCACAGGTGAGTGGGGCGTTTGGAAATCCGTTGGTGATAGTGATTGTGGTGGTGAGCCAGAGGCTGATTACCAAGTGACATTCACAGGCTTACAAGCTGAATATAAATTAGCTGATGGTCAAGCGACACTGAATTTACATATTGAAGTGAATCAAACCAGTCAAGTTGAAATCGATATTATTGACCAAATGGGTTACCCAGTAACAGGTGCTGACTATTCAGCTCAAGTAACAGGTAAACAAGCAATCAACTTAACCCTTGTTAATGTGGAAGCGGGTCAATATTCTATTCGTGTTATCGCCACTTCAAGCACTGATAAGTTTGAAAAGCGTGCTCAGTTTAACTTAGTCGCTGATGACACTGTTGAGCCGCCATTGCCACCAGTCGGTGATATTCCAGCTTATGAAGCAGGTAAAGCCTATCAAGCGGGTGATCAAGTGTTAGGCGCTGACGGTCAAGTTTATCAATGTAAACCATGGCCATACACAGCTTGGTGTGCAAGTCCTGCTTATGCACCTGCAGCAAGCCAATATTGGGCAGATGCTTGGGATAAGCTATAAAGTAAATCGATAGATTAGTCATATGACAAAGCCACTTAAAAGTATAATGCCGTTCGTTTAAGATACATGAACGATCTTGCTGATGATTGATAATCCCTACCAGTACTCAGGTGGGGATTTTTTTATGTTTGCGCTAGAGCTTGAGTTAGTTCATGAGTCTGTTGAAGAAAGTGGCCTTATGATTCTGTTATGGAGGCTATCGATTCAGAATGAATAGAACATTCATTGCTTGTACAGAAGGCCGTCTGGCTTGCTTTATCAAGATTAGCCTTGATATCGCTTTTGCGATGAGTGACATTCAAACCCAGCTTGAACACTTGGTTTATAAAGGCTTTGTTGAAGCTTGTGGCTGGCAGCGTTTAGCTGATATTAGCCGTTATTTAAAAGGGATTATTACTCGTTTAGATAAATTACCGGTTGATCCAACCCGTGATCGCTTACATATGACCAGCATTGCTAAAGTGTAGCAACTGTTACAAGAAAAGCTCAATAAAGTCCCTAAGTTGGCACCTACACCGCAGGTGTTATTAGACGCCCGTTGGATGATTGAGGAATATCGTATTTCTTGTTTTGCATTAATATCAGGCATCGCTTATTTAATCTCTGGAAAACGTATCGTTAATCAGTTGAATGAAGTGTAAATATAGACTTTAGTATAAAAAAAACAGCTGTATGCGGTTTTTTTATTATTGGTAAAATTATGCTGGTTAAATGTTGTTATTTGTTTTAGTTTAAAAATATAAACTTTTATATAAAAATCGGTATGTGATTAGCAATGTTGTTATGTTAATTGAGGATGAAAATTAATACTTCTATTTTGGAGAAATAAATGTATAGAATAATACTTTTATTATGGTCATGCGTTTTAGTGTATGGCTGTGGCGGTAGCGATAATAATTCAACGAATGAGTCTGTAAATGAAAATTTAGCTCAATCAAACAAAGTCGAATTAACAACGTTATATTCTGTAGATAATATAGGAATAGCAGCTAATACTGAAACATCCGTAGTTGTGCATAATCAACAGGGTGAAGCTATCGCACGCCACACTCCCAATTATGATGGTTATTATAGTTTTGAGTGGCCTGATAATGCTGCTCATATCACGGTTGTTGGTCAATCTAAATACATAATTAATAATAGACTAATGAGTTCTCCTGAGATTAAAACATTTTTAAATGTTTCAGCTCAAAATTTAGGGAAATTTTATTTTTCAGATCGTAGCTACGGTGAAGAGGGATGTCGTGAAATTAATCTTAATATATCATCATTAAAATCAGATGCCGCTTCTTATTTATTAGAAATAGATAATCATCGTATTAATTTAGCAGAAACAGAGTTGACTGAAATAGAGATTTTTGAATGTAATGATGACGATTTAGTACCACTAATATTAACTACAATTGATGGTGCTAGTTCAAAAGCAGCAGTGATTAGTGCGATTGGAAAAAATCAGTTAACACCTGATATAGATGATTTTATCTATGATGGTATCAAGGTTATGCACTCGGGTGAAGATAGAATTGTTTTTGAATCATTGACGAGTCCTTTTGTGTCGTTAGCAACGGCCCATGAAGTATATTCAATTTTTGATAACAGTTATCATGATGTTGAAGTTTCACATTTTGTTTATCCATCAGCCCCTTATTATCATGTAGTTGATATTAATCAATATGATGGTGATTTTTTTCAATCTAATCGATTACGAATTAAAACTGGCACAGAATTAGATGATTATGTTACACCGATTATTCAAACCTTTGATATTAATAACTTGAAAACTCAGATAGAGATGGGCAGTCTTCCCTATAATTATGATTTTAGTCATATTTATGATAAATCTAGCTTAGTTGCTTATAGTGTTCATGATAGCAGAAAAGAAACTAATTGGACGGTGGAAGGGCCCGCTACTGGTGAAATACCAAATATTCAGTTAGGTGATGGAGAGTACTCATTGAGTGATTTTCAGTCTAGTAACCATCATTTTTTTATTCTCACACTAGCAACCAAAATGACTTTAAAACAATATCGATTGCTAATGGTTCAGCAACAAAGTGAGAGTCAATGGTTAAATGATTCTGCATTAGATGAACTAACTGTTAATGGCGTCACTATTCGTGCGAGAAATTAAATCAAAAAGCCCACTTTTAAGTGGGCTTTTTGCTATGTATTGATTATTCGGCCTGAGCAAATGGCTCTGGACGCGGGGTCTTGTTATTAGAAGGTGGCAAAATTGGCATTACAATTTGTGGTTGGTCACCTGTTAATGAGTTTAAGAACGCGACCATTTGCTTGGTTTGTTCAGGTGTAAATTTCTGTGCTAACTGAATATCAGCCATAGTATTTACTGCATCAGCAAGGTTCCAAACGCTGCCATCATGGAAGTACGGATAGGTTAATTCGATATTACGTAGCGTTGGTACTTTAAACACATATTTATCCGCAGGATTGCCTGTTACAGCAATACGCCCCTCAGCAGGGTTATTAGTATGGAATGGTTTAATTAAGCCCATCTTCATAAACATAGTGCCGCCGACTGCCGGACCATTATGACAAGCGACACAGCCTTTATCTTTGAACAATTGATAACCTGCTTTGGCATCAGCATCAATGGCATTATGGTTACCTAATAAATATTGGTCAAATGGACTATTAGGGGTCACAAGTGTTTGTTCGAATGCTGCAATAGCATCAGTAATACGGTCGATATCAACTTTATCATTACCATAAACTTGCGCGAACAATGCTTGGTAAGCCGGCATAGAAGCAACTGTTTCAACTGCTAGTGCATGAGTAAAATCCATCTCTTTTGGATTCGCAATCGGGCCCGCAGCTTGCTCTTTTAGATCTTTTGCCCGGCCATCCCAGAACTGGGCAATACCATAGTCAGCGTTTAATACCGTTGGTGAATTAATTGGGCCTTGTTGCCAATTGTGGCCAATAGAAGTCGGAAGTGCATCAACACCACCCGTTGCAAGGTTATGGCATGAATTACAAGAGATAAAACCAGATTTAGAAAGACGTGGTTCAAAAAACAGCATTTTGCCTAATTCAACTTTTTCTGGATTAGTAATTTTAACTGCTTCAATCACTTGAATAGGCTCAGCACTCATCGCTTGATTGCTGGCTAGCGCTGCTAGAATTGCGATGCTAATCGTTGATAGTAATTTCATCTTTACTCACCTTAACCTTGTTTTTTATAGGGCTTTATGGTGAAGATAATATAAGCAATTTAAAGATTTGAATAGAACAGCTTTTAGATTGACTGAATCGTATCTGTGGATTAAGTAAATGTGATTCAACTAACGGATATATAAAGAAAAATAATATAGGAAAGGTGGTAAAGTGTGAGTTTTATCTAACTATCATTGTATTTTGTGATAACGCTTCATTTTTGTCAATTAAATAAGATAAATCTAAATAAACCGCACTAATGACTTAATGCGGCTAACAAATAGGGCTTTATTGTTTATCGACAATGGTGCGGCCAATTGGCGTTAAACTTAATACAGCTAATTTTAAATGCTGGATAGCAAATGGAATACCAATGATGGTGATAAAGCAAGCCACTGCATGTAAAATATGACCAATGGCTAACCAGAAGCCAAACAACAAGAACCAGATAATATTACCGATCATACCTAATGATCCTGTGCCAATATCTTCTTCGCCAGTGAGGGTTTTGCGGCTTACTTCTTCTTTACCAAATGGCCAAAATGAAAGTTGTCCCATCACAAAACATGCTTTACCAAATGGAATACCGATAATACTAATAAAGCAGAGTAAACCGACTAGCCACCAAGCCAGTCCCATTACAAAACCGCCTAGAATAAACCAAGCAATGTTAAATATTAGTCTTAAAACAGACATGCATCGTGCTCCTTATTATTGCAATGGTTATTACAAAGCACTAATCGTGCCAATTATTTAACTTGCTGATATTAAATGAAATAATTGGTTGAATTTAGTGTGGTACAGCGTGTTATGATTAATTCAGCTAAAAAGTCGTGTATTTCACTAACATAAAAGTGTTTGTCTAGTTGGCGTGTTGCACATAGACTGTCGCGAAATAACTCATGATGGTTGATACACCTTTTATGTTTGCTGTTAGTCCTATGCAGTCGATGAGCATCAACGGCCACTCACTATTTATTAAACGTGATGACTTATTACATCCTGCCTTTTCGGGTAATAAAGCCCGTAAATTTGCATATTTTGTGATTAATGATTTTCCTAAAATTAAGCGCTTGATTGGCTATGGTTCACCGCAAGCCAACTCACTCTATTCTATGTCTGCACTTGCGCAACTTAGAGGTTGGCAGTTAGATTTTTACGTTGATCATATTGCGCAGCAGATTCTTGATAATCCGATTGGTAATTATGGCGCAGCATTAGCCAATGGCGCTAATGTCATTGATTTATCAAAGCAGCCAGACCGCAATGAACGCGATACGCTAACTTATATTGAGCAAGTAGTGTTGGCTAATGCTGATGACAGTGTCTTGTTTGTCCCCGAGGGGGGCCGTTGTCATTATGCTGAGGTGGGTTTACAGCAATTAGCATCCGAACTAAAGGATTGGTTAGCTGAGCAATCCTTTAAACAAGCGCGTGTGTTCTTACCTTCAGGTACAGGAACAACGGCACTTTATTTAAATAAAGCTCTCATGCAAATGGGAATCGATATTGAGGTATTAACTTGTAGCTGTGTTGGAGGGGAGGATTACCTTAAAACCCAGTTTATAGAGCTTGATCCGACCATGGTTTATCATCCGCTAATTATCACTTCCGCGAAAAAATACCATTTTGGCAAGCTTTACCCTGAGTGTTATCAAATGTGGCAGCAGTTGCGACACACGGGAATTGAATTTGAGTTACTGTATGATCCAGTTGGCTTTATAGTATTACAACAGTTTCTACAGCAAGCTGATGCTAAGCCTACTATTTATATCCATCAGGGAGGATTACTGGGCAATCAAACGATGTTGCCTCGTTATCAGCGTAAATATGGTGGGTTAGATAAAGTTTGATTTTACATTTGGTTAGGCTATCACTGCTTAGCAGGATTTAGCCTAACTCAAATGGTGCAGAATTGCTGATTAATGTCAGTCCAACTCTGAAAAAGATTGATATCGATGAGAGGAGTTGATATCAATTTTAAGGTTATTTATTAGCCGATAATAACCATTTCATAAATTGCATTGCTTCAGAACGCTTTGCAAATGTTTGTCTATTCTTTCCTAACTTATCTGTAAAAGCGATAGATGTTTTATTTACAGATATTGAATCTACTGGAAAACTCACAGCAATTTCATGTCCATTCATTTTGTATGACATATGCCACACTCCTTAAATTAAATTACACCTTTGTTTGGTGTTTAAGTTTCAACAATAAAAATCCTTAGCAAAATTGCATAAGATGACTTTAGTTTTATTTGAGATTACTCAGCATTGATCAAATAATCAAGCAGTTATGCAATAATTATGTTAACTATGTAACATAAAACACAATGCATATCTTATTATCATAACAAAATAACTATGACAAAAAGATGAACACTATATGTATTATTGTTAATTAAGATGGTGATATTTCAATGCGAAAAACGACTGATTTTGCGGTTTAGTTGGCTTGCGCTTTATCATCTGGGCAGATGATATTACTTTAAATCGAAAACTTAGTAGTATTTAAATCCATCAATCTGGCAAGTATATGCGAGTTTAAAAATCTGTCAATAGATATCTTTTTAGGCAATTTATCTCCCAATTGCCTGAAGCGGTTATTTTCATCAGTGACTGGATAAATTCAATTTAATTTAAAATGACGACGTAACATAGCTAATGCCATTTGATGGTCATCTTGCATAATGCAGTAGAGTAACTGTTGATGAGTTAAAGGTAGTATCTCTAACCAACGTTGGCATAACCAGCTGATATCTTTGAAATTACTAATGCTATATTGTTGTTTGTGGTGTGGGTAACGGCTAATGACACGCTGAAAGTTTGTAGCTATCGTATAGTCTTGTGCTGTTATTTTTTGACTTGGCCAATCGGGCAAGTTGCTTATGTTTGCATGCTTAAGACCATCGGCTTCAATATTGATCTTATTGATTGCAATACGACTCATGCCTTTGATGGTAATGGCGAGCAGCCATCATCGAGTTTATCAAAGTCCGTTATTTGAACCTGAGTCGCCACTTTACTGAGTTGATTGTTTACCGTTAATACCATGGCAAATCCGAGCCTGCTTTGGCAAGCGTCAGTTACCATGCGTTGATACTTAGGTTCCATGATTCGTAGTTGTGCAAATCCATCTGGCAACAAACATAAGGCAAAGGCCATAATGCTAGCTTCATTGTTGGTTACCATCAAAAATAAGATTGAGTATTTTGTTGTGTACTAATAACAATAGACTATAAAACCAATAAGACTAATCAGGCTGTTGCAGTTGTTGTAATACTTGCAGTTTTCTTTCTTTACTGACACTAAGGTTGATTCTGGCGATTCTTAGCGCGTAAGAAAATTGATTGCGGCCAACAATATTAACGATTTGCTCGACAAAGTTGGCATCTAGGCTCCAAGTTTTACTGTAGTGTAAAATAGCTTGTTGAACAGAGCGATAATGGACATCATCAAATTCAAAACCGTTAAGAAAACCATTATCGTCAAAGGGGATACCTGCAATTACGATAGACCAACCGCGAGTATTAATGCGTTGTTTTGCGACTTGATACATAAACCAAGCGCTTTTTTTAAACCCACCAAAGATTTTACAGTCATCTGCAAATTCTGTTTGTTGTAACTCTTCTTCGGTCCAGTTAATGCCAATGGCCAGATCTTTTTGATAGATTGTCATTAGTGCATCTTTTACTGCAAGTTGACAATCCCAGATCGATGTTGATGGGTGTTTCTTCGCGAGTTGTAAACATTCATTGCAACAAGGTACGGCGAGAGAGGGATGTGGGGTATAGGCTTGGGCTTGATAATCGAGCCATCGATTCGATGGCTCGGCACAAAACCAGCATTGGTGTCTATGTTCAAAAGGAACATCAATTACTGGATAGATAGTCATCTTCTAAATATTATAAAGTTTCAATATCAACAAGTTGCTTAGCTAAAACAATAGGATCGACTTCAAGGCATGGTTGCTCTTCTTGCCAATCTAGGCCAACAAGTACACCATCTTCATTTAGGTCTTCAACCCAATATTCAAGAAAGTCTTCTAGTGCGATTTCAACAGCCTGATAACCTTGCCATTCTTCAGTACAATGGCTAAGTGCTAGAGCTTGATTTGACCAGATTGGCATCACGTCAGTGTTCTCAAACTCGCTTGAGTCACAAACTACCCAGCCTTCACCATCTTGATCTTGAAGACCCCAAACGCATTGATTTTGTTTAACGCTAGCAACGAATTGCTCAGGGATTTGAACTTGTTCTGTCATTTGCTTGTCTCTTTTATCAAAGTTATCTTTTTGCAGTATACGTCATGCCTTGAGTTCACTAAAGCAAACTTTGTAATTGTTATTGGATAAAAGGATACAAATAGGTAGGATAAAGCCTCAATTTAAAGGATTATGATATTTCGGCTTATTTATTAGGCAATATTTGTGTTTATGGAGCTTTGTTGTGAAAAAGTTTTTTCCTTTTGCCTCACTTGTTTTATGCCATTCGCTTGTTAGCGCACCTGTATTTGCGGCAGATGATTTTAGTCAATGTGTTGCGCAACTAAAGAAACAGGCCGCTGCTGAAGGCTTAAAACCTGATACTGTAGCTGCACTTGATCAGGTTAAGTTAATTCATCGTGCAGTTAAGTTTGATCGTAAACAGCCTGAGTTTAGTACACCATTTAATGAGTATTACGGTAAGCGTGTTACTGATTGGCGAGTTCAAAAGGGGCGTCAGCTGCTAAATGAGTATCGTCCTTTATTAACTAAATTAACTAAAGAATACGGCGTTCCTGCCCAGTATTTGGTGGCATTTTGGGGCTTAGAGACCAATTTTGGTAGTTATAAAGGAAAAATGCCAGTTTTAGACTCATTAGCAACCTTGGCATGTGATCATCGTCGTAGCCAATTTTTTACCACACAGTTAATGGAAGCACTAAAATTGAAGCAAGAGTTTCATTTTAGTGCGGATAAGATGGTGGGATCATGGGCTGGTGCAGTCGGTCATACCCAGTTTATGCCATCAACTTATATGGAATATGCTGTCGATGGTGATGGCGATGGCGTGATTGACCTTTGGGATAGTACTCCTGATGCATTGACGTCAGCGGCCAACTTTTTATCGAAGCTAGGTTGGAAGCGTGATGAACGTTGGGGCAGAGAAGTTAAGTTACCTGAAAACTTTGATTTCACCCATTTGGGGGCAAAACAGAAGTTACCATTAAAAGAGTGGGCTAAACTTGGTTTAACCCAAGCTAATGGTTGGCCACTTGCCACACCAGATATGGAAGCTGCACTTTACTTACCATTAGGACATGCAGGTCCTGCATTCTTAGCTTATGCTAACTTTGATGTGATTATGCGTTGGAATCGTTCCGTATTTTATGCCATTTCTGTGGGTGAATTAGCAAATCAAATTAATGGTGGCGGTAAAATTATTGCCAAAATGCCTGATATGCCGAGAGTGACACGGGATACCTATAAGTTGATGCAACAGAAGCTCGACTCACTGGGTTATAACGTGGGTAAACCAGACGGTATTTTAGGCGCAAAGTCTAAGGCGGGTATACGTCAATTCCAAAAGAGTAAAGGTTTAGTTGCAGATGGTTTCCCTGATGTGGAAACCTTAAAAGCACTGGGTATTACAATTTAATAAAATAGGATATAGCAATGATTAAAGACGATATGGTAGTAATGTTTAATTACACCCTTAAAGATGAAAACGGTGATGTGATTGAAACAAACCAAGGCCATGATCCTATTGCTTATTTACACGGTCATGACAATATGATGCCTGGCGTGGAAGATGCGATTACAGGCAAAAATATTGGTGATAGTTTCACTGTGACACCTGCGCCAGAAACAACTTATGGTGTACGAGTTGAAAATGCTGAGCAGCGTGTACCTACTAAACACCTTCAAGGTGCTAAAGTTTGGAAACCGGGTATGAGCGCTTTGGTTCATACCGATCAAGGCCAGCGTCAAGTGACGGTTGTTAAAGTCGGTAAATTTATGGTGACAGTTGATACCAATCACCCACTTGCAGGTCGTGAATTGACTTTTGATATCAATATTGTTGATGCTCGCGAAGCAACCTCAGAAGAGATTGCACATGGTCATGCGCATGGCACGGGTGGCCATCATCACTAATTGTTAGTGCAGTAATACGATATTTTATAAAGCCGGTTTAACCGGCTTTAATTTTATAATAGTTTGAAGATGTACTATGAAGCTTGAATTTTCGCAAGGTAAGATTTTTATTACGCCATTTGAAGTACAGATTGTGATGAATCAATCTGGTCTCCGTTTATTTGCAATGATCGATGATCTTAAATTGCATGCTGAACAATGGCTGATTGTAGCAGATGCAGGGGCTGTTCGGTGGCAAGTTAAACTTGATAATCTTGAACAATTTGAACTTCTATCTACAGAAATAGGGATTAATTAAATATGAATTTTTCACAAGCTGCGATCACAGTTGAGCCGCCCTTAACACCCAAATACTGTGTGATTTGGTTACATGGTCTCGGTGATTCTGGTCAAGGTTTTGCGCCCATTTTACCTGAATTTAAATTAGGCCAATCGCATCATATTCGTTTTGTTTTTCCAACTGCTCCAACGATTCCTGTGACATTAAATGCGGGCTATATCATGCCCGTTGGTACGATATCAAGAGCCCAGATCTACACGAACGAGCGGATATGAGTGGTGTTTTAGCTTCTGAACAGCTAATCCATCAATTGATTGCTGAACAAATTGAGCAAGGTATTCCATCGTCACGGATCATCTTAGCTGGATTCAGCCAAGGTGGCGTTATGAGTTTATTTACCGGATTACGTTATCCTCAATCATTAGCGGGTATTTTAGCTATGTCATGTTATTTACCGTCTGCATCGAGCCTTCCGTCAGAGTTAAGTGCTGCGAATAAGACCACGTCGATTATGCAAATGCACGGTACTCAAGATGACGTTGTGCCTATCTCTGCGGGTGAAGATGCACATCGATTACTGATTGAGGCTGGATATAATAGTCAATGGCAAGCTTATCCTATGGCACATTCGGTATGTCTTGAACAAATTCAAGCTATTAGTCAGTGGATCCAAGCTAACTGTCGAGCATGATATTGGATATATCTTGAGCGACTTGAACTTGCTACGTACTTTTGACATAGCAATGACATGTTGCTTGGATATCTAGTTAGATGGATTAGTTTTATTTAATTCCTTTTTATTTCTGAAAAACGTTTCACCATCAGTTACATGTAATGTATTTTTGGGTGCAAAAAGTTATTTGTAGGTTGTCTGATAAGTTAAAAAATAGTGCTAAAACTGGATCTCAACGAACCATGCTGTTAAAGTGTCGCCCCTCACGCCCAAAGTGAGTTAAATATGTTTAAAAAAGCGTCACATTTATCAGATAATCTTGTTGCCTTGCTTACCATCAGTTTCATCTGTCTATTCCTCCTCGCCGCCGTTGTTGATCTACAAGATTTTACCTTGGCAATTAAATCAATGTTTACCGCATCAGCCGATCTTTTTGGTTACTGGTGGCAATGGTTAATGTTGATTAACTTTATTATCGCAATCAGTATTGCAGTCTCACCAATGGGGCGATTAAAGCTTGGCAAACTAGCCAAACCGAATATTAAAACCTTTAATTGGCTAGCAATGATCATGTGTACCTTGCTGGCTGGCGGCGGTGTTTTTTGGTCTGCAGCAGAGCCTGTTTATCATTTTATTACGCCGTCCCCAAGTTATAGCGGCATTGCTGCAGGAACTACAGAAGCGATTGTTCCTGCATTAAGTCAGAGCTTTTTCCATTGGGGATTTTTAGCTTGGGCTGTATTAGGCACATTGACGACGATTGTGTTAATGCATGCGCATCACCATCATGGCATTAAATTAAGACCAAGAGCGTTATTGTTTCCGTTATTAGGTAAACGACTTGAAAACCATTGGTTAGGCGCTGTTATTGATGCTTGCTCAATTATTGCCGTTGCTGCAGGCACTATTGGCCCCATCGGATTTTTAGCATCGCAGCTTGGTTTTAGCCTAGAGATGTTGCTTGGTTTGGAAAACAATATGAGCAGTCAATTGTTAATCTTAGCCGCAGTGGTAGCTATATATTCAATATCAGCTTTTACTGGTATGGATAAAGGCTTGCAATGGTTAAGTCAGGCAAATGTGATTGGCGCTTTATTGTTGTTGGCTGCCATTCTTGTTCTAGGACCAACACAGTTTGTTATTAAAGAGTTTGGTCAAGCTTTTGTCAGCTACTTGACTCACTTTTCTGATATGAGTCTAACCAGCCAGAATTATAAGTGGAATACTTGGTGGACTTGGTTCTTTTGGGGCTGGTTTATTGGCTTTGCACCTATGATGGCTATTTTTATTGCGCGAATTTCAGATGGACGCAGTATTCGTGAGCTTATTATCGCTGTTGCCATTGCAGCTCCTATCGTGACTAACTTTTGGTTTTCAGTATTAGGTGGTACAGGCATATTTTTGGAGCTTCAAAATCCGGGCAGTATTTCCGAGCCATTAAATGCAGCGGGTCTACCAGCGGTATTGATGGTGTCGGTACAGCAATTACCTTATAGCGCCATTTTGCTGCCTGCATTTTTATTACTCACCACCACCTTTGTTGCTACAACCGGGGATTCGATGGCTTATACCATTTCGATGGCGGTATCTGGCAGTAATGAACCAAGCCGTAAACAACGATTATTTTGGGCATTATCAATGGGAGCTGTTGCGGCAGCACTATTGGTTTCGGGTGATGGTGGTTTAGGGGCATTGCAATCATTTATTGTGATTACTGCTGTTCCTGTATCGATACTCGTTGCTTTTAGTTTAGTGACAAGCTTATTAACGATTAAGCAAATGCATGCTACTCATAAGCTCGCCTAGCTATAAAATTTTAGTCGGATAGGGCAAATCACTATCCGACTAAAAATTAGCGATAAATTTTTTAGATATTCAAACTTTATACTGTTCTTAAAATAAAATAATTGAAACCAATAAGTGCACTGATAATTTACTGTTTGTAAATGATAAATATTAACCTGTCAAAAATTACACATTAATCATCCTTACTCATTATCTTAATTTTAAAACAAGAGTGTAAATCAATGGTTGCATTGTTGGTGTAAATATTAATAATTGTGTCACATTTGTAGCGGAGTATGCTGCTTGAAATAACTTAGTGAGCATTTGTACTAAGTCAGTGATAACAATAAAAGGGAACAGATGATGGCCAATAAATTAATAAAGGCAGTACTTGCAACCTCTATTTTAGCAGCATTAGCTGGTTGTAATGATGATAATGATCCTGTAGTACCTCAATCATGTGCAGAAGATAATAACTGCGTAAAATTCTCTGTGTTACATACCAATGATAACCATGGTCGTTTTTGGCAAAATAAGAATGGCGAATACGGTATGGCTGCACGTAAAACCTTGGTTGATCAATTACGCGCAGAAATAGAAGCTGACGGTGGCAGTAGCTTACTATTATCAGGTGGTGACATTAACACAGGCGTACCAGAATCAGATTTACAAGATGCGGTGCCAGATTTTATTGGTATGAATCTTATTGGTTATGATGCTATGGCCGTAGGTAACCATGAGTTTGATAATCCACTACATATCCTTGATATGCAGAGCATGTTGACTGACTTCCCAATGCTTGCAGCAAATATCTATAAAGCAGACGGTACTCGATATTTTGCCCCATACAAAATCTTTGACGTTAATGGTTTACGTGTTGCGGTTGTTGGTATGACAACAGACGATACCGCTAAACTTGGTAATCCTGAATTCATTAGCGAGCTAACGTTTACTAAACCCGCTGAAGAAATGACTAAAGTTATCGCCGAAATTGAAGCCGCTGGTGGCGCTGATGTTATTTTTGCAACGACCCACATGGGCCATTATGCCGATGCCAAACATGGCAGCAACGCCCCCGGTGATGTAACGATGGCACTTGCTACAGAAGCTGGTAAGTTGCACGCTATCTTTGGTGGCCACTCTCAAAATGCTGTTTGTATGGAGCCTGGTACTGATAACTATGCGGACTTTAACCCAGGCGATAGCTGTACTCCAGATCAGCAAAATGGCACTTACATTATGCAGGCAAAAGAGTGGGGCAAGTATGTTGGTCGCGCCAACTTTGAGCACTGGGGTGGCAAGCTACATTTGGTCGATTACTCACTTATTCCTGTTAACTTAAAAGTGAAAAATGAAGCAGGAGAGCGAGTATTTGTCGGTGACGAGATTGTAGAAAATCCTGATGTTTTAGCAAGTTTACGACCATACCAAGAGCAAGGCCAGCAACTACTAAATGAAGTGATTGCAACAACTGATGCAAAATTGGAAGGGGATCGTGCCGTTGTACGCTATCAACAAACCAATTTGGGCCATTTAATTGCGATGGCACAAAGTACAGGTGATGTTAAAACTGATTTTGCGGTAATGAATTCAGGTGGGGTAAGAGCGTCGATTGAAGCGGGTGAAATCAGTTACCGTGATGTGTTAACTGTGCAGCCTTTCGGTAATATGGTAACTCGCAATAGTATGACTGGCGCAGAGGTCAGTGATTACCTTGCAAATGTTGCGATTAAGACTCAAGGTTCAGGTGCTTATGCACAACTCGTTAATGTCACTATGAATGTTGATTGCCAAGCGGGTACTGTTGATATTAGTGACATTAATGGTAAAGGTTTTGCAGCAGATGCAACTTATACCTTTACCGTACCAAGCTATAACGCTGCCGGTGGTGATGATTACCCCGTGCTTGCTGATGCGATAGATACAGGTTTTGTGGATGCAGATGTGCTGTACCAGTTCTTTAAGGCTAAAGGCACTATCGTGGCTGCTGATTATGCACCAACAGGAAGCGTTGTATATTTAAATTCAACGAGTCCAATGGGTTGTAGCGCTGAATAACGATTAATTTACCTTGCTCCAAAACGCCAGCTTAATGCTGGCGTTTTTTATTGTAAAGTTAAATTATAAGTTACTAATGTGTAACGTTATTCTTATCACACTTTAGATTGATGTAAACATTTTGGTTAAATAATTTTGCTATTATCCTCGCCGTTGAGATCGTATCTGCGATTTTTAAATAATAATTATTAATACAGGGTTGATGTAATGGCTAATAAATTAATTAAGGGCGTTTTAGCATCTGCAGTAATTGCTGCGCTTGCAGGTTGTAATAGTGATGAACCGACGAATCCTAATGCATGTGTAACAGGCAATGAGTGTGTTAAGTTTACGGTATTACACACTAACGATAACCATGGTCGTTTTTGGCATAACAGTAACGGCGAATATGGTATGGCGGCTCGTAAGACGCTAATTAACCAAATTCGTGACGAAGTTGAATCTGCTGGTGGTCAAACCATCCTTCTTTCAGGTGGTGATATTAATACGGGTGTCCCTGAATCAGATATGCAAGATGCAGTACCTGATTTCATCGGTATGAGCTCGATTGGTTATGATGCTATGGCTGTAGGTAACCACGAATTTGATAACTCACTAGATGTATTAGAGATGCAACGTAAGTTGGCTAACTTCCCAATGTTAGCGGCAAACATCTATCATAAAGAAGCTGATGGTTCGGCAACTGAACGTTATTTTGATGCTTACAAAGTCTTTGATGTTAACGGTATTAAGATTGCTGTTATCGGTTTAACCACACCAGATACCTTTAAACTGGTTAATCCTGAAAACGTAGAAAATATCTTTTTTGCTGATCCTCAAGATGAAATCAGAAAGACCATTGCTGAAATCAAGGCTAATGAAAAAGATGTGGACGTGATTTTTGCCACCACTCATATGGGGCACTATGCTGATGGTAACCACGGTAGCGAAGCACCTGGTGATGTGTTATTAGCTCGTTCACTTGAAGCTGGTCAGTTACAAGCAGTATTTGGTGGTCACTCACAGCAACCTGTATGTATGGAACCAGGCACTAATGATTACGCAGACTTTAAACCAGGTGATGATTGTACGCCAGATCAGCAAAATGGTACTTATATCATGCAAGCCCACGAGTGGGGCAAGTATGTCGGTCGTGCTGACTTTGAATATGTTGATGGTAAACTTAACTTAGTTGATTACGCGCTGATCCCAGTTAACTTAAAAGTGAAAAATGAAGCCGGTGAGCGTGTATTTGTAACTTCTGAAATTGAGCAAGATGCTGAATTGAAAGAGTTGCTAGCTGGCTATCAAGCGAAAGGCCAAGAGTTGTTAGATGTCGTCATTTCTAGCACTGATGGCAAGTTAGTGGGCGATCGTGATGTCGTTCGTACGCAGCAGACTAACCTAGGCCAATTATTAGGTGAAGCATACCGTTCATTTGAGCTAGTTAAAGCCGACTTTATGGTGATGAACTCTGGTGGTATCCGTGATTCTATTCCTGAAGGTCCTATTGCTTACCGTGACGTATTAACGGTACAGCCATTTGGTAATTTTGTGACTAAGGCAACCATGACAGGTGCTGAAGTTCAAGAATATTTAAATGCAGTAACGCCATTAACTGGCGGTGCTTATGCACAGTTACGTGGCATTAAGTTAGATGTTAATTGTGATACTAAGACAGCGCAGATTAATGATATTAATAATAAAGGATTTGACGCTGCTGCTGAATATACCTTTGCGGTAATTAGTTTTAGTGCTAATGGTGGTGACGGCTATCCGAAGATCACCGTAGAAGATACTCAGCGTACAGATGCCGATGTATTACGTGAGTTCTTTGTTAAGAATCAAAATATTGATGCTGCATCATATAACCCAGTTGCTGGTGACGTGACTTATACGCTAGGTGGCGCACAAGTGAGTCACTGTGGTGCAAAAGCTGAATAATCTAATTCCCTGATTTTGTGTGTTTAAATCGCCAATCTTTATGATTGGCGATTTTTTTTAGCTTTTATCCTTGAAAACACTAAAGCCAATCCTTATATAATCATTAAGCTGCTCAATGAGGGCTTAAATGTAATACCAATTTGATTAAAGATGTGAGCTATTCAGAGCTTGTCAGCCTTTTCAGTTCTAGGCGCATTGATGCAGTAATGGCTATTCCCTTTCAAATCAATGTAACACCGAAATGGAAAGGCCTGATGAGCTCACTTCGTGCGGGTTTCAAGGCGCTCTATACTGCGTTGAACATTTTCAAAATAGAATAACTATTCTAGTCAAATGTCCGCCTTGTCTACAGCGCCTTGAACTCCCGCTGAATGATCACCTTCTTAATCAAGTTGGTATAATACAAATCACTGTCTGACGATAAGTCTTTTCGCCGTAAGGGAAGAGCAAGTAGACAAGCATCGGGCGCGAACTGTCGGCCCATTATTTACATATTGCTTAATTGAAAGGATATGACTATGCGTAATTATGATTTATCTCCACTGTTCCGTAGTGCCATTGGTTTTGACCGTTTAGCTCGTTTAGCAGAACATGCAGCAGCGAATAATGGCAACTCAGGTTACCCTCCTTATAACATCGAATTACTTGGTGAAAATCGTTACCGTATCACCATGGCGGTAGCAGGTTTTTCTATGGATGAACTGGATATCAGCAGTGAAGGTGACAAACTATTAGTTAAAGGCGTAAAAGCTGAACAGAAGAGTGAACGTCAATACCTACACCAAGGTATTGCTGAGCGCAGTTTCGAGCGTACATTCCAGCTAGCTGACTATGTGACTGTGGTAAGTGCAGATTTAGAACATGGGCTACTCAATATTGATTTAGTGCGTGAGATCCCTGAGGCACTTAAACCGCGTAAAATTGAAATTAACTCATCTCGTTTGATTGAGAACGAAGATAAATAAGCATCACTGTTAATTTTCTAAAGGAGTCTAAAAGGCTCCTTTTTTTACACACAACCTATCCGTTTTTAATATATTATCTAACTTTTATCTATTCGTATTTTGTATATAGTATGGGTACGACTTATCCAATAGGTGAAGAAATGAGAACAACTTTTGATCGTATTCGACATGCGATATTTTTTGAGCTGATCGGTTTAGTTATTATTGTCGGAATTTTAAGCCAATTTGGTTTTGATATGGGCCATGTTGGCATGATGGGCGTGTTATTTTCTGTGATAGCGACAGGTTGGAATTATGTCTATAACATTGGTTTTGATCGCTATATGCTTAATAAAACAGGTTCTGTTAATAAAAGTAGTTTGATACGGATACTACATGCGCTAGGGTTTGAAGGTGGTTTACTGTTTTTAACCATTCCATTGATGGCACTCATTTTAAGTATTAGTTTATGGGATGCTTTCGTGCTGGATATTGGTTTAGTGATTTTTTACCTGTTCTATGCTTATGTTTATAACTTAAGTTATGACAAATTATTCCCTATTAAAGCCACTAAACTGGTATAGCATAATCTTAGTGAATCCCTATTGACTGAATAGGGATTCTTGTTGACATGACGAATAGATTAATGGCTCTTCATTGCTTTTTCACCTCTTGCTAGGCCAACGACACCTGAGCGCGAGACTTCAATAACTTTAGAGACTTCTGTCATGGCTTGAATAAATGCATCGAGTTTTGCGCTGGGGCCCACCATTTGAATGGTATATAAATTAGCGGTTACATCGACAATCTGACCTCTAAAAATATCTGCAGTACGCTTGATTTCTGCGCGCATGGCGGCAGGTGATTTTACTTTTATCAGCGCTAATTCGCGCTCTACATGTTCAGTGTCTGTAATATTTGCGACTTTTAATACATCCACTAATTTATGTAATTGCTTTTCTATTTGCTCTAGAGCACTTGCATCGGCAAATAAACTGATGGTGAGACGGGATAAGGTGGCATCATCTGTTGGCGCAACCGTGAGGGTCTCAATATTATAGCCACGTTGTGAAAATAGGCCGACAACACGAGAAAGCGCACCGGGTTGGTTTTCAAGCAATACACTTATTATTCTGCGCATTATGATTTCTCCGTCTTGCTTAGCCACATATCTTTCATCGAACCACCACGAATTAACATGGGGTAGACATGCTCAGTTTCATCAACACTAATATCGACAAAGACCAGTTTATCTTTCATCGAGAGTGCTTTGGCTAGACCAGCCTCAAGTTCGGCAGGATCGGAGATGGTCATTCCTACGTGGCCGTAGGCTTCAGCAATTTTGGCGAAATCAGGTACAGAATCCATATAGGAATGGGAGTGGCGTCCTGCATAAATCATATCTTGCCACTGTTTGACCATACCCAAAAAACGGTTATTCAAATTAATGATTTTAACGGGAACATCATATTGCAGTGCAGTTGAAAGCTCTTGAATATTCATTTGAATTGAGCCATCACCAGTGACACAAACTACACATTCGTCAGGGAATGCCATTTTAACCCCCATAGCGCTGGTAGGCCAAAGCCCATGGTGCCAAGACCACCAGAGTTGATCCATCTTCTTGGTTTATCGAATGGGTAATATAAGGCTGCAAACATTTGGTGTTGGCCAACATCTGAGGCAACGTATGCATCACCGTCAGTCAGTTTATATAGCGTTTCAATGACTTGTTGTGGTTTTATACGGGTATCACTGGTTTGATATGCCAAACTTTGTTTACCGCGCCATAATTCAATTTGTTGCCACCATTGGTTTAGCGCAGCTTTATCATGTTCATCTTGATGTTGCTCAAGTAGCTCAAGCATATCACTTAACACAATATCGGCGCTGCGACTATCGGTATATCTACCGCAATGGTTTTTGAGATAGAAGATGGATCGACATCAATGTGTAATATTTTGGCATTAGGGCAATATTTTTCAACATTATTGGTGGTGCGGTCATCAAAACGCACACCAATACCAAAAATGAGGTCACTATTATGCATGGCCATATTGGCTTCATAACAGCCATGCATTCCCAGCATGCCTAAACTGTTTTTATGGGTACCGGGAAATGCGCCTAATCCCATTAAGGTACTCACTACAGGAATATTCAACTGCTCAGCTAATGTCAGTAGTTGTTGTTCACAACCTGAAATAATGGCGCCTCCGCCAACATATAGTACCGGCTGTTTAGCTGCCATAAGTGCTTGTAGACCACGTTTAATCTGACCTTTATGACCTGAGACTGTCGGGTTGTAAGAGCGCATGCTAATATCTTTAGGATATTGATATTCATGTAAAATTTCAGGATTTAAGCAGTCTTTAGGTAGGTCGACAACAACAGGACCCGGTCGGCCAGATGCGGCTAAATAAAAGGCTTTTTTGATAATGGTAGGAATATCTTTAGCATCTGTGACTAAAAAGCTGTGTTTTACCACCGGACGAGAGATACCTATCATGTCACATTCTTGAAAGGCATCATTACCGATTAAGTTACTTGGCACCTGACCAGATAACACCACTAATGGGATTGAATCCATATAGGCGGTCGCAATACCGGTAATCGCATTGGTTGCGCCGGGACCAGAGGTTACTAGCACAACACCAACATCACCCGTTGCACGAGCATAACCATCAGCCATATGAACTGCAGCTTGTTCATGCCTGACTAAGATATGTTGAATGGCAGATTTTTGGTGGAGGGCATCATAGATATCTAAAACTGAACCGCCGGGGTAACCAAAAATTAGGCTAACGCCTTCATCAATTAAACTGCGAACAATCATGTCCGCACCGGATAGTTTTTCCATATGATGCTCCTTATCAGTTACGGTTTGATTAACGGTAACTGGTTATGACGATGATAATCGTCGTAATAACTGCAAAAATGGTTATTTCTACAGTCGGATAAATAATCAGTAGGATGATTATTTATTCATCATATGTAACTAATTTGTTATTTCAAGTGTTATTTTAATATTAATTAAATAATTTAAGATTTGATTTTAAAGCAGAGTAATAGCACCAATAAACTACAGCTAAACATAATGCTGGCAGCAGGTACTGCACTCCCCGTATAAAGTAATGCTAATAAAGGGCCGCTGAGCGCCCCAGCTGAGAATTTTAAGCTGCCCATTACTGCTGTTGCGGTGCCAGTGTTATGGCTAAATTGTAATAACACGAGAGCATCCGCGTTGACTGACATCATGCCAATCGCTCCCATTAATGGGAAAAAGCAGATAGCGGTTAATAAATAAGAGCTAGACCATAAATTGACGAGTATTAATGCAAGCGCTGAAATGAGTGCAACCATAGCAGCGGCTTTTAGTATCGGTAGTGGTTCTTTTTTTCGTAATAAATAAACATTGATGCGGTTAGCTAGCATTAATGCCATCACGTTGGCTGCAAATAATAATGTAAACAACTGCTCAGACACATTAAAGACTTCAAGGTAGATAAAAGCTGCCGAAGTGATGTAGCAAAAGAATGCAAAGGCAGTGATTAAACTGCACATTAGCAATAGTGGTACGTTAGCCGTGTTAAATACAATTTTAAACTTCTGTATTGTCGTCGTTGGTATAACAGCAGCATCAGTTTGGACTTGGGCAAGTGGCTTATATGCAATACACAGTAACAAAATAGCGTATGCACCTAATAGATAAAAGATGGTATGCCAACTGGAAATGGTTATCACTAAGCTACCTAATGTTGGTGCAATAAGTGGTGCTAGCATCATCATTAAACTAATATGTGCCATACCTTTTGCTGTATCTTGTTGGTAGATATGGCGGATATAACCGGGAACGGCCACTGTGGCAGCGCTGCCACAAAATGCTTGCATAAAGCGTAATGTAAAAAATTGAGCTTCAGTTTGGCTTAATGCTAATAACAAACTAATGAGACCAAAACTGAGTAAACCAAAGGTCACTAGAGGTAAGCGTCCATACTTGTCACATAGCGGCCCAAAAATAAGCATGCCAATAGCGTAACCTGCTAAGTAGATACTTAAGGATTGGCTTAGCTGAGTAATATCACTATCCATGCTTTGAGCAATCATGCCTAAAGCTGGCAGATACATATCAACCGCTAGAGGCGTTATCGCAATAATCATAGATAAAAATATAGTGATGTTGAGACCATATTTTTTAGCGTGAGACAAGATTACTCCTTGGTCATGGGTAATAACAGCGTTAAGGGATTATCTGGTTGCCAGACGGTGTGCTTTTGCATACAACGTTGAAATAACTCACTGTGCATAATACGTTTTAGCCAGGGAGCTAATGTGGTTGCATAACGATTGAAAAACCAATCACTATCGACATAAGCACATTGTCTAATAAATGGCATTAAGGCTAAATCAAGCATAGTTAATTGGTCTGATAGTAAGAATCGTTTAGCGCCGAGTTGTTGCTCAAACATCGTGAGGCACTGGTCAATATGTTGTTGATAATATGCGATAGGGTTTTCAGGGAATCGTACTGCATATTTGTACTTATCCAACCAATGCTTGAACTCTATATCATTAAACTCAATCAGTTGCTCAGCATTTTGATCTTCTATTAGGTATTGGTTTGGGTCGTTTTGTGCAAGCGCCCATTGCATAATTTGTAAACTTTCATCAATGACATCACCATTGGTCAATTGCAGTACGGGGACAGTTGCTTTGGCTGAAAGTGTAATCAATTCAGCAGGTTTGTCTTTTAGTCTAATTTCTCGTAATTCAACTTGGATCTCGGCTGAGATTAATGCCATTCGAGCCCGCATAGCATAAGGGCAACGTCTAAATGAATATAGAATGGGCAATGCACAATGGTTCATTTGTAAGTTATTCTGCTACTGAGGGATCGATAGCTACAGCTTAATCAATTATGAGTATGAATATAATACCTATAGTCAAACAATCTGAATGTTCAACATTGTTAATGTTATTGGTATTACATTTGCGACTAAAAATAACATTTATATTTTGGTGTTTATATCACGATTAGATAAACCGATTTCTTTGACTGAAAATTACGTGTTGTTGGTGCTTTTGTCTGTGTTGGAACTGTGGTAACTTAATCGGCTTTTTTAGGTCCCATGGGGTTTTTATGATCGTCGGTTTTGATTATGGTAGTGCTAATTGTGCTGTCGGTAAGTTAGTAGGGGACCAAGTTGAATTATTGCCATTAAGTGCCAATAGTCCTTACGTTAGCTCAACGTTATATGCTTATGATCGTGAGTTGATCGCGCTAGCAGTCTATCAAGGCTTAGAAGCCTCACAACAAGCCGAATATGCCCGTTTACGCAGTGCTCAACTCACCAGAGCAAGACAAGCATTAGTCGAGTTAGATTTAAGTGCTAATGAGCAATTAGTCTTTTTTGGTGACGAAGCGGTAGAGCAGTATTTAGATTTTCCCGAAGAAGGCTTTTATGTACGTTCGCCAAAATCATTTTTAGGGGCAAGTGGTTTACGGCAAGAGCAAGTTGCTTTATTTGAAGATATTGTGACTGTGATGATGATGCATATTAAAAATGCGGCTGAAAAAATAACAAAACAAGCACTGACACAAGCGGTTATCGGTCGCCCAGTTAACTTTCAAGGTGTGGCGGCAGAAGAGGCGAATCTACAAGCGGAAGCGATTTTGACTACCGCGGCAAAACGTGCGGGTTTTGCACAGGTTGCGTTTCTATTTGAACCGATTGCTGCGGGTATGGATTATGAAGCGAGCCTAACCGAAGATAAAACCGTGCTTGTTGTCGATATTGGTGGTGGTACAACTGACTGTTCAGTTGTAAAGATGGGACCATCTCATATCGGTTCACAAGATCGTAGTGCCGACTTTTTAGGTCACACCGGCCAACGTGTTGGCGGAAACGATCTTGATATTGCATTAGCGATGCATGGTTTTATGCCGTCCTTAGGATTGGGCTCAGCGATGAAAAATGGTTTGCCAGTGCCAAGTAAACCTTTCTGGAATGCCGTTGCAGTGAACGATGTGAGTGCACAACGTGATTTTAGCAGTCTAGCCAGCCGCAAACTGATTGAAGATTTAGTTAAGGATGCGCAATCGCCAGCATTAATAAATCGTTTGTTAAAGGTACAAAAGCAACAGTTGGGCTACCAATTGGTACGTAGTGCCGAACAAACTAAAATAGCATTGTCTAACGCGGCAACAACAACTGTTGACTTAAACTACATAGAAACGGCATTATCAACTCAGATTACTGAACCACAATTTGAACAGGCTATCAGTGATCCGATTAACCGAGTTGAGTCATTAATGGCAGGGGTACTTGAGCAAACTCAAGTGACGCCTGATATTATTTATGTGACTGGTGGTACAGCAAGAAGTCCGGTTATTCATCAAAAAATTACTGCTATGTTCCCTGATAAACCCGTGGTTGTAGGTGATCATTTCGGTTCAGTAACCGCTGGTTTAGCGAGATGGGCAAAAAGGATATTTACGCATGCTTAAGCTTTCAAATGTACTAAAAATCGGACTCGTTTCTGGGGTACTCGCCACCACTGTAGCTTGTAATGATAACGAGGTGGGTGATGTATCACTTGGTCTCTTTACATTGAAAGATATCAAAATTAGTAACTTGGATGATGATAAAATTCCGGGAGTGACTTGTCATATCGCTTCTGTTGAAGCTAATTTGAGCTTGTCTGATCCTAGTGATAGCTCCATTTCATGCCGTCAAACCGGTGAAATAACCCCTGCAATGATTGCCTCTATTGATAAAAGTAAGTCTGGTGAAGTGGTATTTAGTCAGTCAAAAAGTATTTTCTTTAAGACCATGAAGGTTAGACGCATCTATGATGCTGAAAACCAGAGCTTATTGTATTTATCATATACAACCAAAGAGACCGAAGGCAGCTTTAAACACAGCTTGTCAACGGTTCCCCTTTGGGGCACTAAGGCTTATGTCACGCCGAAAGGGTAGTTAACCTAAAATTGAAGATATAAAAAAAGCGCATTATATGCGCTTTTTTGTTGCCTCAACTCAATTAAGCTTTTTTAGCTTTTTTGATTTTAGGCATAGTTGCTTCGCCTGATGTTGGGCTAGCAGCTTGAGTACGGTTAAACATACCTAAACGGATACGAATAAAGTGCAAAATTTCTTGTGCAATATTCACATTTAAGCAAGATTCTAAACCTTCAAATCCTGGTGAAGAGTTTGCTTCACAAATCTTGTAGTGGCCGTTATCGAATAATAGATCGATACCAGCAACATCTAGATTAAGAATATTAGCAGTTTGTGTTGCTAACCATTCAATTTCAGGTGTAATTTCAAAAGGAGTCGCGCTGCCGCCAGCACTTACGTTAGCTTTAAAGCTATCTTCTTGACCCTTACGCTCATAACAGCCAACAACACGGCCGCCAATAGTAAATACACGTAAATCACGACCATGACTATTAGCGATAAATTCTTGCAAAATGATGTTTGCATTTTTATTTGTCGCTTCAATCAATTGCATTAAATCGTCAAACTCACGTGGCTTGTGTGATAAAAATACACCACTACCTTGTGAGCCAGACAGTGTCTTAAGCACTACAGGGAAGCCTAAATGACGTTCAACTAAATCGATATCAACAGGGAATTTAACCAACATTGTTTTTGGCGTTGGTAAATTCTTTTCTGCTAGTAGTTGTTGTGAGAACAACTTATCTTTTACCGTTTCAATCGCGGTAGAAGAGTTTAAGCAGTAAACACCTAAACGTTCTAAATGGCGGATGATAGCAAGAGCAAAGTAAGTCGTACCTGATCCCATACGAGGAATAATAAAATCAGGTAGCTCAACAGGCTTACCATTAAGCAAAATACTTTTGTTATCTTCACGGGTAACAGTCAAATCGAACTCGTCTGGTGCGTACACTTCAAGTTCAATGTTGTCTGCTTTAGCTGCTTCTACTAAGCGCTCGATCTCATAGAGTTCAGGCTTTAAAATAGTTGCAGTTTCTTTGTATAAAATCCAGCCACGCATTAATCGCAAACCTCGGTTTAAATATAGAGCTCTTCTGCTCAGGGTTATTTTACAGCATAAAAATCTGCACGCAAATTAATGAGCACGCCAAAAAGTATAGCTGCTAATTCTTAATCGGTATGGAAAGTGACAAATAAAAAAGTAAAACTATCGCTATCTTAATACAAAGGTGATAGATTCAGTCTATATGCATGATTTAAGTTAATAAATCATTAAAAACTAATTATATTTTATTACTTTTATTGTCGAGTTCTATCGATATTTAGGCAAATTTGAGACAGAAGATTTAAAAGCTAAGTATTCGCTAGTATGATTAACTAATAAATCAAAAAATATTGCCCCAATCGGTAAATTATTTTTATGGATACAGATCTACTTAAAACATTTTTAGAGGTTTCGAGGACGCGCCATTTTGGTAAAGCAGCTGAAAACCTCTTTTTAACCCGCAGTGCCGTGAGTTTTCGGGTAAAGCAACTTGAAAGCTTACTTGGGGTTGAGTTATTCGAACGACAACGAAATAACATTCATCCGACACCTTCTGGTGAACGCATGCTTACTCATGCTGAAGCGGTATTGAATGCGTGGGAGCGGGCTAAGCAAGATATTTTGCTGAGTGCAGAAAAGTCAGTACAGTTGACGATTGGTGCAGCCCCTAATATTTGGGATGCATACTTAAAACCGCATATGCAGGGGTTACATCAGCATTTAGATGGTGTCGTACTGCGTACTGAAGTGTTGCCACAAAATATTTTAGTCAAGCAACTACTTGAGCGGGTGCTGGATATTGCCATTTCATTTGAACCGCCAGCAATGGATGAGTTTACTTTAGTCCAAGTGAAAGAGGTGGAGTTACTGCTGGTCAGTGCTGCAGAAGAGGCGATAACGGATGTTGCTGAGGTGACACAATACGTTAAAGTCGATTGGGGTACCGCATTTAATATCAAACATGCCAATAAGTATTCACAGTTACCTTTACCAGTGTTGCATACCGGGACTGCGCAAATAGGTTTAGATTTTATTATGAATAATCAGGGATGTGCTTTTTTACCAGATTATATGGTGAAACCACTGATTGCTGATGGTTCGTTACAACTGGTAGCGGGGAGACAAAGCATTAGACGCAGCGTTTATGTCGCATATTTAGAACAAAACGATCGATTAAGTGAAATTGAAGCCGCCATTCACTTATTAAAAAAGAGCAAGCTTTAAAGCTTGCTCTTTTTTAGCTAATTAAAGCAGCGCAGAGATGATGATTGAACCCCAAGTCACTGCGCATAGGCCTAAACTGACAAAGACCGCTGCTGAAGCGATATCTTTAGCACGGCCACTTAATTCATGACATTCAGGGCCAATACGATCAACCACTGCTTCTATGCCAGAGTTGAGCAATTCAACAATAATCACTAGTGTCGCGGTTATGATCATCAATAAACGCTCAACTAAAGATATATCAAGCAAAAAAACAATTGGTAGCGTAACGATTGCAAGTATAAGCTCTTGTCTAAATGCCGCTTCATGTAGCCAAGCTGCTTTCAATCCTTGGATGGAAAATCCAGTTGCTCGAACAATTCGCTTAAAGCCGTGGTTATTTTCAGGTTTCATAACGCCCTATATCAATAAAATGGGTTACTGCCAATGTGTGTCGTAGTATAGCATTGCTGTATTACGACAACATGTGTTAACGCAAGTTTCAGTACGCATTTATTTTTTTCAGTTAAAGTTTGAGTGTTTGGTTGGAACTTAATTGACGATTATGGATAGAGCTATTGTACAGTTATGTGATTTTGATTAGTTAAAAATAAGATTGTTGATGGCAATAAGTTAAGGTGTATCTTTTTCTGCGATACTTGTTGAGAATAGTTTATTATATAGTCAAAAACATTAATCGCATAAATATTTAAATATACTCCTAAAACGTTAATTTAGTTTTGTTAACTTAATTTTTTATATACACGAAATATGAATGTTGATTTATTTTTGTATTATACATAGCGATATTATTTTGAATCGTTAAATATTAAAATGCTAGAAATTTTTATTTATTGTTGCAGGGACAACAGTTGAGCTTGTGATAAAAATAATTCAGTAATGGCGTAAGTTGCTCAAATGATCATCGTGAGTTTGATGATGGTTTATTGTTCTATGGCTCATAGAATTGAGATACTGTGTTTATATCAGGATGATTAATATTAATTAATTTATGTCGCTTATTAACATTTGACCATTGCAATTAACTTAATTGTATCAACACGTCATAATTGCAAACTTAATATAGTTAAATAAATGATTTAGTTCAAAAAATCAAAAATAATA
Organism: Shewanella marina JCM 15074; assembly: GCF_000614975.1. Taxonomy (GTDB): domain Bacteria; phylum Pseudomonadota; class Gammaproteobacteria; order Enterobacterales; family Shewanellaceae; genus Shewanella; species Shewanella marina. The sequence continues at coordinate 93,080 of NZ_BALM01000007.1, forward strand.
AGTGGTTAATTATCGCTCAAATGCCGCTGTAACACTTTGTTACATATATATTTATGTCAGAAAAGATACCAATTTAGGTATTTTGACAATATTAGTATATCTCTGACAATATAACTGCAGGCACTAAGAGATAAATGTTTTATATCTGATAACCTCAATATCTGATAAATAAATTTTTATTAAAGTTAATAAATTAGTGTCATATAAAAGAATAAAATAAATATTATATTGAATGATTGTTAAGGTAGTAAAGATATCATGAAGAAGAGCCTTGTTGCACTATCGTTATTAAGTATCACATCAACAGCTTATGCTGATGTTAATTTATATAATGCTGATGGCATTAATGTAAATTTATCTGGCACCACTGAAATTCAATTCACAAAAGGTTTTGATAAAGCAAGTAAAGCTAAAATTAACCTTGACGATGGTAGTGCATTAATCAGTACCAGCTATACTTTATCAAATGAAACTAATATTGTTTCAGGCGTTGGTTTAAAATATAACAACGATGATAAGAAAGTTGAAAATGACTATTTATATGTAGGTCTAAGTAACAAGCAATATGGTACTTTAACCGTTGGTCGTCAATATCTGGTATTTGATGATGCTGGTATTGGTATGGATTACAATGCAGGTATTGGCTTATCTCAAAATAACGCTGATCAGCTAAATGTAGCAACTAACTACAGTAATGTTGTGAAGTATATTTATGATAATGGCACATTTTACGCTGGCTTCTCTCATAAGTTAGATGATGCTAAAGAAGGTAGTAAAAATAACTCAGTTACTGATGGTCGTATCGGGGTACGTGTTGGTGGTTTAGATACACGTGTTTACTATATTGACTCTGCCGATCAGTCTAGCCCTCGCTTTACTCACTTTAATGAACGTGCACATATCTTAAGTTTAGAGTCACAATATTCATTTGAAAACTGGGTATTTGCGGCATCATACACGCGTGGTGAAGAAACTCATACCTCTGCAACGGCTGAACTATATTCTGCGGCAGTTTCTTATGCAATGGATAAAACTGTATTTGCATTAGGTTATAACCATGATAACTACGATATGGTTAAGTCAACGCTAGCTGATACAGATAAGCAATTCACTACTGTTGAAAACAAGACTGACTGCAATAACGTCTACTTTAACGTTACTCAAACAGTACGTAAAAACATCACTGTTTATGGTGAATTAGGCTGGTTAAACACCAATAACTCTCCAGTTGATTATGACTTATCGTACACAGCAGGTATGGCGATTACATTCTAATAGCCAATATTAATTGAGCTGATGAGGTCTACTTAAGGTAGACCTTTTTTATTATTAATAATTACTATCTCGCCACAAATGCGAACAGTGTAATCGCTTTATTTTATTGTTATAAATTGCTAGTTAGGCTCAATATGACTGTATCGAAAGATGATACTTAGTTGGGTTGATGATGAAATTATTTTATGAATATAGTGCGGTAACATTACTCTTGTTCTTTGGCCTGTGCGGATTGGTCATCATGCTTTAATCCTAAATAGGATTTTATCGATTAACAGTAAATTAATGCCTACTCAGTTGAGTAGGCATTTTTATATAAGCAGTTTATTGTTATGTTTTTTAATGAGAACTTGTTAACTTAGATTATTATCTTGCAAGAGAGGTTGATATGAGTCTGAATTTAACACAGGTTGGCGATATTGCCGTACAGCAACATCATTTGGCAAGGTGCCACTGTGGCTGTGTTGTATTTGAGCTTTATTTGCCACAAGGCTCATTGATATTAGACGCTGTGATTGTTCGATGTGCCGTCGCCGAGGAGCAATCGTTGCTTCAGTAAATTTAGACGATATAACCATCATCCAAGGGCAACAACAGTTATTGCTTTATCAATTTAATACTTATACGGCCAAGCATTATTTTTGTCATCAATGTGGTATTTATACCCATCATCAACGTCGTTCCAATCCACATCAATATGCCTTTAATATCGGCTGTTTAGACGGTATTAATCCGCTTATAATCCCCAATGTTCCCACTTACGATGGTATTAACCATCCTACGGATTCTGATTAACCTAAGCTATTAGGATGATTTCAAGTTGTTGGTTATTTGTAGTGCTAATTTTGATATTAATTGGCGCATTTGTGCCACTGATTGTGAATAACCATCTGCTTGTAAAGGCATTTCGATTCTAAAAGTTTCTATATTGTGTTTCTCTTCCATCCCCGTAGCATGATAGTAGCCGACAAGAATAACTTTTGCTTGATGGGTGACATGGAAGTAGTCAATTTGAATATTTAATTGTGGCTGATTGGGTTTCAATTGATATTTATCTGTACTGATAAACTGCAATGTTTGCTGTTGAGTATTTAAGTCCGCAAGCAATGATTTTTGGGTCTCAGATTTAAGTGGCTCTGCCCACATATGTGCCGTTGCATAATTGAGTTTATGCTCGTCAATCTGCATGACCAAATAGGGTTGATTTAAATAACTCGCAAGCGTAACTGATAACTGTACCTTAGTACGGTCAGCATTTACCGCTTGAGGTGTAGGCACTGATGACTGACTGTTTAATAAATAATAATGAGTGACTGTTGCCGATGAACTACAAGCCATGATGCTCAATAATAAAAAGCCGATAACTATTATTCTCATTGGTTAGCCTCTTCGTGCTTTTTAGGCTCAATATCCGCTGAACCTGAGTTAAAAATGAGCCCATTAGGACGTTGCTTTAATTGCTCTAATAAGGGTTTTAATTCGTATAAAGTTTCTGACACTGTTTTCATGGTTTGTTCTAGTTGATCATAATTGGCTGAGCCTGCTGAAAAGTCTTGGCTAAGTGCGCTAAAGTCTTGCAAGCTTGTATTTAATTGGTTGGCCAGTTCTTGTTCTTCAACGCTGACCAGTATCTTGTCGAGTGAATGACTTAATTGCTGCAAATCTTGCAAAAGCACTGTCGCATTTGAAATGGTGTCATTGGCGTTATTGGCAATGTCGGTCAGTGGTAGGTTATTTATTTTATCGACAAACTTGCTGAGTTTTGCGGTGATTTGGGCAAATTCATCTTTAACGGTTGGTATGACTCGATAACCTTCATAATGTTCCATTTTGCTGATCGGAGGTAAGTCATAATGTTGTAATTCAACAAATAGACTTCCTGTTAATAAATTCCCCGTTTTTAGTGTTGCGCGCAGGCCATTTTTAACCCAGATCATATTTTGTTCGTTCATTAATTTAATGCCTTGCTCGTTATCTGGTAAGCCAACTCGACCTGGGTTTAAACTAATCAATACTGGGATTTGTACGGCTTCACTGTAAAGCACATCAGGATCTGCGGTGGCGAGATTGACCGATGACACTTGGCCTATCAGTACGCCTCGATATTCTACTGGCGCGCCCACATTTAAGCCTCTAATGGTGTCACTTACTAGTACCACATAATCCAAAGAGTGCTTATAACGGGCATTACTTGCACTTTGATAATCGCTGAAAATATCAAAGTAATCACGCTCAGTTATTTTCTCTCCAAGAGGCATACCATCTGGAATATCGAATGTGATGCCATTGGTTAGCATGGTTTCTACGTTGCCGGTTTTGACCGAAATACCCTCAGCAGTTAAATCTACCTTAAGGCCACTAGCATCCCAGAAACGGGTGTTTGACGTGACCAGCTCATGATAAGGCGCTTTAATAAATGCATTGTAATAAACAATGCGTTCTTCAAGATTAAAATAGACATCTTCAATTTGGCCTACGGTTAATCCTTTATAAATGATGGGATCGCCTTTGGAATAAGCAAACTCTTTATCGCTATTTAAGGTGATATGGAGTCCAGGAGTGCCAATAGGTGTGATGGGGGGGGAGGTGAGTGCGGTAAATTCGGTGAGTTTATTTTCTGCAAAACCGGGCGCAAGCTCGATGTAGTCACCCGATATTAGGGTATCAAGTCCAGACACGCCTGAAAGTGAAATCTTAGGGGTGACAATCCAGAATTGGCTGTCCTCAACTAACATATTATCTGTATCTTTCGCCATTCTAGCGGTGATTGTAACACCATGACCATTTTTATTTAAGGTAATCGTTTTTACCTCGCCGATATTGACATGGCGTGATTTAATTTTAGTTTTACCCGCCTCCATGCCTTCTGCTGATTCAAAATGAAGGGTGATTAATGGTCCTTGATTGCTCCATTGGTAATAGACCATCCAAGCTCCAATGAGTAAAGCAATAATTGGCACAAACCAAATGGTTGAAATCGTTTTAGTTGGTTGAATGTCTGCATCAACTTGTGGTTCAGTTTTCATAAACACTCTTATCGTTATAGATTAGTTTAGGTTCAAAACTCATGGCAGCTAACATGGTTACAACCACGACACCTGAGAACGCAAAGGTGGCTGAACCGGGCACAATACTCATGGTATTCCCCAGTTGTACTAAGCTCGCCAGAATAATGACGACGAAGATATCGATCATCGACCAACGCCCAACAAATTCAGCTATTCGGTACATTTTGATGCGTTGTTTATCATATTTATTAGAACGTGTTTGGACACTGTAATTGAGCCAAATTAATACCAATATTTTGGCAATGGGTACCATGATACTGGCAACAAAAATAACCAGCGCAATAGGGTAAGATTTATGGTGCCAAAGTAGTAATACCCCCCCAATAATGGTGCTGGGATCATTTTGCCCTAGTAGACGGGTATTCATGATGGGCAATACGTTGGCGGGGATATATAAAATGATCGATGTAATGATTAATGCCCATGTTCTTTGTATGGCGGCACTAGGATTAACTGGATGGTTTTGTTCGTGTTCAATTTGGTTCTGGGATGTTTTGGCTAACATTTGATAAAAGTGATGTTTATCAATATGCAAAATTGCACTGGTCATTGCTATTGAAAATAGAATAAAAGCATAGAAAGAGGGGCCTAGGGTGATTTCGGCTAGAGAGATGATTTTAATTAAACTGACTAATGTACCGACTAAAAATATCTCAGCCATATTCCAAGGGATTAGTGTAAACACTAATTGTAGTAATGTATGGCCTTGCCATGGGTGACGGTTATTTTTAAAACAATATGATAAATAAATTAAGCTGAGTAATATCACTACTGGAATAACAAAAACGGTAATAATTTCTATGATGGCAAGTACGGTAAATCCGGTGGTAATTAATATGCTAACGCTATCTAGCATACTAATGCTATTGACTAGGCCACTGGATTGAAACGAAATAAAATTGAAGGAAACGGATGCGACTAAAAAAATTAATGCGGTAATAGATAAAGCAATTATTCGAGTAAACGCATTATTGTATTTAGTGGCTAAGGTGAAGCCACAACGGGGACAGATTGCCTTTTGATTTTCGTTAAGATCGACCAATCTAATTGGCAAATCACACTCATGGCAGATTTGGCTACTTGATAATGGCTTTACTGTCGAGAGAGGCACTGTCATCGTTTGGCGAATATTAGGTCTGCGTTAATAAATATTAGCAGTGGCATATTTTTCTTCTTATTTATCCATTTAATGGTTAAGCTCGCAATTTTTTAACCTTTAGTCAACATTGCGAGCTTATCTATTTAAATTAAACCTACATCAGTAATGACTTCAACTAATGCTGGACCGTCATGGGCAAATATTGTTTGCAGTGCTGTATTTAATTGATCTGCTGAGGTGACTTGTATGCCTAAAGCGCCACAACCGTTTGCGTACTCAGCAAAATTTGGATTAACCAAATCTGTTGCCCACACATCAAATTCACCTGCGCGTTGTTCTTTTGATATTTTACCTAGCTCACTATTATTAAGAATGATGGTTTTTATAGGCATCTTGTATTTAACCGCGGTAGTCAGCTCGGCTAGGTATTGACAAAAACCACCATCACCGGCAACGGCAATAATGGGGCGTTGCTGGCCAACCGCTGCCCATGCGCCCATCGCGGCAGGAAAAGCGAAGCCAATTGAGCCTAAATAACCTGACATTAAAAATGTCTGTTGTTTGCTTTCAAAGTATCGACCTAACGAATAAGCATTGTTACCCACATCAACACAAACGACGGCATTTTCAGGTGTTAATGCTGATAATGCATCAAATACCGCAATTGAACTCACGCCTTTATGTCTGTCTTCAAGTAGTCTTTTGGCTTTTTCTTTATGCCAAATAGCACGTCTTTGATTGATCTCATTGGTACGATCTATTTTATTTTCATAAATCGTTACTTGTTCTCGTAGCAGTTTCATTGTGACCGATATTTCGCCCCAGACAGCCGCCTCTACTTTGTGGAATTTGCTGAGTGCCATAGGATCAAAATCAATTTGGATTGTTGGTTTTTTAGGGCTAATACCACTGTGATTAGAGAAGGATGCACCAATCACTAGCAGTAAATCTGACTCATTCATAAACCAAGATGCGATAGGTGTACCGCTACGACCTAAAACACCACAACCCAAAGGGTGGTTATCTGATATTTGGCCTTTTGCTTTGAATGTGGTCATTACCGGGCAATTGAGTTTTTCGGCAAAATCAATAATCGCATCCATATGAAATCTTGCGCCATGACCCACAATAATTGTTGGCCGAGAAGCGTTGTTAAGCATTTTTACTGCTTTAGCGATGCTCTCTAACGGCGGCGATATTGTCATCGCCGTGATGCGGTCAATTGGATCTTGCGCTCGCTCATTATTATCAACAGTCAGTTCTTGAACTTCATCAGGGAAGGTTAAATGGCTCACATCGCGTTTAATGATGGCTGTTTTAATCGCTAAACTCATCAGTTCGCTATGTTTACTTTTATGTTCAACTCTATGATTGAATTCAGCAACCGCATTAAAAGCATTAACTAAATCAACTTCTTGGAAATTACCGGTACCAACGACTTGAGTTGCTACTTGTCCCGTTAACGCTAGAATAGGGGCTCTATCGACTTTTGCATCCCATAAGCCAGTGAACATATTGGTCGAGCCTGGCCCGGCAATGGCAAAACATGCTGCAGGTTTACCAGTTAACTTGCCGTAGGCAGAAGCCGCAAATGCTGCCGCGCTTCATGGCGTATTCCAATAAATTGTAAATGCCCTTGTTGCTCTTGTCGTCTAAGTGCATCAGCCATACCTAAATTGGAATGACCAACCATACCAAATACGCGATTAACCCCCCAGTTAACCATGGTTTCAACCATGACATCTGAGATAGTGGTTTGATGTTCATCTTCCTCTTCAATGGCGACAAAAAGAGCATTATCTTCTTGTTTTATTTCATATGTTTTTAAGCCATCGCCAAAACCACTAGGGGACTTTCCAGAACAAGGATGAAAATCCCAGCCATGCCATGGACAGCGTAATAGGCCGTTTTCAATGGAGCCTTCGCCCATGGGGCCACCTTGATGAGGACAGCGATTATCTAATGCCGCGTATTTTCCTTCAAAATGACTTAAGCAGATAACTTGATGTCCTGCGTTGACGGACATGACTCGGCCTTCAAGTAATTCGTTTTTATTTTCTAATACTTTGTACCAGACTTTTTTTGTCGCCATAGTTCATCCTTTTTATAGTGTTAAGTGATGTTAAATGGCAAAGATACAAACTTAACTCTTTTCCAATACAGCTCGTCACGCAAGTAAGTTAAGGGGGTAAATATTATTCAAATTTGTTTCGGTCATGGGGATGATTAAAATCGAGTAACGGCCCCAAAGGGATTATTCTTGTTGGATTAATGGTTTCGTGAGATTGATAGTAGTGGGCTTTGATATAATCGATATCGACAGTTTTTGCGATATTAGGCCACTGGTATAGTTCTCTAATATAATTTGAAAGTGCAGGGTAATCAGCAATACGTTTAATATTACATTTAAAATGGCCAACGTAAACCGCATCAAAGCGTATTAAGGTTGTAAATAGTCGCCAATCAGCCTCTGTTATTTGTGAGCCTGTTAAATAACGTTGCTGAGTTAATAATTTTTCTAGTTCCTCTAAATAATCAAATAACTCAGTCACAGCTTTAGAGTAAGCCGTTTGTGTCGTTGCAAAACCTGCTCTATAAACACCATTATTAACATTGTGATAGACAAGTTCATTGATAGCGTCGATGTTCTCTCGAAGAGACTCAGGATAGTAATCACCTATTTTTGCGCCTAAATCATCAAAAGCACTATTAAACATACGAATAATATCAGCGGATTCGTTGCTGACGATGGTGTTGAGTTTTTTATCCCATAACACAGGTACTGTGACTCTACCTGTATAATCAGGCATGGCTAATGTATAGAGCTGATGAACATTTTGAGTATGGTTAACGGTATCGGCGATAACACCTTTACCATCAGCGAAATTCCAACCATCTTCGCCCATAAATGAGTTAACAATTGAGATAGGAATATGCTGCTCTAATCCCTTTAAGGCTCTAAATATGAGGGTGCGATGTGCCCATGGGCAAGCTAATGAAATATATAAATGGTAACGATTAGATTCAGCTTTAAAGCCTGCAACACCCGTTGGGCCGGCACTGCCATCTTTGGATATCCAATTGCGAAAGTGTGATGCTTTACGTACAAATTTGCCATTATTTGATTTGGTATCATACCAATCAGTTTGCCATTGACCATCAACTAATAAACCCATCATTCCATTCCTTATTTAACAATACATAGAACAGCATATTGGTTATTAAGTCAGGGATAAACACAGATTTATTTAAATAATAGTTCTCAAAAGTAGAACAATAAAATTAAACAAGTGGAGGTAAAGTCATGCTGTACTCTCAGTCAGTGCAACTCTTTAATGACATAAAGAGGTTACATAACCAATTATTAGAGGATATGCCAACAAGGTTTGATAAGAAGACACGACAGGTGTTACTTAGTAGGAGGATACAGTGCAGCTCAAAGCTAGGATAGTACATAGAACGGTATTGTGTGATGAATTGACTAATAGGTTCTATAAATGATGGATGGGAAGAATGGGTGCCGAAGCGCCTAATCCCGTAATTGTGCAAGCGATGTCTTGCAACGTAAATGTCTTCTCCGCTTTCGTATCAGGCATTTAGCACATACTATCCCACTAGTACTCGCTCTCTCAGTGTTCGCTTTTATTGGGACACAATTACTAGGCCACGAGAGTTGTCGCATAGAAGATTTGATAATTCAAACCGTTCTAAGAATAGTTAAGTTTGTTTCTAGAAAAGCTTGATTGTAGTTTAATTATAATAGGTGAAGTTAATTTAGCTTTATATTAAATTACTAAATAATACTGCTTGTGTCTGTACAGTTTTTATTTGAAATTGTGATATGCAACAAGTAAAAATAAAATAATAATATTTATAAATGGCTAAATTTAAATATTTTTCGATAAACTATATTTATTAAATGGAATGCAATTGTTGAAATTCTAGTTATATTCATTTCTCGTGATATTAAATTAGCGTTAAAAAGTATTTTTGAGAATAAGTTAAATGGTTTAGCTTATTCCAATGAGTATTTAAGGTAATGAAAAAATCAATATTAGCTTTAGTGCTGTCAAGTCTGTTATTTGGTTGTGGTGGTAGTGATGGTGAAAGTTCTTCTCCTGAAGTGGACCCTGAGCTTCCTCCTGTAGTGGATCCTGAGATTCCCCCTGTGGTTGATCCTTTACCTCCTGTAACAGGTAAATTAGTTCTAAAAAATCTAAACATTGAAAACTAACAAAGCTATTGCGTCATTCACTAATAGTGGTGATTCTAAATACTATGGGTTATCTAAAGTAACTGTAGGTATCTCTGATGATTCTAGCGTTGAGGTTGTCGCTCCGCAGTATGACCTAGTTACTTTCGATGGCGTAGATTCATTAGAGTGTGGTAGCGTTCCGGAGTTTAACATCATACGTATGGATGATATGGGTGATAATTGGACCCTTCTTTATGTTCAAGTTCCATTTAGTATCACTGATTGTGAGGTAGATGAGTATGAGTTTAGGTATTTTATTTCTCATCCAACTCTTGGCGTTTTCGAGTACCCTAAAGGCTATGCGCCTACTTACAGTTATCCACACTATGAAACTGGAGAAAATGGGTTAATTATTATGAAGCCCAGAACTGCTAGAAATGATAGAGATAATCCTTTTATTGTATCTGACAGTACCTCAGAGGGAAGAGGGATTTATCAAATAACTTTACCTAAGGAAGGTGGGGAGGTTCCTAAGTTGAAGTTAGTAGTTCCGAATCTTAATAATAACACTTATTTTGTTGCAACATTTGGTCTGGAGAATTCATTTACAGCGATTAAAGATGGATATATTTACTTCCTAGCATCACAAGGTGTTCTCCAAAAAATTGCCATTGACACAGGTAGGATTATTGATACTTGGCAACACGAGTATGTAAATGCGCCATTCTACTTTAAAGGTTTGATGTATGTTGGAATTGGTGGAGATAACGTGGTGGAACTGCTTGCTGACGGAAAGTTTGGTGTGCAACTACAATTACCTACGTATTCAAATTCTTATTACACAAGTCACATAATAGATGATAGATATATTATTGGTGATAGATGTGCTGTGAGTGATATGGATACGAACACAGGTATACACCTCAATTATGGTGGTGATGGTAACGGTGAGGTTCGAGTTGAAAATAATGTTGTGTACTGCGTTGGTTTAAGCTCAGATTATACATCGCCAACTAAATCAATGGGGGCTGTATCTATGAAACTTGGAGATGTTAAACCTCTGCAAGAGGTTTCTTTACCTAACACTAACCTAGTTAAAGAGTCTATTCGTCTTAGAATGCCATTTATTAACTATGAATCAACAGAGAATAGTGTTTTTGAAACTGATACTGTTAGCGTTAATATGATAACTGGCGAAAAATTTATTGAGACTTACTATTATGATGGTGAGAAAGTTCAGGATTTTATACCTATAAATTAGAAAATATAAGCGCTTAGATTTTCTAGGCGCTTTTCATTTCATGTGGATAGATACTCTTCCCGTTTTTAACACTAATTAAAAATAGAAATTAGGTAGCCATTAGTGGTGGCCTACCGCCATAAGCTTTATAGGTCTTTCATAATTGTAAAACCAATACTGTAGCGACTCTCTGCATACTTAAGTTATTTATTCTATATCAATATAAGGCAGATTATATGGATAATTAAAAGGGGGGCGTAAATAAATTCTGCAGTCAGTGCAAATCTTTAATGACATAAAGATTTGCATAACCAATTATTAGAAGATATGCCAACAAGGTTTGATAAAAAGACACGACAGATGTTACTTGGTCAGGAAGATGCAGTGCTACTCAAAGCTAGGATAGTGCATAGAACGGTAATGTGTAATTCTCATTATATGTGGTCGATATATGTGCTCACAAAGTGAATGAGGATGTGACTTTCTAATGGGTCATCAATTTCAGCCAAATTCCTTTTTGAATGTCGAAATAGAGCTTTTGGTACTCTTCATAAAAGTCCAATTCGTCCGAATCTTTTTCAGTTTGTAGTTGTTCGACGAGATTAGAAAGTACTGTTAGAGCGTTATTTAACTTCCTTTTCTTCTGCGTCAAAATTTGGCCGCTTTCGTCCCAAATCATTTCTTCGTTATCTAGCTTTTGAGTTGTAGGTTTTAGCTTGTTCATTGTTTACACCATTTTATTAAGTAAATGGGAGTCAATTGACTCCGTTATTTGTAACAATGAATAGGTAGTTTCAAGGATGGTAAACTATGTAGTTTTAGGGCAAAATTCCCCAAGGATTCCCCAACGCTGCTTTTAATTATCTGATTTTAGGAGTCTTTATTTTTCGCTATTTGGCCTATTTTTTATACAGCATAGTGGGTTAAGGTATTGATATGAAAAAAATTTCATCTGTTCTATTTGTGTGTATGGGTAACATATGCCGTTCTCCTACTGCAGAAGCTGTATTTCGCCGTGCAGCTAAAGATGCTGGTTTAACCATTGAAGTCGATTCAGCAGGTACTATTGGGCATCATCAAGGAGAGCTACCTGATCGTCGCAGCCGCGCTGCGGGTGAAGCGAGAGGTATTGATTTTACGGGCATTCGTTCACGAAAAGTAGTCGATAATGATTTTGTACACTTTGATCTCATCCTTGCTGCTGATAATCAAAACTTAAATGATTTACGTGAACGCTGCCCACAACAATACCAATATAAACTAAAACTAATTTTGGATTTTACTGACACTCCAGGTCGAGAAGTACCTGATCCTTATTACGGTGGTGGGCAAGGTTTTGAGCTGGTATTGGATATGCTAGAGGATGCAAGTCGAGGTTTAATTGACAGTATTGCAGAAACTTAAAATGTTACCTATTTAACATTTTGGTAATAATTGTTTTGCTGAAAACCTATTTTATCCATTATGCTGATACACATACAATGATTGAGAGCGAGTGGAGTCGTTTATGTGTATTGTAACTTATGCTAAACAGCATGCTGCTCAGCAAGCGCAGCAACATGATTTAACCCTAAACTGGATACGAACTTCAGTCTGGTTTTTGTGTGTCATTATTGCTGGCGCACTATTCTTTAGTCAATTAGTGCCACTATTTGTTGTGACGTTAGTATTGCTTCTCGGGATTTTTGGCTTACTTTGGGAAGTTGATCGTGCAGAGAAATTACAATTGCAAAAAATGAAAAACTCGAGTTACTAACCCGAGTTTTTGTTGTTCTAGTCTACGACTATTGATACTAGCTGTTATGGCGCTTGCCTGAGCGTTTTAGTTTTTCGGCTTCTCGTTTAGCTTCTTCTTTAGCTTCTTTTTCAGCAAGAATACGCGCAACCTCGGCTTTCTCTTTTTCTGCCATTGCTGGTGTCTCTAAGCTAAGTAAACCAATTTTACCTGAACGGAATTCATGCAATAACAGCTCTGAAGCTTTATGAAGGTCAATACGTCCACCTGGGCGTAGCGCGCCGCGTTTACGACCAATTTCTTCCAACAATTCAATATCTGTATGGGGTAACTGATCTAACTTATAGCGTTCACATATTGCGTCTGGATAAGCTTCTAGAAAATATTCAGCAGCAAACATTGCCACATCTTCATATTCCATTGCTGTATCTTTAATTGCACCTGTAACCGCAAGGCGATAGCTACTGGCTTCATTATCGACTTTTGGCCATAAGATGCCGGGAGTATCTGATAAAACGATGCCATTTTTTAAGTTAATGCGTTGCTGGGTCTTAGTTACTGCTGGCTCATTACCTGTTTTAGCAATCATGCGACCTGCTAAGGTATTGATAATGGTTGATTTACCAACGTTAGGAATCCCCATAATCATGGTACGAATATCTTTATCAATACGATCACGATTTGAAGCGATCTTGCGGCACAACTCAGGAATTTTTTTTACTTGAGCAGGGATTAAGGTGGTAATAGCCATTGCTTTTACACCTTGCTCTTGCTCAAGATAATCAATCCATTGTTGGGTAATTTCTGGATCAGCCAAATCCGCTTTGTTAAGCACTTTAATACAGGGTTTGTCACCACGTAGGCTGGCAACCATAGGATTTTCGCTGCTAAAGGGAATACGCGCGTCGAGCACTTCAATAACAAGATCGACTTGAGGCATCACCTCTGCGATCTCTTTACGCGCTTTATGCATGTGTCCGGGAAACCATTGAATTGCCATAGTTGCTGTTATTCCTAATCTTAATCTAATCTAGTTATTTTACATTGGTTAGCTGCAAATGCATAAAAAAAGCGCCTTTATCTGTTATTTTTAATGTTAATTGAGTTAAATAGCAGCAATTTAGAGAATAAAAATTATCTTGTAATTTAATCAGCGTTGATCAGGTCAGTTGTGAGGCAATCGCGTTTTAGCAAGATTGATTTATTGGTTACAGCAATCGAGATATTCAGCAGTTTGTTGGTTGGCAAGTGAGATATTATTGAAACATTAAAGGTTAGTGATAGGTGGATGATGAATAAGTTAACTGAGCAAGAGCGTTATATTATTGAAGATAAGGGCACTGAAGCCCCATTTTCTGGTGAATATAATAATACCACGGCAGATGGCGTATATTTCTGTAAACGCTGTCATACGCCACTATTTCTCGCTAAGCATAAGTTTCAATCACATTGTGGCTGGCCTGCATTTGATGATCAACTTGATGATGCTATTAAACAGGTACCTGATGCTGACGGTAAACGAACAGAAATTGTTTGCCAGAATTGTGATGCTCATTTAGGGCATGTATTTACCAATGAAGGATTAACGACTAAAAACTTACGCCACTGCGTAAACTCATTATCGCTGACGTTTGAGCCTGAAGAGGCCAATGTTGAGCAAAATTCATATCAGTTTGCTACTTTGGGGGCGGGTTGTTTTTGGTGTATTGAAGCGATATTTAGCCAACTTGAAGGGGTGATAAGTGTTCAATCTGGCTATTGTGGTGGTGATGCGTTGACTGCAGATTATAAGTCTGTTTGCCAAGGTGATACGGGTCATGCCGAAGTGGTTAATATTAAATTTGATCCAAGTATTATCAGTTACCAGCAAATTTTAGCGGTATTTTGGGAAATCCATAATCCAACCACAATAAATCGGCAAGGTAATGATGTCGGTAGCCAATATCGTTCAGTTATTTTTGTGCATAATGATCAGCAAATCAGTGTTGCTAGTGAGATGTTAGCACAATTACAACGTAGCCATATTTGGCCTAATCCAGTAGTGACTGAAATTAGTGCCTTCACTGATTTTTACCCAGCTGAAAATTATCATAATGACTATTTTGCGCAGCATGGTGAAGAGCCTTATTGTCAATTAGTGGTTAAACCTAAAGTGGAAAAGTTTGAAAAAGCATTTGCAGATTTTTTAAAGCAATAATTTAGGCCGTTAACGCACAAAAAAAACGAGCCAATTGGCTCGTTTTTTATATAGTTGGCGAGTTAAGATTCTAACTTATCATCTGGAATTTTATAGTTAGGATCTTCAATCATATTCACTTCGACAAGATCGCCTGCTTTGGTGAGTAATTTATGACAGTCGGCACTTAAATGACGAAGGTGCAATGTTTTACCCGCAGCAACGTAGCGCTCTGCTAAGGTATCAATGGCATCGATTGCTGAGTGATCACATACGCGCGAGTTATTAAAATCAATAATCACATCTTGTGGATCATCTTTAGTATTAAATAGCGCGAGGAAGTGGGCAACTGAACCGAAGAACAGAGGGCCATTAACTTGATAAATTTTACGACCGTGTTGGTCGATAGATTGATTGGCGTTGATATGCTTGGCATGCTCCCAAGCAAAGACCAGTGCTGACACAATCACACCTACAAATACAGCAAAAGCTAAGTCGGTAAAGACGGTCACAACTGTCACTAACACAATCACAAAAGCATCATGTTTTGGTACTTTGCGCATCACCTTAAAGCTGGCCCACTCAAATGTACCGAGTACCACCATAAACATTACGCCCACAAGTGCCGCAAGTGGGATCATTTCAATAAACTGAGCACCAAAAAGGATAAACATTAATAGTGCAACTGCCGCTGTAATTCCAGATAAACGACCGCGACCACCAGAGTTAATGTTGATCATTGATTGACCAATCATAGCGCAACCACCCATTGCTCCGAAGAAGCCGCTGGTGATATTAGCAACACCTTGACCCACACACTCTTTGTTGCCACGGCCACGGGTATTTGTCATTTCATCAATCACTGTTAATGTCAGCAATGATTCGATTAATCCTACCGCGGCTAAAATAAATGAGTAAGGTAAGATAATTTTTAATGTTTCAAAGGTAAAAGGAACTGATGGAATGGCAAAGCTCGGTAAGTTACCTGCATGGTCGCATTGGCATCACCGCTCATTGATTTTAAGAAATCTAGCACATTACGAGTATCTAGGTTAAAGAAGATAACGACAGCTGTTACCGTTAAAATTGCCGCCAAAGAAGAGGGGATTGCCGTAGTGAGTTTAGGTAAAAAATGGATAATAGCCATGGTTAATAGCACGAGACCCATCATCAGATAAAGCTGACTGCCACTTAACCATTGCATGACCCCATCTGCATTAGGGACTTGGAATTGACCTAATTGTGCCAAGAAAATCACAATCGCTAGGCCATTGACAAAGCCTATCATCACTGGGGTTGGTACTATGCGGATAAACTTACCCAGTTTAAATGCGCCTGCAAGCACTTGAATAATACCTGCACATACTACGGCTGCAAATAAATATTGTACGCCATGCTGAGCAACTAATGCGACCATGACAACGGCCATTGCACCTGTTGCACCTGATATCATACCTGGACGGCCACCAATAACAGCCGTCACTAATCCCATAATAAAGGCTGCATATAAACCCACCATAGGTTCGACCCCTGCAACAAATGCAAAAGCAACAGCTTCTGGTACAAGTGCTAGGGCGACGGTTAAGCCTGAAAGTATATCGGCTTTAGAGCTGGCAGTTTTATGCCGGATTAGATCAAACATTGATGTCCTATATTGGTTGGATGTGGCAGAGGCTTTTAGCGTACTGTCTGTTAACAATAGATGTGATTATAACAAACTTGTTACCTTTGGCGTAACCCTATGATACAAAATAAAAAGGCCATGCATGAGCATGGCCTTGTTCATGAAAAGTACGTTGTTATGGTTTAGCCATATCAGCGTGAGCGCTATTGCTCATTTTGCTTTTCACTTCTTTATCTTCGTGTGCTTCATGAGCGTAATCACGGCCACTTGGCGTGGTTGCTATTTCGCGTTGTGAAACCTGTGGCTTGCTTGTTTGAGAGCTAACCATTGAGCCGAAACGACTAGCGTTTACTGGCTTAACTGCGACTGCTTGAGGTGCTACTACAATCTCTTCAGTAATTGCAGGCTCAACCGTTTCCACCATTGCTTTCACGACAGTCGTTGGTTTTGCCATTGGTGCTGATGCAGATTTCGCAAGCTTTGGCTTAGTTTCTTCAACCGTTGCAGTGACTGTGTCAGCTACAACAGGCTTTGCATCAACTTGTGGTTCAACTTTAACAACGGCTTCAGCTTTAACCTCAACAGGAGTTTCTGCAACGACTGTCTCAGTAGTTTGCTCTACCTTAGTTGGTTCAACTTGTGTTGCTACCACTTTTTCTGCAGGTTTAATTGCTGCTGGTCGTGCCGCCGCAGATGTTGCAGCCATCTTAGTTGGCTTAGCTGGTTTCACAGTCTCTTGTTCAGCGACTAGTGGTGTTTCAGTAACAGGAGTTACTTTTACTTCAGCGTTATCTGCTTTAACTTCGTTGATTACAGTCTCTTTAACTTCTTCAACCTTGTCTGCTTCAACCTTTTTAGCTGGCTTTGGCATTGGAGCTGGGCGACTTGCTTCAGCTTGTGCTTGCACTTTAACCGCTTTTTTAACGGCTTGGGCAAGTTTAGTTTCAGCAGCGACTTCGGGTTCAACAACAGGTGCTGGTGCCATCGCAACCGGTACCACTTCAGAGATAAGCTCTTCAGTTGTGTTAACGATTGGTGTAGCTACAGGTTCAACTGTTTCTGTTACTTTGACCGCTTCAGTCTGAGTGACAGGTTCAGTTTTTTCAGCTTGTTGAACTGGTGCTTCAACAGGCGCTGATACTTCACCTTGGCTATCAACAAATAATGGCTTATCAGTTTGCTCTTCACCGTTTTGCTGTTCTTGCTCATCACGACGGCGGCGTTGACCCGCTGCACGTAAATGACGAGGGCTACGACGACTACGACGTTGACCATCACGTTGTTCACGCTTTGGTTTATCATCTTCGTTAACTAAGCTCGGCTCATTATCGGTTGTAGTTTCAGCTTCTGTGGTCATTGGCAAGATAGACTTATCAGCAACTACGTCGTTAGTTTCAATCTCTTGTTCAACATTTTCAGCAATGACTTTCTCTTTTCGAGGTTGGCGTTGCTTGTTGCGATTTTGCTTAGCTTCAACTTGAACCGTTTCAGTTACAACAATTTCAACTTGCTCATTTGCAGGCGCATCAATTTTGATTTCAATGGTTTCAGCTTCGTTGTTAACACGTACTTTACGACGCATATTACGACGTTGGCGACGTTCACGAACAGCTTCTTGCTTTGGCTGCTCTTGAGTCTCTTTAGCTTCTTGAGGACGCGGTTTCTTTTCCGGTTTTTGGCGTTTAACTGGCTCATCCTTTACTGGACGTTCCGTAGTTTCAACCTTTTTAGTGCGTTGAGTATCGCGGTTTGTTTGCTCATCGTCTTTATTACGGCCGCGACGTTGTTCATTACGGCGATTACGACGGTTAGCATTTTGATTCTGGTTAGTCTTATTGCTTTGAGCTGGCTTTGGCTGCTGGGGCTTTTGCTCTTCGTTATTGCTTGAGAACAATGAACCAATTGCAGTCATAATACGAGAAATTAGACCCGGTTGTTTTGGCTCAGTTTTAGGTTGCTCTTTCTTAACCACTGGTTGTGGTTGAGGTTTTTTAGGCGTACTAAAACCTTTTAACGCAGGCTCTGCAGCTGATGCTGCGCGTTCTAATTTACGTGGTTCGTATAAATTAGCTTTAGGTTGTTCAATTAGTTTATAGCTAACATCTGCAATACTGTCATCTTTACGATGGCGAACAACACGGTAATCAGGGGTTGTCATATGTGGATCTGGGATCACATAAACTTCAACATCATGACGGCGTTCTGTTATACGAATTGTTTTACGCTTTTCGTTTAACAAGTAAGCTGCTACATCAACTGGAACCGTTGCTTCAATTTGCGCGGTATTTTCTTTAATGGCTTCTTCTTCCATTAAACGCAAAATTGAAAGTGCTAAAGATTCTGTACCACGAATTGTACCTTGACCATGACAGCGAGGGCATAAATGTGCTGCAGATTCTTCTAATGAAGGGCGTAAACGCTGGCGTGACATTTCCATCAAACCAAAGCGAGAAATACGGCCTAACTGAACACGTGCACGGTCGTGATGTACGGCATCACGTAGGCGATTTTCTACTTCACGTTGATGACGAACGGGTGTCATATCGATAAAGTCGATTACCACTAATCCACCTAAGTCACGTAAACGTAATTGACGCGCAATTTCGTCTGCTGCTTCTAGGTTAGTATTCAGTGCTGTTTCTTCGATATCGCCGCCTTTAGTCGCACGAGCAGAGTTAATATCGATAGAGGTTAGCGCTTCAGTGGGGTCAATCACCACTGAGCCACCAGACGGTAAGCGTACTTCACGTTGGAAGGCTGACTCAATCTGTGATTCGATTTGGTAATGGGTAAATAGTGGCACTTCAGCTTCGTAAAGCTTTACTCGCTCAACAAAATCTGGGCGAACTAAAGCAATATGCTGCTTAGCGGCTTCAAAAATGTTTTTGTGATCGATTAGAATCTCACCAACATCACGACGTAGATAGTCACGAATAGCACGTACAATAACGTTACTTTCTTGGTGAATTAAGAATGGGGCTTCTTTGCTTTCTGCCGCTTCTTTAATTGCCATCCAGTGTTGGATTAATACTTTTAAATCCCACTGTAGTTCTTGTGCTTCTTTACCTACACCCGCAGTACGAACAATTAAGCCCATACCTTGTGGAATGTCTAGTGAAGAGATAGCTTGTTTTAGTTCTGTACGCTCATCACCTTCGATACGACGTGAAATGCCGCCAGCACGAGGGTTATTTGGCATAAGAACAAGGTATGAACCCGCTAAACTGATAAATGTTGTTAACGCTGCACCTTTGTTGCCACGTTCTTCTTTATCAATTTGAATGATAACTTCTTGGCCTTCATGTACCACTTCTTTGATACTTGGACGACCTTGAAATGAGTAACCTTTAGGGAAGTATTCGCGAGCGATCTCTTTTAATGGTAGGAAACCATGGCGTTCTGCACCGTAATCAACAAATGCAGCTTCTAGAGAGGGTTCTACACGGGTGATTTTACCTTTGTAGATGTTGGCTTTCTTTTGCTCGTGACCAGGGCTTTCAATGTCCAAGTCATAAAGCTGTTGCCCATCTACAAGGGCAACGCGCAACTCTTCAGATTGAGTCGCATTGATTAACATCCGTTTCATGATGACAATTTTCTTCTTAATATAGGGGCCATCAAATAACACAATTTACTACATTACTGGCCTTAGACATTCAGGCGTTAACCTCACGGTTACGCGTCTAGGCTACTAGGTGCGCATCTCTGTACGACGCAATCGCTGCGTGTCGCATCCCTTTATATGGCATATTTTTAATAACTATCTATAAGTTGTCGTTCGTTCGTACAACAAACGCCATTAATTCAAAATATATGTTTCAGTAATGCCGAAAGCAAATTGGTCCATTTGTGACCAGTTAAAATTAGTTTCATTGTTAAGAGCGTAAAATTTCGCAATCAATCCCAAAGGGAACAGTAACAAGGTGATTAATTTAACCGTTTAAAAATTATCTTTTGTATTTGTCGACGGTTTGCAAATCAATGATTTGCGATTAAATTTTTTGTTTTCTGCTGCGATTAAGGGGCTCTTATGAGTGGTAAGTATAAACGTATTGTTTATCGGAAGACCACCTCATTGGTGAAATATAGCAATAATCAAAAAATTCAGCAATGGTAAGGCACAATTCTTGCGGGGTTGTTGTACAATAACGCGGTTAAATTTAGTAATGGCGTATCATGAATAATCAAACTAACCCAATTCAAGTCCAATTTGTGACGATTGATGAAGATCATTTTGAGCAAAGAATCGACAATTTTTTATTAACCTTTTTAAAAGGTGTGCCTAAAAGTATGATTTATCGAATCATACGTAAGGGCGAAGTTCGCGTAAATAAAAAGCGCATTAAACCTGAGTACAAGTTACAGATTGATGATGTTGTTCGTGTCCCGCCGGTACGAATTGCAGAAAAAGATGAGCGCAAAGCGCCATCTAAAAATTTGACCAAGGTGTCACAGCTTGAAGATCGTATCGTTTATGAAGATAAACATCTTATTGTGTTAAATAAACCTGCGGGTATTGCGGTACACGGTGGTAGTGGTGTTGATTATGGTGTAATCGAAGCGTTACGCTCATTGCGTCCACAACAAAAGTTTTTAGAACTGGTACATCGGTTAGATAAAGACACTTCAGGCGTGTTATTAGTCGCTAAAAAGCGTAGTGCCTTAAAACATATGCATGATCAATTGCGTCATAAGAAGATGCAAAAAGATTATCAAGCATTAGTACGCGGTGAATGGCAGAGTAACGATAAAGCAGTTAAAGCGCCTTTATTGAAAATCACCTTGAAATCTGGTGAGCGTATTGTGCGTGTTAACAAAGAGGGTAAAGAATCTGAAACCCGCTTTAAGATTATGCAACGTTACCAGGGTTGTACGCTTGTACAAGCAAGTCCTGTCACTGGTCGTACTCACCAAATTCGTGTGCATTGTCAATATACAGGGCATCCAATTGCTTGTGACGATAAATACAGTGAACAAAAATTTGATGACAGCATGCGCAGTTTAGGGTTAGCACGCTTATTCTTACATGCTGCGCAATTACGTTTTACTCATCCGGATACGGAAGAAGTGATGACTGTAAAGGCACCATTAGATGAAAACTTAATTGAAGTTTTAGGTAAATTAAAGAAAGTATGAAGCAATATGAGCTAGTCATCTTTGATTGGGATGGCACATTAATGGATTCAATTGGCAAAATAGTGATTGCGATGCAGCGTGCTGCAGAGCATCTCAATATGCCAGTGCCGACAGAGCAGCAAGTTAGGGATATTATCGGTTTATCATTAGATAAAGCGGTGCAGCAGCTTTTTCCTAATATCAGTCAGCAACAAATTGCTGAGCTAGCTCAATATTACAGTCATTTTTATAAGGCATCTGATGATTTTGCCAGTCCGCTATTTGATGGTGTAGTTGAATTACTGCAACAGCTTAAACAAGCTGATATTAAATTGGCAGTCGCGACTGGCAAATCACGTCGTGGTTTAGATAGAGTTTTGGCGTTAACAGAGTTGGCCGATATCTTTGATACGACTCGTTGTGCTGATGAAGCCTGCAGCAAACCTGCACCCGAAATGATTTTACAAATCTTAAGCCAATTAAACGTCGCGCCTGAAAAAGCCTTGATGGTGGGTGACTCCATTCATGATCTTAATATGGCAAACAATGCAGGTGTTGATGGTGTGGGGGTTACTTTTGGTGCACATGACCGAGTGACGTTAGCGCAAGCATCACCATTGGCGATTATTGATAACAGTTTAAGTTTGCTTGATATCATTAATGGCATAGCTTAAATCTGCTTATATAAATATGAATAATATAAAGGTGCAGCTTTCTGCGCCTTTTTTGTATAAACAATACTCTTTCAAGTTATATGTCTAAATCTTACTTTATCCTCATCGCGTGTTTGCTATTAACAAGTTGTACTCAAACACCTATTTATTCTAATTTTGGTGATAGTCATACCTCATCAAATCAATTACCGCCTGATTACCAAGGATTTGAGAAACTCATTCAACATTTTGCTCATCAAGTGAAGCAAGAGTGGGGCGATGACAATTATCTTGAAGCGGGTAAGCATCGTTACGTCAAGTATATTGACGGTTATCGGACTCGGGCACATATCGATTTTGATCAAGGCAAAATTTATGTCAGCACTGTGGCTAAGTACCAAGTGAAACAAAAATTGACCCAAGCTATTGTTGAAACCTTGTTGATGCCAGCTGATCCGAGTCAAGTCGATCTATTCAGTGATAAAGATATTCCATTAAAGGGCAAACCCTTTTTACTTGGGCAAGTTAAAGATCAGGATGGTCGTACCATAGAATGGCAATGGCGTGCGAACCGTTTTGCCGAATACTTAGTCGATAATAAATTGAAATTACAAAAGCGTGATTACGCCAATGTCCATTATGTTGTAATTAATATGGTGAAAGATCATTTGGCGCAACGTGAATATCAATATGCCCAGTTAATTCGCAACGCAGCTAAGCGTTATGATATTGATGAAGATTTGATTTATGCCATCATTAAAACCGAAAGCAGTTTTAATCCATATGCGGTCAGTCATGCTGGCGCTTATGGTTTAATGCAGGTTATTCCTAAAACGGCCGGTGCAGATGTATTTAAGTTGGTTAAAAATCGTAATGATATTCCAACTAAAAATTATCTGTTTAATCCGGCCAATAATATTGATACGGGCGCGGCGTATTTTCATATCTTAAAAAACCGTTATCTGCGTGAAGTGAAAAGTCCAACCACACTGCATTACAGCATGATTTCTGCTTATAACGGTGGCACGGGTGGGGTATTAGCAACCTTTGATAATGATCGTAAACGGGCAATGCGAGATTTAAATAGCCTTAAGCCCAATCAAGTCTATTGGGCTTTAACCAATAAGCATCCCAAGGCTGAAGCAAGGCGCTATTTACAAAAGGTGCTGCATTTCCAGCAAGAATTTAATAAAGGTAATTTATAATATTAACGTATAACTACTGACAGTAAGCTGTCAGTAGTGCTCCTTTATGCTTAGTACAAAGTAAATGCTGATAGGTCTAGCGGTATTCGTTGACCACATTTACGAGTAGGAGAAATAGTATGTTGGATCATGCACCTTTAGTTTGGGGCGAAATTGCGGTTGTCGATATGGAAAGGGCTATCGCTTTTTATCAGCAGCATTTCGGTGTTTCATTTAAACGTGAAGTCGTCGCAGATATCGAAATGGCCATTATTGAAACTGTCGATAAGCAAGCGGCCAGTATAGCCTTAGTTAAATGTCAAATGATGAAGCCTAGTATGGATGGTAGTGTTGTTTATTTACATGTTACTGATAAATTATCAGAGCTCGTGGCAAAGTTAGTCCAAGCTGGTGTGACTATCTTATTTGAGCCAATAGCAATTCATGATGGTGAATTCGGTTATTGCAGTTTATTTGTTGACTGTGAGGGGAACAAAGTCGGTTTATGGAGTCCGCAGTTATAAATTGGCAGAACTTTTTGCGATTCTAATCTCACTAGCCAAGTCTGAACACTTGGTTAGTTATTTTGGGGGGATTATGCGACGTGCAGATAGATTGTTTCAAATAGTACAAATATTACGGCATCGGCGTTTAACGACTGCTATGCAACTTGCTGAGCGGTTAGAGGTTTCAACTCGTACTATCTACCGAGACATTCAAGATTTATGTTTAAGTGGTATTCCCATTGAAGGAGAAGCTGGGGTCGGCTACTTATTACGACAAGAAGTTAATGTGCCACCTTTAATGTTTACCGAAGCAGAGTTAGAGGCGATTCAAGTGGGGATGCGGATGGTGCAAACTTGGGGAGGCAAAGAACTCTCTAGTGCCGCTAAACAGGCGATGATTAAGGTTGAAGCGGTTCTACCTGCACGTCTACAGCAGTATCAATCTTTGATGTTTGTGCATGATTATTATATTGATAATCGTGACTTTAAATTTCTAGACCTGTTACGCATTGCCGCAAGAGAGCGTGAATATTTGCTAATGCAATATCAAGACGTAAAACAACAACTGAGCCAAAGAAAGGTAAGACCGCTAAGCATCTATTTTTGGACGGGCACGTGGACGCTGCTTGCTTGGTGCGAGTTACGTCATGGCTTTCGAAATTTTAGAGTTGATAGGATTGACGAGTTAAAGCCGTTAGGACAGTTTTTTGAAATAACAGCAGGGCAAGAGATGCAGGATTATTTAGAGATGATAGCAGCTGATGATTGTGCTAATTAACTGGAACTAATCAGGTGACAATAAATGTAAGTTGTCACCCGTATGTCGTTAAGCCTATCCTCATTTGCAGATTAATGTGGCTGTAAAATATCAATCCCTTCATTTAATAGCATTTGCTGTAGCCTTATTAAAGGCAAGCCAATAAGGCTATTTGGGTCTTTACCTTCTAAACGTTCAAATAATGCAATACCTAACCCTTCACTTTTAAAGCTGCCGGCGCAATATAATGGCTGCTCAGTATCAACGTAATACTCTATTTGCGCTAATGTCAGCTGCTTAAAATGTACTGTAAACGGTTCAATATCGACTTGTACTTGCCGTGTTTGACTATTGACTAAGGCTATTCCCGTATAAAAAGTAATGGCCTGACCGCTAGCACTTTGTAGTTGGGCAATCGCATTTTCTCTGGTTAATGGTTTTCCAATAATATGACCATTAATGACAGCAACTTGATCACTGCCAATAATCAGTGCAGTTTCTGATGATTGTTGGGTAAGATAGGCTTGTGCTTTTAAAATCGCCAAACGGCTCACTAATTGTTGTGGTGTTTCATCGGCAAGCGGACTCTCATCTACCTCTGGTGCGAAGCAAGTAAATGGAATTGCGAGCTTTTCGAGAAGTGCTCGGCGAAAAGTTGAGGTGGATGCAAGAACAATATGCTTCATAAGAGAACCGTTAATAAAAAGTAAAGATTGATCATCAATTGCATTATTTTGCCAGAAATGCCAAGTTAGTTTTAGTTTTATAGCTAAACTTAAATGCGATCGCTATTTTTTTGAGCGTATCATGCTTGTACATAAGCTAACGCTTGGGTAAAATTTCGCATCTGTCAATTTCAGCGTTGGAGATGGCTTTGAGCCTAGTCGTAAATTCTTGCGATTATGGTAAATTTCCTTTGACTCTAGCGTTTTCAAACTATAATATGCGCGCCTTATGCAAACAGTAAAGATTCCAGTTTCAATTGATCCTTCTCGTGCAGCTACGAGTGGCCTTTCTTATAAAGGCATTATTCCTGGCCCGCAGCTTAAGCGATTAAGAGAGTTATGTGCTGGCGACTGTTCCGATGTGACTGTGTCATTGGAATGTGGCGTCGATTTACAGGGGATAGTCTACCTGAAAGGGAAGGCTGTGACGGAGCTCACTCTGATATGTCAACGTTGCATGACACAATATAACACTGAGGTTACGGTCGAGTTTTGCTTTAGTCCTTGTAAGACTGAAGCGGAAATCGATGAGCTCCCGGATGCGTATGACCCTATTGAGTGTAATGAAATTGGCGAAGTGCGTCTGCATCAATTGATCGAAGATGAATTGATAGTGGCTACACCAACGATCCCTAAACATGAAAACGTAGTTGAATGTTCTATGGGTTCGCAGGATGTGTCCGTAGGCGAGATTGAAGCCGCTCAAGAGGAGCGTCCAAATCCGTTTGCAGTGTTACAAAAACTGAAGAGCAAGTAATCTAGGAGACAGGCAATGGCTGTACAACAGAATAAAAAATCACGTTCAAAGCGTGGTATGCGCCGTTCACATGATGCATTGAGCACTGCTCAATTATCAGTTGACGCGACAAGTGGTGAACTTCATCTACGTCACAACGTGACTGCTGATGGTTTTTACCGCGGTAAAAGGTAATCAACAAGTAATTTGTTGAATTAGCTTATGAAAAATCTGACGCTTGCGTTAGATGCGATGGGTGGCGATTATGGCACCCACGTCACAGTGCCTGCATCTTTGCAGGCACTTGGGCTTTATCCCCACCTAAATATCACATTAGTCGGTGACCAAGTCAGCATCGAATCGCATTTAAGAAATGCATCCTCTTCAATACGTTCTCGCATTAAGATCATACATACGACTGAAACAGTGAGTATGGCCGAGCGACCTATTCACGCCTTAAGAAATCGTAAAAAAAGTTCAATGCGTCTCGCATTACAACAAGTGCGTGATGGCGAAGCTCAAGCATGTTTAAGCGCTGGCAACACTGGTGCACTAATGGCGATGGCTAAAGTATTATTACGTACTTTGCCGGGTATCGATCGTCCAGCATTAGTTTCTTGTTTGCCTACCATTAATCATCGGCCTGTGTATCTACTCGATTTAGGCGCAAATGTTTCCTGTGATTCAGAAACCCTATTTCAATTTGCGGTGATGGGTTCAGTCTTATGTGAAGTTGTTGGTAAAGTAAATTCACCTGAAGTTGCTTTACTTAATGTTGGAACTGAAGAGATAAAAGGTAACGACCTTGTTCAACAAACAGGTCAACTACTGCAAATGACACCACAAATAAACTATAAAGGGTTTATTGAAGGTGATGAAATTTATAACGGCAAAGTCGATGTCATTGTATGTGATGGCTTTGTTGGTAATATTACCCTAAAAACGTCCGAAGGGATTGCGCGACTGCTGGTTCATCAATTAAAGAAAGGATTGAATCAAGGTTTCTTTGTTCGCTTATTGAGCAAATTGATTGGCCCGAGTATACAAACTGTACTGAGTCAGATGAACCCCGACCACTATAATGGTGCAAGTCTGATAGGATTGCGCGGTGTAGTAGTGAAAAGCCACGGAAATGCTGATGAGTCAGCATACTTACAAGCTATTAGTTTAGCGGTAACCGAGGCTCAACGTCGGCTCCCTGAAATGATTAAAGATCGTTTAGAGTCGATCCTTTTAGACACTAACAACTGATTTCTCCTTATGCATACTAAAATTCTAGGCACTGGAAGTTATCTTCCAGCGCAGGTACTGTCCAACAAAGATCTTGAAGCAATGGTGGAAACCACTGACCAATGGATCGTTGAACGTACTGGTATATCTGAACGCCGCATAGCAAGCGAAACTGAGTCTGTATCAACAATGGGTTATCAAGCTGCGTTAAAAGCACTTGAAATGGCTCAAATTGAGGCTTCTGACCTTGATATGATTATTGTTGGCACTACAAGTGCTAGTAATGCATTCCCTGCTGCAGCATGTGAAATTCAAGGCATGCTACAAGCGGGCAATATCCCTGCGTTTGATCTTTCTGCTGCTTGCTCGGGCTTTATCTATGCATTAAGTGTTGCAGACCAATTTGTAAAAACAGGCGCAGCTAAGAAAGTGCTTGTCATTGGTGCTGATGCATTATCACGTATGTGTCATCCTGAAGATCGCTCAACCATCATTTTATTTGGTGACGGTGCGGGTGCAGTTGTTGTTGGCGCAAGTGAGCAGCCAAGTATTTTATCTACCCATATTTATGCTGATGGCCGTTTTGGTGATCTACTTAAATGTACTAAAGATAAAACCGTAGAGGGTGAAGGCTACATTACTATGAAAGGTAATGATGTATTCAAAGTTGCGGTAACGCAACTATCTCACTTGGTGAATGAAACACTCAAGCTAAATAATATTGATAAGAGTGAACTTGATTGGTTAGTTCCACATCAAGCCAACTTACGTATTATTAATGCAACAGCTAAAAAACTAAGCATGAATTTAGATAAAGTCGTTGTTACCCTTAATAAACAGGGGAACACCTCTGCTGCAACTGTGCCTGTAGCGCTTGATATTGCGGTTCGAGATGGCCGAATTCAACGTGGTCAGTTGTTGTTACTTGAAGCATTTGGTGCTGGATTTACTTGGGGAAGCGCCTTAATTCGCTTCTAAATTATTTAACTTGGTTCAGTTGAAGGGTATAAAAATGGAACAAGTCGCATTTATTTTTCCAGGACAAGGTTCACAAGCTGTTGGCATGTTAGCTGAGTTAGCAGAACATAATGACATTGTTGCGCAAACATTTGCAGAAGCAAGCGAAGTTCTGGGTTATGACTTATGGCAATTAGTTCAACAGGGACCAGCAGAGTCTTTAAATCAGACCGATAAAACACAGCCAGCTTTATTGGCTGCTAGTGTTGCTATTTTCCGCGTTTATCAAGCTTCTGGTAAAGCGATGCCTAAATTAATGGCTGGTCATAGTTTAGGTGAGTACTCAGCACTTGTATGTGCTGGTGTTATTGATTTTAAAGATGCCATCAAATTGGTTGAATTACGTGGACAGCTAATGCAACAGGCCGTTCCAGCGGGCACGGGAGCGATGTTTGCCATTATTGGTTTAGACAACGATGCTATTGCTAAAGCTTGTGAAGACAGTGCTGAAGGTCAAGTTGTGAGCCCTGTTAACTTCAATAGTCCAGGTCAAGTGGTTATTGCTGGTGAAAAAGCTGCTGTAGAACGTGCTGCTGCCGCTTGTAAGGCTGCTGGTGCAAAAATGGCTGTAGCTTTACCAGTAAGCGTTCCGTCTCACTGTGCGTTAATGAAGGGGGCTGCTGAGCAATTAGCTGTTGCTTTGCAACAAATTACCTTTAATGCGCCAAAAGTTGACGTGATTAATAACGTTGATGTGCGTATTGAACATGATCAAGCGGCAATTAAAGACGCACTTGTTCGTCAACTATTTTGCCCAGTACGCTGGACTGAAACCATAGAGTTAATGGCTGAGCAGGGAATGACTCAGTTATACGAAATGGGTCCAGGTAAAGTACTAACTGGTTTAACTAAACGCATTAATAAATCATTAGCAAGTAAAGTGGCTAATGATTCTGCATCACTTGCAGCATTAACTGAATAAGGGATTTTAATGAGTATTAGCATTGATTTAACGGGTAAAGTTGCGCTTGTTACTGGCGCAAGTCGTGGTATTGGTAAAGCGATTGCTGAAACCTTAGTTGCTGCAGGCGCTACAGTAGTGGGTACAGCAACAAGTGCATCAGGTGCTGCGGCCATCCAAACTTATTTAGGTGATAAAGGCTTAGGTCTTGAGTTAAATGTCACTGATAGTCAATCAGTTAGTGATTTATTTAGCAATATTAAAGAAAAAGTGGGTGATGTTGACATCTTAGTTAACAATGCTGGCATCACTCGTGATAATCTATTAATGCGAATGAAAGATGATGAGTGGCAAGATATTATTGACACTAACCTGACTTCATTGTTTAGATTATCTAAGGCGGTAATGCGTCCTATGATGAAAAAACGTCATGGCCGTATTATTAACATTGGCTCAGTTGTTGGTTCAATGGGCAATGCAGGACAAGTTAATTATTCTGCAGCAAAAGCGGGTTTGATCGGTTTCACTAAATCTCTTGCAAAAGAGGTTGCATCTCGTCAAATTACCGTTAATGCAATTGCTCCAGGGTTTATTCAGACAGATATGACGAATGAACTTAACGAAGAGCAACAACGTGCTATTATGTCGCAAGTTCCAATGGAAAGACTTGGGCAGCCGCAAGAAATTGCAAATGCTGTTGTCTTTTTAGCCTCAGATGCTGCTGCTTACATTAGCGGGGAAACCTTGCATGTAAACGGTGGGATGTATATGGTTTAGGTAGATAGCGGGGTCTCGTCGCTATTTAAGGGAATTTAGTTGCGCAATTGTTGTACAAACCGTGGTTTGACCACAAAAACTGTGCTTGCATTGTCAGCTAAATTGAATAAACTACTGTCAATCTTGCGCAAGTGCGTAATTTGAATAGGAAAGAAAACTAATGAGCAACATCGAAGAACGTGTAAAGAAAATCATCGTAGAGCAACTAGGTGTTAAAGAAGACGAAGTTAAGTCTGCTGCTTCTTTTGTTGACGATTTAGGTGCAGATTCTCTGGACACTGTTGAATTGGTAATGGCTCTAGAAGAAGAGTTTGATACCGAGATCCCTGACGAAGAAGCTGAAAAGATCACTACTGTTCAAGCAGCGATCGATTACGTTTCTAAGAATCAGTAATCCAGATTTCTCCGAAACAGGCGGCATTAATGCCGCCTGTTTTTGTTTCTAGCATTAGCAAATTAACGCAATAATTTGCTAATGCTGTTAAATACAAGACAAAGGTGATAATTGTGGCTAAACGTCGTGTTGTTATTACTGGTCTAGGTCTTATTACTCCTGTGGGTAATGATGTAGACACAACTTGGCAAGCACTGCTTGCAGGGCAAAGTGGTATTGAACCTATCACTAAATTTGATACTGAAGGTTTTGGTACTCGTTTTAGTGGCTCGGTCAAAGATTTTGACGTTGAGCAGTATTTGCCTAAAAAAGATGCACGTAAAATGGATCTGTTTATTCAGTATGGTATGGCTGCAGGTATTCAAGCCATGACAGATTCAGGCATCGACATGGAACAAATGGATCCAAGCCGAATCGGTACCGCAATTGGTGCAGGTATGGGTGGCATGTGGTTAATTGAACAAAACCACAGTGCACTACTTAAAGGTGGTCCTCGCAAAATTTCTCCATTTTTTGTCCCAAGTACCATCATTAATATGATTGCCGGTCATCTGTCGATCAAATATGGTATGACTGGTCCTAACTTTGCAGTAACTACCGCTTGTACGACTGGCGTGCATAACATTGGTTTTGCAGCCCGTACAATTGCTTATGGCGATGCAGATGTGATGGTTGCTGGCGGTGCTGAAGATGTAACGTCTCCATTAGGTGTCGGTGGTTTTGGTGCTGCTAAAGCATTATCTACACGTAATGATGAGCGCAAAAGGCAAGTCGCCCTTGGGATAAAGACCGTGATGGTTTTGTTATCGGTGATGGCGCTGGTGCTATGGTACTTGAAGAGTATGAGCACGCAGTAGCACGTGGTGCAACCATTTATGGTGAGTTAGTAGGCTTTGGTATGAGCGGTGACGCCTTCCATATGACTTCGCCACCAAGTGATGGTGCTGGTGCAGCGCTTGCGATGGAAAATGCCATTAAAGATGCAGGTATTGCTAAAACGCAAATTGGTTATATCAATGCTCATGGCACATCAACTCCAGCTGGTGATAAAGCTGAAGCTGCTGCAGTTAAGCAAGTGTTTGACGCTCATGCTTACGATCTATTGGTGAGTTCAACTAAATCAATGACAGGCCATCTATTAGGTGCTGCTGGTGCGGTTGAGTCAGTGTTCACTTTGTTAGCATTACGCGACCAAATTGTACCGCCAACAATCAATCTGGATAATCCAGATGAAGGTTGTGATTTAGATTTCGTGCCACATACTGCACGTAAATTTAACTTTGAATACGCCTTATGTAATTCATTTGGTTTTGGTGGCACTAACGGTTCACTATTATTCAAAAAGATCTAAATACAGTTGATTGAAAAAAGTGCCTTTATGGGCACTTTTTTTTGGCCAAAATCCGCTGACAGTCAAGGTTTCACTATGGATGTTATGTTAGCGATTATGACTTAAATTAAGTTGTGATTAACCTTTGTTAATCTTGCTTGGTAAGCGATGAAACTCGGGTGATAATCACGATAACTCAACAAATGTATCAACGGATGCCCTTATGTTATCACCAATGCTACTTCCTATTATGCCAATCATTGGCGCTGTTACTGCCAATATTAACGAATTGATCCGTGATGAAGCTAAACAATATAATCCAAGCTTAAAAGTGAGTATTGCGACATATTCATTTGCCATTGCCGCTTTTGTTTTAGTGTGGTTTGCGTTATTAACTGCAGGTATTTATATAACGAGTGAAACCAACGTTGCTACTGGCGTTGAGTTTATGCTGTTATTTTTAGGCGGATTAATGGTTTATACTTTTGCCAAGCTTGGCCGCTTTATCGGCAACGGTTTGCAATTGTGGATATACCGTTTATCATTACCTCTAGTTTTAGTCGGTTGTTATGTAATAACCAAGTTAGCTTAATTTTATATTTGAAAAGGAATTCATATGGACAACAGATCAAGACAGACCACATTACGATTTCTTGCTGAGCCCAGTGATGTCAATTTTGGTGGCAAAGTTCACGGCGGTGCGGTAATGAAGTGGATTGACCTTGCAGCTTATGCGTGTGCTGCAGGTTGGAGCGGTAAATACTGTATTACAGCTTATGTTGGTGGTATTCGATTTATTCGTCCTGTGCATGTTGGTAACCTTGTCGAAGTCAGGGCAAAAGTTGTTTATACCGGCAGAACCTCAATGCATTTATCTGTAGATGTATTTGCAGGTGATCCGAAGAATAACGAGCAACATGTTACGAGTCACTGCATGATGGTGATGGTTGCTGTTGACGATACCGGGCAACCTAGCGCTGTTCCAGAGTGGGTGCCAACTGAAGAAGCTGATATCTTATTCCGAAATTCTGCAATAAAATTAGTTGAATTACGAAAACAGATTAGAGAAGAGATGGATACTCATCGAGTATTTTAATCCTATCAATTTTAAAGAGACGCTTAGGCGTCTTTTTTTATGGCCAGAATTTGATTTACCTATTCGATTAATACTCAGTATGTTATACAGATAACATAAATGGAAATTGCGGTATGGAGAATTAATCGTGGCGAATGTGGCATTTTTAGGGTTAGGGGTAATGGGCTATCCAATGGCAGCTCATTTAGTTAAACATGGTCATAATGTGACGGTTTATAATCGTACTCATGAGAAGGCAAAAAGTTGGGCGATGCAACATCATGGTCGAATAGCATCGAGTCCTAAAAATGCGGCCTTAGGGCAAGATGTTGTCTTTATTTGTGTTGGTAATGATGATGATTTACGCCAAGTCGTAACAGGCGAAGAAGGTGTTATTCATGGGCTTTCTCCTAACGCGATAGTGGTTGACCATACCACTGCATCAGCTGATGTTGCACGAGAACTCGCTTGTCTTTTAAAAGCCAATGGTAATGAGTTTATTGATGCGCCAGTATCAGGTGGCCAAGCAGGGGCTGAAAATGGCGTGTTAACTGTGATGGCCGGCGGCAGTAGTACGGCATTTGCCCAAGTTAAACCCATTATCGCGAGCTATGCAAAATGTGCAGAGTTAATGGGCGAGGTTGGGGCTGGACAGCTAACTAAAATGGTCAATCAAATCTGTATTGCAGGCGTGGTACAAGGGTTGGCTGAAGGGCTACATTTTGCTAAATCAGCAGGGCTTGATGGTATTAAAGTGGTTGAAGTAATTAGCCAAGGGGCTGCGCAGTCATGGCAGATGGATAACCGCTACCAAACCATGTGGCAAGGTAAATATGATTTCGGGTTTGCCATAGATTGGATGCGTAAAGATTTAAGTATTGCTTTAGCAGAAGCAAGAGCCAATGGTAGCCAATTACCCTTAACTGCGTTAGTTGATCAATTTTATGCTGAATTACAATTAATGGGTCACCAACGCTCAGACACATCCTCATTGTTAGCCCGATTAGAGAAATTTAGAGCTAGCTAACCTTATCAAATGTAGCGTGACGCTGTTCACGAATAAGTTTCACGCTATGCTTCTCAGATACTGAATTAATCCCATTAATTCAGTAATCAAGCTCTGTCTTACTGGCTTTAGGTTACATAGAATGCCGCTATGGAACTAAAAGGTATTTAAGTAGGATGTTAAAAACACAACAGTTAATTTTTTCGTTTATCGTTTTAGTGCTGACATGCTTTTTATGCATAGGCTCGTACGTGTCTGTCTATGTGCAAACAGAAGAGATGGAAAAGTTTGAACGACAAGCACAAAAGCGATTAAGCTCATTAGCTGATGGTGTGAACCTATTTTTTACTGCAATTGATGATAACGTTAAGTTTTAGCAAAATCACCATTAATACAAGACAGTTCGTTACAGCTACCCATTTATATGGATAAGGCGACACCAACCAAGCTTAATCCGCTAGGTGATACCGAGTTTGAACAACAAGTATTACACTGGTTTAGTGCGATTGGAGAACAACATCAAGGGTATGCTTATATCTATATGGGAACAGAGCAAGGTGGCTATACGCAATGGCCAACCTCTGAGGTAGAAGCACATTACGATCCGCGTCAGCGTTACTGGTATAGCCATGCTTTAGCTGTGGCGACAAAAACACATAAGATTAGTCCTAAATACTACCGTGAAGATGACATTGTAACCTTGGCAACAGCGCACAAGTTCACTAACAGTCTAGGTGAGCGAGGGGTGGTGGCAATTGACGTTTCGCTTAATTTCTTAACTGATCTCATTGCTGATATTCGAATTGGTGAGACGGGTTACTTAATGCTAGTTGACCGCGAGGGTGTGGTGTTGGCCGATCCCTATTTTCCATCAAATAATTTTAAAAATATTGATAGTTTGCAAATGGGTGCAGAGCAATTTAGTGAGTTGAATGATGGGATGCATCAAGTCATTCTCAATAATAGTCAGCGCTATGTATTGATTAATACTTGTAATGACTTTGGTTGGAAATATATTGCAATTATTGATCATGATGAAGTGCATGAATCAGCTAATGCGATTTTAAATCTACTGTTTTTTGTGAGTGCGTTAGCGATTGCATTACTATTAGGACTAATGATGTGGTTTAGTAAAATCCTAATGGTGAATAAACCTAATATAGAGGTTTAAGCGCCTTATTAATAATAAAACAGCCTGCATAGAGCAGGCTGTTTTTGTGAATCAAATTGCTATTACTCCACTGCAATATATTCAAGCATCACGCTTGATACCGCAAGAAGAGCATCCATTGATGCTTCTACAAGTGAAATTTTACCCACAGATTCAACTAAAATAGCACGGTTGATTTCAGTATATTCTTGGTTATTACGCAGTAAATTAGCGAGTGCCATCTGCATTGGTTGCATTGATGGATTGAACGCGGCATTTTCAGCATAACGTCCCACAAATACATCGCCAGACTTAGTTTGTAGTACCACTGCAGCATAGGTATTTGAGTAAGGCGCATAACTCAAATTAGCTTGTTCAACCGCTTCATTCACCAATGGGTCATCACTTAAAATGGTTAAATTTTGCTTTTGTAAGCTAAGTAATGGCGTGGTGATATTGAGATCGCTTGGACCAAAGGCATAAGGTAGATAATGACTTAATGCTTTAGGTGTTTGTTCAGGTAAGTGAATGGTGATTTGCTGACCATTCACTAATTCATTAATAAATTGGCGGCAATGACCGCAAGGACTAAAGTTAACGACGATATCAGTGATTTCAGTTTCGCCTGCAAGCCAAGCGTGACTAATAGCGTGCTGCTCAGCATGAACGCTGTGGAATAAGGCTTGCTGATTGATTTCAATATTAGCGCCCATATAGATATTGCCGCTTTTCGCTTTGGCGATAGCACCAACATAAAACTCACTGATCGGTGGGTTAGCCATTGCACTGGCTATCGGCAATAAGGCCAATAACAGTTCAGGTTCAGTTAACTCAGACTCAACACATAACTGTGCTAATTGTTGCGCGCTGATCATGCCAGAGAATGACTCATTTAATAAAGGCTTAACGGCAGTTGCGACTTGAATTGGTAATTGTTTGATGCTTTCTAAAAAACGATTTTGCATAGCATCAGTTCCTTCTTATGATATTTGTGGTTTATTGTTGCAGTATAAGACAGCGAAAAATGTGGTTTATTCGACATTTTTCGTGTGTTAACACTCTATTCTGCAATTAAAGTGAGCGTAAATAGTTGACCAATGCCGTCAATAATTTCTGTTTATGCTCATCACCCTCAGTTGTGGTTAATAACTGTTCTAATTTTAAAATATAGTCGGGGTCATTAAGACGTGATTGGCAGAACTCACGCCAACGCATGGCTTCACTATCATCAAGTGTACTTGGGTAGTTACGCGCTCGATATCTAAATAGCATGGTTTTAATGCGTGGATCTTCAAATTGCAAATCCAGTGCTGCTAAATGTTGTGGTGCGGTATGGCGAATAATATCCATTTTGGCCTTATCAGCATGGCTAAAGAAGCCGCCTGTATAAAGCATAAGATCAGGATCTTGCGTTTGCGCTTTGTCGTCATAATCATCAGTAAAAACTTGCACTAGTTTTTCACGTAACTCAGGATGCTGACGTAACAGTTTATATTGTTCACGAGCAAACATTTTATCTACATTTAATCTTGCCGCATTTTCATCAGTTAAGGTTTTTGCTGGTGAAATAAACGGGCATTTATTGATGTGGATTTGCTTAAGTGGAATAGGCAATTCATCATCAGCAAGTTCAGCTCTTGGGGTATAAAGACGCGTTTTAATTTGTTCAACATCAAGCTCAATTAATGGGCTAATATCCATCGCCAAATTGATGCAAATTACCGCATTTTTATTACTAAAATGATACGCCACAGGCGCAATAATACTGGTGCAACCATTTAAGGCTGAAAACATTGAACTGATATGCACAAGTGGTTGCATATTAAGTACATCGATATGTTTAGAGACTTCCTGTTTGCGGCGCAGCGAGAAATAGTAACTGAATAGTTTGGGCTGTTTTTCTTTAATTAATTTAGCGACAGCGATAGTGGCATAAACATCAGACATCGCATCATGCGCTTTTTCATGGCTAAGGCCGTTGGCAACGGTTAAATGCTCTAATTTAAAGCTTGGGCTACCATCCTCTTTTAATGGCCAATTAATACCTTCAGGACGCAAAGCATAGCAAGCACGGACTAAATCGATAATGTCCCAACGCGAGTTACCTTGCTGCCATTCACGAGCATAAGGGTCAATAAAGTTACGGTAAAAACCATAACGACTGACTTCATCATCAAAACGCAACGAGTTATAGCCAGCAACACAAGTATTTGGCTGACTAAAAATCTCATTAATCTTACCCATAAACTCGGTTTCAGGAATACCAAATTTATTGGCATGCTGCGGCGTAATACCTGTAATCAGGATAGCTTCTGGCGCGGGTAAGTAGTCAGGTGCGAGTTGACAATAAAAGGTGTCAGGTTCGCCAATAATATTAAGATCTAGGTCAGTTCTAATGCCTGCAAACTGGCTTGGACGATCTTTAGCTGGAACTGCGCCAAATGTTTCATAATCGTGCCAGTAAATAGTGTGCTGTATTGTAGTATTTTTCATCATTTCATTCTGTATGTTTTTCGTGTTTAACACCCTGATTTATAAAGATTATACTGTTGTTTAATGTTTTCTAATATTTTACTGCTATTCTTAGTGTTAAAAAATATTTGTGCATCTAAATGTGCATCAAGTTAATAGCAAGTGTGCCCAAACGAAGATCTCTTTCAACATTAGACACTTATGAACAGTATTCAATCCTGAGCATCAATTATTGATGGTCACAGTAATAAATCAAGGTGCAACTATGTCACTCACGGATAGCAAATTAAGAAACATCAAGTCACCATATTCCGGTCCTTTGGAAGTCTCAGACCGTGATGGGCTAACCGTTAGAATATCTACAAATGCTGTGATTTCTTTCAATTATCGCTTTCGATGGAGAGGTAAGCAACAAAGAATTAAAATCGGCCGATATCCTGAAACAAGCCTTGCCGAAGCGAGGCAAACCGCTGGCGAATATCGAAAGGCGCTGCAAAGTGGATTAGATCCACGTTACTTTGCTATCAATCAAGCTAATGGCCGTGTTCTTGGCGATATTTGTAATGACTTTATCACGTTATATGCAAGCAAAGAGCTTTCTACGAAAACAAATGAGCTATATCGTTCGTTCAGTAATAAATACATTACTCCCAATTACAACATAGACGTAGAGCGATATAGCTATACCGCTTGGATTGCGCTATTTGACAAGATTAGGCAAGAGACCAGTGCTGCTAATGCTGGCAGCATTCTAAAACGTTATAAAACGATTATCCGTTGGTCTAAATCACGAGGTGAAATCAAACACTCTGATTGTTTAGATATTCCTGTTAAAGCAATTGGGACATATCAGGCTCGGCGTGAACGGGTATTGGAATGGCGTGAGATAGTTGGACTGTGGCGAGCCATTGAAGCGAGTAGGGCATCGATTAAAGTTAAGGTGTGTACTCAGCTGCTTATTCTTACTGGGGCGCGTAATAGTGAAATTAGACAAGCACAACGTTCTGAATTCAACCTAGAGGACGCTGTTTGGTTATTGCCAAAGGAACGTTCTAAAACGGGTAAGCCTATAAGACGGCCACTGAGCGAGCAAAGTATAAGACTGATTGAGTCGCTTGATTTCATCTTTGGCGTTAACCGGAAGTACCTTATTGAAGGGCTATCTTCGAATAAATGCATCACGATTCATAGCATTGACCGCTTCATACAACGTTTGAATGAAAAGCTGCTGTATGAGCATTTTGTGCCTCATGACTTTAGGCGCACAATTTCTACCAGATTAAGTGAGAAAGGAATTATGCCCCATGTTACCGAGAAGATGCTTGGCCATGAACTTGGCGGCATCATGGCTATTTATAACAAGCATGATTGGCTTGATGAGCAAAGGGTTGCGTATCAGCTGTATTGGGATGAGATAAAAGGCTGTTAATTAAAATATCATAAATTAGCCTTATGTAATGCGTGGTTAATTATTGGTTATATGCAATTAAATTCGTTAACAATGTGCAGTTTTCACTGCTCTAAATAGGGTGAATATACACGAATAAAATGTTAGCTTTCAATCAAAGTATTATTATATACATAGGATTTAAATGAACACTTGGAAGTTTACAATTAAGCCCGCTAGTGAAAAGGGTTTTAATGCTTTTAAATTTTGTAAAGAAAATTCATATATAGGTTTAGGCTGGTCAAGAGCTTACGCAGAAGAAAAACCTGCTAATTATGATAGTGTAAGAGCTCTTCTTGTGAAAAAATATAAGAAAGTTCCTTACCAAGTTATACATTTTATTGATTCAGTCAAAGAAAATGATCATTTATGGATACATAAAAATGGAAAGTACTATTTGTGTATTGCAGGCAAGGATGTTCTGTATGGCGAAGATATATCGTGTGATTTTTTAAAATATGACTTAGGACACATAAGAAAAGTTACTTGGTTAGAAGTGCCTGAAATATTTGTATCAGGAGCAATTCAAAGAGGTGTAATTGCTCAAAGAATGATCCAAAAAATTAAAATATCGGCGATAGAACAAGAATATTCTAGTTTACTCGTAAAAGAGTTATCTAAGGATATAGAATGGAAACCTGTAATCGATGATGAAAAACTAAAGGAAAATTTAAAGTTAATCGATATTCATCAATTATTCTCTATGATGTCTCCTGATGATTTAGAGGATATTGTCTCCTTTTATCTACAATCAAAAGGTTGGCGGTTAACTAAATCAACATGCTTTCGGAGCAAGCCTTTCTTTGAATTTTCAATGCTGAATATCAAAAATGAAACTTGTTATGTTCAAGTGAAATCAGGGAATAATCCTAATAAATTGCCTCCTTTAGATTATAAAAAACACGTAACTGATGATTCTTTTATATATCTATTCTCAACTAACAGAGATGCTTACTGTGGGGAAACTGTTGAAAGAGTAATTCCAATTTATCATGAACAGTTAGTTCAGTGGCTATTAAATAATATTTGGGCACTTACTTTACCATTAAAAACTCGATTATGGTTGTTAACAAATGAAACCTAATAATAAACAAGGAAAATCACGGCTGATTTTCACTCATTTGTTGCTTAACGAATGGCTAGATTAACTATGCTATTTCATTAACGAGGCGTAGTAGTTCATTCCTGAACTACTACGATAGCTCCAATACTCCATCCTCCCATATCATGCAACTTGTTGCTTCCTATCCATATACGCAATAACGTCAGAATGGCGGTATTGTTTAAGCGTGTTGTGGCCTAACGTTAGCGGTTTAACGATTTCCTGAAAGTCAGGATCTCGAACTATCTTGGTGT
This sequence comes from Shewanella marina JCM 15074, assembly GCF_000614975.1. GTDB lineage: Bacteria > Pseudomonadota > Gammaproteobacteria > Enterobacterales > Shewanellaceae > Shewanella > Shewanella marina. The sequence continues at coordinate 133,323 of NZ_BALM01000007.1, forward strand.
AAAACTTAGCACGACTCACTGCGAGTAACTTCATTGTTTCAGTTGCCGTGATGAGTTGTTTGCTTAGTGGTAATTCAGTATAAGTTGTCATAATTCATTCCTTAAGCCTGAGCTCGACTAGCTTGTTGTAGGGTTTTAATATCAAGGTTGAGATACAGCTGCAGGGCATGGCTTGCACTATCTCGTTCGAGTTTGGTTTCAGCTAAATAAATGCGCCTAATACTGCTCACCACATCTTCACTGGGCTGCGTGATGACTTGGTCTAATTTAGCTGAGAAGGGCTGAGTAATTGTTTTCATCATCACTTCCTTATTCGTCCAAAACGGCTTCTAAATCAGCCAGCTTATTTTTATAAGCCTTACGTGCTTTGGCTTGGTCTGCTTTAGGTAATTCGGTCGCTAGAATGACAACCTTTTTGAGTTGTTCTTCATTTTCAGCCCAATTGATTTGGTCGAGTGGTGCAAGCCTGAAATGGGCCTGTTTGGCTTACCTGACGAGCGTGTTGCTTACCTCGAAGCCTGCACTCACGGCCGATTTGCCTCAGAGCATGATTGGTCCCATGAGGCGGTTTACGCTGCAGGACAAGCCACTGGATTTTTTGAGTTATCCAATCGCCCCGAAACTGAGACATATCCGCTGTTCAAGCGAAATTACGACATCGTTTGCCGCCGTGTGATGAACGGCGAAACTCTGGATGTCACCATCCCCAAAGCCTTGCCGACAAGCGCCACCACCCAACCCACAAGCTGCGAGTCAGCCAAGTCAAAAATTGCCGACATACGTGCCAAGTTTGGTTTGAAAAAGAGGTCATGATATGGGCTATCCAGCGTACCACTACGAGAACATCCGCGATAATCGAGTCAGTGACCTAGAAGCCTTGTTCACGCAGCAGCTGAAGGCATTGAAGTTACCAGTTGCAGAGCGTGAATTTCGGTTTCATCCAAGACGCAGATGGCGGTTTGATTTTGCGTGGCCTGAGCTCAAGTTAGCCGTGGAGGTGGAGGGCGGTATCGAGTCTCATGGCAAGCCGAGAACCATCAACGGCAAGCAAGTTCAGCTCAAGAGCCGTCACCTGACCGCCAAAGGGTTTCAGGAGGATTGCGTGAAGTACAACGCTGCTGCCGTGATGGGCTGGAAGGTACTGCGGTTTTCAGGAGCGATGGTTCGTCGTGGCGAGGCCATTGAGCAAATCGAGTCTGCATTGCGAGCGTTGGGGTGAACGATGAAAAGTACCATGCAAAAACTGTCACCGACAGGGGAGTTACTGGTCAACGGCATTGCGATTCATGCTGAGCATATCGCCAAGCAAGATAACTTGAACGTGAACCAGGTACTCAATGAGCTGACCAAGGCGAGTGTGGTGATACTCGAAGGCGGGTGTGTCGATAACGCCGTGAGAGACTCCCTGCTGGCTGCTTGTGGTTATCTGAGGTCAAGAGTCATTCGAGATGAAAAAGTCTCTGAAAATACCGATTAGGAGGGTTTAAGCATGCATCCAATTAGACTGTTGGCTAAATTATCACCTAAAACCATTAATCTGAATGGCACAGGTCATTATCGCAGTGTCGATGCGCTCGATTGGCAAGATGCTGCGCATGCGCTGGTTGGATTGTCTCCTGAAGCTTCAGCGTGGGCATTTTACCGTTTTGCAGGCCAAGATGCGCAGCTGTGCGCAGTGAAAAATGCGCTAATGGCGTATGCGGTATTATTCGTGAAAGTGGGGCGATATCGAATGAAATATTCCACCATTGAGGGCTTAGTTAATGCTTCAATTATTGAGTTTACTCAGCCACTTTGTGGGGCATGTAAAGGGTCTGGTGTTAATGAGTTTAAATCGGTTGAATGTCCCGTGTGTCAAGGGCATGGGCGAATGTTAATGTCGCTCAGGAAGCGCTGCAAAATCATTGGTATTGACCATCGCAGTTTTAGTGCAAGGCATGATGCTGTGTGCAAGGAATTGCTCAGATTAATCGCACAGTGGGAAGCTGAAATTATGGCGAATGTTTATCAGAAAATGGATTGTGCGCAGGAAAACTGCGCATGATGTTGGTTTTGGGCTGCGCATGAGCAGAATATTAAAATTAGACGTTACTAATAAGATATTTCTGAAGATGCTGTAAGAGATGGATTACATATTTCGTGGCAGCCCTTTATTATCGTTGAAATAATAATCTAATTATATTTCAGTTATATTTTATTGGTTTTTTAGATGCCGCATAGATTTATTTATTGATAGGTTTTTATATTCATAAAAATAATAAGGATGAATATGAAAATACCTATTTTATTCTTCTGTGGATTAATACCAATCTTGGCTTTTTATGCTGGTGCAGAAGACATATATGAATCACGACCATCTAAACCGCCATCTTTTAAAGAAGGTGAGTCTTGGCAATATATAAAGCGAAATGGAGCAGCAGGTTATACTGAGACTTTAAACGAATGTATAGAGACTGGATTTTTAATTAGCGAGGAGTTCTGGTTAAAACTTGGAGGGTTTACTATTTCAAATAACTGTAATATTCGTTCTGATTTTCATGAATATTTTCGTCAATGTGATATCCTTAGAAGTGATGGTTCAGTTCGTTACAGAATGGAGATTATCGTTAGCTGTGTAAGGATTCCCTATCCAGCTCCTCTTGTTGCCTATTGTCCTCCCGAAGAATATCCCTTCTATACCGTTCCTCACGATGAAAATAACGACGGCAAAATTGATGCTTGCTACCTTCCTTTTGTTGAAGACCCTATCTGTGATGATTTAGGCGATAGCCTAACTGAAATGGACTCTCAAACCAGAGCTAAACTTGCTAACTTACTTAATGATGTGAGAAATGAAGTCTCTAGTCATAGTGTTGCTTTAAATGGTGGTGGCAATAAGTGTGGTCTTAAAAGCTTAAGAAAGCGACTCGGTTTTAAGTCGATTAAGAATAAGAATTTTAAGAAATTTGTGTCTCAATTGAAGAATAAAGTGAATACGATAGAAGGTAAGTTAAGCGGAAACATTGATGATTTCTCTGGTGCAGAAATTGGTGTACCAAGGATTTTGGCTGCAGACTTATCGAGAAAGGGCGTTGAGGGGAGGCTTTGTACCATTACAGGTGAGAATGCGCCATTTAGCCGTGAAGATTTGGTTTTAGACAAAAATCAAATAAACAAGTATGGTGATTATTTCGTCTCTGATAAAGAGTTAAGGGATACAGCATTGCATGAGTATGGACATTCTGCAGGCGGGGTGCATATCAAGGGAGAAGGTGAAAATATAATGGAAGGTGAAATTTCATCATTCAATGACAAAATGAGAAATTTTAGTAAACTGCCTAATTTTGAAAAAATAGATATTATTGAAACATCTGTTAATAACCCTTATGTTTTTAATTCACTGATTGGAGATTTAGGATGCGATTAATTATTAGGCTATTGATATCAATTGCTCTCATTTCACTATTTAGCTGTCGAGTATCAACCGCTGCCGAAAGTGAGTTAATTATTGACTATAATGAAAAATATCTATCGCTTGATTTGAAGTGGGTTTGTACTAAGCAGGGACAAGTTAAATTTACCTTAACTAATGTTTCTGGTGAAACTTTAACGATCAGTAATAATTATTTAAACGATGATGGATTTGATACAACAGATACTAGTATTAAACTTTATGATCTAAAAACAGGGAAGAGACCTTCATTTATTAAGATGCACGGAAACTCTCATTATAATAGAGATGGACACTTCACTGTGATGCCTGATGAGGTTATTGAGTATTTACCTATAGATTTTAGAAAGATTACTAGAAACTTAGATGTAAAGCGTAAATACCGAATGGGAGTTTCATTTCTTATTCCTGTAATTACCTCTAGTGGAGTTGAAATGCTTGTTAATATAGATTCAATAATTATGGATAGAAAAGGTAGATATATTAAATTTGGCCCTAAATGTTTCAAGTAACATGAGGCTTTGGCCCAGTAGGGACTGCTGGGTCGTTTAGGCTTGCTATTTTACGAAGACGTCATTACGTCAATATTTCACTAAATATGTAAGGGTGTCGAATGAGTATTAAAAGATTTTTTCATTTTATTATTAAGCCTCTTGAATATCATTGTTATTTTTTGGCTGTCGCTATGATTGCTTTGCTTTATCTGCAAATTGTTATCTCTCCTGCTGGAATTTTGTCATTGATAGCCGCTTCTAGTTTTTTCTTTCTTTCATTTGAGATTGCTCGTTATGTTGTTGGACTAGCGTGCCTTGTTGGTTTGATTATTGGTGTTATATGGGCAGAAAAGATACGTAAAACAATAGGCGTGTTGACGTTTCATGCTTATTTGCTTTCCACTCCAGAAATTGATGGTTGGAGGGAGCATGGAGTTCGAGTGGTAAAACGATAATAGGCTGGATATTCCTATTATCAATTAAGGCTCCTTTTGGAGTTGTAACCCTCCCATAAAATCAGAATTTATTGAATAGAGTTTTCCATTTACACTGAAACAAATGGAGAATCACAATGAAAAATACACGTTTTACTGAAAGCCAAATCATCAATATCCTCAAAGAAGGCGAGTCTGCCGTATATACAGTCCCTGAGCTATGTCGTAAACATAATGTCGGTCAAAGTACTTATTACAAATGGAAGTCAAAGTATGGTGGGATGCAAGCCTCTGATTTAATTCGTATGCGTGAATTAGAAGCTGAAAACGCCAAACTGAAAAAGATGTTTGCTGATGTGAGTTTGCAAAACATGGCACTAAAGGACATTGTTGAAAAAAAGATATAAAGCCAGCAGAGCGAAATAAATTAGCGCACTATGCCATTAGTGAATTTGGTTTAGGCGTTGTGTTGGCTTGCCATGCACTAAACATCAGTCGCTGCACTTTCTATTATCAACAAGCGTGCTGATGATAATGTGCTCATTGATGCTGTCTCAGCGATTGCCCAGAAACGCAGAGCTTATGGCTTTAGGAAAATATTCAAACGATTACGCCTTTTAGGCCATAAGTGGAATCATAAGCGAGTTTATCGTATTTATTGTGGCTTGAAGCTTAATTTACGATGTAAAAGGAAAAAACGTTTACCCTCTCGAGAACCCGAGCCGCTATCCGTTCCCGCAACAGTGAACGAATGTTGGTCAATGGATTTTATGAGCGATAATTTATTCTGTGGTAAGTCATTTAGAACATTTAATGTCATTGATGACTATCACCGTGAAGCATTAGCCATCGAAGTTGACTCAAGTTTACCAACTCAGCGAGTGATACGTGTACTTGATAGGATAGCTGCTTATCGCGGTTACCCAAAACGTTTAAGGCAAGATAATGGGCCTGAATTTATTTCACATGCACTTGAAATATGGGCTGAACAACACGGCATCAAATTGGACTTTATTAAGCCTGGTAAACCGACCCAAAATGCTTTTATTGAGCGGTTTAATCGAACTTACCGAAATGAAATCTTAGATAGTTATTTATTCAATAGCTTGACTGAAGTGAGAGAAATCACTGATAGTTGGATTGAAGAATATAATTATGATCGGCCACATGAATCACTGAATGATTTACCGCCTAAATTGTATGAACGATTAAATAGGGAAAACTCTCTTAATAAATGATCGATATAGGGGATGGTTACAGAGTCTTAATTGATCAGGTATGTGGATAGTAGGATGATAGTTTAGATGTTGTTTTCAAGCAATTAGAGTTTTTTGTGGGAATTATTTTATGTAGAACCAAGAAACGACTACAATGCCGATTAAAGTTAACTGCTTGAACTCTCGAAATATCCCACCATTTACATATATATGAGCTTTACGTTTAGAATCGATTTGACTTAATATTTTTAGTTTTTCAGGGGAGATAATTATTTTATATCTTGAATAATATTCATCTATAGCAATTAAAGTTAAACAAAGAAAAATAAGCAGTGAAAACGTTAGGCTTTGGATGACAACGAAATAACTGAAACAGGCCCCCAAAATTGCACCTAATAAAGCAAATTTTTTTATGCGGTTCATCGACGGTTTCAGCTTTTTAACTAATATAGCTCCTTCAGTCATATCTACTCCTCTAGTAGTCTATTAGCGGGAAAGCTTCAATCCAAATAGGCTTAAATAACGCTACATGCTTTTGTAACAACCTAGCAACAACTGAGCTGTGTGGCAAGACCAATAACCAGCTTAACCATAGAATCAGATTAAGCTGGATTGGTGGACAATGTTAAAGATGGCTGGCGAGGTAGGTGAGGCCTCTTGGGGTGACTCTAACTGGATTAGGCCACAGCAGCGTGTGGTCTATTCTTATTCGTTAGGTATACTTTTATACCGAACTTAATTTACTTTTTAACATTTTACCTTTTTTGATAGCTGCTTTAGATAATAAGAAAAGTAAAATTATCATGAAAATACGGCCAATAATAAAGCCCCAACTATAAGCACCTGATGAATTTAGTTCGATAAACTGAGGGATTGAGGTTAATAAACTTAATAGTGAAATAGCACCTAGAATGATACCGATGACAATTAACGTATACCCACCAATTTTTGAAGTTTTCAAATTTACCTCCGTGTATACCCAACAGTATATTAGGCTGAATTCAGAGTAAGAACATTCAGCTTGTTCTTTAGTTATTAACTATAAACTACTTTATTACCAAGTTTAGTGCAAAGTACCGCACGTTCAGACTAGTACAGTCAAGGAAAAAACGAGACTCACAGATTTAGGGGGGGGGAGGTTGGATTGTCTGATTGAAGGCTCCGAGGAGCCTTTTGGACTGGAGGCTCGGCGCCTATGGTTATCTGTATTAGCCCTTACTAGGTGTTAGCCTCCCATGATAGTTTGCATAACAGTATTTAAATCTATTGAACCGACACCTCCAATAATACCACCAAGCCAAGATCCTACCGTTGCGACATTTGCCACCGTAGATAGCTTTTGACCTAAGTTAGATTTTTTAATTAGTTCCTGTCGTTTTTTGGTATCAGGCTCATCAACAATATTTGATAACTCATTAGCATAATTGAAGCGTTCTGTTGTGGTTGCAGTTTTTAACATTTGTAAAAGCTGCTCATCTAAACTGCCTGCAATAATCCCTGTACCATTGTTTACAAATCGTGTGTTATCCATATTAACTTCGACGCCATCTCCAAGTAACATTCCGATCCCATTTCCTTCTAAATGACAATTTGTCATCTTGATTGACGAACCCATCGAAAAATTTTTTTCAGGTTTTGTATCTACAACTTTTTTTCTACGGAATTGAATAACATTTGTCATATATTACTCCTTTTGTAATGGACAAATATTTTGATAATTACATATTTATATTTCAATGGGATAGCTAAAACCTTATAGCACCTATCGCCAGGCTAATGTGCTAAAAATAGAAGGCTAAAATTAGCGAGGAACAAGCAAAAGCCTGCTGTTTTTTGTCCGTTTGAGCAACTTGTTAACTGCCAATTACTCTTCTGTTTGAATATTACTATAAAACTTTGGGTATTTTTTATAGTCAAAATCATCACCTAACAGCTTATCAAATCTATCTTTTAATTTAGGATGATCTGCAACAGCACGGCTTCGATCCCAAACTTGCCTATTCGTTTCTATTTTTTCAAGCATAAAGACTGCTGAGTCTTTTGTGAAATACTTCAAATAAGGCAAGACGATTTGTACAAAAACACGATCTGCGCTATCGAAGTTTCGGCATGTACAATAATAAACAGTAATTAACTTAGAGAAACGTTCCTCCCATTCATCAGAATCAGAAAGCGTTAATAAGTGTTCCCATTGTTGATCAGAGATTGTTGGGTATTCGTCACTAGCAAACCATGTACAGAGAAAGTCAAAATGTTTGTTTAAATCTCCATCTATAAACCAGCCATACAACTTACCCAACACAGTTGATTCTTTTGCATGTTTTATTTTTAACTTTGCATCTTCACTTAAACAAGAATAAACCTCTGGGTTATAAGCCAGATAAAACATCAAGAAGCCCATTGGTTCACCACTAGCAGCAATATTACTATATGCTTCAACGTTTCCTTTTATTTCCTCAATAATTCGTGTGGAATGCCTTTCAGTAATTGCACGAATTACCCAAAGGTTAACTTGCCTATTTTCTTTGCACTTATCGTCCATTAGCTTGAATGCTAATTTCCAAACAGTTTTAAAAATAACTAATTCAACGTCTTGGGATAAACGATCTAAATATCGGCTAGAAATGTATCTTTTTAACTTAGAAAAAGAGTTGGTAGCTATTTTAGCCTCGTCAAGATCTTCAAGAAACTCTGCTATCACTTTTTGTGTATAAAATGGTGGTTTTATTAAAACGCCTTCCAAAGCATTTCGGATAAGTGATCGAACTGTCTCTTTGTTCGGTTTATAAAGCTCTAAATTTTGTCTTAGAACAGGGTGAGCCGATAGGTGTCTTTGTTTTTGAAGATATCTTAAGTTTTCATATTCCGAACTATCAATAAAATCTGTTTCATTGTAAACGTCATCGAGAAGCTTTAGCTCCCAATTAGGAGATTTAGGGTCATTATCTTGAGCTTTTTTAATGTCTGCTAAAATTCGAGACGCTGTAGTGTCACCATATTGATCAACTAAGTTTTGCAGTTTATAGACGAGATCAGAAATGATTACTGACCATAGCATTACAACTGAAGAGCGGTAACATTGGTTTTGATATGAAGTAATTACTTCACCGAAATACTCTTTTGTTTTTCCGAAATGGATTTTTTCTGACAGCGATTCTAGCTCAAAATTTTTCACGATGCTTCCTTACTTCGGTGGCAGTTAAACAGTATATTCGGCTTAATTCCGACCAAGAGTGGCCTAAATAAGAACTGGTTTACTGTCCTTTAATCATTAACTACAAACAACCAAGCACTATCTTCCTAACTTCTAATGATTAAAAAATGTTCAATAGTGGTGGCTCTAAGTCATTGGCCTCATTATATTTTATAGGTATCAAATAGGGCGTTAGTCAAACTATAAAAAAAATATTGATTCAGAAACTAGTGGTTGAGTTACGGTGTGTTAGGGCACAGGTTTAGGTGTTGGGGGTAGAGGGGAGTTGGCTGGAGGCTAGACACCTCCGGCTACCCGATTAGGCGCGAATTGTATTTTGATTTTTGCTCCTTGCTATTTATTAAATATTTTCAATATCAATATCATCAATATTATTAATGGTGATTTTGAATACTCCTTCTCCATTTCCATCATTAATGATGGTGATTACTTTACCTCCACCATGACTGAATTCTTTATATTGGAGTTCAACTTCACGATAGAGCTTAACATTTTTTATTTTATCTCCTAAAAATGTTGTCAAAGACTTTTCAAAACCTTCTTGAAAATCGCCTTCGTTTTTCAATAAGTATTCAGAACTGAATCTTGTGTTTAAAATGTTAGTGATAGTGGAATCTTCTAAAGAGGAAGACATTCCTATGCGTTGATAGGTTTCAACGAATTGTGATGCAAGCTGTTGTGATCTTTTTTCATCGTCTTCACTTACATACCATGAGTTAATGAAGCTGATGCTTATTAAAAAGATTCCTAATACAGATGTGATTACTTTTCCCTTCTGTTCCTTAATGCCAATTGCTGCAAAGATTAGTATTAAGGCTAATAAAATCAGCCAATAATCTTGGATGAAGTAAGCAAAAGAATATCCAAGGTAAACAATGAAGTTTAAGACAAATGAAATTATGGAAATTACTACAATAATTCCTATAAGTAATGGTAATGGTAATGGCATTTAAATACTTCCAGATATGATTAATAATGGTCGATTATTTCTTGTCGAAAAGAACAAGAAGTATTATTAATATCAACCAACTAATTAGATTTTTAGATAGATAAAAGAATTATTATTTACATAACTAGTTGCTCCTTGCTTTTAACACCTAATAGCACTTTAGGCTGAACTCTAAATAAGACCTGTCTTAATAAGAACAGGAGGCATGTCCTTTCAACATTAATAACCAGCACACTACCACCAAGCATTACCTAAAAATAAAGCCATTCTCACAGATTTAACATTTGAAACATGTTCATTTATTTTTAGCAAAACCTTAATAAATAAATCCTCAAAAAATTCATTTTCCTAACTTGCTCACTTTCAAGCACTTTATTGTTCAATCAGTGATGAACATCATCATATTTGATGTTAACTAATTGCTGAAAGTTTGACATAATTTTAACTGCTGTCTATGTTTTAGGTACTAGAAACACAAAGCGGTTACCCGCACCCGAAAGCCTTGCGGTTTTTTTGTGCCTGTAACATAGGCTCCACCGCGCCATTTTTGTGGCCGGGTTGAGAGGCGTTAATACAATACCCGCAAGGGGAATATGCCCGGAGCGTCTTTGTGTGCTCTAGTTGAAACCCGGCCAACCAGCTACTAACTGGTGAGTCGTCGACTACTTAAAACACAAAGGACTCTGTCATGACTAATGATCTCATCACTATTCATAGTCGTACTCTATACGGCACTCAAGCTGAATGCGTTAAAGCTCGCGATCTTCATCGCTTCCTTAAAATTGGACGAGACTTTTCAACTTGGATTAAAGCCCGTATTGATCAATATGGATTTGAATACAATACAGACTACGTTGCAGTAGAGAATTTGAGCTCCCCAAAACGGGGGAGCACAAAATCACGCACTCAAACTAGGACTGAGTATTATATCAGCCTCGACATGGCGAAAGAGCTGGCAATGGTGGAACGTAACGAGAAAGGGCGTGAAGCTCGTCGCTACTTCATCGATTGTGAAAAGCAGCTTAGAGAACAGCAGTCGTTAACCGCTAACACCAATTCACTTACGCAGTTTTTCGACTTTGCTAAAATTGTGCTCACTATTGAGAATGGTCAAGTGACCCATTGTCATCATCTGCCTAATAACGCATTTATGACGACCCGTGAAAACTTGGTCAGGTATATCAACGAGCCCGCTTTTTTGAGTTTGGAGCAGGTGGCTGAGATTGCTGCCCAAGCGAATGATAAGTTAGCCCGATATGCCAAGCGGGTTCAGCAACAGCGGTAGTAGGGGCGGGGATGGAAAGGCTCCGAGGAGCCTTTTTTTGGTTACGCTTAAGTAAAATTGTATTAGTTATATTCAGCTTCTAGATTTAAATATCGTGAAAATAAACGTTGATTCGGCACTGATTAACTTTTAAAAAGATATTGAATCTTGAGGTTAGAATATGTTTAAAAATAAACCTGTAATAATAAGTATTTGTATAACTACTATTTTAGGTCTTTTATCACTCTATTATTATGAGAGATATTACTATTCGACTAAAGAAGAGTGCATACTAAAAATGGTCAGCAGGCATGGTATTAACAATGCGTATGCGTATAGATTGGCAAGTAAATATTGTACTAATGCACTTTTTATAGACCCTTTTACTGAAAGATAAACATCGAACCATCTACTGCCAAGCTCGAATCACTTGGCAGTAGATGGTTCGATGATGGTGGTCTGTGGATCTTCTTTGAGTCGTGGGGAAGGCTCCGGGCTTGTGCAACACTAGGAGATAGGCCACAGCTGCGCGCGGCCTATCCTTATTTGTTATGTTAATTTGTTCCACACACTTCAATTATCTCGTCAATGATAGTCACAAGATCATCACATATTTCATTCGAGTTTATAGAGTTAATGTACTCTTCTCTATTGAACTTAACTCTGAAATAGGAATTTATTCCCGTAAGCACTGGTTTTACATCTTTGACAAATAGACCTTCTGTATTGCTTGCTCTATCTGAAAGCTTAAACGTTTCTGGTATCACTAATCCGTGTTCACCTATTAGATAATCTTTCACTGAATTAACATCTTTAGGAATTTCAGGATTTCTACAATTACTGACTATATACCGACTTATAGCTTCAGGAATTATTAAATAGTTTTCAATCTCTCTGCGCCTTAAGGTTCGATACTTCATAATTACATGTTCGCCAGAATCATCTCTTTGTTCATTTTGACCATTGTCAAATAAATGAATATTAGTAGTACTATAATTATTGTCATCTAAGTCCCTTAGACTATAGGCTATTATAGGGCTACCCGTTTCTTGGAGTATCTTTTGATTGAGTTCAATGATTAGAGTTTTTCGCTCTTTATGTTTTTTATTTGTGACCCACTCAACAAGATTTTCAGGCCAGACTTTTCCTGATTTTTCACATAAACACTTGAGAGTACGCGTGTCACTTGCATTCTCTACCAGTAGAACTTTCTTGTGCTCAACTATTGAATCTAAAAGAGGAAAGTATTTGCTACCAAGTCCCTCCAAAACAAGTACTTTCTCTTCTTTATTTTTTAGATATTCTGCTTTTGAATTCTCAACATGTAAGACCTTTTGGTAATCAATAAGTTTTATTAGATCAGAGCTATGGCTAACCATAAGAACTTGTTTATTATTTTCTTCGCATATCTTTTCCAGCTTTTCTAAAAGCAATGATTGCAATGAAGAATGTAAGTGAGCGTCAGGCTCATCTAAAAGGAGAATGTTATTGTTTTTATCTAGAGCTAGAGCAAAGACACTTAGCCATTGAAGAAAACCGCTACCTTCAACCATAAGATCTCGTTTACTCGAAATATTTCTTTCTTTTTCTTGGGTTACGGGATTTTTAAACAGGTCTAAAACATCAACACTTATGAAGTTATGAAACTGACTATCGAAATCATGGACATATAAATTCACGTGAAATACATCAGATAGTATTTTTTTTAATTGTCGCCATTCTGTATCGATTACTTTGAGTCTATTTTGGTCAGCCTGTGTTAACCGCTGCTTGCCTGGAAAAAGCTCGTTTTTGCGATTTTCAATTTCGTTTTCATGTGCTTTATGTAAATCTAACAATAAGTTTCGAATAACAGAGCCAGCTTGACCTTTTCCAATAAGCTTTCTTCTGTCTGCAATTGAAAGCCAGCTTTCATTTTCATTCATCCACCGAAAGGGGGAAGGTATGCTATCGTTGGAATTACATCTAATTCAGTAAGGTTAGAATCTGATTTCTTGATAGCAAAATTATTTCCGTTAAGTGTATAAGCTATTTCTAAATAAAGATTTCTGTTTTCTGAGCCTTTCCAACCTACTTTTATCTTAAGCTGATATGACCCGTTCGTCTTCTGGTCTTTCCATAAGTATTTCAATGAAGGAATGCTAATTGGAGAAAAAGATTCCGAGGGAATACCTAATCCTTTCTTTTCGACATTATACTCTTCAAAAAGTGATTCTTTACCACGATAATTTACCAGTAGAATCTTAGCATATTCCCACACTGCCAAAGCATGCAGAAGGCTAGTTTTACCAGAGTTGTTAACTCCAGATACTAGAGTTAACCCCTTTTCATTGAGATCAACATTTATATTTTCGAATTTTTTAAAATTCTTTAATTCTATCAGGTTCACGCTGTACTACCTTGTATGAATATATTGGTTAGCCCTAGCTATCTAGACACGTTCTAGTTTCTCAAAATACTGCTTTTTGAACTTCATTGGAGACAGTCCGTTATTACTACCATAACGCTCTGTTAAGAGGCTAAATATAGTTGGCTAAAATGTTGGGGAAGAAAAAGATAGCAGTGTTTTATCCTTGTTAAACAGCTTTTTATGTACAATTAGGCTTCTTGTGTTTCATTTTCAAGGATAGTATTTTCTTTTATTCCAGCATCCTCAACAATCTTTTCAATTACAGGGGGAGATATGAGCTCGGGAAACAATTTAGCCGTAGAGTCTGCAATTTGAAGAGCACCTGCAAAGGTAGATACGACAAGTGCGGTGTGAGTCATAAATTTCCAAAATTTACTCATACTCTCGCAGTTATCTTTTCCTTTTACATATTCATTCGAAAGTACAGCTTTTCCAAATGTAGCTTGAACAATATCAATGACTTCAGCTGATCCTGTTATTTTATATTCCTCAATAGCAATACAAATTTTACGCAATTGTTCCACGAAATATTGTTTTAAGAATTCAGGTGTATCAGTTTTGATAATGTCTGAAATCAATTTAGTCGCATCTGCATGAATTCTTTCTAATTCAGGATATGGCAATATTGGTTGAGGACGATTACTTGACAACATGCCCGAGGTCATGTGCAAATAATCAAGAGTTGTTTCATTAATGTGTGCTATAAAGTTATGCCATGTAGAGTCTAAATTGCAATTAGAAAAGCCGACTTCTAAATTTTTAGTCCAAGACATGTAACGAGTTACATCAACATTATCTATTTTTTTTAATTCAGTAGATATATCATCTACTAAAGAAAATACCTTTCCAATACGACCAATGAGTACGAAAGTATTGTCCTCATTAACATTAAGAATATTTGACCAAATATCCTTACATTTGGCATGATGATTTGCATTTTTTCCTTCAGAGAGAATATTAAGTAATCTCCCTGCCGCATTATTTACATTCATAATTTACCTTTTTTCAAAATTCTCAGTCAAACACATGCTGAAACAATACACTGCCACATAACAGTATGTTAAGCTTAATTCTGAATAATAACATATAGTTAAGTCACAAAATGGCAACGGGTGAACACGTAACCGTCACAATTTAAATACCTTATTGGTGGTTTTACCTCTACAATTTGCAAACCTGCCGCATTTAACCTAGTATTTGCCTTAGTGATAAGAGCCGCTGACGATACCGTTGGCGGTTTTTTTATACCTGTTATTTGCAAAGCCCGATGCTTATTTGAGTGTCGGGTTTTGCTTTTTTAGGGCTAAGCGAGGTGGTGATGTATCGACTAGGACAACGTTCACGGCAGCGATTATCAGGAGTGCATCCAGATTTAGTGCGTGTGGTGGAACGAGCGATTGCGATTACTCAGGTTGATTTTACTGTGCTTGAAGGTGTGCGCAGCGTTAAACGCCAATCAGCCTTATTAACACAAGGGGCAACGACAACAATGAGAAGTCGCCACTTAACCGGTCATGCCGTGGACTTAGGGGCATGGATAGAGGGCGAATTGCGTTGGGACTGGCCGCTTTACTACAAAATTGCCAAAGCGATGAAACAAGCCGCTAATGAATTAAGCATTCCGATGACTTGGGGCGGTGACTGGAAGAAGTTTAAAGATGGCCCTCATTTTCAATTAGCGTGGGGAAGATACCCCGCGAAGCAAGAGGAGGCTGTCTAATGTCTGTTTGGAATTTCTTAACCGGTTTAGTGAAGCCTGTGACTGATTTAGTGGATGAACTGCATACCAGTGATGAAGAACGGTTAACCATTAAAGCCAAGCTGTTTGAAATGCAAAGCCAGTTGTCATTGAAAATTATGGAGTATGAAGCTCGATTGCTGGAAGCCAAAACGAAAGTGATTACTGCTGAAGCGCAAGGGCAAAGCTGGCTTCAGCGTACTTGGCGACCTATCACCATGCTCACGTTTCTTGGGTTAGTGGTGGCCGATACCTTTGGTTTGACTGAATTTAGATTAGCTGAAGAAGCGTGGACCTTACTGCAAATTGGCCTAGGGGGTTATGTGGTAGGACGCAGCGCAGAGAAGATTATCCCGAAAGTCACTGAAGTGATGAGTAAGGATTAATGGAGCGGTTATATGGATAAATCTGTTGTCACCACCAATTACATTGCCTCATTGATGACAATGCTTGCGGGCTTATCCATTCATGAATTTGTGGCGTTGGGTGGCTTTTTAATTGGTCTAGCGACCTTTGGCGTTAATCTCTGGTACAAGCGTGAGATGGTAAAAATCCAGCGTAAGCGGAGTGATGATGAGTAGTGTATGTCTAAACAATGGGACACATTACAAACACAATTTCTTATTGAGCATAAAAAGACCGGTATTTCTGCGAAAGCGTGGTGTCTGGCACAAGGACTAAATTACGTCACTGCGCGGCGCTATATCAAAGTCAATCGGGCGGCTAATCCGTTAAAGCGAAAAGCCTGTTCTACGCCTGATGTGAAGAAAATCCTTGAGGTCAATAAACGCAAAAGTGCTCAGATTGGTAATCAACATGGCATCGTACATGGCGGTTATTCTAAGTATTTTAAAGACCCCGAATTAGGGGGATGATTGAAGCCACCACACTTGAAGATGAGTTGATGCTGTGCCGCTCTCGTATTCATGTGGTGATTAAGGCGATTGAATCCATTCAAACTGAGCTGAATAAACAGCCGAGTGTTGAAGTGGCGGCCAGTTTATATGAGTCCTTATTCAAAGCGGATAAAGCATTAGATGCCAATATCGGCCGAGTTGAATCCATCACTAAAACCTTGTCGAGCATTCAAATCGATCAGGTTAACTACAATAAAATCCTTGCTGATACGGATAAATCAAAGGAGCAAGCACAGCTATATAACTTGAAAGTTGCCGAAATCCGCCAAGCACAAGGCAGTGGTAGCAAGTTAGACAGTTACATTGATGAGCTAACGAATAACCAAGATAAAGTGGTTAAGTGATGAAGCCAGCAACGGCGCTTTACGATACCTCGACGTGGTTAACGCCTGATGAACGGATGGCGCTGAGGGATGATGAAGCAGAGTTATTAAAGCGTTGTGCGCCTTATCTTGATTGTTGGTGGTGGCGGTTAAATAATCTTTACATCATTGCCGATGAATACGGCCAAGAGGTGATGTTTCGCTGTCGTCCTGCACAGGTGATGCTGTTTTGCATGCTGTGGTTTCTCAATATCATTTTGAAAGCAAGGCAGCTAGGCTTCAGTACCGCGATTCAAATCTTCATCTTAGACCACGCGATTTTTAACGATAACCGTAAGTGCGGCGTGATTGCACAAGCGTTTATGGCTTCCTATAATGGACACATTCCATTGGATATACGGATAGCGGCAACGCAAGAGGAATTATATGGACCCGAAAACACCGCCGAGCGCATCGGACGCATCAAAGGTGCATATCACCCCGAAAGAGGATTATTTACCCTTGCCGCCAGTCATCTGTCAGGTCGGGCTGACGCGAGAGAAACCTTACGGCATGAAATACTGGGCACTATGGCTTGGCAACGTTTACAGCAAAAGATAAACAAGCGCTCTTAGATAAAATCATTCACGCTAAAGATGATCCGAAACTCAAACATGAGTGGGATAAGATTACGCATGATAGTCACTATCGAACCCTCTCCCCAAATGAGCAAGCAGAAGAAGTGTTTGCTCATGTCATCGAGCAACATCGTCATGGTTTTCAGCGTTTATATGATGCCATTATTAGTTGGCTGAAACAGGCACTGCGTAAAATTGGATTAGTGAAACAGCCTATTTCTGTGAGTGAGCTGCATCGATTAGCTCAGACTATTGCAACACAAATCAGAAATGGTCAACGTACTCGAGCAAAAAGTCATGATGATCAACAGACCAAATTTAGACGCAGTGATTTAACACGTATTCAGCTCGATGACGAAACCAAGCAAGAAAAGGCAATTAGGAAGATCCAAGATAAATTTACGCGCCTAAAACTACTGCAACGCCAATTACATATCACTGACGATAATAATGCTTATCTTGCAGAGGAAGCCTTTCACGGTAAGGTGGGTGAGGCAATGCATCAACTTGAGATTAAACATATTGATCCCATTACCGAGTTGATGGCTAAACATTCACTGACTCAAAATGAAGTGGACTTATACCTTATCGCTAAACATGCCAAAGAGCGTAATGCTTATATCGATACCATTAATCCTGAACTGAAAGGCAAGGGCTCGGGCATGAGTGATGATGCTGCCCAAGCGATTTTAGATAAAGCCGTGTATGAAAATAAGCGCATAGGCTTAGAAGCGGTGGCTAACCAAACGTATGCCATGCTCAAACAAAGCCGAGACATGATGGTTAAGTATGGCTTAACTCCTCAAGATGCGATTGATACATGGCAGTCACAGTATCAATTTTATGTGCCTTTAAAAGGGTATGCGGCTCAAGATGGCCGTCATAATGAGGATGGTAAAAAGTTTGGTACCGGCAAAGGATTTAATATCAAAGGCCGAGAAACCCTTAAAGCGATGGGAAGACGTTCTTTAGCTGAATCACCACTGCTGCATAGTATTGCTGATACTACTCAAGCGATTATTCGTGCCTATAAGAATCAAGTGGGTAATACCTTCTTGCAAATGGTGAAGGACAATCCAGATCCACAATTTTGGCAAATTTTTACTGCAGATAACCCAGACTATCGCCGTGGTGAAGTGAAAAAGGAAGATAAGACGGTCATTGATAAGGTAAAAATGACGGGTTATGAAATGGCTAGGGACAGTCAGACCTATTTCACGACTAAGGTTGATGGTGTTGAGCATTACATTAAAGTACATGATCCATTGTTACTTAAAGCACTGGGGAATTTAGGTGTTGAGCAGTCCAATATACTCACAAGAACACTGGGACGTATTACACGGACCTTATCGGCGTTAGTGACGACGTGGAGTCCACCGTTTATGGTGACCAACTTTACCCGAGATATTCAGACGGCCATTTATAACATATTGGCTGAAACTGAGGTGTTAGACGGCAAAGCGAGAGGTACCAATAAACTGGCAAGTAAGATGGTGAAATCGATACCCTCTGCCATGAAAGCATTAAAGAAAGGTATTCGCAGTGATAAATATGAAGGGGAATGGGGCAGTTATTTACAAGAGTTTTTAGCATCTGGCGCTAAAACGGGTTGGGTTCATCAAAAAGACATCGATATGCTCGCTAAGGATTTGAAATCATCGTTAGCTCGAGCTGGTGACTCAACACTGGGTACTGCCCGAAAACGTTTTAAACAGATAGCTGACTTTGTGCGTGACTATAATGATGTGGTCGAAAATGCGGCTAGATTTAGCGTGTATTATCATGCAAGAAAGCAGGGCGTCAGTGTTAAACGTGCGAGCAGTCTAGCGAAGAATCTGACGATTAACTTTAATCGTAAAGGAGAGTTGGGCAATAACCTCAATGCGATTTATATGTTCGCTAATGCCAGTATTCAGGGCAATGCCAATATGCTCAGAGCCATTGCTACGCCTAAAGATAGAACCAAATCGATGTGGAACCCACAGTTTTATAATCTGGCACAAAAGCTCGCATTAGGCACGATAGCTTCAACTGTGTTGGCTGCTCATTTAATGCGGCAGATTGGTGGCGACGATGATGACGGTCAGCCCTTTTATGACAAAATCCCTGATTTTATTAAAGCCAATAACTTTGTGATAATGACGGGAGGCCGTGACTACATTACGATCCCAATGCCTTACGGTTATAACTTGTTTGCCAACATCGGCCATGCCATTGATGGTGCCATACAAGGGAAATCTCTGGGGGAATTAGCCAGTAACTTAACCCTAGCGATTGCCGGTACCTTTTCGCCATTGGGTATACAAGAAAGTGATGACGCCCTGAATGGCTTTATCAAAACCATTTCACCGACAGTCACTAAACCGCTAGTAGAATTGGCCTTTAATGAGAATTTTTATGGTGGTGATATTTATCCTGAACATCGAGGCTATGGCCCACAACAAGCTGATGCGCACTTAGGCACGACAAGGACGTGGGAATGGGCAAAGGATTTATCTATTTGGCTTAATGAGCAAACAGATGGGACTCGATTCCATTCTGGTGCCATCGATATTACGCCGCAAACCTTTGAACATACGTTGAAGTTTATGGGTGGTGGTTTACTGCAGTTCAGTTTACGTTGGCAAGATATTGCGTCTAAGACTCTCAATGAACAAGCAATCGATAAGCAAGATGTGCCGTTTGTACGGCGTTTTTACAAGCAGTTGAATCCTAGAGCTGCCATTGCTGAGTTCTACCAAGCGAAAGCCAAACTCGACAAATACAAAGCCGATTTAAAATGGTTAACCGGTAAAGAACGCCAAGCATATCTAAGTCAATACAAAGCGCAGTTATCTCTGCAGTCGTATGCCAACTCAATTGCTAAAAGGCTTAAAGCATTAAATGCGAAGAAGCGTAGAATAGAAGCAAGTAACCTCAGCCCTCAACAGAAGCAAAAGCAGCTTCAGCAAATTGAAGATGCCAAGGTCGAGTTGAGCTTGAGGTTTTCGAGAAAGCAAAATTCCCACCATAATACCCACCAATAGCCCCTATTTATGGGGTGATATTCTCAATCCTGCCAGTTATTTCCTACAAGAGTATTAGAGATTATCCGTGTTATCTAAATGTTAAAGTTAGTACCATTATTAGATTGATTTAATATGCCAGTCTTCTATTTTGATGATGTAGCGACTAAGTGGTTATTTAAAAGTATTTATATCTAGTCGTTAAATTGCACCACATCACAAATATGTGAATTCTGACTTTTACTATCAGAGGATGTTAGTGGAATGGTATTGAAATTTTCAATAAGGCATTGAAAAGAAGGTTTTTATTGTGGATATTTTTAGTGTGAAATTAACTTAGCTGTCTGTTCATATTCAGAATTCATCCTAATATGCCGTTATGTGTCAGCCGAATCTAACCGTCTAAATGGGGAGTTTAAATATGAGTAAATTAGTGCTCTTTGCAGCAGTCACCATCTTTCTAAATGGCTGCGCGAGTGTTGCAGACAGTCAATTATCTGAGCAGACAGGATCAATAGTAGTCCCGCCGAAGGCAAGAGTTTGTCTAGTCACTCCAGCCGATGGTTCCTTTGAGGGGAAGAGCTATAGAGATAGTGGAATGCGTGTTGGGCAGAAAATCGAAAAAGCTATCGCAGAAGAAAGCTATCTAGTCGATGTGCTACCTCGAAATGACGACTTTGTATCGGATTGCAGGATCAGAAACGCCAAATATATGGTTGATCCAGAAATTCTACTATACGAAAACAGAGCAAGCGGTTGGACAGGAATGCCTGATCAAATTAAGGTAAAAGTTTCTCTACAGAGCCTGGATCACCCCGGTGAAGTAAGTAGCTTTGTTTACTCCGCCGATTCAAATATGGCTGCGAGCTTTTTTTTTGAATGGGGAAATGCTGCACCTTATGAATTATTGGACTCCAAGTTTAAGGAGACCGTTCAAGATCTTTTAGCCGGAAAAATAAGTGGCTAGGCGTTTTAGTGTTAAGACACATAACCAGCGCAAGCAGTTAACTCACTTCGTTCGCTGCGGCCACTGTTGCGGGCGTTATAAGGCTTGATTATGTGGAAGCACATCATCGCATCTAGCATTCAATCGGCTTTTGTAGGTGCATTACTTTTAATAATTGTTAGCTTGCCATCGTATGGTGGTGCGGCAACTATTTTTGGCCTTATTGCGTTCCCAGTAGCGTTTGTGATTTGCTTAGTATTGGCATATCCATTAATTCGCTTGTGGCAGTTTTATTCTTGGTCAAACTGGCTAAGCTTTGTCATTTATTTAATAGCTGGCTTTGTTTTAGGTTTTTTTACACCTGTAGCTATTTTTGGTTCTTCAGGCACAGATTTCAGCTTTGAGTCAGTAGCCTTTTTAAGTATTTATGGTGGATTAGGTCTTGTTTGTTCTATCTCTGCATGGAACTATGTGCGTAAAAATGTAGCCTTATAACGAATAAGGATAGGCCGCGCGTAGCCGCGTCCTTATCCCGAGTGTTGAACAAGCCCGTATCACTCATAATTGCGGCGTTAATCTCTAACAGAAGCAAAAGCAGCTTCAGCAAATTGAAGATGCCAAGGTTGAGTTGAGCTTGAGGTTTTCGAGAAAGCAAAGTTCCCATCCAAATACCCGCTAATACCCCTCCATCTATGGGTTGATATTTTCAACCCTGCCAGTTATTTCCTACAAGAGTATTAGAGATTAGCCGTGTTATTCAAATGTTAAAATTAGTACCATTATTAGATTGATTTAATATGCCAGTCTTCTATTTTGATGATGTAGCGACTAAGTGTTTGTTTAAAAGCATTTATATCTAGTCGTTAAATCGCACCACGTCACAAATATGCAAATTCTGACTTTCACTATCAGAGGACGTTAGTGAAATGGTATTGAAATTTTCAATAAGACATTGAAAATAAAGTTTTTATTGTGGATATTTTCAGTGTGGAATTAACTTGGCTGTCTGTTCTTATTCGGAATTCAGCCTAATATACTGCTAGATAACCTACTTACCCACAAAAAGGAATCATCATGGTATATATGAAGTCAGTAGTAATTTTAGTTGTTCTATTTCTTGTAGGATGTGCCACGACCGCTAGCATATCCAATTTGCCAATATCTGCTGATCAAGTAGATTTTAATACTCTGGCTTCTAGAGATTTAGATCCAAATTTGCCCATCTGGAATTTAAAAGGGATGTCTGAATACATTACATACACAAGTAAAATAGAAGAAGAGAAATTATATGATTTTTTAAAACAAGCAAACCAAAAGCAAGGGTTTAAGAATATTTATGAGAATTTCGAAACCCGAAGTATACGTGGTTCGCGTGGCATGAGAATGAATGAGTGGAACTCTGTTTCTGGGATTTACTACCGGGAGCTGGACGACAGATTTCAAATTTATGTAAGAGTAGATATAACCCAAGATATTACTGGTGGATGGAAAGAAAATAGAGCAGAAAAAATTATTAAGTCTCTGTGTAATATAAGTAAAATATGTATTTAGTGTGAAATATCTAACAAGTACAACTTGAGCGACATTTTTGTCGTCGCTTCGCAACAACCAAAATGCGCCAACTGTAGGTGTTAAGTTTCAAAGGATATGAATCCGTTGCCATCTAAATTGTTAGCAATATTTATTACTTTTCTCTTGGGTTATGGCGTAGCTAGTTATCAGTCAGCTAGGGCTGAACTTAAGGAGGAAATCAATGATTATCAAAGAGAAATACTGATAGCTTCTAGGTTGTTGGAAGAGTATAGCGAAAATTGTGCCAAGTTAAAATATCGTAATTTTTCACCTTATGTTGAACATGCAACAAGTCGCTATGAGTTACAGGTCAAAAAATCCGAAGGTTTTCCGTATCTTATGGACGAGTATTTTGTTTTTGATCATGAAGAGTCTGTATTTGAGTTTAAAGAAAAAACAGACGAAATACGTAAGACTGTAAGTTTGTGTAAATAAACTTAACAAGCCTCTGAATTAAGATTCACTAAGGCTGTCACGCCATTTGCTGAGCAAATCGCCCGCCAGCACATGGCTCACTTATTAGAGCTGAGTTATGCTTTAAAAATGGAATGTTGCTATGTTTAAGAAATTTTTAAATGGTTTGGTTTTTGGCTCTGGCTTTGCAATCGCATTCGTAGCAATTTGGGCAATAGGGTTGTCTTATGTAATCCCGATGGTAATTGAAAATACCAGCAATAAAGAACCTGATATGTCAGGTTCAAAAATTGAATCGGTGGTGCCATTGGCAAAGGATACAACTAAAAAAAGGGAATACAAATTACATAAGGGGGCCGAATACGAAAGAAAAATACCCATGAACGGCGGCATGTTATCAATTGCAATATTTGACGAAGACAGCGGAAAAGATCGGCCTAATAGTTTTCAAGCCTGGGTTACTAAAAATGAAGCATTTATAGTAAGCACTGAAGGTGATATACCTACAATTAAAAGAGTGCCATATAAAACAACTATACCTGTCGATTTTGCCAGTAACCTTGTTCATGACAATGTAGGGTTCCACAAGCAAAACTCAACAATGACTATTTCGGAAATAGAAATAAAACGCTTAAAAGACGGAAGACCCTCATCAAGAGAAGGCTATTTGAATGGTGAGTTGCGTATGACAGAAAATGGCGTTGTTTTTCTTATGCCAAATAAGTATGAGCATAACAAGTCACTCCAGCCGACCGCCGAAAACGGCGGCTGAGTTTGGCGTTAGCTAAACAACGGAGGTTATATGAATATATTTGAAATGATGCGCACTGGGGAGCTTAGTCCTATGTTGTTTGCTTTTGGTATCCAAGCAATTGCACTTGGAACTCTATGCTTTCTTCTTGCTAGAAGCAAAAATAGAAATTATAAATTAGCAATTTTAGTTGGTGCTATTCCTATACTTAATTATTTATCTGTTTTGTACTATATTGGTGTTCCAATACTTGAGAGAACATCTCCTGAGTCAGGCAATGATAGCTAACAAAAAATTAACAATGACACGTAACAGTTGGCTGTGTTTCGTTTCTCAACAATTTTAGCCAACAATATTTTGCCCATTATTAGGGCGTTATGACTCACGGTTAATTAATCTCTTCACTCTACTTCTAGCTGATTATCTATTGTTCTATAATGCTCATGTATTGCATAGAGATAAGATATTAATGAGTAATAATAGTGAAATTATCGAGTATCTTCGCGAGCGTATTCCAGTGTTTGAATGTGTTCAGGGGTGTCATGACTGTTGTGGACCTGTAACAACATCTTCGGCAGAAATGTCGCGACTACCGGTAAAATCTGACGCAGAGCATGAAGCTGCATTAGATGAGTACAACTGCGTACATTTAGGTCCTAATGGTTGCGAGGTTTATGAGGAGCGACCATTAATTTGTCGTCTTTTTGGTACAACCCCTCGTATGCCATGTCCAAATAATTGTCGCCCAGTTGAGATGGTTGACTTAAAGGTTGAACGTTTGGTGCATAAGTACATCAGAACAACTCGACAGGTTTTGGTGTAGCAGGCTCAATCTCCAGCAGCGTGCACAAAGTCATGACGAATGCATTAACTGCTCTTTATTACTTGTACGGTATGTTGAACATTTTTTATGAGTTAAACCTGTTCAATATTAGGTACAACTCAATCAAGAGGTAATTATGCGTATAGTTTCTTTTACTGAAGCCAGAAATAGTCTTAAATCTGTTCTTGATGGCGTGGTTAATGACGCAGACTGCACAGTTATCACTCGTCGAGGTTCTGAAGACGCGGTTGTAATGTCTATGGATTATTACAATAGCTTAATGGAAACGATACATTTATCTCGTTCACCTGCGAATGCTGCTCATTTACATAAATCAATCGCTCAATACAATGCAGGACAAGCTACCGAAATAGATTTGCTAGAATGAGTCGAATGCTAGCTTGGACCGATGATACCTTTCTTAATTATATTACTACCCATAATTGTGGCGTCAGTCTCAACAGAAGCAAAAGCAGCTTCTGCAAATTGAAGATGCTAAGGTTGAGTTGAGCTTGAGGTTTTCGAGAAAGCAAAGTTCCCATCCAAATACCCGCTAATAGCCCTCCATCTATGGGGTGATATTTAAAGTGTAGCTAATATCTTATATATCTATTAGATATAGGCTATAGCTTTTACTTTTACCTTAATAATATTATTAAGGTAACTTAGAGTTTTGATGAGCATTTTATCGAGGTGTTATGATACATATCGTCAATGAGAGTATATAGGGTTGATAATGTTTGGAAATTCAAGATTAAGAATTATGATAATTATGCTGTCGTTAAGTCAAATAAATGGTTGTTCAAAATTTGAGTATTTTAGTGAATGTGCACCTATAATGTCGTTTAAATTAGATACACCTGTTAGGATTAACGTTTTTTCATTATATGAATTAGGTGATGGGGCGGTAGAGGTAGCGGAGAAGGAGGGAGCCAATTTTTCATTAGCAATGTATCCGAGTAATATCATTCTTTCATCAGACTTTATTAATAAATATAACTTACATGATATAATGATACATAATTTACGGCTCGTTGGTCCAGTGCTGAAGTATAATACAAAATTAATCAATCCATTTAACCATGGAGATTTTCTTTTTCTCGTTGAGGCTGATGGGATTAAGTATTGGACAAGTAGTATTACCATTAACAAAGTAGCAAAACATGCTGATGAAAATAGTCCTGATCTATACGTTTTATTAAAAAAAATGGGATTTAGTTATAGGGATATTCCTGATGACTGTATTTAATTAATATTTATAACCCTACAAGAAAATAATTATCATCAGCTTATTAGCTTATTGGTTGTCATTTATTATACTTAATTTCGTAAATGAGATAGGCAATGTGAAAATTAATTTATTGCCTATCTAATGTTAGTCAATTTTAGATTATTTTAGCATACAGCGGTGCAGACATAGCCGCCAGAAGGTGTTACAACACATCGTGTCATTATAAAAGACATATTACATCCTCTATTTTCAAAAATAACGCCATAAGAACTACCAAAATTCGCAAATTTGTTTAGTTCATGACTTCCTTCAAATGAAAAGTTACCAATAAAACCTGACTTGTCTGCAGGGATTTGATTATTTGAGCAGTCAAACGCAGAGCCTTTAACAACATTAAATGTATTTATACTTGGAGATACAGTAACTTTTAGTCTGCTACCATCTTGAAAGTTAATGGTTTGAGGAATTGCAAATAAAGTTCCACTTAGGCTCATATTTCTTGAATTAATTGATATATTTTCAGCTAATTGATTCCATTTATTAATAGCATTTTGAATCGCAGGATAGTATGCATTCATTCGATTAAAAACATTATTTCTCATTTGACTTGACTGTATGAAATCATATGCACTTACATGGTCATCGTCAGAGTTACATTGACCTGATGAGAAAATTTCTTTTATTTTATTTTTATTAGATATTGAACTTGGTTTTGGTTCTTGATTTATTACAGAGCTTAAAAAGTTAGGGTTGTTATTGACAATGTTGTTTGCTTGAGTTTTCCAATGCACATAGTCATTGAAATCTGAGTTTACATTACTAGGTAATGGCAATCTACTAAGTTCATAACGTCTAGTCTCCATATCCATTTCCCATCTGTATAGGTATAGTTTATTTTTTATTAAGTCAATTACGTAATAGTTTGCTAATGGAGGTTGAGATCTAACTGTTGATTCTACTTTATACGTAGAGCAGTTATTACACTCTAGTACCTTTTGTAAATACGCATTTGCATTATTTGATATAAAACTCGAAGTGATAATTGTAGATATAAGTAAAATATATTTCATAGTAAATCCTTTTTAATATATACGAGTTTTAAATATAGGGTTTATTATGTTTTTCTATAGCTAATATAATCGTGACGTTTTATTTTAATTAACACATCTAACGTTATTAGTTATTTATTTT
>NZ_BALM01000006.1 GCF_000614975.1 Shewanella marina JCM 15074
TTTTAAATATGACTTTTCAATGATGTATGTATAGCTTGGGCTTTATCCTTTTTAAGGTGGGTTGGTAAGGTTGAAATATTATTTAATTATTTTTGAGTAATGTTTTAATTCGTCATTTAAATTAATTTAAGTCATTATTTATATCATTAAAATGGTTTACCACATTTGTATTAGTGGATAAGTATTGGTTTTGCACTCAATCTCGGTTTTCGAGTGTTTTTTTTAGATAAGTCATCGTTATTATCATGAATATTTAAATCTTGGTTGATGGCTGAGCGAGATGTGGGCTTATTGTTGTCGTTGGCAATATCCATTGATTTGCAGAGCAATTGCGACCTTGTAACGAGGTAATGATAGGTTTAACGTGTAATAAAATTACTATATTGTTATTTCTTTACGTTCAAAATTTATTTTTATAACCGATCACAACTCAAATAATAGCAATACAATTTGATACTTTGGTTTTGATATTTGGTGATATTGGATTGCTTTTTGTTCTTTTAGTTGAGTAGCTTGATTGCTAATGTTGTGATTATATTGATGTTAATGTGAATTAGGTGGTGTTTGATTAGTTTTTTTGAAAATATGTTTGTTATGGTGATGTAGATCTCTTGCCGCATTTTACCCGATAGATACACTGCTGCCAGTACCTAATCTATTGGAACAAAATGTATGGATGTTTTCATCAGTATTGTTGGCATGTTGAGCTTAATCGGCTTAGCTATTTTACTTTCTGAGCACCGCCGCGCGATCAAACCTCGTACCGTGTTGGGTGCACTTGCTTTCCAATTAGCCTTTGGCGCATTCGTGATGTATGTACCAGCCGGTCAGACTATGCTTGATGGTGCTTCAAGTGCCGTAATGCATGTGATTAATTACGGTAACCAAGGCTTAGCATTTGTATTTGGAGACTTAGCTAAATATAGCGTAGGTTTCATTTTCGTCATTAACGTATTAAGCGTTGTTGTCTTTATTTCATCATTAATCGCCGTACTGTATTACCTTGGCATCATGCAAAAGGTGATTGGTGTTGTTGGCGGTATACTGTCACGCCTATTAGGCACAAGCCACGCAGAATCATTATCTGCTACGGCCAATATCTTAGTTGGCCCTATTGAAGCGCCATCAATGGTGCGGCCATTTATTAAACGTATGACTCGTTCAGAGTTATTTGCCGTGATGACAGGTGGTTTAGCCTCTGTTGCTGGCGGCACCATGATTGGTTATATCAATTTAGGTATTGATGTTAAGTATGTGCTGACAGCAGCGTTCATGACCGCGCCAGCAGGTTTATTGTTTGCCAAGTTAATGTGGCCAGAAACTGAAACGCCAAACAATGACATTAAACAAGCACTAAAAGATCAAGAAGATATGCCTGAAAACGTACTTGATGCCGCTGCCGGTGGCGCCGCAATGGGTATGCAGCAGGTATTAAACGTAGCCGCATTATTAATTGCCTTTGTGGGCTTAATTGCCTTAGTTAACGGCTTAATTGGTGGTGTTGGTGCTTGGTTTGGTTTTGATGATTTAACTTTACAAGCCATGCTGGGCGTACTGCTTGCACCATTAGCTTGGTTAATGGGTGTGCCGTGGAGTGAAGCAACGACTGCCGCTTCATTTATTGGCCAAAAGATGGTGATTAACGAGTTTGTGGCTTACGTTGATTTCTTAAAAGTCGCTGATGAGTTATCTGAAAAAACCCAAGTTATTATCAGTTTCGCTTTATGTGGCTTTGCCAATATTGGTTCATTAGCCATGGTGATTGGTGGTCTGTCTGCATTAGCACCAGAGCGCCGTAAAGATTTAGGTGAAATAGGCGCTAAAGCCTTGATTGCCGCAGCACTTGCCAACTTAATGAGTGGCACAATCGCTGGTTTATTATTTAGTTTAGGAGCTTAACCCATGACCCCACATATTAATGCAGCCGCTGATGCTTTTGCTAAAACAGTACTGATGCCGGGCGACCCATTACGTGCTAAATATATTGCTGAAAACTTCTTAGAAGATGCAGTATTAGTGACGGATGTGCGCAATATGCTTGGTTACACTGGCTATTATCAAGGTAAAAAGATCTCGGTAATGGGGTCGGGTATGGGCATTCCTTCAATCTCTATTTATGCCAAAGAGCTGATTACTGAATACGGTGTTGAAAACATTATTCGTATTGGTTCATGCGGCGCAATTAGCAACGACATTAAATTAATGGACGTGGTCATGGCGATGGGCGCGAGCACTGATTCTGCGGTCAATCGTACTCGTTTCCCTGGCACTGATTTTGCGATGATTGCCGACTTTAACTTATTACGTCGTGCTGCAGATGCAGCTGAAGCTCAAGGTGTGAGCTACCATGTGGGTAACCTCTATTCATCAGATCTATTCTATAGCGCAGATGAAGGCCGTTATGACCTCATGGAAAAATACGGCATGTTAGGCGTTGAAATGGAAGCGGCTGGTCTATACGCAGTAGCAGCTGAATATGGCGCGAAAGCGTTAGCGATGATGACAGTGACTGATCATATTCGTTTAGGTTTGCATTTAACGGCTGAAGAGCGTCAGCAAACGCTAAACGATATGATTCGTTTAACGTTAGCTGCTGTAGCGGATCTATAAATAAGTCGTAATAAACGTCTGTTGAAAATATAAAAACATAATAATATCTGTACTCTGCTAAGCCCTGAATGCCATCATAGGTCATCAGGGCTTTTTTGTTTCAGGCACAATAAAAAGGAAGTAACAATGAGTATTTGGTTTAGACCCTTTACTGTCGCAGATTGTGAAAAGTTAGATGAGGGCATGCATGGCAAGGGCACGTTAATGCAAACCCTTGGCATCAAAATTACCGAAATTGGGGATGATTATTTAAAGGCGACTATGCCTGCAACCCCTGCGGTACATAATCCGTTAGGGATTGTTCACGGTGGTGCAAATGTGGTGTTAGCGGAAACAGTGGCAAGTTATGCCGCTAATTTTGCGATTGATTTCACCGAGTACTATTGTGTTGGTCAAGAGATCAATGCTAACCATTTAAAAGCGGCGCGTAATGGTGAATTGACTGCGGTCGCTACCGCCGTTCATTTAGGTAAACGTAGCTCTGTATGGCAAGTGCATATTTATAATAGTGCGGGTGAGTTAAGCTGTATATCGCGCATGACCGCTGCAATTGTTAAGCGCTAGTCCTATCCCTAAGCCATTTCAAGTAATGCGGTATTAATGAAGGCAAATAACGATTGCAGTTATTTGCCAATGCTTCCTTTTTACTCCCCTTAGCAGTAACGCTACACTTTATCTAATCTAATTTACAAATCAAAGTTATCTATTTTGATTACTTTTATTAATTAATGTTTGAGCTTACTATTAACTCAATTCGAAGCGAAAGGACGTTGATATGGCAACCATACACGACATTATAGAAGAGTGGCTTTGCAAATAAATGTAACATTTATTAATTATAAACCTTGTTCTTAATCAAAGTTTTAACATTAATAAATCATCTATTCTGCGGCGCTACAACTTAAGGATATTGTTGTGATTTGTTGCTAGGAGATTATTCCAGTTGCTGATCATAAGTTTTAATTGAGGATAGGGTATGACTAAGAAGTTAACTACAGCGTTTGGTGCACCAGTATCAAATAACCAAGATGTTTTAACCGCTGGCCCACGTGGCCCAATGCTACTTCAAGATGCATGGTTCCTAGAGAAGCTAGCTCACTTTGATCGTGAAGTGATCCCTGAGCGTCGTATGCACGCTAAAGGTTCTGGTGCTCACGGTACTTTTACCCTAACTCATGACATTAGCAAATACACTAAAGCGATGATGTTTAATGGTGTTGGTAAGCAAACTCCAATGTTCGTTCGTTTCTCTACTGTGGCTGGTGAGCGCGGTGCGGCTGATGCTGAGCGTGATATTCGTGGCTTTGCGATGAAGTTTTATACCGAACAAGGTAACTGGGACTTAGTGGGTAACAACACACCAGTATTCTTCTTAAAAGATCCATTAAAATTCCCAGACCTAAACCATGCAGTAAAGCGCGATCCACGTACTAATATGCGTAGTGCTAATAACAACTGGGATTTCTGGACATTATCACCAGAAGCATTACACCAGGTGACGATTACTATGGGTGACCGTGGTTTACCTAAGTCATATCGTCATATGGATGGTTTTGGTTCACACACTTATAGCTTAATCAGTGCTGATAACCAACGTTATTATGTGAAGTTCCACTTTAAAACTCAGCAAGGCATTCAAAACTTAACTGATGCCGAAGCAGCTGAAATTGTGGCTGATAACCGTGAAAGTCATCAAGAAGATCTATTAAATGCGATTGATAAAGGTGATTTCCCTAAATGGACTATGTTCATTCAGGTAATGAGCGAAGAGGAAGCACAAACTTACCATATCAACCCATTTGACTTAACTAAAGTATGGCCACATGGTGATTATCCGCTGATCCAAGTGGGTGAGTTTGAGCTAAACCGTAACCCTGACAACTACTTTGCTGATGTTGAGCAAGCAGCTTTTGCACCAACAACAATTGTACCGGGCATTGGTTTCTCACCAGATAAAATGCTGCAAGGCCGTTTATTCTCATACGGTGATGCGCAGCGTTATCGTTTAGGCGTAAATCATAGCCAGATTGATGTGAATGCACCAAAATGTCCGTTCCACTCATATCACCGTGATGGTCTAATGAACACAAGTTCAAATGCCGGCCGCACTATTGGTTATGAGCCAAATAGCCAACAAGAGTGGGCTGAGCAACCTGATTTTAGCGAGCCACCATTAAAACTTTATGGCGATGCTGACCGTTATAGTCATAAAGAAGATGACCATTACAGCCAAGCGGGTGATCTATTCCGCCTAATGAAAGCTGATGAGCAAGAGCGTTTATTTGGTAACACAGCTCGTGCAATTGGTGGTGCAGACCGTCATATTCAAATTCGTCATATTCAGAACTGTTTGAAAGCAGATCGTGCTTACGGTGAAGGTCTTGCAAGAGTGCTAGAAATTTCAATGTCTGAAGTTGAATAAACTATAAGACCCCGATAAAGGAGCGTAAAGCTCCCTTTTTTTATGCCTGTAATATAGACAAAAAATGTGACGCAGTTAGGTGGTTAAAAAATTAT
The DNA here is from genome assembly GCF_000614975.1 of Shewanella marina JCM 15074. Taxonomy (GTDB): domain Bacteria; phylum Pseudomonadota; class Gammaproteobacteria; order Enterobacterales; family Shewanellaceae; genus Shewanella; species Shewanella marina. The sequence continues at coordinate 5,128 of NZ_BALM01000006.1, forward strand.
TGCTAATGTTGGTTGAGTGTTTTCTAAAGCTCTGTTAATGTCCATGCCAGACATAGGTTTTTATGGAAGGTAAATGTTGAACAAACAGTTCGTATTCGGGAGTCGATTTAGCCAGCCCCAATAGTGGGTTGATAGCTATCGCCAGACTATTGGGGCCAATTGAAATCGCACTTGGGGTGTGGTTAGACTCGATTGGACGCCGATATTGAAATAATTCCAAACTACCTTTCATATCACTCGTACCATTCTTTAATCTCTACATTCTGCCCTTAAAAAATAAAACTACATATTAGGACAATTCTGTGAATTTAAAACAATTAGGCTCTATTGCCATTGTGTCGGGGACGGCAATTGGTGCGGGCATGCTAGCACTGCCATTAGCGACCGCGGCATTAGGGATCATTCCCGCCAGTATATTGATGTTATTGGTATGGGGCTTGTCAGCTTATACCTCATTATTGATGCTAGAACTTAACTTGCGCTCAGGTGTTGGTGAGAACTTTCATGCTATTTGCGGCAAGTTACTTGGCCGTAAGGGGCAATTGATTCAAAGTGCGGCATTCTTAAGTTTACTGTTTGCGTTAACTGCGGCTTATCTTACTGGCGGCGCATCATTATTAATGCTCAGAGCTGAGTCATTATTTAATTTTACGATTAGTAATGAGATAGCCGTATTACTGTTTGCTTTAGGTTTAGGCATCTTTGCAGCATTAGGTGTGGCTTGGGTTGATAAATTATCGCGATTATTATTCAGTGTGATGATTGTGTTATTGGTGATGGTGGTGGTGTTCTTATTACCAGAGTCTAGCCCATCACAAATGCTAGAAGTGGTGCGAGATAGCAGTTCGAGCCATCCTTGGATGGTAGCGATTCCAGTGGTATTTACCTCATTTGGTTTCCATGTGTGTATTGCAACATTAGTGCGTTATTTAGATGGCGATACGGCCTCATTACGTAAAGTATTATTGATTGGTTCTGCGATTCCATTAGTGTGCTATATCTTATGGTTAGTGGTGACATTAGGGACTGTTGGCGCGAATGAAATTAGCTTATTTGGTGGTTCACTGTCGAAGTTAATTGATGCCCTACAGCAAATCAGCGCAAACCCATTTATCAGTAATGCCATCTCAATTTTTGCTGATTTAGCGTTAGTGACATCATTCCTAGGGGTAACCTTAAGTTTGTTTGATTATATTGCTGAACTTGTGGGGTCAAACAATAAGTTAAATGGCCGTATTGGTACTTGGTTATTAACTTTTGTTCCACCATTAGCATTAGCGTTATTTATGCCTGAAGGCTTTGTCGCTATTTTGGGATATGCGGCAATATCATTAGTGGTATTTATCGTGTTCTTGCCGATTGCAATGGCTTATAAGCAGCGTCAACAAATCCAAACCGGTTATCAGGTGATGGGCGGTCATGTTGCATTAATGCTAGCGGCTATCTTTGGTGTCGTCATTATTGCTGCACAGCTCGTCTCCGCTTGGGGTTAGTGATTAATGTAAGTGGATGTTAATTGAAAATTACAGATAATTAACTTTATGATAAAGTCGAGCCAATGTGCTCGACTTTTTTATTGCCCTACGATACGGAATGAGAGTGCTTATATAACTAAAAAATGGATTTAATATAATGAAAAAATGGCTTATTGCAGCGAGCGTACTGACAGCTTTTAGTGCGCAAGCAGATGAAGGAATGTGGCAACCGCATCAGTTGCCATCAATGGCGGATGAATTAAAAGCAAAAGGGTTAGAGATAGATGCAGCATCAATCTCTAAGCTGACCGAATTTCCAATGAATGCGGTGATCAGTTTAGGCGGTTGTACAGCTTCGTTTGTGTCGCCAAAAGGGTTAGTAGTGACTAACCATCACTGTGCTTATGGCGCGATTCAATACAACTCTACTGCAGAAAAAAATCTCCTTAAAGATGGTTTTTTAGCGAAAACCTATGCGGATGAATTACCTGCAACGCCGGGTTCTCGTATCTATGTCACCGAAGACGTGACCGATGTGACAGCTGAGGTGAATCAAGGCTTAGCCGGTAAATCCGGTAAGGCGTTTTATAAAGGCGTTGAGCAGAATGAAAAAGCGCTTGTAGCTGAATGTGAGCAAACAGATGGTTACCGTTGTAAGGTTTATAGCTTCCATGGTGGACTTGAGTATTATCTAGTTAAGCAATTAGAGATCCGAGATGTGCGCTTAACCTATAACCCAGCAGGTAGTGTCGGCAAATACGGTGGCGATATCGATAACTGGATGTGGCCACGTCATACCGGTGATTTCTCATTTTATCGTGCTTATGTGGGTAAAGATGGTAAGCCCGCAGATTTCAGTAAAGATAATGTCCCTTATGAGCCAAAGAGTTTCTTAAAGGTGTCAGCTAAAGGCGTGGCAGCTGGTGACTTTGTGATGGTGGCGGGCTACCCAGGTCGTACTAATCGTTATCGCACAGCAGATGAAGTTGAGCATACTTTTGAGTGGCAGTATCCCGAAGCTAAAATGTTGCGTGAACAGATCATCAACATTATTAAAACTACTGCACCAGAAGGAAGTGAAGACCGTATCAAGTACGAAAGTACTTTAGCGGGACTCGCTAATTACGCCAAAAATTATGGTTCAATGATCGAGTTTTACGGTAAGTCGGCTATGTTAGCGGATCGCCAATCTCAAGAAGCTGAGCTGGCAAAATGGATTAATTCAGATACCAAACTTAAGCAGCAATATGGTTCAACATTAACCGCGCTTGAGCAGCTAATTGCCCAAAGCCAAGCTAATCATGAACGTGAACTATTGCTCGCTTATTTAGGCTACAGCCAAATGCTATCAACGGCGAAAAAACTATACCGATTAGCCAATGAAAAACAGCTTGATGATATGGCACGTGAACCGGGTTATCAAGCACGTGATATGGTGCAATTTGAGCAAGGTTTAGCGCGTATTGATCGCCGCTACTCGGCTAAAGTCGAGCAGCAAATCGTACTTGATATATTGAGTCGTTATGCCAAATTACCACAGTCTGAACACCTACCAGCGTTAGATAAAGCATTTGGTATTGATAACACATTTGATGCTGCCAAGCTGAAAAAGACCTTAGCAAACTTCTATGCGCAAACTCAATTAAGTGATAAAGCGGTACGTATGCAATGGATGGATAAGTCAGTGGCTGATTTCAAAGCCTCTAACGATCCGTTTATCAAAATTGCCGTGGCTATGTATGACACAGATATGGAGCAAGAGCGCAAAGATAAGCAGCTTTATGGCGAGTTAATGAAAATTAGACCGCAATATATGGCCGCAATTATTGCTTATAATAAAGCGCAAGGTAAGCCTGTATATGCAGATGCAAATTCAAGCTTACGGGTCACGGTCGGTCACGTAAAAGGTTATATGCCGCAAGATGGTATGTATGCGGTGCCATTTACCACGCTTGAGGGCATTACAGCTAAAGATACGGGCGCAGATCCATTTGATGCACCTGCGAAGCAATTAGAATTAATAGAGCAAAAGCAATATGGTGATTACTACGTAGAATCGGTTGGCTCTGTACCTGTAAACTTCTTATCAACTCTTGATACCACTGGTGGTAACTCGGGCTCGCCAACATTAAATGGCCGTGCTGAATTAGTGGGACTGCTGTTTGATGGCGTCTATGAAAGTATTATTGGTGATTGGGCGTATAACGATGATTCAAATCGTTCTATTCAAGTGGATAGCCGTTATATGTTGTGGGTGATGGAGTATTTGGATAATGCTGATAACCTACTTGAAGAGATGGTTATCGTGAAATAACGGCCATTTAGATTGATATTTAAAGCCCTAACTTATGTTAGGGCTTTTTGTTTAGGCATTGAGTCCCTGTTGCCAGAAAGCGATTTCCATTCGGGTTGCGGTATTAAATACCATGGTAATATCTTGGCCACGCTGGCTATTGATATCAATTTCAGCCAGTAAATGGTCAAGATGTTCAATGGTTTTTGTTACACCTTGTTGGAACTCATTATCGCTATAAAGAGTAATCCAGCTAGCATAAGGATGATTGCTCAAGTCTATGCTGTTATCTGCTAATAAGTGGCGGCCAATTTCTGCATAGCCTAAGGCGCAAGGCGCTAGAGCTGCATACAACTCAACTATATCGCCACGCATGCCCGCATCGAGTACATAACGGGTATAGGCTACGGTACCAAAGTCTTCAACTTCTGTTTCTAAGTCAGCTTCAGTTAACTGCCATTGTTGGCAATATTGAATATGATGAGCAATTTCAGAGTCGAGTAATTGATATACGCTATTTAGGGCGTAGCGCATTTCAGTAAACGTGCGGGCTTTATAGATCGCTAATGCGTAGGCGCGTGCATATTGTTTTAAGAATAAGAAATCTTGTTTGAGATAGTGTAAAAAACAGTGTGGTTTTAAAGTTGCTTGCCCGAGTTGTTGAACGAAAGTGTGTTGGGTGTATGCATCCCAATCTTCACGGCAAGCACTGATTAAATCTAGATGGTTCATGGTATAACTCAGTCTTTTTGAGAATGAATGACACATCATACGTGCCAATCACATTTTCACTGGGATTAAGTTCTCTTTTTATCATTTTGTTTAAATTACATTTGCAGTGATTAGGCCTGTGTTAAAATAGTAATTATTTAATCTAGATAGAGAAATAACATGACAGCTGAATTAGAAATCACAGACTTAGTGGTTGGTGAAGGTAAAGAAGCGGTAAAAGGCGCATTAATTACTGCACATTACGTTGGTACATTATTAGATGGCACTCAATTTGATTCATCATATGACCGTGGTCGCCCATTCCAGTGCGTGATTGGCACTGGCCGTGTGATCAAAGGTTGGGATATCGGTATTATCGGGATGAAAGTGGGTGGTAAGCGTCGTTTAGCCGTACCTGCACACCTTGCTTATGGTGAGCGCCAGATGGGCCCTCATATTGCACCAAACTCAGATTTAAACTTTGAGATTGAGCTATTAGAAGTACTGACTCGCGACGAATAGATTGTGAGTTAACGTTTTAAAAACGGTGAACTCAGTTCACCGTTTTTTTTCAAGCTAATGAAGCCCATAAGCTTGCTACTTCAGCAGTCTCTAATTGGCGCATTTCGCCCATGGCTAACTCGCCTAAATTCAGTTGCATTAAGTCTGTCCGATTTAAATCAATTACATGATAGCCTAAAGCCTGACTCATCCGTCTAATTTGTCTATTTAGCCCTTGGGTTAATACAATTTCAAATTGATCGGCGTTAAGCTGTCTAACCTGACATGGCCGAGTCACAACATCTTTGTAAGCCACACCTTGGCTCATTTTCTGAATAAAATTGTCATCAATGGCTTGATTAACTTGTACTTGATAAGTCTTATGATGATAAAAATCAGGATGCATTAACTTATGCGATAAGGCGCCATCATTGGTCAGTAATAATAAGCCACGTGAATCTTTGTCTAAGCGACCAACGGGGAACAGTCTTGGAGACGTTGGTAATAGATGCAGTAGGCTATTGGCATCATGTTCAAGCAAACGACAATCGACGCCGACAGGCTTATTAAATAACCAATAACTTTTGCTTTCAGGTAATCCAACTTTTTGGCCATGGCAACGAATATCATGTTGAGCCGCTTGGCTGACCTCAATACGGTCAATGTGTTGTGCAGGTTGGCCATCAAATGTAATGGCGCCATCGGTAATGTAACGACCAGCTTGTTTACGGGAGCATAGTCCAGTTAATGCAAGGTACTGGGCCAAGCGCATATAAGCCATAAATTATCCATATAATTGAGAACGAGCGTGGCGTTGGTAGTGACCGATAGCCAGTTGGCGACACTTTAAGCCCATCATGACAAACCACCATAAGCTAATTTGAAAGTGAAGCCACATTATAACGGAGAATTTGCAAAAATCTTGGCCATTTATTTGGCAAGTCGGAATGGTAAATTGGTGGAAGTTTAATTGGCCCAGTAATAATAGCCCTGAAAAAAAACCTAATGCAGATAGCGTTAGCATGTAGATCCCTATGACTTGTTGCTGAGTCATATATGACACAAAAACTAATAAAAATAATAGCGTGCTACAGATGATCCAGCAGTAATAAAGCAGACTATTGATGGCTAAATAATTACTGGGAAAAATACCTTGGAGTATTAAGGTTATTGCAGTAGTGCTGGAGAAAATAGCCACTAGCTGGAAGTAAGCATTTATTTTTAATAGCGCGAGACAGATAGAGCAAAGTAAGCAGCCAATCCCCGCAATTAAAATGGCAAGGTTATAAACAATTGCAAGTGGTGAGTGGAGATAATTACTGAGTATTTGTGGGGTTAATAAAAATAACTGCCAGCCATGCTGACTAAGGTGATTAATGATGCTCACGCTGATAGCGAATAAAGCAACTAACATACAGCTAATGCCAATAAAACTGAGCAAGCTTTGGAGGTCGAGCGAGGTAAGCTTATCTATTTTTAGGTTTGCCATTACTCTAATTTTCCAAGGTTAAGAGAGGGCTAAAATAGCGCCTCTCTTATTAGACCTTAGTCGAATTCGAATAAAATTTAAACCGTTACCGATTAATTAACCTATCCTAGTCACGTGTTGGACGTGGACGTAAAATCACAATAAATACAGCGACAACGGCAAGTACCATACAGTACCAAGCGTGGCTAATGGCATCTACTGGCTAATTGCAAAGGTTGAAGCAATTAATAGTGCTTGTGCGCCATAAGGAATTAATCCCTGTACGATGCAAGAGAAAATATCCATCACACTGGCAGAACGCTTAGCCGAAACATGGTGTTTTTGCGCAAGTTCTTTAGCAATATCGCCACTCACTACAATTGAAACCGTGTTATTTGCCACACATGCGTTAGTGGTTGCCACGATACCTGCAATGCCTAATTCAGCTGCGCGGCATGATGCTGCACCTTTCGCTTTTGAAAAACGACCAATCAGTTTGTTCACTTGGTTGCTTACAAATGCTAGACCGCCTTGTTGCTGCATTAACGCTGCTAAACCACCCACTAACATAGATAAGATGAAGATCTCTTGCATGTTACTAAAACCTGCGTAGATATCTTTACCGAACTGGATCACGCCGTAATCCATTGTTGCAAAGCCGGTGATACCTGCTAATACGATACCTAATGTCAGTACCACGAATACGTTTAAGCCGGCTACTGCTAAAATTAAGATGGTTAAGTAAGGTAATACTTTAATAAAATCGATTGGTTGCTGGGTTAATTCAGCTTGGCCTTGGCCTGCAAAAGCAAACAAAAGCAGTGTGATAATACAAGCTGGAATAGCGAAAATGAGGTTTTCGCGGAACTTGTCTTTCATATCACAACCTTGGGTGCGGGTTGCTGCAATGGTGGTGTCTGAAATAATCGATAAGTTATCACCAAAAATGGCACCCGATAATACCGCGCCAGCCATCAATGCACCGTCAATATGCGCTTCGTTAGCGACGCCTAAAGCAATAGGTGCTACCGCGGCAATAGTTCCCATTGATGTACCCATTGCGGTTGCAATAAAGCCTGCAATCACAAAAAAGCCTGGTAGTAATAGATAAGATGGGATCAGTGATAGGCCTAATGCTACCGTCGCATCTACGCCCCCCGTTGCTTTTGCAACTGCAGCAAAACCACCTGCTAATAGATAGATAAGGCACATCGCAATAATGTTGCTATGGCCAATACCACCAATAAAGGTATCAATTGCACTGTTTAATTTCTGCTTTGAAATCACTAAAGCCAAAATAATTGCTGGTAAAATCGCAATCACGCTTGGTAGTTGATAAAAGGCAAAATCAACACCTTGCTGCTGGAAGTAAACACCGGCACCAATAAATAGCGCTAAGAATAAAAATAGCGGGAGTAATGCAATAAAAGAGCCTTGGCTCGTTGCTGTTGTGGTCGTTTGCGTCAATCTGCTCTCTCTTAGTCTGCCTATTGTTATCGAATGGTGGCTGACATTATCAATATTGTTGATTAGATTTGTTTCATTGCAGGCAATAGTAGGAAAACAATTGTTTTATGTCAATCTAGACGTCTAGATGTTTATACTTCTAATTATAAAAAGCATTAAAGTGTGACGAGAATCACAGAAGGTACTGCGGTTAGGTATGATGAATGGAATAATACCAATTTGATTAAAGATGTGAGCTATTCAGAGCTTGTCAGCCTTTTCAGTTCTAGGCGCATTGATGCAGTAATGGCAATTCCCTTTCAAATCAATGCAACATCGAAATGGAAAGGTCTGAAAAGCTCACTTCGTGCGGGTTTCAAGGCGCCGTATACTGCGTTGAACATTTTCAAAATACGACTGAATGGATGCCGGAGGTAGAGCAACGCAGGAGCTTGTTGCCGAGAATAACTATTCCGTTCAAATGTCCGCAAGCCACATGGATGTGGTGAATGTCAGTATTGCAGGAGCAAATACTTACCTTGTCTACAGCACCTTGAACTCCCGCTGAATGATCACCTTCTTAATCAAGTTGGTATAAGGCCTGCGATGCAGACCTTATTTTAAGTTTGATGGTGATTAATTGATTTGGCTGGGAGCTTTACGGCTAACATACCAGCTGGCCGTCATGGTAATCACTAAAATTGAGGCTATGACACCTAAAGCCACTAGCGTTGGGATTTTATAGAATTCCATCACCAGCATCTTGATTCCAATAAAGGCTAATATGGCGGCTAAGCCATATTTAAGCAGAACAAATCTATCAGCCACTCCGGCTAATAAAAAGTACATGGCTCTTAACCCCATAATGGCAAATATATTTGAGGTTAATACGATGAATGGGTCAGTGGTGACGGCGAAAATGGCCGGGATACTGTCTACCGCAAAAATGACATCGCTGATTTCGACAACCACTAATGCAAGTAATAATGGTGTCGCATATTTAAGGCCATTTTTGACTACAAAAAAGCGTTCACCATGGAGTTCATCGGTAATGCGAATATGACTTTTGACCCAGTTTAAGACTTTGTTGTTATTTAAATCTGGGGCTTCATCTTCCTTATCAAATAGCATTTTTAACCCGCTAAATAGTAAAAATGCACCAAAGATATAGAGGATCCAATGGAATTGATTGATCAGATAACTGCCTGAGAAAATCATCACTGTACGCAGTGCTATTGCACCTAATACTCCATAAAGCAATACTCTGCGTTGCAGTTCCGGTGGAATCGCAAAGTAGCTAAATAACATCAGCCAGACAAAGACGTTGTCTACTGCAAGTGCTTTTTCAAGAATATAGCCAGTTAAGAACTCAACTGATTTATGATGTGCAAGCTCAGCTCCGCCATGGTGATTAAACCAGAACCAGAGACCAAGATTAAATAATAGCGCGACACTGACCCAAACTAAGGTCCAGATACCGGCTTCTTTGATTGATACTTTATGGGATTTGCCACCACCGACAAATTTTAAATCGACCCATAATAAGATTAGAATAATGGCGCTAAAGACCAGCCACATCCACCATTGCGTCATTTTTTGCTCCTTTGATTAATAAAAATAACCAGCAGCAGACAAAATAGTGCGCAATGACTACAACATAGGACTCCTTGCCTGCTGGCAAGGTCTCACTAACAACGCTAATACTTGATGCATTAATGTTGCCCAGCGACCGGATGTAATTTGCATTACAACGAGATGACGATCGACTGGTAAAGCCAAAATGACTTAACTAAGTTACTCCCCTTGAACGGTGCATTATACGCTTGCTTAAGTTAAAACAGAATATGAAAAATGCCGTAACTGCATAGAGTCCGACTACAATGAATTAAAGATCATTTGGGTTTAATGACTATTTCATCCGATATTCGTTATTATTTAGTTAATAGATTAGGGGATTATTATGAAAAAAAGATATTTAGCGTTAGCACTTATGCTTGCACCTGGTTTAGCTATGGCACATGATCAAGTTCCTGCACAAGGTGGTTTTGTTGGCCCAAGTCAAGGCACGATTACCACTGTTTCAGTGGCATTAACTGCCCCAGATGATACTGCTGTAACATTAACTGGTCATATCTTATCTTCACTAGGTAATGAGAAGTATCAATTTAAAGATGCAACTGGTGAGATGACTATTGAAATTGATCATAAAGATTTTAATGGCTTAACTATTACCCCTGAATCAAAAGTGATGATTAAGGGTGAAGTTGATAAAGAGTGGAGCACTCGCACTATTGATGTAGACATGCTAAGCATTGTTAAATAAGCATCATATGCCACATAGAATGCCGTCTTTTAAGACGGCATTTTTGTTTTTAACAAAATATAGTTGATGAATATTTGGCTTGCTTATGGCAGGTAATGATTCATTATTAAATTAATAAACTAAAGCTCATGTTGGCGACATTCTCTGTTTATTTTCATGCTCCTAAAATAATTTATCCCATTAGGAGAATAGACAATGAAAACCAGATATATTGCTATAGCATTACTATTGAGTCCTTCGTTAGCATTTGCCAATACTGCCGAACAACCCGTCCCCACTGAAATACAAAGCGCTCCAACATCGATGATGGTGCAGCCACAAATGATGGCTGAGTCAGCTGCCACTAGCCAACAAACGAATCCCCAACAAATGAATGTGCAACCTAACATGATGCAGGCTACATGGTTGCGCCTCAAGGTATGATGCAAGGTTATCCCGTTGCTCATCATAGTGTTATTTTAATTGCACCAAATCAAGCGGGTTACAACAATCAAGGAATGATGCAAGGTCAGCAGCCGATGATGCAGCATTATATGACACCCGCAAACGGTCAGATGATGAATGGTCAACCAGTGATGATGCAACAAATGATGACACAGCAGCCGCATCAATCAGGTGGCTTTGTTGGGCCGCAGCATATTATTGATAATATCGCTGCTGCGCAAAAAGCCAATAACGATAGTCCTGTTGAATTAACCGGTAATATTATTGCTTCATTAGGTAATGACCAATATCAATTTAAAGATAACAGTGGTGTGATTACGTTAGATATCAGTCCTGAAAACTTTAATGGATTGATGGTGACTCCGGCAACGACAGTTACAATTCAAGGGGAAGTTGATAAAGAGTGGGGTAATTGCATTATTGATGTTGATAGCGTTAATCAAGCATAGTGCGCGATATTTATGAGTTAGCCAATGTGAGTCATATTGGCTAACTATTATTGGGGGCTTTAAACGGTTTACAAGAGGTGCCTTGGTGAAACACTAATTGCCACTGCTGTTGATGCTGTCGCCAGATAGAGCTGCGTAATGAATATTGGGTGACTTTACTTGGAGAGTTAATGGTGGCTTTATAGGTTAATTGCGCCACATCTGGCTGATCATCCGTAATTGAAAATCATGTTGATTGAAACTAATAAGAGGGTCTACCTCATGGGGCAGGCGCGCTAAAACTTCAGCTTTACCATAAGTGTGTCCTTGGCTATTAAATTCAAGAAAGTCATCACTCAATAGTTGGTCTAATTTATTTGTATCTGTACGAACCTCAGGGCTAAGTAAGTGCTTCTCTAGATAAATCAGATGCTGCCGTATATTCATGATTACCTCATATACCCAATCTACTTGACGTTGCAGAATTCAGTGGGAATTTAACCTGCTTTAGGCAAGGCATTGATTGCCGTGAATGGTTATACACTCAAGCTACTGTGATTCATTGTAAAAAATTCAATCAGTTGATGATAGTAATCTTGTTTAAGTCATTATAGCAATTAATTAAAAATATTATTAATTAACTTTAAAAACAATAAGATATTAATATCACTCCCTTCTGTTATTTATTGTTTTAGTGCCAATATCCTACAGCTTTATTGGTATTAATCACCTTACTATTAAGTTTAAACGTTATTTCGCTCTATATGATAATTGTATGATTGTTGTCGACGATCATATCTTTATTGTGTTGTTCAGGGCAAAATTTAAACTGCTGCATTGTCGCAGTTTTTCAGGAGATACAGGTGGACGTCGCCTTACTATTAGGGTTGGTATTGCTTAACGGCTTGTTTGCAATGTCAGAAATTGCATTGGTTACAGCTCGTCAAAGTCGCTTAACAAAACGTGTTGAACAAGGAAATTTAAAAGCGCAAACCGCGCTTGATCTGCAACAAAATCCCACTCAATTTTTATCAACCATTCAAATTGGTATCACTGCTATTGGTATTTTAAATGGCGTGGTAGGTGAGTCTGTATTAGCTGCACCACTTGCTCAACAGTTGATTGGCTTAGGTGTTGCGACTAAGGTTGCATCAATTAGTGCAACCATATTAGTGGTTGTGGGAATAACTTATGTGTCTATTGTTTTAGGTGAGTTAATTCCTAAACGTGTTGCGCAATTTAATCCAGAAGTATTGGCCTGTAATATTGCTAAACCGATCTCTATTTTAGCTAAGTTTGCTAAACCGTTCGTATGGTTATTAAGTGTGTCGACCGACAGCGTCGTTAAGTTATTGGCTCGCAAGGTCGATACTCAAGCCAATATTACGGAAGATGATATTCATGCGCTGCTGGCTGAAGGATCAACAGAAGGGGTGATTGAACAGTATGAACAGAAAATGGTGCGTAATGTATTTCGTTTAGATGATAGGCCATTATCATCATTAATGACGCCCCGTTGTGACATCGTTTATTTGGATATTAACCAGTCATTAGTAACCAATTTAGCTACGGTGACAGCAACTGAACATACCCGCTTCCCTGTGTGCCAAGGTGGTTTGGACAATATTCTTGGTATTGCGAGTGCTAATACGCTATTAAAGCACTACTTAGCGAATGAACCACTTGCTGAGCAATATAGCCATAATCAAAAAGCTGTTTATGTACCTGAATCGATTACCGGCTTTACTTTGCTGGAACAATTTAGAGCATCTGGTGTACAGATTGTGTTTGTAGTGGATGAGTACGGTGAAGTGCTTGGCTTAGTGACGCTGCAGGATTTACTTGAGGCATTAGCGGGTGAATTCAAACCGACTGACCCTCATGATGTATGGGCGGTTGTTGGCGAAGATGGCTCGTTGATTTTAGACGGCTTAATGCCAATTTCAGAGCTGCAAGACAGATTGTCATTAAAGACTATCCCTGCAGAGCAACATGGTCATTACCATACATTAAATGGCATGTTGCAGTGGTTGCATGGCTCATTACCTCGATTAGGTGAGCAATATCAGTGGCAAGGTTGGAATTTTGAAGTCATGACTTTAGATGGAAACCGCATTGATAAAGTGATTGCTAGGCAACAATAGCTTGTGAGTCACCTAAATAAAAACATAAAGAGGCCATTAACTATTAATGGCCTCTTTATGTTTTTGGGTTCTAATTTAAATAAACGTTATTTAGCTGTTGTTCTAAAAATAAAATTACGATCTATTAAGTTAAAAAGCAAAAAAGTGTGATTTACATCAGAATATTGTTCAAAAATGAGGCGTATTTTAAATATTAAATAAAACGAATGTTAAATACGGAGAATGATATGAGTATTTTGGCAAAAATTTGGAAAGAGATGATCTTTATCTCAACTATTGCAATTGTTGCGGGCACTATGATTATTTTTGGTTAATTAGTGTGATGAGGTATTTCGAGAAGCATTAAGTGGGTCATGCCTAAGTAGGTCACTTAATCATTGTGCTTAGATTTAAAATGTTCTATTAAACTCAATGTTTCATTTTAGATATTGGTATAAGTGTTTATCGACGTTATCTAACTAATTAATATATCCAATAAAAACGCTAACAGTCATGTTAGCGTTTTTTATTATCAAGACTTTTTATCATCATTAACTCAAGCTTTAGCTTAATAAGGCGATATTTACAGTAAGCAAAATTTATTGCATATAAAGGATTTAATGCGATGTATATAGGGAAGAGGCAAGGTTTTACTTTAGTCGAGCTGGTTGTCGTGATTATTATTCTCGGCGTGCTTGCCGTAGTAGCGGCTCCAAAGTTTATTGGACTTAGCGAAGATGCTATCGCTGCAACGAATACAGGGACAGCAGGGGCGATGCGCTCTGCTATTCAATTAACTCGTAGTAAGTTAATGGTTGAACAGGGGCATATTCCCGATGTTGGTATTGTACGAGGTCCTGATGATAGCACCACAAATGATGATATAGGCCTTTATAAAGGTTATCCAGAATGTGCCGTGACGAGTTGTGGGATAAACGGTATTACTCGATGGACTGGCTGTGTTGGGGTATTTGCATTAATAATGGAGCCTAACCCGTTTCCGGTTGGTGCCAATACTTGTAGTGGTAATAATAGTAATGGTGATTGTCGTTATTCAGTCGCGATTGAAGATAATGGTGTGCTTAATGCCACAGGCAGCACCTGCTTATTTACGTTAGAAGATGATAGTCGTTTTCAGATTAGATATAACATTGCAGATGGCAGTGTGATAACGACAGAGCCGTCTCTGTAAATAAAAAAACGCTAACAAATTTGTTAGCGTTTTTGTTTATATCAGTGTCAGTATCAAATAATTATTTATTCAATTGCTGCTCAACAAGTTGCTGCCAGAAATTCACGCCACTCATTAAGATATTATCGTTGAAATCATAATAAGGGTTATGCAGTGCAGTACCACCACACTCGCCAATACCGTTACCGACTAAGACATAGCAGCCCGGCGCTTGACGTAGCATAAATGAGAAGTCTTCGCTGATGGTAAATGGTGCGCAGTTACCGACAACGTTTTCTTCACCAGCAACCTTAATTGCAGCTTGAGTCGCATATTCAGTTTCTTGGGCGGTGTTGATGGTCGACAAGAAGCTGTTGTTGAAACTGTATTTGTAGTCCACACCGGCAGACATACATTGACCCGCCACAATGCGCTCAATACCTTTTTCGATTTTAGCTAAAGCTTCATCGGTAAATGAGCGAGTATCACCTTTAATGGTCACTGCTGACGGGATAACGTTAACCGTACCGTTAGTTTTAAATTCCGTTACCGAGATAACCGCTGTTTCATCAATCGCGCTTAAATGACGTGATACCAGTGTTTGAATCGCCAGCACAACTTGTGCGCCAACCACGATTGGGTCTGTACCCATATGTGGCATAGCAGCATGGCCGCCAGTGGCTAGAATTTCAATTTCAAATGCACTTTCACTTGCCATTAATGAACCTGGGCGAGTCACAAACTTGCCTGCTTCAATCCCCGGTAAGTTATGCATTGCATACACAGCATCAATTTTCCAGCGAGTAAATAGACCATCAGCAATCATCGCTTTCGCGCCAACGCCGTGCTCTTCACCCGGTTGGAAAATAAAATAGACTGTACCGTCAAAGTTGCGTGTTTGTGCCAGCTCATGTGCAGCGCCAAGTAACATTGCAGTATGGCCATCATGACCACAAGCATGCATTACGCCTTCATTCACTGAAGCATGACAGAAGGTATTCTTTTCACAAATATGCAGTGCATCCATATCAGCACGTAGGCCGATTGAACGATCGCTATCGCCACATTTTAAAATACCAACAACACCTGTTTGGCCAATGTTTCTATGAACTTCTAGACCAAACTGTTCCAGTAAGTCAGCAACCATGGCTGAAGTTTGAAACTCTTCAAAACCAAACTCAGGGTGCTGGTGGATGTGGTGACGCCATTCAATAACTTTTGATTCTACAGTCATGTCTTTTATCTCGTAAACGTCCGCCGACATCGGTTGATGTCGGCGGTTAAAAATTTATTCAGTTACCGCTTTTAGTGGAGTAGCTTCTGCGTCCTTAGCTTCTTTAGCTGGCGCTTTGTTGCTGAACTTCATAAAGGCGATCATAGAGGTAATAACTACCGCGATAGCAAGTAAACGCATTGGTGTTACAGCTTCACCTAGGGCGAAGATTGCCAATACGAATGAAGATAGTGGCATTAGGTTTAGCGCCATACCGGTACCATCAACACCTACACGCTCCATACCGTAGATGTAGATTAGGTAACTGATACCTGAAATACCTACGCCTAAGATAGCGATACATAAAATACGTAGTGGTGAAGAGAATACATTCAGTGCTGAGCTGAAATCAGCGCCAACAACGAATAGGTATAAACCAAAGCCTAATGATGCAAATACAAACTGGTGGAACATGGTCGCTACAGAGCCATACTTGTCTGCTAGTTTTGCGCGAGCATAAGCCATACAAGCGAAACTTGCTGCAGAGCCGAAACAGATTAAGTGACCAATGTTGAAGCTTGAGTTTCAGAGTTAGGATCCATCACTAGAATCGCAACACCTGCGAACGCACCGATAGCTGCACCAATCTGAAGAATAGTGAAACGCTCGTTATGGCGTAGGAAGCTACACACAGAATTAAAATCGGGATTAAACCTTGGATAACACCATTCTCAGACGCCGTAATGTAATCAAGCGATAAGAATGATAGGAAACTGAATGAGCCTTGGCCGATAATACCGCAACAAGCTGCCCAGAAAATATCGTTTCTATTTTCCCAGTTTAGTTTGAAATCTGTTTTCTTTTTCATTTTGCCAGACATTAAGCCGACATTGAAAATAATACCTAAAGTAATGAAAGCTACGGTATAACGTAACCATACTAATACTTGTGGATCCATCACTTCAAGGATTGGTGTGCCCACAATCCAAGGAATGCCCCATAGTAAACCGATAAAAATTGCAGCAAGCCAGCCTTTTTGAGTGTTTGTCATAATTGGTGCCTTTGATTTATTTTATATTATTGGTGTTGCTTATATTTTTTACTTGCGAGTAAATGTTTTTTATTTTTTTGTATAACAAAGGTCGAACTAAATTATTGGTGTAGCAAAGTGTTATGGATTAAGCAGCTTACCGTACCCAGGGCATTGTGCTTGTTGTCCTACTAGTGACATGGCGTGCCAGAACATTGCAGAGTTACTGCAAACCACTGGAAGACCGATTCTGTTTTCAATTTCGGCAATATGGTCAAGTACGCGTAAGTTGGTACATGACATAAATACTAATTCGGCGTCAGAATCTTTAAGCATTACATCCAGTGCCGCTAACATTGATTCTTTATCAACTAAAGTGATATCGGTATCACGTTCAATGCCCAGAGAACCTAATGTGGTCACTTCAAAACCAGCTTGAGTTAATTGCTGGTATAGCGGGTAGTTAACGCTAGTTGGGTAAGGTGAGAAAATGGCGATTTTCTTGGCACCTAAATGCTTGAATGCTGCTTTTGCTGCAGTCCATGGGTTGGTTGCTGGAATGTCACCACGGTTCTTAGTCAGTAACTTAGCGACTTTCTCTTCACCAATAATGATGCTCGCTGAGGTGCAACCAAATGCCATCACATCCATTGGTAAACCAGATGCAATCAGATCTGAAGCATCACTGATACCAACCGCAATTTGATCTAATGCTTCAGGTGTCATTTCACTTGAATAGAATACGCGTGAACTAAACACGCCTGCTTGGCTACCAAGTAGCTTGGCCCAATCCATCTCTAGGCTATGATCTGTGCTTAACTGCACTAGACCAATATGAACCTTATTAATACGTGGTGCTTGCTGGTGCTCTAGCGGCTGCTCAAATTGGCAGAAATCTTCAAATGTCATCATAATTCTTTTCCCTGCGGTATATTGCGCCCACCGTAATGGGCGCGACCTGATTACTTGATAATGATTAGCTCTGGCTCTGCACGAGCAGATAACCATTCCGCGCCATTTTCAGTAATTACGATGTTTTCTTCGTGCACCATAGACTTACCTGGTGCGTACACCATGCCTGGCTCAAGGGTCATCACCATACCTGGCTTTAATTCTGTGTTGTCAGTCGCAGTATTTGATGGACGCTCTGTAAGTTCGATACCTAAGCCGTGGCCTAAACGACCTACGTCATTACCTAATGCGCCGTTAGCTTCTAATACTTGCCACATTGCGTTGTAGATATCAGAAGTCGTTGCACCAGGGCGCGCAGCTTCAAAACCTGCTGTCGTTGCATCGTAAGTTGCACGGTAAGCGGCTTTAGTTTGCTCACTTGCTTCACCAAATGCCCAGTTACGGTCGAAATCAGAGAAGTAACCATCACGTACTGCACCCGTATCAATAATTAATACGTCGCCAGTTTCGATAACGCGGTCAGTTGGACCCATGATGATGCTGTCATAACCGTCTTGGCCTGAACCTGCGATGATGTATGGACATTCATCAGCACCTGCTTGCAACATATCAATACGGAATTGCTTACAGATTTCGCGCTCAGTCATGCCTGTTTTTGCATATTCAGGGATCTTGTCAAAGCCGATGTTAGTGATACGACAAATTTCACGTACTTTAGCGATTTCTGCTGCTGATTTAACTTGGCGAATTTCGTGAATGGCGAGTGATACGTCAACAAACTTCTTAGTCACTGTTTCAGTTAAGGTTAAGAAGTTATTCACAGGCATACGTAGGTGAGATTCGATACCTAATGTTGCACCAACACGACCAAAGCGTGCTGGAAGTTTGTTTAGGATGTCAGCAACGATACTAATACCGTCATCTTCAGGACGTGGTGATGCCCAAGTGTGGATATCATCAACCCAAGTGCCGGCCATGCCGCTTGCACCAATTTCAGGAATAACTGCAATTGGCTTGCCCTCTGCAGGAAGGATCAAGAACCAAGGACGTGTAGGGCTGTGCCAGAACTGAGTGTGAAAACCTGAGAAGTAGCGAACATTCGGTTCAGTGGTTAACAGGATTGCATCAACTTCTAATTGACGCATCATGCGCTGGGCATTCTCAGCACGCATTTCAAATTCAGCGGTAGTAAACCCACGTTGTAATGAGGCTTGCATTCTTGTACTCCATATAACGAGCAATCGTTGCTGGTTTTAAATCTAATTAAGTGATTGTGCAGTTAACATTAGTTAACCGAGATCTGCATAATACTGTTTACGAAAATTAAAATTGTGACCTAGTTCAAAAACAGATGCTAGAGTTAACTATAGTGACCTTAAATGGCGAGAAAATGTGATCAAAAGCGTATTTGAGGCAACTTTTGGTAAATTTAACTTGATTAAAGGGAGGAAAAGACGTCCTATATAAGAAAATTAACGCATTACAAAGATTCAAATAAGCGGTAAAATAGCAACTAACAACACTCGTTATAGTTAACATAAGTAAACTAAAAATGTATAAAACAACACTGAGTCACTTTATTACTGAGTTCACTCCCCGGGATAGGGAGATTTTACAGAGCTACTTTAATCTGGCAGAAAGCATGGCAGATTTAATTGGGCCTCATTGTGAAGTTGTTATCCATTCATTTGAGCAATTTGATGAGTCGGTCGTAAAGATCGTTAATGGTCATCATACCGGTCGTAAAGTGGGCTCACCTATGACCGATTTAGGCTTAAGAATGCTACGCCATTTTGAACAAACCAATGAGCTGACGCCAAAAAGCTATTTTAGCCACAACAAAGAGGGCTTATTGCTGAAGTCGAGTACCTGTATTTTGACGGGTGACAATGGCCGTCCTATTGGTATGTTCTGCGTTAATATGAATTTATCTAGACCTTTTCCTGAGATTATTCAGTCGCTTATGCCGAATATGACACAGGGACCATTAACCTTGACTGAAAACTTCAGTCATTCATCGGCAGAGATGATTGAGCAGGCAATTGAGCTGGCGATTATTGATGTGAATAACGATGCCAGTGTTAATTTAAAAGGTCATAACAAAGCCGTAGTTAAACATCTGTTTGATAATGGTATTTTCGAATTTAAAGAGGCAACAGGTATTGTTGCTGAACACCTTAATATTACCAAACATGCTGTCTATAAATATATTCGACAGTTTAAAGCTTAAAGAGAGAACATCATGAAAGAAGTAATCCACACTGAAAATGCTCCTGCTGCAATCGGCCCATACTCACAAGGTATCAGCCTACAGAACCTAGTGTTCACTTCTGGTCAATTACCATTAGATCCAAAGACAATGGCATTTGTTGAAGGTGGCATTAAAGAGCAGTCACAACAGTCTCTAGCTAACTTAAAAGCTGTGTTAGAGCAAGCGGGTGCTTCTATTGATACCGTTGTAAAAACAACTTGTTTCCTAGCTGACATGGAAGACTTCGCTGCATTTAACGAAGTATACACAGCTGTATTTGGTACTGACGCTGCACCAGCTCGTTCATGTGTACAAGCTGCTCGTCTACCAAAAGATGCATTAGTTGAAGTAGAAGCAATCGCATACATCAAGTAATCGATTAATTTCACCTCACGACAATATTTATCAGTACCTGAATAAGAAGTGGTCATCATGCTAAAGTTAATTTCAAATGCGTTCCATAATGGTGAAACATCGGCTTTGTTTAATACCGAAGTAGCTCAACATACTCGTCAATTTCATCAGCAAATTGCAGGTTATCAAGCAACGCCGTTAGTGTCTTTACCACAGTTAGCTAAACACCTAGGTGTGAAAGCTATTTTAGTTAAAGATGAATCTCACCGCTTTGGCTTAAATGCATTTAAAGTGTTAGGTGGTTCATATGCTTTAGGTCAACTATTAGCACAGCATCTTAATCTTGATATTAGCGAGATTGATCTGAAGACCGTGGCTGAAAAACTAGAAAAGCCAATGGTATTTGCTACCGCGACTGCAGGTAACCATGGTACTGGTGTGGCTTGGGCTGCGCGTGAAATGGGTCAAAAGGCAGTGGTTTACATGCCAAAAGGTTCATCACAAGCAAGCGTTAACCGTATTCAAGGCTTAGGCGCTGAATGTATTGTGACTGATGTGAACTATGACGATACCGTACGTATTGCTAATGAAACTGCAACTGCAAACGGTTGGATGCTAGTACAAGATACAGCATGGCCTGGTTACGAGCAGATCCCAACTTGGATCTCTCAAGGCTATATGACCATGGCTGTTGAAGCTGCAGAGCAGATGCAAGCTCTTGAAATTCAACCTACTCACCTAATGCTGCAAGCGGGTGTAGGTGCAATGGCTGGTGGTATTTTAGGTTACTTTGCTGATAAATATGGCACTGATGCATTAACGACTATTATCTCTGAGCCAAGTGCGGCAGATTGTATCTACCGTTCAGGCGAAAAAGGTGAAATGGTTGCGGTAACAGGCGCATTAAACTCTATCATGGCAGGTCTTGCATGTGGTGAGCCTAACCCAGTGACATGGCCGATTCTAAAGCAATGCAGTAACTTCTTTGGTTCTGTAGACGATAGCATTACTGCAATGGGTATGCGTATTTTAGGTAACCCATTAGCGGGTGACGCTAAGATTGTCAGTGGTGAGTCAGGTGCATTAAACCTTGGTTTACTTTATGCAGTGGCAACAAACCCTGAATACCAAGCGATGAAAGCTGAAATGGGGCTAGATGAAAACTCAGTGGTTATGATGTTCAGCACTGAAGGTGATACTAACCCAGATCGTTACCGTCAAATCGTATGGCATGGTGCTCATAGCGCTAACTAATTGTCATAAGAAATTGCAAATGGAGCCTGTCAAATGACAGGCTTTTTTATTGGTTAGCAACCTGTCGTTACGGCTAGTGCGGTCGCTTTGCCATAATTAGGTTGGTAGTCAACATAGCAGTTAGTGGCAATAATTTGTTCGGCTGTTGGGCTACTACTGTCGACTTTATCCTGATAAGTGAGTACGGGCGCCCACCATCCATTTAAGACTCTTCTGGCGCTGATCATATTGGCTGCATTTAAGTCTAAATTGATGGCTTCATATATTTCAGGTAGGGGATTATTATCATTGCCTTCTCCTGTTAATGTATCGTCATCACCTCTAGCAATACCAGTAATAACACCGACATTATCTAATTGGTAGGTGGTTGCATTTGAACCATTAACGGTATCGCGTGATTTTACTCGAGCTTCTGCAAGCGACATGGTTATATAGCTATTCATAGAACCCGCAATCGCTTTTAGTGTTGCGGCCTTTGCATCTGCAGATAAATTGATAAATTTAGGAGCGGCAACAACCGCTAATACCCCTAATATAATAATGACTACGACTAACTCTATTAAGGTAAAACCTTGGTTAATTTGACGTCCTGTCATTTGAATCCTCTGATATTTTATTAATATAAATCTTTAATATCAGAACCTTAACAGGTTTTGTTGAGAGTTGTGCTCATGAAAAAGTTTTATTTTGCTATAAAGCTGTAGGGAGCAATTCTTGTAATAATGCTTGGCTATGATTATTGATAAGCTTGGGATTGGCACCATGATTGAGTAGCAGTTGTGTGATTTCAATATTACCTTGATTAATCGCATACCAAAGTGGTGGATTGCAGTGTTTATTGGAATTGGTACAGTGACTATTGGTATTAGCCCCTGCGTTAATGAGTTGCTTAACCAAACTGACACTATTTAAGTTGATAGCAGTTGTTAAAGGGGTATGCATAAACTGATTATAGTGATTTATTGGTAGTCCATGAGTCAGTAAAATTTGCAGCATTAGGCGAGCATGCTCGGTAACTTTATGTTGGCTTAAATCAGCCAGAAAATGGCTAACTTGCTTTGGTTCAAGATGTTGCCATGGTTGATAAGCGTGAGCCATAAAAAAGGATAAGATCTCTGGATTAGTATGGGCTAATGCATTAAAGAATCGTGTTTTGAAACCAATTAGGTTCAAGTTTATTTTGGCAAAGCTAATACCGTTGCGCTGTAATAAATCGATTATTTGTAGGTTGTTAGAGTTAATTGCAGCAATGATTACATTATTATATTCATTTGCAGTGATCGCTCTGCTTTCTAGAAGCAGCTGTACTGTATTAGGCTTATCCAACCTAATTGCATTTAATAAAGTATGTTCATCAATAGGAAGTTCCATCGCAAGTAGCAATTTAATCATTTGCGGTCGGTCATAATTAATTGCTGCCGTAAAGGCCTGCAATAATGACTGGCGGATCTCGCTAGGCAGTGCTTGATAAACTGTTTGATGTGGGTGTTTTAGATCATAGGCCAATGGGCTCTGTATTCGATGCGATGAAGCGATTGGAAAATTAATATCAGCAAAGATTTTATGTTGATTAACGACATGATGAACTTGTTGAGTGTATTGCTGTAGTGATTGGCTGAATAACTCAAATTGATTCTCACTCACCATTTGCACTAATGTCATCGCGCGTGTTTGTGATTTTGAATGTTGCTCAAATAGGATGAATAACAATATTGAACTGGTGGCTAAAGTACTAACAAGTAATATTAGTTTTAGGTAATATTGCTTGCTAATATTTATAAATATCTGTAGTTTTGCTTTTTGCATGAGCATTGAACCAGTATGGGCAATATTATCTATTTTGAATGGTTTAATAATTTTTTAGTATTGTAATATTAAATGAGTTTGAGTTATAGCAACAATATTTTAATAACTTAAAATAGAGCGAAATGAGTATATTTATTAATAAAGCCTAATATTGGATGTCGTCGTATAAATAAAAGAAAACAATCTGTTACTCCATAAAATATTACCCCAATAACGATACAAACTGTAACAACGATTAATTAACAATAATCTAATCTAAACAGTCAATTTAATATCGTCACTTTATACTGGCAGCCAATTTATACACCCAAGCAACTTCAGCTTGTTTGGGGCTATCTGCTGAACTTGCTATTACCTGATTAATTAGGATTTTTGATGAAAAAGACATTATTGGCAACGCTATTGCTAGTTTCTCCTTCTGTATTGGCAGCACCTTATGTGGGTATGCAATATGGTATGGGTAAGCTGCAACATGATTATAGTACTCATTTCACTGCCGATAACATTACTGTGACACCTGATGAAACTAATTCAGATTTTGGCGGTTTTATCGGTTATCAATTTAATGACTCAATCGCATTAGAATTAGGTTATAACCAGATTAACTCTGAAGCTGAGATTGGCAAGTATCTGGGGGTTGTCGCTTTTCAAAATATGGATTTTCATCATGAACGTGAATGGCAGGCGCAGCTTAAAAGCAAACAAATAACCCTAAAGCCTGTATATTCATATGCGTTAACTGACAATTTAGCCGTAAAAGCTGCAGTGGGTTTAACCTACACTCAATATCACTACTCATCTTCATCAGTAGATGAATATGAGGGCGTGTTTAATGATGAGCTTGAATCAGAGCAAGTTCGCGCAGGCGGCTATGCTGATAAACAAAGTGCTTGGGGTGGTGTAGCGAGTTTAGGGCTTGAATATCAAGTGTTTCCTGCAATTTTCTTAGGTGTTGCTGCTGAATATCAAAAAGACAGTGTCGCCAGTAAACAGCAATTATTGTTTAGCGCACGTTATCAGTTTTAGTAAGTAAACAAACAAATAAAAACGCAACATTCAATGAATGTTGCGTTTTTTATTAAACAATAAAAGTATAAGGGGGGGAGCTTAAGCTTTTTGTTCAGTTAATTTAATATCGCTAACAGTGTCAGGGCTAGCTTTGGTTTCAAATCGAGTAAAGACATAAAGGGCGACCACAATTAAAGACACAATAATGGTTTTGCTTAGCATCATCTCTTCACCTAAGGTCAGTACCGCAACGATATAACCGACTAGCGGCATCAGGTTTAACGCCATTGTAGCTTTTTCTACACCAATTTTTTTGAATGAGTAAAGCTGTACTAAATAGCTACCACCAGAAATACCCATACCTAAGAAAATTAACAGACCAAGTAATAATGGGTCTGATAGGATGATAAAGATTTGAGATAGATCTAATCCCATTGTAACTGCCACAAATAAACCGAATACTGCAACTGAGATATATTGGTATAGCATAGAGACTACTGAGCCATATTTATCCGCTAAACTGGCACGTAAGTGTGCAGTCCATGCTAGCGCTAGCATTGAACAAGTTACGTAAACATAACCAAGCCAGGCAGTACCATTTTCAATTTCATTAGTTGGGCCTACGCTCATGGCATAAATACAAACTGCAGATGCGATAAAGGCTGCCCATTGAATTTTATTCATTTTAAAATTCATAAACATCATACCAAAAAAGACGGTTGCAAAAGGCTGCATGCCTTGAATAACACCGTTTTCAGTTGCACCAATATGCGATAAAGATAAAAAGTTAAACAGTGAGAAAACACCTTGACCAATAATGCCGCATAGTGCAATTTTTAAGTAATCTTTCTTTTCAATTTTTAAGTTATCACCTAAATCTTTACTGAGAGTTTTACTTTTAGAGGTGAAGTAATAAATAATTGATAAACCAATAACTGCGGTGACATATCTAAAAAACACAAGTGTTAATGGATCGACAGCCATAGATAGTGGTTTAGAAACTACCCCAGTAACGCCCCAGATACATGCAACAAGAATAGCTGCGCTCCAACCAAGAAATACATCCTTATTATTTAAGGTCATATATTTTCCTTTATATTTTTTAATGTCAGCTTTATTTAAGCTATGCGAGAAAAATGGTTACTTAATTTTTTATTATAAGTTGGTCAACAAAAGTTAACTTGTGAACATAATACTGTTTACTCATTTTAAAATTGTGATTTAGATCTAAAACAATTTTTCTAGTTAACTTTTGTGGACTGTAGCGATCGATTTTGTGATCAAATTCTTATTTAAGGTAACTTTTGTTGAACTTGTTTCATTTTGGCAGGATTGAATGAGCTTGTGTTAACTATTGCTAAGTTAACAAAAGTAAACTTTTTAAATAAGGATTAAGTATATTAGATTTAATTTAATGATGGGTATTGAGAATTAACCATATTGCTTTTATCTGAGCATAAATCAATCATGCGGCAAGGCTAATAAAATAACGTAAGTTTTTTTGTTTTATTTGGTCAATATGATTAATTATAATATGACTTTTATTTTGCTCATCAAATGTAAGTTGATTAAATGGGTCATAAAAATGTTGGCCTTTTATAAAGGTAATATAAATATTTTGATGTCGATAATAGAGGTTAGCGACTAAAGAGTGTCGATTGTAAAATTCAATATTATCTTGATGAGTGATGACCTGTAGAAAAGGATTAGCACTAATAAATAGCTCAATTAATTGTGTTTGTAATGAATTCGACGTGGAATAATTGTGCTCTATAGGTGGCAGTTGGTGTTGGCTTAATGACATCAATGATACTCCCAGCAAACAATTTTAATAAGGTAAATTGTGCCATGTTTGCTGGGTAAAATATGTACAACTATGGTTGGGGATGATAAAGATGTTAATAATTAACAGCGTTCAAATTGGCTATAACGGACGGCTTGGCCTTGGTCGACTAACAGTAGCCCTTGGCTCCAGACTTTATCAATAACCATATCTGGCGTGGTCAATACCATATCTGCATCCATGCCGACTGCGAGTTGCCCCTTTTGGGTTAACTTGAGTGTGCGCGCAGCATTGCTAGTCACTAACGGCAGTACCTCGGCTAAGTTCATCCCTGCGGCCACTAATTGACATAGGCTTTGGTATAGGCTGGCAACGGTGCCCATTTCTAAGCCCGTTAATTCTCCCCGGTCATTAAAGACAGGAAGACTGGCATTACCATCAGAGCTTAGACTGATTTGGCGCAGCGGTACATTGGCGTTAATGGCTTGCTGTACGGCATCGACTACCGCAACTTCACCACTGTCTAAGCAGGCTTGATTGGTCGATGCGGTAAAATCAATCATGGCACCTGCTTTAGCAAAGGCAAAACCTTGTTCAAGCAATTGTTGGCTACGGTTGATATGAGTGGGATAAAACTGAGTGAGTGGAATATCTGTTTGCTCTGCAACTTGATGCAATAAATTAAGTCCCCCTTTACCATCGCCCACATGCACAAAAACAATACCTGCTTTGCCAGATAACATACCGCCAACACGGCATTCTGCTGCAACTCGTGCTAGTTCATGTACGCTCAGTTGGGAGCCTCTATGATCGGCAATGGCAATTTCACCGACGCCAATAATCTGGTCAATCAGCATCAAATCACGCTAATACTGCCCGTTAAAGTTGCTACTGGATAGCTATAAGAGCCTGTGTAGCAATAAACGCTGAGGCCATCTTGTTGCAACCCTTTAGCTTTAGCGATTAGCTCTTCTAAAGTTCGGCTAATTGAATCAGTGCCAAGCGCACCAACCAAGGTGGTAACGCCGTATAAGCTGGCATCGGTTAAATTCATTGCACGGGTTCGTGTGGCAAAACCGCCTTCACCGCCACCGCCCGTAATATGGGCTAGAGGGTCAACTAAGCCTGGCAATAATTGTTTGCCGCTGCCATCAATTTCTTGATGAAGTTCGCTGTTAATATTGAGGTTGTGGCCAATCGCTAAGATTTTTCCCGCAGCAAATAGGACATCTTGATTGCCACAATATTGCGGTGCATATAATTCAACGTTACGGAGCAGGGTAAGCATGATGTTCTCTTTGGAATATAAAAAGTAGGGCGCAAGCAAGATAACCAACTGCTTAAGTAGTTGCAATTGCAGCGCGCACACTCTGAATAAATATAATCTATCGCTTAATTCGTAGTAAACTAATCACAATATTACCTGTTTAGGAAAGACAATGAGTCAGCCTGATTACCGTTTGTGGTTACATGATTTTTTTATTATCAATCCATTGATTGATGCCAAGCTGTTAGAAAAATACGGCGACTTCGAATATTGGTCTGCTGATGTGCATCAGTTGTATGTTGATCTTGGCGATAAAGACATTAGCTTTAATTTTATAGAGCTAATGGAACTGCTTGAAGTCAGCGAAGAAGAGTTACAACATTTCTTCCAAATCGATGCGTGGTTAAGTAACCGTATCTTTAATTTAATTACTGAAGATTATTACCAGCGCTGGTCAGTTGAAGATGGTGCCATTGCCGTGACATATGAGTCAGGCGCAATTGAAGAGTTTGATATTGAAGCCATCAATAAAGCGATGCAAGACGGTAACGAAGATTGGAGTTATATGACCTTGCTAAAAGCATTTGAAGGCTAAATTTACATCATCGTATTGATAAAAAGCAGAAGCGAATGAGCTTCTGCTTTTTTGTTTCAAGTTTAGATTTAACAAGGCTACAATAGCTTGAATTTTCAGAAATTGAGTGGTTGACATGCATGTACATATTTTAGGGATCTGTGGCACGTTTATGGGTGGTATTGCCGTGCTAGCAAGAGCCATGGGACATAAGGTCACTGGCAGTGATGCTAATGTTTACCCGCCGATGAGCACCCAGCTTGAACAACAAGGCATTGAGCTTATTCAAGGATTTGATCCTAGTCAGCTTGATAGTAAACCTGACATTGTGGTGATTGGTAATGCCATGAGCCGTGGCAATCCTTGCGTTGAGGCTGTATTAAATCAAGGCATGAAATATACCTCAGGCCCTCAATTTCTGGCTGAACATATTTTACAAAACCGTTGGGTATTAGCCGTTGCTGGCACTCATGGTAAAACCTCAACTTCAAGTATGTTAGCTTGGATTTTAGAAGATGCAGGTTATAAGCCGGGCTTTCTAATTGGCGGCGTACCACAAAACTTTGGCGTATCAGCGGCATTAGGTGAATCAGATTTCTTTGTGGTTGAAGCAGATGAATATGACAGTGCCTTTTTTGATAAGCGTTCTAAGTTTGTACATTATCATCCACGTACTTTGGTGATGAATAACCTAGAGTTTGATCATGCAGATATCTTTGCAGACTTAGCCGCTATTCAGCGCCAATTTAACCATCTGCTACGTACCGTGCCGGGTCAGGGCAAAGTGATCTATCCCAATGATTGCCAAGCACTAAAACAAGTGATTGAGATGGGCTGTTGGAGCGAGCAAGAAACCTTTAGTCACATTGCTAATGAGTCGCCTTGGCATGCGAATAAAGTTGTTGCTGATGGCCACCAGTTTGAAGTTTATTTAGCGGGTGAATTACAAGGTCAGTTAACTTGGTCATTAATCGGCGATCATAATATTGAAAATGCGATGATGGCGATAGCAGCAGCGAGACATGTAGGTGTGCCGCCAAGTGTGGCGATTGATGCGTTAACGCGTTTTATGCCGCCTAAGCGTCGACTTGAATGCTTAGGTGAGGTCAACGGCGTGACTGTTTATGATGATTTTGCTCATCATCCTACTGCGATTGCAACTACTCTAGCGGGCTTACGTGCCAAAGTGGGCCAAGGCCGTATTTTTGCGGTATTAGAGCCACGTTCAAATACCATGAAAAGTGGTGTACATAAAGACACCCTCGCAGGCTCATTAACCCAGGCTGATGCAGCATTTTTATATCAAGCGGATAATATTGATTGGGATATTAAAACAGCGATGGCGAATGCGGCGATTCCAGTCACTGTGTTGACCGATATCGATGCAATCGTGACTGAACTTACGCAGCAAGCAAATGCTGGCGATACGATTGTGGTGATGAGTAACGGTGGTTTTGGTGGTATTCATCCTAAAATTTTAGCGGCATTAGCTAAATAAGGATGGCGTTTATGCAACTAAATTCAAGCATAAAACAAAAAACCATTAGCTTGGGCTGGACAGGTGCATCAGGTGCGCCTTACGGCTTACGTTTGTTGGAATGCTTATTACAAGATGGTTATCGCGTTTATTTGATGGTATCCAGTGCCGCAAGAGTGGTGCTAGCAACTGAGCATGGTTTGCAATTGAGTGCCAATAGCGATAAGGCTAAAGCACAGCTAGATCAATTGTTTAATGGTCATCAAGGCGAACTGATTGTATTAGGCAAAGAACAGTGGTTCTCACCGCCAGCATCAGGTAGCGCTGCCCCTAAACAGATGGTGATTTGCCCTTGTAGCACGGGGACTTTAGCTGCCGTGGCAACCGGAATGAGTAATAACTTACTCGAACGTGCAGCCGATGTGGTATTAAAAGAGCGCGGCCAGCTTATTTTAGTGCCAAGAGAAACGCCGTTTAATGCCATTCACTTAGAGCATATGTTAAACTTAACTCGAAATGGAGCGGTGATCATGCCAGCAGCGCCTGGTTTTTATCACCATCCACAAAACGTGCAAGATCTGGTAGACTTTATGGTCGCCCGAATTTTAGATCATTTGGGAATAGACCATTCATTAACGAGTCGTTGGGGTTATGATAACCCTAAAGATAGCGACCTCGACCATTGAGAGTGATATGAAACACACCATCGAAGAGATGATTTCAGTTGACGAAATCAACCACAAACTGGATGAAATGGCAGCCGTAATTAATGCCCATTATGCCGATAGCGAACGTTTGCTAATGGTGGGTCTATTAAAAGGCTCAGTCGTATTTATGGCTGACTTATGCCGCCGCATTAAAGGCCATGTAGAGATCGACTTTATGTCGGTATCAAGCTATGGCAATGCGATGACCAGTTCACGTGATGTCAAGATTCTGAAAGATGTGCAATCAGACATTCAAGGCCGTGATGTGCTGATCGTTGAGGACTTAATCGATTCAGGTAATACCTTGAATAAAGTTCGCGAAATGCTGTTACTACGTGAGCCAAAAAGCTTAGCTTTATGTACCTTGTTAGATAAGCCTGAGCGCCGTGAAGTTGACGTACCAGTCGATTTTGTTGGCTTTACCATTCCGGATGAATTCATTGTGGGTTATGGTATTGATTATGCTGAGCAATATCGTAACTTACCTTACATTGCTAAGGTAATTCCGTTAGAGTAATTCTCGCGGAATAATAAATTAAAATAAACTCCCGCCATGTGCGGGAGTTTTATTATGGGAGAGAGCAAGCGAATGAACGCTAAGCAGTACGCATTACAGCTTGAAAGTGTCACTAAAACATACAAAGGTGGCGTACAAGCCGTTAAGGGCATTAGCCTTAACGTCGAGCAGGGTGACTTTTTTGCCTTACTGGGGCCCAATGGGGCGGGTAAATCAACCACCATTGGTATTATTAGCTCGTTAGTCCATAAAACATCAGGTGATGTGACTGTGTTTGGTCACAATTTAGATAAGCAACTAGAGTTAGCTAAGCTATCTATTGGCTTAGTGCCGCAAGAGTTTAACTTTAATCAGTTTGAAACCGTATTGCAGATTGTAGTTAATCAAGCGGGTTACTATGGCGTGACCAAAAAAGTGGCGCTTGAACGCGCCGAGCGTTATTTAGGCCAGCTCGATTTATGGCATAAGCGTAATAGCCCATCAAGAGAATTATCCGGCGGCATGAAGCGCCGTTTAATGATTGCTAGAGCGTTAATGCATGAGCCAAAACTACTGATATTGGATGAGCCTACTGCAGGTGTTGATATTGAACTGCGTCGTTCGATGTGGGATTTTTTAAAGAAAATCAATCAAGAGGGGGTGACGATTATTTTGACCACCCATTATCTTGAAGAAGCTGAAATGCTGTGCCGTAATATTGGTATTATTGATCACGGGTTGCTGGTGGAATGCACCAGTATGAAGCAGCTATTAAGCCAGCTTTCAATGGAAACCTTTATACTCGATTTAGCAACACCGGTTGCGCAAGTTCCAGAGTTAACAGGCATTATTACTCGCTTGACTGACCCACAAACATTAGAAGTGGATGTCGATAAGAGCCACAGTCTTAATGACCTGTTTAGCCAGCTAACAGGTTTGAATATTCAAGTGCTATCAATGCGCAACAAAGCTAACCGTTTAGAAGAATTATTCGTTAATTTAGTGAAAAGTGCGCAGGAGAGCCAACATGCATAAGCTGTACTTTATTGCTTTTAAGAGCATTATCGCTAAAGAGATTAATCGTTTTACTCGTATTTGGGTGCAAACCCTCGTTCCACCAGCGATTACCATGACCTTATATTTTATGATTTTTGGTAATTTAATTGGTAAACGGGTCGGAGAAATGGGCGGCGTTAGCTATATGGAGTTTATCGCGCCCGGCTTAATTATGATGTCAGTGATTACTAACTCATACTCTAACGTAGCATCATCATTTTACAGTGCTAAGTTTCAAGGTAACTTAGAAGAGTTGATGGTCGCGCCCGTGCCACATTATGTGATGATTGCAGGTTATGTGGGCGGCGGTGTCGCGCGAGGTTTATGTGTCGGCGCCATTGTGACCGCAGTCGCTATGTGCTTTGTCGATATTCATATTCACCATCTGGGATGGTGATATTAACCGTATTATTAACCTCAATTTTGTTTGCGCTAGGTGGCTTGATTAACGCGGTATTTGCCAAGAGCTTTGATGATATCAGTATCATTCCGACCTTTGTGCTGACACCATTAACCTACTTAGGCGGCGTATTTTACTCGTTATCGTTACTCCCTAGCTTTTGGCAAGGAGTATCAGCACTCAACCCTGTGGTGTATATGATTAACGTATTCCGCTATGGCTTCTTGGGTATTGCTGATATTAGCGTGAGTTTGTCAGTTACGATTATGGTCAGCTTCTGTGCCGGTTTATGGTTTGTGGCTTATTATTTAATTTCAAGAGGTATTGGCTTACGTAGCTAATTAGCTCTGATAACTCGATAATAAAATCTAAGCCGCTGCAGTGTCAGCGGCTTTTGTTTGTTATACCAATTCCACTAAATAAGTGATCAATTCAGAGCCACTCAGACTTTTCAATTCAAGGCGCATTGATGAAGAAATGGTTATTCCCTTTTAAGTCAATGCAAAGCAGAAGTGGAAAGTCTGAGAGACTCACGTAGTGCGGGTTTCAAAGCCCTTCATGCTACGTTAGAGGCTCTAGGTATAGAATAACTATTAACTTCAAGCCTCTGCCTTGCCTACAGGGCTTTGAATTCCCGCTGAAAGAGCACATTATTAATGGAATTGGTATTAAGCATTATGCCGGTTCAAAGCCAGACTGATAAAGATCGGCGAGTGGTGAGAATAGCGGAGTTGGCATCGCATGCCAGTCGAACCAGTGCCAACATTCGCATTTATTCGGCTCTAACACTTGTGGTTCACCTTGGTAGGTGCGGGTTTGCATAAATACAGTGACATAATGCTTGTCGTCATCAATAACGTTATTGGTGAAATCGGCGTGCTTAAGCTCACTAATGACCAATCCTGTTTCTTCTAATACTTCCCGCGCTGCGCAAGTTTCAATCGACTCACCAAATTCAATATGTCCGCCCGGACAGGCCCACGTACCAGCGCCATGTGAACCTTGGCGTTTGCCCAGTAAAATCTTGCCATCTTGCATAATGATAACGCCGACACCAACTTTAACTTGTTGAGTTGTCATGAGTTTATCTCCGTTTAAATGGCTATATTTTAAAATAACTGTTGAGATAAACAAGGCATCTATTGGATGCCTTGTTTTAGGGGGGGCATTAACGATGAAACACTAAATTATCAATTAAACGGGTTGTGCCTAAATAAGCGGCCGCTAAGATCACTAATTGGCTGTCCGTTGCATTGGCGTAAGCTAAGGTTTGGGCTTGGCGCACTTCAATATAATCGGGCTTAAAGCCGACTTCAGTTAAGCTTTGCTCGGCCACTGCGATAGCATGCGCAATCTCGTCACCTTGCTGAATGGCTAATGCTAATTGATCAAGGCTCTGCTTAAGCATTGGTGCAATAGTTTTCTGTTTAGCTGTTAGATAACCATTGCGTGAGCTTAACGCTAAACCACTGCCTTCTCTGGCGGTTTCAACCCCAATAATTTCAATCGGCAGTGACAGATCATGCACCATCGTATTGATGACTAACAACTGTTGATAATCTTTGCGACCAAAAACCGCCACATCAGGCTGTACGATATTAAACAGTTTACAGACAATCGTCGCCACACCGCGGAAATGACCTGGGCGGCTAGCACCACAAAGTTGATTAGAGATTAATGGCACTTCAACAAAGGTTTGCTGTTCAAGTCCTTTGGGATACATCAACTCTGGTGTTGGAGTAAATAATAGATCTGTGCCAGCAGCATCAAGCGCGGTTTGATCATCTGCTAAGGTGCGTGGATAACTGTCTAAGTCTTCATTGGCACCAAATTGCATGGGATTGACAAAGATTGAAGCGACCACATGATCAGCATGTTGTTTGGCTTGTTCTATTAAGCTGATATGACCTTTGTGAAGATTGCCCATAGTTGGCACGAATGCCACTTTTTTACCTTGCATCTTCCAAGCATTCACTTGGCTACGAACTTGCTCAATATTAGCGGTTGTTTTCATGGCAAACTCCTAGTTGAAGGTGTGTTGTTCGGCAGGGAAAGCCCCTGATTTAACTTCTTCAACATAAGCATCAATTGCCGCTCTAATATCGCCAGTTTGGCTAATATAGTTTTTAGAGAAACGTGGGATATAGCCGCTAGAGATCCCTAATACATCATGCATAACTAAGATTTGGCCGTCACAATCTTTACCTGCACCAATACCAATTACCGGAATTGAAAGCGTTGCTGTTATCTGTTTTGCTAAAGCGGCCGGAATGCATTCAAGTACTAATAACTGTGCGCCTGCGGCTTCTAATTCGACCGCTTCTGAAATAATACGCTCGGCGTTATTAACATCACGACCTTGAATTTTAAAACCACCAAACAGATGCACAGATTGCGGTGTTAAGCCTAAGTGAGCGCATACCGGAATACCACGTTCAGTTAGCATTCGTACGGTATCGACTAACCAGAGTCCACCTTCTAATTTGACCATGTTAGCACCATTTCGCATTAATTCAGCGGCACTAACCATGGTTTGCTCTGGGGTGGCATAACTCATAAAAGGCATGTCAGCAATCAACAGTGCTCGATTAATACCACGGCGAACGCAGCGGGTATGATAGGCAATATCGGCAACGGTAACAGGCAGGGTATCGTCATGGCCTTGTAGCACCATGCCCATAGAGTCACCGACAAGTAGAATATCTACGCCTTGTTGATCAAATACGCCCGCAAAGCTTGCGTCATAAGCGGTTAGCGCAGTGAATTTTTGGCCTTGTTGCTTTAATTTTAATAGGGTAGAGCTGGTTACTTTCGACATTACTTACTTTCCATTGCAAATTAATGATGTCGACTCAGTAACCGAGTGGCATTACTGAGGCGACAGCAGTTGTAATTCATCTCGTAGCGATTGTGTCACTAAGTCAGTGAGCGCAGTGCCACAGGGTAATATTAATTTTGGCGCAATATCAAATAACGGTACCAATACAAAACTGCGAAGTTTCATACCGTAATGAGGTACGGTTAAGCGCGGCAACTTAATGTGTTGCTGACCATAAAGTAACAGATCAAGATCTAAAGTGCGCGGTCCCCAGTGGAGAATGCGAACTCGACCTGATTATTTTCGATGGCTTGCAAAGCATCAAGTAACTCAAGCGGGGGGAGGGATGTATCAAAACAAGCAACCGCATTGACATAATCCGGTTGCTCGACATCGCCCATTGGGACTGAGCGATAACAAGGTGATAGTTTAAAACTATCACCTTCGGCTAACGTTGCCAGTGCTTGTGCCGCTTGCATAATCTGCTGTTGCGGTTGTTGTAAATTGGCACCAAGTGCCACAAACACTGTCACCATCTTATTCTGCCGCTTTGGGTTGCTTATTGGCTGGACGACGACGGCGATTACCTGTGCGACTGCGGTTGCCATTATTATTACGGCTATTACCACGCGGGCCACTGCGAACTATCTTGCTGCGATTTTCTTCATCAGCATTAAGGAAGTTATTCCACCAAGTTGCCGTTTTCTCTAGTGAACCACCTTCAACTTCGGCACGAAGCTGGAGTAAGTCGAATGCGGCTCTAAACTTAGGATGCTCAGCCATTTTAAAGGCGCGAGTATTGAGGCTACGCTCTAATCTTAGCTGTAATTGCCAGATATCCTTTGCTGGTGTACTAAAGCGACGCGGAACACTAATGGTACGGCATTGCTGCTCCATTATGTCACCCATTGCTGCATAGTAAGCATCATTAGTGGTTAATCCACTTTCAGAGGCAATTTCGTCAGCACGTTGACGCAATGGATACCATAGAATTGCGGCATAGAAAAATGCGGGTGTAATCGGTCTATCAGCCTTTACTCGCTCATCGGTGCTGCGCATCACTGCGTGCATCATCTTGGCACAAGCGCCTTTTGGATATTCATCCAATTGCGCTTGAATCGCTGGAAATAGTGGTGCAAATAGGCCGTACTCTTGCATCATGTCAAAGTTTTGCTCGGCATGACCGGCAAAAAATAACTTGAGCACTTCTTCATACATACGCGCAGCTGGAATATCTTTTAGCAAAGGTGCTAACTGCTTAATTGGCGCAGCCGTTACCGCTTCGATTTGCATATTTAGCTTAGTGGCAAAGCGTACAGCACGTAGCATACGTACTGGATCTTCACGGTAGCGAGTATCTGGATCACCAATCAGGCGTAAAATACCTTTTTCTAGATCGTGAATACCGCCAGCATAGCTGTGGATTGCAAAGTCACTAATATCGTAATAAAGCGCATTAACAGTGAAGTCGCGACGCTCTGCATCTTCGTCAATGCCACCATATACGTTGTCACGTAATAGGCGACCTTGGGCATTGGATTTAGAGATCTTTTCGTTGCTAGTATCGTGATGACCACGGAACGTTGCCACTTCAATAATATCGCGTCCAAATACAATATGTGCGAGACGGAAACGACGTCCGACTAAACGACAATTGCGAAATAGGCGTTTGATTTCTTCAGGGGTTGCATTAGTTACAACATCAAAATCTTTAGGCTCTTGGCCTAATAAAAGATCACGTACACCACCGCCAACTAAATAGGCCTTAAAACCTGATTTATGTAAGCGGTATAGTACCTTGAGGGCATTTTCACTGATTTGACGTCGAGAAATACTGTGCGCATTTCGAGGAATAACATCTAATGTTAAACCTGTCTCATCGGGCTGAGTTGCTGCAACATCAGCAGTTGTTTGATTCTCTTCAAACAGCTGTTTGCAGAATTGGCTAATACGGCGAAAAATGGGACACCTCGGGATTTTACGATTAATTCATTTTCAATTTGGCGGCTATGATACAACAAACCGATGTGCATACCCAAGCTATTTGAAAGTGTTGTTTTTTTGAGCGTTAAATCAGGATTTCTGAACTGCTTGGTATCGTTGTCAGCTTGAATTGACTCACGGCTTGTTGCAGCATTTGTTCAATGGTTAAACTTTCATCTACACTGGCTTGACCTAGAAATTGTAATGCTTTGCTAATGTTTTGTTTCGCATGATTATTGTCAATGGCGAGAGCATGATTTTGCTTAGATAACTTAAAGCCTTTGTCGGCACAGGCTAACGGCAAATGCAGGAACTTGGGCGCAGTTTTTCCTAAAATTTGGTACAAACTTAACTGTCTGCAGGTTGCTTCAAGTAGATCAAAGCCACGTACGATTTCAGTCATGCCTTGTTCAATATCATCGAGCACCACCGCTAATTGATAGGCATAGAGGCCATCACTGCGTTTGATGATGAAATCTTCGTGAGCAAAGTCATCGCTAACTTGTACTTCTCCTACGCGTAAATCGGTAAACTTATTGATGCCTACGTGGTTAATAATCCGCACTGCTCCGTGTGGTAAATTGGCATGACGGCAATGACCATCATAAAGGCCACCACGGGCTTGGATCTGTTTACGGCTACATTGGCAATAGTAGGCTTGTTGATTCGCAATAAGTTGATCAATGCAGGCTTGATAAGCTGACAGACGGTCGCTTTGATATAATAACTTGCCGTCCCAATGTAAGCCATGGGCTTCAAGTGTCCGCAAAATAGCGTCACTGGCGCCAGCAATTTCACGTGGTGGGTCAACATCTTCGATTCGAACTAGCCATGTACCTTGTTGCTGTTTGGCGCGCAGATAACTACCGAGTGCGGCAATAAGAGAACCGAAATGAAGTGCACCAGAAGGTGAAGGCGCAAAACGGCTATATAGTGACTATGACTACTCATGCTTATATTTGTATATTATTTATAAAACAAAAAAGTGCGGACTAAGCCGCACTTCTATTATTGGTATCGCTAGGATTAACCTGCCATCTGCTTTTCTTTGATCTCTGCAAGGGTTTTGCAGTCGATACATAAGTCAGCGGTTGGTCGTGCTTCTAAGCGACGAATACCAATTTCGATACCACAAGATTCACAGAAGCCGAAATCATCTTCTTCGATTTTTTGCAGTGTCTTTTCAATCTTTTTAATTAGCTTACGTTCACGGTCACGTGCACGTAACTCTAAACTAAATTCTTCTTCCTGAGCTGCACGGTCGACAGGATCTGGGAAGTTTGCAGCTTCATCTTGCATGTGAGTTAGAGTTCTATCCACTTCTGCACGAAGTTGATTACGCCATGCACCTAGGATAGTTCTAAAATGATCAAGCTGTTGATCATTCATATATTCTTCACCAGGTTTTTCCTGGTACGGCTCTACGCCTGCATAAGCGAGCACGCCAAGTTTTTTAGTGCCTTCAGGCATAACGCATCTCCTGTTAATAGTTTGCGTTTTAGGGGGCGTCTTAGATTAACGGCCGCTATCTATAGCAAAAACTTGTAACCTTAGCAAATACTTTGCTTTACCAATTACCAATTTGTTGACTATGTCTAATTATCTTAAGAATATCAATTGTTACATCTTTATTTCAAATCGATAACACAAGATGTCAGTATATCGACTGAATGGCGCGCTAATTTAGCCTGATACGCTAAAATTTCAACCCCTTTTTTGCAGCCTCTCTTAAAAGTTGTCCATATTCGGGGTCAATATGGTCGGCTGGTGCAACTTTGGTGATGCCGGTGTGTTGTACCAGAAACAGCAGCACAGCGCGGTATCCTTGCTGTTTCATCAAGATTAATTCACGTAAATGCTTCTGTCCGCGACTAGTAACAGCATCTGGAAAATAGCCGCAATTATTTTCTAATAATGTGCAGCTCTTCACTTCAACATAGCAGTTTGCTTGCTCGCCGTCGCTCAAAAAAAGATCAATGCGGCTATTTTCATCACCATATTTCACTTCACGTTTAAGGTTGCGATAGCCCTGTAATTCAGTGATTGCCCCTGAACGAATACCTTCTTCAGCCAAATCATTGGCGCGACCGGTATTAACGCCAATCATATCGCCTGTTGGCGTCGTCATTATTTCAAAGGTGTGTGGGTATTTGCGTTTAGGGTTATCTGACGTTGAAAACCAAACGGTTTCACCGGGGAATAAACAATTTTTCATTGAGCCAGTATTAGGACAGTGAATGGTAATTACACTGCCATCAGCCAACTCTATGTCAGTTAAGAAACGCTTATAACGTTTAATTAGTTTTCCCTGTTGCAGTGATGGATTAAATTCCATTAAATCAGCTCCTCGGACTCTTTTAGCCGTTACCTCGATACAGTACACTGGGGGCAGTTTATCGTTTTTTATACTCTGGTAAAGGAAATAAGATGGAATTTATGAATGTTACGCTTACCCATGAAGCACCTGCAGCATCATGGGGTAAAGCTGATCTGAGTTTTAATGATGGTGTTGCCACTATTCACTTAAATAAAGCAGATGAGTTACGTCAAATTCAAGCTGCGGCGCGTAAATTACGTAAGCAAGGTATCAGCTTTGTGAGCTTGGTCGGTGAGCTATGGCAACTTGATAATCAATGGGCATTTAGCCAAGGTTTTGCGACGGCTAGAGGTGAATATCAAGTACAATGGTGTGGTGATTATGACACTAAGCATACCTTACAATGCCGTTTTGAAGCCGCGACGTTTTCGCGCGAGCTGACCAACGCAACTCCTGAAGATCTATCTCCGCAAGCACTAGCCAATAAAGCGGCACAATGGCTGACTGAAATTGCCCCTGAATATGTGTCTCACCGGATTATTGCTGGCGAACAACTACTTGAAGAACAATGGATTGGGATTCATGCCGTGGGCCGTGGCAGTGAGCGTGCACCAGCAATGTTGGAGCTAGATTACAACCCAACGGGTGATGCCGATGCGCCAGTGGCGGTAGCATTGGTTGGTAAAGGTATTACCTTTGACTCTGGTGGATATAGCCTGAAGTCGTCTGAAGGTATGCTCACAATGAAGTGTGATATGGGCGGTGCTTCAACTGTGACGTCTGGTTTAGGCTTAGCGATGAAGTTTGGTCTTAAAAAGCGGGTGAAACTGTTTCTTTGCTGTGCTGAAAACCTCGTCAGCGGCCATGCTTATAAGTTGGGTGACATTTTAACTTATAAGAACGGTGTTACCGTTGAAGTGGTCAATACTGATGCTGAAGGTCGTTTAGTGTTAGCGGATGGTTTGCAAGCGGCTTGTGCGACAGGCGCACCGTTAGTGGTTGATGCTGCCACCTTAACTGGCGCAGCATTAACGGCTGTGGGTACCGAGTACAATGCCATCTTTTCTCCTAAGCCAGAAGTATTGGCTATGGTGCAACAGAAAGCGCAAGTGGTATCTGAAAAAGTATGGCCATTACCGCTTGATCCTTGGCATAAAGATATGTGTCCATCAGCTTATGCTGATACCGCCAATAGCCGTGCTCAAAAGGGCGGTGGATTTGGTGGCGCTTCAAATGCAGCGGGTTTCCTATGGCGTTTTGTGAGTGACGATACTCAATGGTTACATATGGATATTGCCGCTGCATTCGCAGCATCTGAAAATGGTTTATGGGCTGCGGGTGCTACCGCACATGGTGTATTAACTGTGGCTGAAATCTTAAAAGATTAATTGAGTCAGCCCCATAGTGAATAAGGCCGTCATCGACGGCCTTTTTTGTTTCGTTTTTTTATTCGTTTTTTATAGTAAATCCCACGACTGCAAAATGGGATATTGCACGCCGTTATCGGTCGATAATGATTCAAATAGATGCAGCTGTTTCGGGGCGAGAGACAGGGTGAACGTGTCATCTGAAGTTAAGCTTTTTGCTTTACGAAATAGGGTGATATGCGGCCGAAACTGATGCTCATTTTGATGCAGTCCTAATTGCTGTGCTAAGGTTTGTCCCTGCTGATATAACGCTTGTAATGGCGTGGGGACTTGTTCAGTGGCTAAGGCTAATATTTTCGGTTTAGGCCAATGCACAACCTCAGCTAATTCAAGGGTAAAGCTTGGTTTGTGCCAATGCGGGATATGATTGAGCAGGGCTGTTAGCTGCTCATCAGAGGTTTGCCCTAAAAACGCTAAGGTTAAATGTAAATTAGCAGCAGGTACGGGTTGCATCGATTGATGACTGAGCTGCTGTTGTAACTCAAGCAGTGTTGGTAATTGCTTGGGATTAACTTGAAAACCTAGAAATAGTCGGCGCATTTTTATGGTTCAGTTTGGGCGAGATGACATCAAGGTTAGCACTTGCAAGCAAAGCTTAGTACACTTGGCCGAGTATATCTTTACTGAATGATAAGAATATTAGCTTGGATCAATTACCTATTACAGCGCTGTTTACACCATTACAAACAGCATTAACTCAATCGACTCAAATCATTTTAGAAGCGCCAACGGGAGCGGGTAAGTCGACGGCCTTGCCGTTAGCTATGCTGCTTGGCCGCAAATTAATGGCAAGATTTTAATGTTGGAGCCGCGCCGAGTTGCTGCCCGTAGTATTGCCCATTATTTAGCGACATCACTCAATCAAAAGGTGGGACAACAGGTCGGTTATCGTATTAAAGGCGATACTAAGATTAGTGCCAATACTCGCTTAGAAATTGTGACTGAGGGGGTGTTGACCAAGATGATCCAAGCCGATCCTGAGTTAACTGATATTGGCTTAATTATTTTTGATGAAATCCATGAGCGGCATCTTACTACTGACTTAGGCTTAGCGTTAGCGTTAGAGGTACAAGCGTCATTACGTGATGACTTAGTGATTATGGCAATGTCAGCAACCTTATCAGGCCTGCCTTTACTTGAACTAATGCCTGATGCAGCGGTACTGAGCAGTGAGGGCCGTAGTTATCCCGTCACTCACGCCTATTATGCCGCTAAAACGCAGCAAGATTGGTTGCCACATATGGGGCAAATCATTGTTAAGTTAGTGCATAACGAGCTTGACGAAAGCGTGCTCAATCAGGCTCAACAAAAGGGTTCTGTATTAGCATTCTTACCCGGCAAAGGTGAGATTTTACGCCTGCAACGTTATCTTGCGGAACGGTTAGATGCCGAGCAATTTGATATTTGTCCATTATATGGTGAGTTAACTGCAGCGCAGCAAGATAGAGCCATTGCTGCAGCTGTGGATGGTAAACGTAAAATTGTATTGTCGACCAATGTGGCTGAATCCAGTTTAACAATTGATGGTATTAGCTTAGTGGTCGACAGTGGTTATCGCCGTGATGCCAGCTTTAATCCGAAAACGGGCAGTAATAAATTAACTTTAAAGCGTATTAGCCAAGCCTCTGCTATTCAACGTAGTGGTCGTGCTGGGCGTTTAAGTGAAGGGCATTGTATTCGTCTATGGGGGCAAGAAGAACATGGCCGTTTGGCTAAGGTTGATGCGCCAGAGATAGTGCAAAGTGAATTAACCTCGCTTGCATTTGAAGCGGCTAATTGGGGCGTACGTCATATCAGTGATTTACCTTTGTTAACCCCACCCACACCAGCCAATGAACAGGTTGCATGGCAATTATTGCAAACATTGGCTTTGGTTGATGAACAACACAAGTTAACCGTTATGGGGCAACATGCCTATCAAATGGGCTGTGAACCACGTTTAGCCCATATGTTGCTGCAAGCTAAAGCGCAGCACGCGCGATTATTACCTTTAGCCTGTGCCTTAGTTACTTTATTGCAAGCACGCGGCTTACCGCGTAAAGGCACCGATTTAAGCAATTATTTCAACTTATTGCAGCAAGGTATATTAAGGCAAGAATTTAGAAACTGGCTGAAAAAGTTTGCCATTGCAGATGCCGAGTCTGAATTAATGCAATTGGCTAACCCAGTTGATATTGGCTATTTGTTAGCACAAGCCTACCCCGATAGAATTGCTAAGCGCCGCAGTGATGGTCGTTTTTTAATGGCTAATGGCAGTGGTGTAATGCTTGATGATCAGCCATTAGCCTATGCCGATTGGTTAGTGGTCGCTGATTTTGGTCAGTTACAAGGGCAATCTGACAGTCGAGTTTACCTTGCCGTTAATTTGCCTCAAACCGTGATTGATAAACAGTTAGAGACATTAATCAGTGACCATACGCATATTGGCTTTGATGAAGCTAAAGGCCGTTTTATTGGTGAACTGCAACGTAAGTTAGGTCAGATTGTATTATCAGCTAAAGCCATTAGCCGCATTGAACCTAAACAATTAACCCAAGGTCTATGTGAGTTATTGCTGCAAAAAGGTTTAGGCTTACTCGACTTTAATGATAGTGTGCGTCAGTTACAGATTCGGATGATGCTGGCTAAACAATGGCTAGTACAGCACGATTGGCCTGATGTCAGCGATGAGACCTTGTTGTTAACACTCAATACATGGCTAGCACCTTATTTAACTGATGTGCGAAGTTTAGCTGCACTAAAAAATATCGATATTTATCCATTGTTGCTCAATCAATTACCTTGGGAGCAGCAACAATTATTAGCACAACAACTGCCTAAACGATTTTTGATGGCAACCGGTACTCATGCCAATATTGCTTATCAAATTGATGGCAGAGCATTAATCAGTATTCGTTTACAAGAGGCTTTGGGAATGGCTCAAAGTCCGATTTTAGCGCAAGGAAAATTGGTGGTGACTATGGAGTTATTATCACCAGCAATGCGACCTTTGGCATTAACTGCCGATTTGGCTAGTTTTTGGCAAGGCCCTTATGTGGATGTAAAAAAAGAGATGAAGGGCCGTTATCCTAAGCATTTATGGCCAGATGATCCTGCCAATACCTTGCCCACTAAAATGACTAAGAAAAAAACATTAGCAGCACAAGCAGGAGAGCAAAAGTCCCGTGGCTGAAACTAAATCCCCCAAAAAAGAACCCGCTAAAAAAGCGCCGGCAAAGAAAAGAGCAACTCGCACCAAAAAGAAAGTCACTAGCCAAAAAACATGGTTAGCTAAAACTTGGTCAGTGTGTTGGAAATTAGGGCTAGCCGTGCTGGCTGTGGTAATGCTTTATGGCATCTATTTAGATCAAATCATTGCCCGTAAATTTGAAGGCCAAAAATGGTATTTACCGGCGCAGGTCTTCAGTCGCTCTATGGCGCTGTACCCCGGCGCAGCGGTAAGTCATGCCCAATTAATCGATGAACTTAAAATTTTAGGTTATCGCAAAGTCGCTAATCCACGCCAAATTGGTGAGTTCTCTGCCTCTAAAACGCGGGTGGAGTTATGGCGTCGTGCCTTTTTACATCCACAAGGTAATCAACCTGCGCAGCG
This sequence comes from Shewanella marina JCM 15074, assembly GCF_000614975.1. Lineage (GTDB taxonomy): Bacteria > Pseudomonadota > Gammaproteobacteria > Enterobacterales > Shewanellaceae > Shewanella > Shewanella marina. The sequence continues at coordinate 49,236 of NZ_BALM01000006.1, forward strand.
GGTGATGATTAGCTTTGATGATCAAGGGGTCGATTCAATTGCGCGGGTGAGTGATAAGCGCCAATTGGCAGTATTTCATTTAGAACCTGTGTTACTTGATCGTATTATTGCCAGTGATGGTGAAGACCGCTTATTTGTGCCTACTACGCAAATGCCTGCGGAACTAATTGATGCCTTGATTTTGACTGAAGATCGCAGTTTTTATGAACATTATGGTGTTAACCCATTTGCGATTGTACGTGCGGCTATCGTCAATATTACCGCGGGTAGAACGGTACAAGGTGGCTCAACATTAACTCAGCAGTTAGCTAAAAACTTCTTTTTATCGAGCGAGCGTTCTTTATGGCGTAAGGTTCGTGAAGCTTTAATGGCGGTGATTATTGATTTCCGCTATTCCAAACATGAAATTTTGGAAGCGTATTTAAATGAAGTCTACATGGGACAAGATAAAGCGCGCGCCGTCCATGGTATGGGGCTGGCATCACAATTCTATTTTGGTCGTCCTATTGCGGAGCTAACCCTACCGCAACAAGCTTTTTTAGTGGCCGTGATTAAGGGGCCATCATATTACAACCCGTGGCGTTACCCTGAGCGCGCGCAAGAGCGCCGTGATTTGGTACTGAGATTGCTAATGGAAGGCGATAAAATTACCGTAGCGCAATACACCGCAGCGGTAGAATCGCCACTTGGATTGCGTAAAGCCAATAAGTCGGTGCATCAACGATTGCCTGCATTCTTTAGCTTAGTGAAATCAGAGTTAGCCAGTCGTTATGGTGATGCGTTATTGCATCAATCAGGCATTAAGGTTTATACCACGCTTGATCCAGTGGTGCAGGAATCAGCAGAACATGCGGTCACCACGACCATGAAGCGTTTGACTAAGTCTGATAAGCATCTGCAAGTCGGTATGGTGATTACCGATAAGTTTACTGGCGGCGTTGCGGCATGGTGGGCGATAAAGTACCGAGTTATGATGGCTATAATCGTGCAATTGAAATCCGCCGCCCTATTGGCTCATTAGTTAAACCCTTTGTTTATGCGACCGCATTAAATGAATATAAAAAGTTTAACTTGGAAACGCCATTAGATGATCAACCCATTACTTTAAGTAACGGTCAAGGTAAAACATGGTCTCCTAAAAACTTTGATCATAAGTTTAGTGGCCAAGTGCCATTGTTAACCGCATTGAAGAACTCAATGAACGTACCTACAGTGAATTTAGGTTTAGCGGTTGGTGTTGGCGCGGTGGCCAGTACATTGGATGCGGCTGGTTGGCGTGAGCCTATTCCAGAATATCCGTCTATGTTCTTAGGTGCCCTTAACGGTTCGCCATTAATGGTGGCGCAGGTTTATCAAACACTGGCTGATAATGGCCGTTACCGTAAATTAACGGCGGTAACGACGGTACTTGATAGCCATAATAAACCTTTGCCAGAAGTGGCTCGCCCTGCAGAGCAAGCGATTAATCCTGCCACCGATTATTTGGTTAAATACGCCATGACCCAAGTGGTGAAATCGGGTACCGCTAAGCGTTTGGGGCGGGCATTCCCGCACACCACTCTAGCGGGTAAGACGGGCACCAGTAATGATAGCCGCGACTCATGGTTTGCCGGTTTTGATGAACGTAATGTTGCCGCAGTATGGGTTGGCCGTGATGATAACGGCAAAACCAACCTCTATGGTAGCAGTGGTGCAATGGCGGTTTATCAAGCTTTCTTAAATCAACGGCCGCCATTGAGTTTACGCTTAACACCGGTAAACGGTGTGGTACAAGGTTACTTTGAAAAAGCAACTGGCGTGGCTAAAGAGCGTACTTGTCCAAATGTAGTGCAGTTACCTGCTATTGCCGCTGGCTATAATCCTGCGCCTAATTGTGGTGACCCACTGCCTTGGTGGAAACGCATGTTAGGTAACTAATCGTGACATCATGAAAAAGGACGCGCAGGCGTCCTTTTTTATGACGGATCCACTTAATTAAATGGGTATTAAGACCGTTAAGATTTTATCGACAAAATCCATCATTCCCTCAGCACCTGAAGCATAATCTTTCATGTGTACTGTGGTGGTGTCACTGTGGGCAAAAATAGTCTTGGTGATTTGCAGTCTTACTTCAATATCGATACCCGCGCCCATAATCACATGGTGGATATTGTGGCGTGCGATAATTCGCTGTACATCGTCTAAGTTGGTACCAGTAAAAAATTGAATGTGGGGCATATCAAGATCACGGATAACATCTTCAACAATGATGCTTTTTCGCCCCAGTAGCAGTACATTTTTGTTCATGATATTTCCTTTATCACGTTATTATTTTATGAGTAATACCAATTCCACTAAATAAGTGATCAATTCAGAGCCACTCAGACTTGTCAATTCAAGGCGCATTGATGAAGAAATGGTTATTCCCTTTTAAGTCAATGCAACGCAGAAGTGGAAAGTCTGAGAGGCTCACGTAGTGCGGGTTTCAAAGCCCTTCATGCTACGTTGGAGGCTCTCGATATAGAATAACTATTAGCTTCAAGCCTCTGCCTTGCCTACAGGGCTTTGAATTCCCGCTGAAAGATCACATTATTAATGGAACTGGTATAATAATTGTATTATTTTTAGACAAAGTATAGGTAAAAATCTAAGTTAGCATAGCGATAGCCAATAAAAAAGCCGCTAATCAATAGCGGCTTTGAGTTTGTGATCTGGCTTTATGTAAAGCGTTAAAATTTATAGCTGTAACCCAGATTAACCGTACGTGGCTTACCGACCATTATTGAACCATGTACGCGGTTAGTGACATAGGTTTCATCAAATAGGTTTTCAGCGGTTAAATAAACTTGTTGTGCATCTGAAATATAGTAGTGTGCTGCTAGGTCAAATAGCGTGCGTGAGTCAATACTATTGGTGCCATTGGCATGACCAAAATCGCCTGCTTTGGTCAGGACTTTACCTGTATAGCGCATCGCTAGTGTGACATCAAATTGCTCGGTTGCTACCCCAGCGGATAAGTAACCTTGATGTTCAGGTAGATAAGCTAGTGCGTAACCTTTTTTTACATCGCCCCAAGTATCAAGATTAGATTCGAAACTGTTGGCAAATTCTGAGTCGGTAAAAGTGTATGACATCTTGATTGGGAAGCTATAATCACCATCTTCGTTAATGATATAAGCGCCGCTGAGCTCTAAGCCGGCAATATCGACTTCTCCGCCATTATATTGGTCACCAATATTTTCTTCCGAACAGCCTGAAAATGCGGTGCAGTTACCATGCATATTGCTATAGTCACTGTAGAATACAATTGCTTCTGTCGTGAGCGAGTTTTGGTTATAACGTAGACCCGCTTCATAGTTCCAGCTTTTTTCCTCTTCAGCTTTAGCGTTACCCGGCGCTGCGGGTGAAAACCCTTTTTGTACGCCAGCAAGAACTAATAATGCATCATTAATTTGGTAAGTGGCACCCAGTGATGGTAACCAAGCATCAAAATTATTTTTGAGATCTTTGCTTGGTGCGCCATTACGACCGGAGTTCTTTTTGCCCCAGTCTTGGCGGCGTGTTTCAACGTCTTCATAACGCAGACCTGCGGTAATATTCCAGTTACCAATAGTGATACGGTCTTGTACAAAGGCTGCAAAAGCTTCAGCACTGTCGATACGGTTTGAGTCTGTGCCAGGGACACCCGCATCAGTTAAGGTCATGACTTGGTTGTTACCTAAGCTATATTTATCAACCCACTGGAAGCGGTCCATCTGATCTTCATGGTAGCGTAAACCAAACTCTAGCTCATGAGTATCTAAAGCCCAATACAGTTCGGTTTGGATACCTTGTGACAAGTAGTCGCGGTTATTGGCTTTCACGTCGACGGTTAATGGTAATTGACCTATTGGATTTTGTGATGGGTTATGATCATACAGTGACGCAATTTCGATACCTGTGTACTCTTTAGTTACACCATCAATAATAAATTCTTTTTTCTTGCCTAAGCTTGCTCCGCCTACTTTTGAGGTTTTGTACCAGTTTCGATGGAAGTTGTTGTAATAAGCCACGGTAGCTAAGCTGATGTCTTGGCTTAAATCGATACTGTGGTTGATTTGTAACTGCTTATGCTCAGTATTCATTTGATCTTTTTGTGATGCTGAATAACGTGAGTAGGGGTTATTAATGTAGTCCTCAACCGTTAATCCCATATAGGTTTCATTTGAGGTTTCATCTGAATATTTAAGTTTAATGGCAAGCTCTTGCTGGTATTTTGCATCCGTTGCAGAGCGAATACTGAATTTAGCCAAGGCATCATTTTTTTGGAAGCCAGTATTACCACCCACGCCATTAATGTGTTTGTAGCCTGATGCTTGATAGCGGTATAGATCAACGACACCACCAATGCGCTCACCTTGACCGCCCGCATAAGTGTGCAATTTACCAAAGCCATCTTCACCTAAAGCAACATCAACTTTACCGGCTAATTGCTCTTCAGGGATTTGGCGTGAGATTAAGTTAACAATGCCGCCTGTGGTACGGGGGCCATATTTAACGGTAGAACTGCCTTTTAGAATTTCAATACCTTGCATACGTCCTGCTGTAGGGAAATAGTATGCGGATGGCGAAGCGTAAGGCGCAGGAGCGGCTAATATGCCATCTTCCATAATGGTAATCTTTTCAGAGCGGTTTTGACCTGTACCCCGCATACCCACATTTGGGCGTAGGCCATAGCCATCTTCTTCAAGAATATAAACCCCTGGAATCGAGGCTAAAGTACGCATGATGTCAGTGTAGTTAAACTCTTCAAGTTCAACTTCAGTAATAACATGAGCACTGCCAGGAACGGTATTTATTGGGTTACGCTCGCCAAAAATTGTCACTTGCTCAATAGTCGACGCTTGCAGATCTTCCTCGGCATAAACATAAGGGGTTAGCTGGTAAATAATGCGGCAGATAAGATACTGAGTGGGAATCTGTTGAACTTAGTCATAACCTCTCCATGGGTAAATAAAGTCATTGGTGATTGTTAATCTAAATAAGATTGATTCGCATTATACTTATGGTAATAGTTAAGTAAATTATTTTTAACTAAACTTTTATAACTATTTACATCTGTAACCGTTAATAACGGTATAAGGGATTTGAGGTGAAATGATGAACTGTAAATATTGCGGTAGAGAGGGATCGTGTTAATTATGACTAATAGATATGGTTTGAATTTTGGTTATTAACAAAAGATAGCTAAGTCATCGGGTGAGTGTTTTTTCTAAACTAGAGTAGACTGTCGATAATTATCGCAATAAACCACTTAATATTGAGTAAAAGATGTTTCTAACTAATTATTATAAAAAAGAAAATGAACAAGTTTTAGTGTCTGCGCAGCAGGCCAGTGATTTTGCTAAACAGGTCGCCAGTGATTTTAATCCTATTCATGATGTTGATGCTAAACGCTTTTGTGTACCGGGTGATTTACTGTTTGCGTTAGTGTTGAATAAGTATGGTTTAAGCCAACAGATGCAGTTTAATTTTGCTGGCATGGTTGGTGCTGATATTGGACTTAAGTTTCCAGAATTGGCTGAAGAAAATATCACCATTAGTGATAACCGCGATAAAGCCTTATTAAATGTTAATCGTAGCGGTGACGTGACTCATTGTCAGGTGCAAATTGAAGCGTTTATTCGTAGTTATGTGGCATTCTCTGGCTTGAACTTTATCCATGTATTAGTGCCGTTAATGCAAGAGCATCAAGTGATGATTAATCCACAACGGCCATTGGTTATCTATGAAAGCATGGCATTTGAATTACAATGTTTAGACTTTACTCAAGCCAAGTTAACCTTAGTTGAAACTGAGTTTGTGAATGAAGGCAAGCGTGCCGATGTTAATTTAAGATTTGAATTACATGATGGTGATAAATTGATTGGTACAGGTAAGAAAACCTTAGTGTTAAGTGGCTTACGTCCACTCGAGCCTGAGAGCATTGATGCTATGTGCGCTGAATATACCGCGCGTCAGCAAGGCACGTATCAACGTTAATTATGATGACTGTAAGCGGCTAAGTGAGCCAATATGGTCTATATCTGTTTAGGGCAAAATTAATCAATAAGGATATTACTATGCAGTATATTACTCGGTCATCAAGCTTGATGTCATCATTTGGACTCGTATTGGCGTTAGCTGTTGCACCAGCGAGTTACGCCGCTCAATGGGGATATGGCACCAATAATGGACCGCAACATTGGGGTGAACACTTTACAATTTGTGCTTCAGGGCAAAACCAATCACCGATTGATATTAACCGAGCGGTTGACGCTGATCTAGCTGACCTTATGGTGGAGTATCAAGGCCAAGTTGCGCAGCTACTTAATAATGGCCATACGGTTGAGGCTAAAGTGGCGGGCACGAATCAGTTGCTGCTAGATGGTGAGCAATTTCAACTAAAACAGTTTCATTTTCACACTCCATCAGAAAACATGATTAATGGCAAACAATACCCGATGGAAGCCCACTTTGTGCATGCAAATGCACAAGGACAGTTGGCTGTTATTGGCGTGATGTTTGAGCAAAGTAAGCAAGATAATCCAGTATTAACTCAGCTATTTAAACAATTACCGCAAAACGGTAAATCTGTCATGGTTACGCCGCAAGTTAATGTTGCTGAGATGCTGCCTAAAGCCAATGATTACTACCGCTTTAATGGCTCATTAACGACGCCTCCTTGTAGTGAAGGTGTGCGTTGGCTAGTTCTACAACATCCAGTTTCTGCATCTAAAGCTCAAATTACTAAATTGCATGCCATGATGGGTAATAATAACCGACCGTTACAAGCCATTAATGCTCGGTTAGTGGTTGAAGACTAATTTTATTAATGCCTTATCTTATCCTTAGATAAGGCATTTTTCATTACCTTCCTTGAGTCATCCTTGCCCTTAATTCAACTGCCTTTTTTTTACCCATCACTTTTTTGTGCAATGGCGTATCATTAACCTACTCAAATGCCCTTATTGCCTTGTATCAGGCTTTAGATTACCTTTATGGGCTATTCGTATTTTTGTTAAGTGATTGCTGTGAGCAAATAATTCACTTGGCTAGCTACCCGTTATAGGGTGATTTTTGGAAAAGGATTCACATGCCTAGCTTGATTCGAATTGTGTTGATCGATACGCATCTACCGGGAGTGGTAGAGTTAGCATTAAATGGTCACACCAATATTTGTGGTACTAACGCATCAGGTAAAACCACACTGCAACGTCTTGTGCCTGTTTTTTATGGCGAATACCCAAGCCGAGTTGTACCGTCAACTCGTGACAGTTTTGAACGCTGGTACTTACCACATGATGCCAGCTATATCATCTATGAATACCAAAAAGCGGATGGCTTGTTATATCAAGCGGTATTATCGTCTGCGGGCGATGGTAAAGGGGTTAATTATCGCTTTATTGGTAAAGGCTTTGAGTTAGATGATTATGTGAAGAGTCGTAATGGCGACTCGATTATCTGCCACACCATGGCTGATTTAGGTCGTAAACTGAAAAGTGCGGGCGTAGCTACGACTAATTTACTTAATACTCGTGAATATCGCGCGATTATTCAAAATGACCGCAGTTTGTTAGCCACTGGCGCTAATCGTAGCGAGCTAAAAAATTACGCGCGCCAATTCTCATTATGTGAGTCTGAGCATTCGCTGCGTCATATTGAAAAACTGGCGAAAGCAGTACACTCCAAAGAGGGTAAAATGGAGACGGTCAAGTCGATGATCGCCGCTATTTTAGAAGAGGATGGAGTGAATCCTCCAAGTTCTCGTCTGAATCCACAACGAGTCGAAGCTTGGATCCGTGAAAGCCAGCTTATTCAAGGTTTTGAACAAATCAGACCTGAGTTTGAAAAGCTTGAGCAAGAGTTTAACGAGCTATTAAGTTACGAATTACGCTTAGCCAGTTTAACCCGTGGTTATCGCAAAGATGAAACCAGTGAAGCACTGCGTCAAGATGAGCAGCAAGAGCGTGCTAAAGAATTAAACCAAGCATTAAAAGTACTAGATGATGAGTGGAAAGAGCAGCGTGATGAGCTTAACCAAGAGCTTTCTGCCGCCAATGGTGACGTGGCTAAATATGAATATGAGCTTGATACCATTGAAGAGCAACATGGTAACTTTTTAGATGCCAATATAGAGCAAGCTAAAGCTGATTTAGAGTCATTACCAAGTTGGCGCAGTGACTTAGAAAACCTTTCTGAGCGTCATAAATTACTGACTGAAAAGCACCAAGATATTGAGGCTGCCTATAATGCTCGTCGCAGTAAAATTGGTGAGCAGTTAAACCGCGAGCTTGAAAAACTACTGGCGCAGCAAGACAGTCAGCGTGAAGTTAAAGATAAACAGCAGCAGCAGGCTCGTGAAGATTTAACCGCCTTAGATCAAAAATGGCGTGAAGATATTGATGCCGGTAAAACTGAATTCCAACAGCAGGAATACCAATACAAGCTCAATCGTGAAAAACAGAAAATGCAGCTTGATAGTGTCAGTTATACCGAAGAGGAAAAACTGGCATTAGCGGTATTTGATGAGCGTATTTCTCGTGCTGATGAAGATCAAGAGGTTGCTAACGCTAAAGTTGAGCGTCTTTCAAGCGAAGAACGTAAATTACGGGCTCGCCGCGACCAAGCCAATGAAAGCTTACGTTTAGCCGCTATTCGCGTGACTGAACGTCAATCTGAACTGGATGAGCTACACCATATTTTATTCCCGCAATCGCATACCTTATTAGAATTCCTACGCAAAGAAGCCCCAGGTTGGGAGCAAACGCTGGGTAAAGTCGTTGCACCTGAGCTATTACATCGTACTGACTTACAACCGAGCATTAGCAGTGGCGACAGTTTATTTGGCATTGGTCTTGATCTAAAAGCGTTAGATGTACCTGAATATGCAGCATCTGAACAAGAGCTACATGCGCGTCATGCTAAAGCTGAAGAGATTTTATTATCAGCTAAAGAGCTGCAACACGAAGCGGAAGAGATGCTGATCAGCATTAATAGCGACTTAGACAAAATGAGTAAAGAACTCACTTTTGCCCGTACTAGCTATAAAAACTGTCGTGAAAATCTACGTCGCTTATTTGATGAAAAACGCAGCCAGCAACAGCAAATTAATCAGGCATTAGCGGCTCGTAAAGCTAAGGCTCAGCAACAATTGAGTCAACTTGATCATGAGTTAAAACAACATCAAAACCAATATCAACAATGGTTAGAAGCGCAGCAAGAACAAGCGCTTGAAGCGCGGATGGAAAAAAATGCCTACTGGCAAGAGGTGATTGGTGCCTTAGAAGCCCAATTACAGCAGATTAAACAGAATATAGAAAGTCGCCGCATCAACGCAAAAGAGGAACAAAAAGCCTGTGAGCGTTGGTACAAAGATGAATTAAAATCACGCGGTATTGATGAAGATAAGATTGTTGCCCTCAAGCAGCAAATCCGTGAATTAGATAATCGCATTGTTAAAGCTGATGGCCGCCGCAGTGAAGTACTGCGTTACGATGATTGGTATCAACATACTTGGTTAGGTCGCAAGCCAAAACTGCAAACTCAATTAAGTGATGTTAAGCGAGCGGTGACCGATTTAGAAAAGCAGCTGAATGGCAAGGTTGCGACCGTTAAGCAGCGCCGTGGTGAGCTAGAAGCTGCGCGTAAGTTGTCTGATGCTGCGCAAGTGGAAGCGTCTGAAAACTTAACTAAATTACGCAGTTTAATTCGTAAATTAACCGAACTTAAATTACCTAAAAACTCAGATGAAGCCGAGGGCAGTTTAGGTGAGCGTATTCGTGAAGGTGAAGATCTATTATTAAAACGCGATAATTTACAAGGCTCAGTTAAGCAGTATGTGGATCATTTTGATTCTGTGATTGCGGCTAAATCAGGTTCTGGTTTATCTGAAACTTGGGAGCGCGCCCGTGAAGAGTCAAGCTTTATCAATGACAAGGGCATTAAGCTGCTGGACTATCGCAAGTTAGTGCCACAGTTAGAGCAGTTACTGAATGTGATTGTGCCACAATCTATGATGGCATTGAGAGAACAAGGCCGTATCTTCGGTGTTGATTTGACCGCTTTCTACGATGTATTAGCGGATATTGACCGCCGTATTGCGACTCAGAGTGCGCGTATAACCCGTGAAGTTGGCGAAGAGTTATTCTTAGACGGTGTATCTGAATCTGCGGTTAAAATTCGTTCTAAAATCAGTGAACTAGAATTTTGGCCTGAGCTGCAAGTGTTTGTGAAGGCATTTGCGGATTGGAAAGCCGATGGCTTTAACGGTTTACCAGATGAACATTACACCAATAGTATGCGCCGCGCCCTTGATATTATTGGCCGTGCAGCACTCACTGGTGGTATTGCTAAGCTACTCGAAATCGAATTGCGCCTTCGTGAAGGTAGCAGTGATTTGATTATTCGTACTGATCGCCAGCTTAATGAATCATCAAGTCACGGTATGGCGTACCTGATTTTATGTAAGTTCTTATTAGCCTTTACTCGCTTATTACGTGGCCGCGCAGATGTCACCATTCATTGGCCTATTGATGAGTTAGGGACGTTGCATCACGGTAACGTGAAAAAGATTTTCGATGCCTGTGAGAACAATAATATTTCAGTGTTAGGTGCATTCCCTAACCCCGAGTCGGAAGTATTAAGCCTGTTTGCTAACCGTTATATCATCAATAAACAGACCCGTAAGCTGCAAGTGGTGAAACCTAAAGTGAATATTTTGGCAGATAAACTGCAACAGCGTATGACTAAGGAGGCGGCAGTATGAGCCAGTCTGAAACAGTAATTTTAGGTACCAGTGCTGTTATTGAACGTCTACTTCGTGGTGAGTTTATCTGTCAAACCCGTGATGAAGATGGCTGGCGTGCATTGCAGCATCCAGCAACACGTGAACGCATTGAAACATACCTTAATGAGATTAACCGTACGCTGGTGGTTGTGGGCGAAGCTGAAGTGTTTTTCTGTGGCTATTTAACCTTAGGCGACAATGAACGTAAGGTGATTTCGCAGCAGTTTAAAGAGGTATGTCAGGCGTTAAGTCCATTAGTGGATTGGTTAGTGCTAGTGCAAGAATCAACAGGGCAAGATGCGCCACTGACTCAAGGCGCCGCAGTTCGTTTAACTGAATTACAAGGCCGTATTGAAGATACCCCAGCGTTTCGTGAACAACTTGATAAATTAAGCCGATACCGTTTATTTGGTTCAACCAGTACTACGGTTGATGCCCAACTTAAATTGGTCTTTAAACGCTTGGTTGAATTGGGCTATTTAATTAAGCCTAACCCAGAAAAGCAGATCTTTATTGCTACCGGTAAGCTTGATTATTTGTACGATGTGATCCGCTTTATTGATGAAACTGAAGGACTCAGTTTAGAAGCTCAAGCTGAAACTGCCACGCAAAAGGATCTGCTATGAGTAGTCATTTGCATCAAGCTGGGGTTAAGTTGCTTAAGCAACTTGGCCGCCATGCTGATCTTATTATGGATGCCTATCAACAAGGCTCTGTAACCGAAGAAAACCATGATGCTGCAGTGATTGAAAAACTTCGTAAAAGCGGCATTTTATGGCGACCAGAGCCTGAGCAAGAGCTGCGTTTAAAGCGCAGTATTCGTGCCTTGTTGGAGGAAGCATTAAGTGATGAACGTAATCGCCAAATCGATGCCAACGTTGGCTCGGCAATGGCGACCATTAAAACCTTAGCGGATCATTACAAAGAAGCGCGTCATGAGGTTAACTTTGCCGCGGCAGAAGCTTATCTTGCCGATTTGAATGAGCATGTATTTAGCTTTGCTGATGGATTGCGTTATGCCATTCGTGTGCTTTGGAGCCGAATTAATAACGAGTTTGGTTATGTTGGTACTATCAATGCCAAAATTCGTGAAAATGAGCTGGCGCAGAGCCAAGTCACTGAGTTATTGAATGGTCTTGAAATGCTGCATTTTAGCGAGTTAGCTGAAATCGCGGGTGATATTCGTGAATTGCGGCGTTTACTGGTAACCAGCTTACAAGAAACTTTATCCGACTGTACTGCCGAATTGAGTGTTGTACAGGGACGATTACTGGAGCTGTTAGGACGCTTCCGCCAAATACGAGGTCGTACTCGATTACTGAAAGGTTGGCAGCTACACCGCGATCTACATCCTGATTATCAGGTCAGTGACCATGTATCGCATAAGCAGATATTTAAGTTGTTTAATCGCGCCGAAGGTTTGTTAGCTCCTGCTGCAGTTGATATTCATAATCAAAGTCATGAAGCTGAACTGTTAGAGATGGTGGCGCATATTAAGAGTATTGTGCGGCTACCTAATATTGAAGCGAACAATCGTGATTTCAATGTTGAATTTGTTTTAGCGGATAGCGAAGATTTTGATATTCCACATAATGAATTGAAGTATGCCGTTGATGAATACTTCTGCGCTGTGATTGATTCTGGTATTAGCCAGTCGGCGCTTGATTATCATCAACAACGACAGTTTGATTGGGATTATGAAGCATGGTTATATCAGGTGATTTGTGGTTATGAAGGCTTGAGTATTGAACATAAACAATACTTCGAGTTAGAACCAATAGGTGAACCTCATCCAATTTATACCGGCAATTTTATTATTCGGGATGTTGAACTGGGTTTAGCATAAATTTAAAACGCGCTTCGGCGCGTTTTTGTTATGAGAAAGAAGTGCTAATGAATTTAAATAAACAGCAACGCAATCTGATTGTTAATCTGCTCAAGCAACCTAAGTTTAAAGTGGCTTACTCAAAGAACTGGCAAGTGATTCACCAAGAGTTTGAGATTGGCCAAGTTGATGGGCGAGCTAAATATTTAGAGTTCAGTAAAGATGATTTATTGCTGTTAAAGCAGATGAGTCAGCAATTTTTTGGAGATGGACTATTAGCACCATCTGTTGCGAGTAATCGCATGGCTCAAGCCCACCACAGTCGTAATGAAAAGTGGGCCAGTATTAGTCCCGAAGCTGAATTTGTAACCATTAAACCGCTGCACTGCCAAACTGAGTTTAAGTTAGCGCCTGATTTTGCATTAAGAGTGCCGCTAGATGCCGCACACAAATTTTGCCAGCAGTGGCAAGTTAAGCAAGTACTCGTGGTCGAAAACCTTGATTGCTTTGATTATATTGCGCAGGCCATATTGCCGTTCTCAAGCGCGACTATGGTGATTTATCGAGGCAGTGGTATTGCTTCACCGAGTGCGGTGAAATTATTTTTATCACAACTGGATGATGGCATTGATGTGGTGGTGTTTGCAGATGTTGATCCTGCAGGAATACAGATAGGCTTAACGACCCCTAAAGTGAGTCAATTACTACTGCCATCCATTATCGACTTAACTTCCTTACTCGCTCAATTTAACTATCAATCTGACTTTGATGAGCAGTATAAACAACTGAATTTCATCGTGAGTAGTAATTGTATTGAAATAAAATCTTGGATTAATTTTGTTTGTCAGCATAAAGTTAGTGTTAAGCAGCAGCATTTAATCGCCAATAAGCTGACATTACAAAGCATAGGTGTTTTTAAATAAGCTAGGTTATTATTTTATAAATTTCCATATTAAGATGTTTAATATGGCAATAACCATTAAATATAGATAAATAAACCATTAAATTTTTATGTTTTTATGGGTTTAATAAGAATATTATTTTGCAATCATTTTGTGTGTAAAATTGTATCGCCATAATTGCTATTTAAATCATTTAAAATCAATTTGTTAATGCATGGCTTTAACCTGGTTGTTATTGTTTTTCTCTACCTTTAATTTTTTGCTTATTGTATTTGTTAATAGCATGATTCACTATCTCTGCACGCCAATATAATCATAACTAATTATTAGTAAAAGCTTATTTAAATTAGGTGCTAATGATTTAATAATAAGGTAGTGCAAATATGACACTTTCAACTCGAATATTTATAGGGCTCTTTAGTGGCTTGCTCTTAGGCACATTAATTCAATATTTATTTAGTGATATTAATTTTCTAGCGGGAAGTGTCGTTGATTTTGCCACCGCCATTGGCACCATGTTTGTGAATATGATTATGATGCTCGTGGTACCTCTGGTATTTATTAGTATTGTGTGCGGTATTTGCGAATTAAAAGATATGGCTAGTTTTGGTCGTTTGGGCACTAAAACATTTGGTTTTTATCTGCTTAATACTGTGTTTTCAATTGGCGCTGCATTTGCGGTTGTGATGTTATTACAGCCGGGACAAGGGGTTGATATGCGTAGCGCAACAGGGGCTGATATTGTGGCCACTGAGTTACCAGACTTAATGGCGCTTATCGTCAGTATTGTGCCAAGTAATCCTATTGCCGCTTTTACTTCGGGCAATATGTTGCAAGTGATCTTTATGGCATTGCTGCTAGGTGGTGTGATTAAGTCACTAGGTCAAAGCGCACAAGCTGCAGTAAATGGTTTTGTGGTGGCGAACAAGATAATGATGAAGCTAATCAGTGTGGTTATGCAGCTTGCGCCAATTGGTGTGTGTGCACTGATGTTAAAGCTTGGTGCGACCTTAGACGCTGAGCTATTTACAAGTGTACTGCAATACTTAGGTTTAATTATTGGTTTATTAACCTTGTGGGTATTTGTGGTTTATCCTGCTGCGGTTGGCATATTTACTCAAACATCAGCAAAAACTTTTAGACAAAAGACTCGTGAGCAGATTTTATTTTCGCTTTCAACTGCAAGTTCAAACGCGACTATTCCTGTGACCATGCGCACTTTAACTGACAAATTGAATGTGAGTCGTTCAGTTGCAGGTTTTGGTGTGCCTTTGGGAGCAACCATGAATATGGGCGGCGTATCTATCTATATTACGGTGGCTATTTTCTTTATCGCCAATGCATTTGGTGCGCCGATCACTTATGAGCAAATGCCTACGGTACTATTTAGCATCTTTTTATTAGCGATTGGTGCCGGTGGCGTACCAGGTGGTGGCATGGTGATGATTGGCGTAATGATCCATCAAATGGGATTACCGATTGAAGCATTCGCAATTGTGGCTGCATTAGACCGCTTAATCGATATGATTTTAACATCATGTAATGTGGTTGGAGATACTGCGGTGCTAACTATTGTGGATCAAACAGAAAAGCAGGGAGTCAATACGACTCAAACGGTATTGAATTAGAATCCTTGCAAGTATCTGATTGCTTAGATATAGGTACGAAGGGACGTAACTGTCCCTTTTTCATGTTTATTTTGTATAGCGCTCTACACTCACTAGAATTTCTTCACGTGCAGCAGCTGCGCCTTCCCAACCATCAACTTGTACCCACTTACCTGCCTCTAGCTCTTTATAGTGCTCAAAGAACTGTTTGATTTGGGCTTTTAGTAGCTCAGGGACATCGTTAATATCTTGGATATGGCCATATTCTTTCGAGATTTTTTCATGCGGTACGGCAATAATCTTGGCATCTTCACCAGACTCATCTGTCATTCTTAATATACCAACAGGTCGACAACGAATTACGCTACCCATTTGTAATGGATACTGAGTCGGTACAAGTACATCGACAGGATCGCCATCTAAACTTAAGGTGTTATTGATATAGCCATAATTGCATGGGTAAAACATAGGTGCGGTCATGATGCGATCAACAAAAAGTACACCTGATGTTTTATCGACTTCATACTTAATTGGATCATGGTTTTGTGGAATTTCAATAATGACATAAATATCATCAGGTAAGGATATACCTGCAGGAACAGTATTTAAGCTCATATAAGTATCTTGACCTAGGTAACTTATTTGTCATCATTATAGCCATAAATAGTTAAAAGTTATTAAATTAAACAAGAATTAATATGAGATCTAGGCTGACTAGAATTGGTCTTAATTATGAATGAAATGTAACGCTAGTCAGCTGCGCAATATGTATTGACGTTCTCTAATTGTTCAGCTAATCCAAATAATGGTTGTTGGCTACTAACACTGTCATTTGAACGATATGAGATCACCTCTAATAGGGTATCTGGCATACGCGCTAATTTAATTAGTTGCAGTATTTCTTTATTGACTAAATTAGCATGAAAAGTGTTAACAGTGCTGCGTCCTTTAATTTTTAATTGCTGATTTTTATTGGATACTATCAATAGACTTTGATCTCTGTGATAAGCATAAACGCGAGCCATTCTAATTTTTACCGTGAGTATTTTATTTGCACAGTTAGCTATTACTTTTACGTCAAGTAGTTTTGATGTTTGAAAAGGTTGTGATGATTTATGTATTTCTTGCTGTGAGTTTTTATTTAGTATTTGATTGTCGTGATAGTCATTGAACATCGCTATAGTAGATGTAAACATTAATACTTCCCTCATAAGTATTGGGATGAGTAAGACTTATTAACAGGGATATTTTACGTGATATTTTGATTAGGGAAGAATCTAAAATGTGCACAACTTAATCTGTTGGGTGACAGCTTGGAAAGAAAAGTATGCAGCAGGCGAGTATTATACCAATTTGATTAAAGATGTGATCTATTCAGAGCTTGTCAGCCTTTTCAGTTCTAGGCGCATTGATGCAGTAATGGCTATTCCCTTTCAAATCAATGCAACATCGAAATGGAAAGGCCTGAAAAGCTCACTTCGTGCGGGTTTCAAGGCGCCGTATACTGCGTTGAACATTTTCAAAATACGACTGCATGGATGCAGAAGGTAGAGCAACGCAGGAGCTAGTTGTCGAGAATAACTATTCCATTCAAATGTCCGTAAACCACATGGATGTGGTGAATGTAAGTATTGCAGGAGCAAATACTTACCTTGTCTACAGCACCTTGAACTCCCGCTGAATGATCACCTTCTTAATCAAGTTGGTATTACCTTATCTGCCGCATAGATTGATTAAAGTGCTGGCTCTTGATCGTTATAATTTTGCTGATGGTACTCAAGGCAAGTTGCCACTTCATTAGCTGAGCCCAAAATCACCGCGACACGTTGATGAATATGCTCTGGCTCGATATCTAAAATATCTTGATAGCCAGTTGATGCTTTACCTTGTGCTTGTTCAACTAGCAATGCCATTGGGTTGGCTTCATACATTAAGCGTAGTTTGTATGGCTTGTTAGGATTTTTGTTATCAGTTGGATAGGTAAAAATACCGCCGCGACATAAGACGCGGTGAACATCGCCTACCATGGCTGCAATCCAGCGCATATTGAACGATTTTTGACGAGGCCCAATTTCACCTAATAGCAGATCGGCAATATAGGTTTGCATGGGTGCTTGCCAAAAACGTTGATTTGACATGTTAATCGCAAATTCACTGGTGTCAGTGCTAATCGTTACTTGCTCATTGGTCAATAGGTATTCATTGGTTTCAGGATTGAGAGTGAAAAATTGCACCCCATTGCCTGTGGTCAATGCCATCATGGTTGATGGACCATAAAGCATATAACCCGCTGCAACTTGATTGCGACCCGATTGTAAAAAGCTCTGTTCAGTCGCTTCACCAGCAGGCGCTGGTAATACAGAAAAAATAGTGCCAACTAATGAGTTGATATCGATATTTGATGAGCCATCAAGTGGATCAAAGCAGACTAGATATTCACCTTGTGGATTCACAGGGACAATAAAATCTTCCTCTTCAGACGCTAACGCTTTGACATGACCATCTGCAGCTAGCGAATCTTTGAGCATATCATTAGTGATGATATCAAGTTTCTTTTGCGTTTCACCTTGAACGTTTTCACTGTCCGCAGCCCCTAATACACCCGCTAGTGCACCATGTTGTACTGCATGGCTAATCTCTTTCGAGGTATTGGCAAGTGTTAAAATTAATTGACTAAGAGATGGGCTAATTGTTTGGGCACTTAGGTATTGGGCTAAGGTTTGCATCGATGTTCCTTAAGTTCTGAAATTCAGATCCGTGCATTTATTATTGGCCGCATAATAGCATGTTAAATCGACCAATTTTAGTGGTATACCGCAATTATCTTTATGCTTGTTTTTTGGGCATAATAATCTGTAAACCATCACCCAAGGAAGAATAATGAATTGGTGTCGAATAAAATATGTATTGGCTTTAGGCTTGGCGACGTTATCAATAGATACTGTGGCAAAAACAGATTTTGGACAGCAAGCGCTAACCGTTGAACGTTTACATGGCTCACCTGCCTTAGCTGGCAGCAGTCCGCAAGGATTGCAATTATCTCCTAATGGATTATTAGTCACTTATTTAGAAGGGCGGGCTGATAACCAACATTTTTATGATTTATGGCAAATGGAAATTAAAACTGGGGTCAAACAGCGCTTAATTGATGCCAGTTTATTATCACAAGCGGAATTGTCTGATGAAGAGAAAGCGAGGCGAGAGCGGCAGCGTATATACGGCCAAGGCATTATGGAATACTTTTGGGCAGATGACAGCGAATCAATTCTGATCCCTGCCTCGGGACAGCTTTATCATTACACTTTAGCAACTGGAAAAATCAAAGCTCTGGCGATTGGCAATAAAGTCGCAACTGATGCTCGTTTTTCACCTAAAGCGAATTATGTCTCGTTTGTGAGCGAACAAAATCTGTATAGCTATCATCTCAAAACAGCAAAGTTAACCCAGTTAACCTTTGATGGTAAGGGACCTGTTAAAAATGGTATGGCAGAATTCGTCGCGCAAGAAGAGATGGATCGCATGACAGGTTATTGGTGGGCACCGGATGAGTCTGCCATTGCATTTACACAAGTTGATGAATCTCAAGTTGAGTTAGTAACCCGTAATGAAATTTATGCTGACGGTATTAAACTGACTAAGCAACGTTATCCTTATGCCGGTAAAACTAACGCGAGTATTGCATTAGGGATTGTGACTTTGGCTGACGCTGCGATTTCATGGTTGGATTTAGGAAAGCAAAAAGATTTTTATTTGCCAAGAGTGCAATGGTTACCAGATAGTCAGCAATTGAGCTATCAATGGCAAAGTCGTGACCAACAAACCTTGCATTTAGTGAAGCAAGCTCTTGATAGTGATACACCTGCTCAAACATTATTAACTGAAAGCAGTCAGGCTTGGGTTAACTTGCATAATGATCTCTATTTCTTCAAACAAAATAAGCAGTTTATTTGGGGCTCAGAGCGAGATGGATTTCATCATCTCTACTTATTTGACGGGGACGGTAAACTTGTTAGAGCTTTGACTCAAGGACAGTGGAGTGTTGATCAGCTTGAATATGTTGATGAATCATCGGGCTGGATTTACTTCACTGGACGTCAAAAAACAGTAATAGAAAAGCAGCTCTACCGGGTAAACCTGAAAGGAGGTGAGATTGAGTTATTATCACGGCGTGATGGGATGCATTCGGTGGTCTTTGCTGCTGAAAGTGCCACGTATTTAGACTATTTTAATAGCTTAACGCAGCCACCTCAAATTAGTTTGCATGATAGTGATGGTCAGCAAATTTTATGGGTATCAGAAAATAAAATCGATAAACAGCATCCATTGTATCCTTTCTGGGGATTGTGGCAGCAGCCACAATTTGGTGAGCTTAACGCGAGTGATGGACAAACATTGCATTATCGTTTGTTTAAGCCTGTCGATTTTAATCCTAAACACCGTTATCCGGTTGTGGTGCGGGTTTATGGTGGCCCTGGCGCACAGTTAGTAACCAATAGTTGGAGTAGTCATGATTATTTTACTCAATATTTGTTGCAGCAAGGCTATGTGGTTTTTCAGTTAGATAATCGTGGCAGTGCCCATCGAGGAACTCAATTCGAGCAGGTGATTTATGGTCATTTAGGCGAAGTTGAATTAGCAGACCAAAAACTGGGTGTTGATTATTTACGTCAACTTGATTTTATTGATAGTCAAAAGATCGCAATTTATGGTCATAGTTATGGTGGCTATATGGCGTTAATGGCAGCATTTAAAGCACCCGATTATTTTAGGGCTGCAATTGCAGGGGCTCCTGTAAGTGATTGGACACTTTATGATACGCATTATACTGAGCGTTATTTAGGCCATCCTGATAACAATAAAGCGGGCTATCAAGCCAGTTCGGTGATGCCTTATTTAGATAATTATCAACAGGGTTTGTTGATTTATCATGGTATGGCTGACGACAATGTATTGTTTGAAAATAGCACGCGAGTATATAAGGGCTTACAAGATAAGGCGGCATTATTTCAGATGATTGATTATCCAGGTTCAAAGCATTCTATGCGTGGTAATAAAGTGAGAACCCATCTTTATAAGTCGTTAGCTCACTTTTTAGATGCAGAGTTAAAATAATTACAGACATAAAAAAACCACTCAAATGAGTGGTTTTTTTGAAGAGTAATAATATTAGTCTTCTAAAGTACCGCAGAAACGATAGCCTTCACCGTGAATAGTCGCGATGATTTCTGGTGTATCAGGCTGGCTTTCGAAATGCTTACGGATGCGACGAATAGTTACGTCAACAGTACGGTCATGTGGCTTAAGTTCACGACCAGTCATCTTCATAAGAAGATCAGCACGGCTTAAGATTTTACCTGGGTTTTCTACAAAGTGCAGCATAGCGCGGAATTCGCTACGTGGTAGTTTGTATGACTCACCTTGTGGGCTAACAAGTGAACGACTGTTGATCTCTAAGCTCCAACCGTTGAAACGGTAGTATTCAACTGAGCTCTTCTCTTCAACTTCAACACCTGAGCTATTAACACGAGTTAATAGGTTACGCGCACGGATAGTTAGTTCGCGAGGGTTAAATGGCTTAGTGATGTAATCATCCGCACCAATTTCAAGACCCAGGATCTTATCAACTTCATTGTCACGACCAGTAAGGAAGATCAAACCAATGTTGTTAATTTCACGAAGTTCACGAGCTAATAAAAGACCGTTTTTGCCTGGTAGGTTAATGTCCATTACCACTAGGTTTACTTTGTTTTCTTGCAATGCTTTATGCATTTCAGCGCCATCATTGGCTTCAGTTACAACATAGCCTTCAGCTTCAAAAATGCTGCGTAGGGTATTACGAGTAACTGCTTCATCTTCAACGATCAGAATGTGCGGGTTTTGCATGTCATTTACCTAAAAATTGAATCAAAAAAATCTAATCATAGACGCTAAAATTGTGTAATTGATTATGAATGATTGAGCATTTGAACTGTTTAGTATGCGCATATCATTAGCAAAAGATATCGAATTACACACTACGATTAGTAAATCATGTCGGCATAAGATTGCATTAAGGGCAAATCATATGACTTTGATCACACAAGTTAAGTTTAGTTCACTAAATATTGTGTAATTTAAAAAATTTGTTTGTCGAATTTCATTTTAGAACAAAATTTATACCTATGTATCTTTAAGTTGGTTAAATTTCGTTGTCTCAGTAACATTTATTACGAGATTGTTTTAAGTAAAACTCAATTGACAATAGCGCTATTGTACTCGTTTTAGGCATTTGTTAACAAATTAAATGTTAACAAATTTTTGTTAATGTTTGATTTAAATCAACCGCAGAGGCTATCTTGTTGAAAAGTAATGTTTTTAAAAAAATTAACAATGTGATATAGATCACGTTGTTATGTGGGTATAGCAAGCTAGTTCAGCCTTTGCTATATCTGTTTTGTCTTATTGAGCTTTATGTACATGTTATGGATGGTGACATCACATGACTGTGGCAAGATTAATCATAATGTTATTTTTATGCTGTGTTTTATCAATTAAAGGATATTTTTGTAGTTTCAATCCAAATTATTGAGATTGATCTCACTTATTTTATTTAGATGTTTGTTAGATGGGTGTTATTTGTTGACATTTGTGTGCGTGTGTAGCAAATTTTTAACCCTGTATTGGATTACGTTCAACTACAGTAACAGAAGAGGAGCGCTAACTAGGTAGTAAGTCAAAGGAGCCTAATCCGTTGATGACTTATGAGGGAGATTAGCGCCGAGATAGTTAACTTGTTAGGTCGAGTTAACCGTTGGTTGTTTAGGCTGAATCCTAGCAATTGTCACCCATTTTGGTGGAGAGCTTCTGGTGCTAGATCTGTCTCCTCTTTTGGGTGTCAACTCACACCAGGCTCTTGTAACGTTTTATGTTCGGAGCATTTCAATGTTTATTTCTAATTTCTTATCGATTGCTTTAATGGCTCATATGGAGGTGTATTAATGTCTCTTGTTGTTGCTAAGTTTGGTGGGACATCCGTCGCTAATTATGCTGCGATGCAATCGTGTGCATCAATTATTGCCGCAAATCCTAATACTAAAGTGGTGGTTGTGAGTGCTTCTAGTGGCGTGACTAATTTGTTAGTTGAGCTTACTAAAGCGACAATTAATGATATCCAGCGTGATGCATTAATTAATGATATTAATGTGGTTCAACAAGATATTTTAATGCAGCTAGATGCCTCTGTAGACGTTGTAAGTGCCATTGGACAGGTACTTAACCGCATTCAACAATTAAGTGAAGCATTAGTGTTAGATCGCAGCAAGGCCATTATGGATGAGTTGTTATCTTGTGGTGAACTATGCTCATCGATTCTTTTTGCTGAGGTGCTTAAGCAAATTGGTGTTAATGCCACCGCATTTGATGTTCGCCATGTATTACGTACTGATAGTCACTTTGGTAAAGCTGAGCCTCAGATTGAGCAAATAAGTCACTTAGTAGAACAGCATTTACTTCCGCATTTAGCTACGCAATGTGTTGTAACTCAAGGTTTTGTTGGCGCAGATTGCCATGGTCAAACCACGACATTAGGCCGTGGTGGCAGTGATTATTCAGCGGCATTACTTGCTGAAGCACTGCATGCTGAAGCGGTGGAAATCTGGACCGATGTAGCCGGTATTTATAGTACTGATCCGCGTATTACCAATAATGCAAGGCCGCTAAAAGAGATTAGTTTTAATGAAGCGGCTGAAATGGCAACTTTTGGTGCAAAAGTGCTCCATCCTGCAACGATTCTCCCCGCAGTCAGGCAGCAAATTCAGGTCTTTGTTGGTTCAAGTAAGCAACCTGAATTGGGGGGGACTTGGATTCGTCATCAAGTACATAATCCTCCTGTTTTTCGTGCAGTTGCACTTAGACGTGGGCAAACATTATTAAATCTTCATAGCTTACAAATGCTTCATGCCCAAGGTTTTTTAGCACATATATTTACCACCTTGGCGCAGCATAAAATCAGCGTTGATTTAATTACCACGTCTGAAGTGAATGTCGCGCTTACGCTTGATCAAACGGGGTCAGACTCGAGTGGCCAAGGCTTATTAACCGAGGCATTGTTGCAAGAGTTATCACAACATTGCCGCGTAAGAGTTGAAGATAAATTGGCATTGGTGGCACTAATTGGTAATCAAATTGCAACAACATCAGGCCTCTGTAAGCAAGTGTTTGAGGTACTTGAACCCTATAATGTACGGATGATTTGCCAGGGGGCGAGTCCACATAATTTATGTGTATTAGTCAGTGAGAATGATGCCGCTGATGTAGTGACTAGGCTGCATGGTCAGTTGTTTGAGTTGGAGGGGAGATGTTAGCCGCTAAATCAACGGTGAAAATAGGGGAGTTAGCAACGGGGCAACCGTTAACTGTGCCAATTTATTGTTTCAAAGGGGCTTGTTCATCGGCTCCTAGCTTGTATTTGCAAGCGAATGTACATGGTGCTGAAGTACAGGGTAATGCAGTTATTTTTCAGTTGCTTAAATTATTAGAACAATGTCAGATTTTAGGTGATATTACTCTGGTGCCCTTAGCGAATCCATTAGCGATTAATCAAAAAAGTGGCGAGTTTACCTTAGGGCGTTTTGATCCTATTACGGGGAATAATTGGAATCGCGACTATGTTAATTGCACTCCTGATTTATCTGATTGGTATGCTAAACATCAAGAATTAGATGATTCCTTACTTATCACTCAGTATCGACAGCAGTTGTTAAATAGGTGCCAACAGCAATTGACGAGTGAATGGGGAATAACCAGTGGACAGCGGCAAGCATTAACACTACAAAGTATCGCTTTTCATGCTGACGTGGTATTGGATTTACATACAGGCCCCAAATCTTGTAAACATCTCTATTGCCCAGAGTATGCGCAAGCTAAAGTGAGCTTATTTAATATCGGTTGCACATTATTGATGCCAAATGAGTTTGCTGGAGCCATGGATGAAGCCATGTTTTATCCATGGTGGCAGCTAACTAAAGTCGCTGCAAGTCATGGTCGTGAGCTCCCCGTCGCGGTAGAGGCTTATACGTTAGAGCTAGGTAGCCAGGAGTTGATTGATTTAGTGGATGCGAAGCAAGATGCCTTGGCTATTTTGGCCTATTTAAGTGATAAGGCATTATTGCTGATGCTTTTAAGCCTGCGCAAATGCCACGCTATGCTTGTTTATTGCAAGATTATAAGAAATTTCATGCCCCAATTGCCGGAATGGTTGAGTATTTGGCACCATTGGGAAAACCATTAACGGCTCAGCAACCATTAGTGAATATACTTAGGCTCGATCGTTATGGTACTGATGAGGAGCTACAAACTCTGGCATTGCAGCAGGATTGTATTCCTGTGCTGCATTTTGCTTCGGCATCGGTTTATCAAGGGACTGAATTATACAAGGTGATGACGAATTACGTTGAAATACCAAGGTAATATAAAATGTCAGTATGTTGGGATAAAAGAAAAGGGAGCTTATCGCTCCCTTTATGTTATCGATTAAATATCAAAATCATTATTTAGTCTGCTTACGACGACGCCATAGTGATAATGGCAGTAGTAACAATAAGCTTAATCCACCAACGGCTGCACCGCTTTCAAATTTATGCACAATAGTGACAGTTTTAGTTGTAGTGTTTGAATTACCGTGGTTATCCGTTACGGTTAGTTCAAACGCAACATCTGTGTGATCAACAACATCAGGTAAAGCCATACTTATATCCATTGCTGTTGTATCAAAACTGAGAGATGGCCCAGCAGTTTGCTTCCAAGCATAAGTTAGTGGATCAGCATTAGGATCTGAAGAATCTGATGCTGATAGGGTGAGTGTCGTTAACTCATTTATACTGTCGGGACCCGAAATTATGGCCTCAGGGCCAGCTTCTGTTACACCGAAGTTATGAGTACTTGAAACTTCATCTTCATTCAAACTATGGTTGAGCACCATGTCATAAGATTCGCCTGCCGCTCTTGGAATTAAGTCGAATCCAACGATAGTCGCTTCTGCTGACTCACCTCCTGCAAGCGTAACAGACCAATTAACGGTATCACCTGATTGGCTACCATTGTGGGTGATATTACTTGCCTCATGGTTAGCTGGTAAGGTGGCAGATAATTTATATGCCTTATCTGTTGTGGTGAAATTAGGCTTAATATTAAATGTAACTTGAGATGCGACTCCTGGCTCCATTAATGCAGATAAGTTGGTCGAAGTTGTTACATCATTATCTGCACGGCTTAATTTGTAAGCAACTTGCTTTGTAGCACTACCATCTTCAGATGTTAGTGCCACAATACCTGATGAATTAGTTGCATCAGTCCAAGTAAAATTAATACCAAAGTTATTATTATTATGGCTAGTTGTTGCAGATAGATTGTCCGATAATGACTCTTCATTAGTTAAGATCGAAGATATCGTGACGGTGACATCGTCTGTCGCACCTTCTGCTGAAGCAGTGTAAGCATCAACAACGACAAAATATGTACCAGCAGGCAAGTTGGTGAATGTTACTGACTCATTTGAATCTGGCCCACCACTTGAACCAATTTTTTGGAAACTAGAGTTTAAGATTCTAAGATCTACATCTGGAGCCGTTTCCGATGAAGTTGCAAACACAACATTAGGTACAATTTCATCAAATGTTAATGCTCTATAATCAAAGCTTCCATCTGGAACTTGGTAAATAATAGATGCAAGCTCAGTTGATTTATCATAAACCGCTGCAGTTGGATTCGTTAGTTCTTTATCTATAAATCCTGTAAAACTAATATTACCAGCGTCACGCGATGCTGAAATATCGAAGCTATTAGGTAGGTTGCTATTATTACCTTTGACCGCTACAGGCATTTTTAAAGTACTATCATCAGCTGTTAAGCCGATATTAGCGAAGTTCCATCCCGTATCTGCGGTTGTAATATCTGCAGTGATAGTTAATTCTTGAGTTTCACCGGCTTTAAGTGAGAAGCTTTCTGGGGCAACAGATAATGTTAAGCCATCTTGTACATCTTGCGTTGTAGCAGTCCAAGTTGCATCTTTCGTGGCAGTCACTGTTCTAGTCCATGAGCAAGTATCAACACAGTTGGCATTCGCCATCGTTGGTAAGTTGATATCGCGAGGCTGACCATCAACATCAGGATTCGCTTTTTGATATCCCAAATAGCTTTCATCGAGAATTAAACCACTATCAGCTGCTGCGGCAACATTGATATAACCAGCACCCATATCAAAAAAGTCTGATGCAGTGGTGCCATCTTCTTTAAAGGTGGTTTGATCCGCAGTGAGCATCAATGCTGATTGCGCAGCCGCGGGGCTCCAGTCAGGATGAAGTTTAGCTAAAAGCGTTAATGCTCCAGCAACATGTGGACTCGCCATCGATGTGCCACTTAAGAAGCCAAAATCACTTGGATCAGGTGACTCTTTAAAGCCTTCAGGTTGATCATCTGCGTAAGCTGCAAAAATTCTGACGCCAGGAGCTGCTACATCAGGTGCAATAATATCGGGTACTGATTTATTTGGGCCCCTTGAAGTAAAGCCTGCTGCAATTTTAGCTAGAGCAGGATCTTTAATGACTTCGGTATCACCAATGGTTGCCATATGATCACTACCTGAAGCCAGCCAAGTTCTTAATGCATCACCTTGGTTCGCATCAATATGAATCGCTGGGAGTACATGGGCATCAGCTACAACGCTAGTTGCACCACCTTGTAAATTTGCAAGCACTAAACCTGCTGCTCCACCTGCTTGTACATTACGTCCTTTATCGACACGTGCTATAGCACCACGATCACATACAACAATGGTATCTGCCGCAAAAGTATCTGCTGGGAACGGTTTTAGGCATTGTTCTGGATCGCCTTCTGTATCATTTGCATTGGTAAAGTCACCAGCATAGACGAGAGATCCAGTGATGCCACCCGTCATTGCTTTACCTGTCATAGCCGCTGGAGCATCACCTTCACCACCACTAAAGCCGTTAAGTGATTTTTCAGTAAAATCTCGATCATGAGTATAGGCCGCAACGGTTGAAATCCAAGGTGCATCACCTGGAGAGCCAACAGTTTCTGGATTTGGGCCTGAATTACCCGCAGATGTTGCTACATGAATCCCCGCTTTACGTGCGGCAAGGAAAGCGAGGCTATCTGCATCATTCCAAGGGTTGCTACTGCCACCACCAATTGAATAGTTGAGGGCATCAACACCACTCGCAATAGCTTCTTCTACCGCTAAAATGGTCAGTGATGGGAAACATCCTGCAAAACGAATGGCATCATTTTCGCCGGGTAAACAAACTTGGTATGAAATAATATTGGCGTGCGGTGCAACACCTGAAACTTGTTCAAATACCACACCAGTATTGCCATTATCGACATTAGGGACGTTTTGATTAAGCAGTACATTACCTGCTGATGTTGCAGAAGTATGAGAGCCATGACCGTTATGATCTTCACCATTTTTAGGTGTACCAGGGGCTTTTTCTTCATATTCATCTGTGATAGCTGGCCAGCTATGCACACCAATTAATTTATCGTTACATAGCTCAGGAAAATCGCCTGCACAGTCACCCGTATAAGTACCTGCTCCCCAAGGATTAACGTGGTCATAGCCATCTCCACCAACATCAGCAAAAGAGGGGTGATCAGTATTAATACCTGTATCAATAATACCGACAATCATGCCTTCACCTTTAGTGGCAACACCATTGTCTGTAGTACCGTTCCAGACATCTGGTGCTTTGATGATTGCTGGCCCTGCATCAGTTGTTGGGTAGCGTAATTGCTCACGGTAAATATGTGCAATACCTGCAATTGTGGCTAGTTTTTCGGCCTGCGCTTGAGTCATTTCAATGACCATGCCGTTATAAGCAAGTGTTGTTTGTTGTTTTATGTCGACTGAACCGATTAATGCCGTTGCCTTATTAATAATGTTACTTTGGCGGTGTTGTAGATAATTCTGATAATCTTTGACTGGCTTGCTATTAATATCTAGTTTATTCGATTTGCCATTAATACTTGCAGGCATAGTCGCTTTAAACTGTTGAATGCCGCCACCGTATAAGGCTACCGGGCTTTCAATTAAGCGTACAAAATAGCGATATTTTTTTGTATTAGGTAAGTTCGCCTCTGGTGTGAATACCGCATGATTTGATAGTTTTTGTTTGCTTGGCTGTTTGTTATCAACATGCTGTATTTTATTGTTTATATTAGCTGGCTTTGATACGACGAAACTACTTGTATCAAATGGAGCCGCAAGTAAACTGCCGCTGACTCCTGAAAGTAATGCAGTCGTAACTGCAATGGCAATTTTTGTCCTCATTATTATATCCTCATAGCTAAGCCTAATACACTTCTCTACTTAGATGAAAAACTACAACTAGTTACAATGTAACTATATGATCATAAAAGAATTGTAAAGTTATACGGTAAGTTAGCATTCCTTGTTTGATGATTATGCCATTAATCAAAATGGCTAATAAATTTAGTATTCTTGCTGTTCATTTTTCGTTATTAATTTAGCGAGCTAAATTTGACAGCATGCTAAGTTTGTATCACATAAAAATCTTTAGGTTAATAGTATGTTGCAAAATAAACTGTATTTATATGGAATAACCTATAAAAAAAGAGCTGTTAAGCTCTTTTTTATGATGTCAAACAGTGCTGACTATTTTTAGATAAGTCTTGTTTGGCGGTAACGATGTATTGAAATTACCGACAGTAATAATGCTAACCAACCTAATGCTCCGCCTGATGATTCCTCCTCTGGAGGTGTAGTTGCTGGGCTAATTTGAATAATACTGGTGCGAGTTCTACTGGTTAATTTGCCATCAGATGCAAAAACTGAAAATGCTAAGGCATCATTACTACTCACTGTTGGCGCAATAAAACTAATTTCATCGCCGCTTTCATTAGTCTTAAATGTCACTGGTGTGCCTTTAATCTGTTGCCATTGGTAGCTTAAGGCATCAAAGTCAGCATCAGAACCTGTCGCTTTTACTACGATTTGTTGACCACTGATCCCTGCAGGGCTGGTAACTTTGATCACTGGCGCAGTATTAATGATATTAATTGTAATGGTGGCAATATCTGATTCCTTGTCATAATAGTCAGTTGCACTGACTTTGAGTTGCATATTTTCAGTTTGCTGATCTATCACTGCATTGTTTGCAAGTTTGATTTGGCCACTTTGCTCAATCACAATGAGTGGGTTTGATTGTAAAATATTAAGTTTAGCAATGGGACTGGCAACATAGTCTGGATCATGCATATTAAGTTGACCAATGACGGTACCTGCATCAGTGCCTTTTTCTAAGTTTATTGTCGTTGATGTAATGGTTGGCGCTACATTATCTTCAGCATCAAAATTGGCGGTTAATGATAATGCCCCATCTTTAGATAACATTATAAAGTTATGCAATTGACCATTATTGCGATCAATCTGCGCTGTTTCCCCCGGTGCTAAAGAGGTGACTTGATTGCCTTGTTCATCGGTTAGATTAACTAAACTCTGATTGGGTGTTAACCGTAATTTAGTGGTTATGGTGTCAGCACCTTTGGTCGCTTCAAAAGCAAAGTCTGACTCTTCGACACGGTAGCGAACATTTATCTCTGTATCTACAGCAGTTTTATCTAATGGTAAGTCGGATAAACAAGCTGACGTGGTTATAAAGTCATTACCTGTAACATGATAAGCAGGGGTAAGTTTACCTGATGGCGTGGCATTATATTGATGTACTAATCCAGACAGGGTATTAGGATTATTACTGTCATACCAGTTGTAGTTTACGGTACTAATGCTGTAATCCCAGTTGCCATCATTATCGAGGTCTAAATCAGTATGATAACTGGCAACAAAAGGATGTAAGATCGGATCTCGCATTTGGAATGTGGTTGCTAAGCGTAAACCAATATCGCCGCAATTATTATCAGTTTCTATTTCAGCTGCGACGTTAATAAGGTCGTGTCTTCTCTCTTTATCAATAGGGCTTGATGCAGTTAAGGGGGCTAAAATAGGTTCACTAATATTAATCGTACTGGAATTGGTTAATTGGTAAGCTAATGTTGAGTTATCTTTACTAATGCCTACATCTACACTTGCTACTGCTTTAGGCAGTATGTGATAGACCATGTGCAAAATAGTATCGTTATTTTGTTTAAACTCAATCGCACCATCATATTCTAATAGGGTTAACCGACGTGATGCGAGTTCAGGTGATGTGGTTAATAGATCTGATGACGATAATTGCCATTTGGGGAGTTTACTTGGATCAATATGTAGAGTGGCTGCAAACTCGAGGGTGCTGTTGGCTGCGATGGTGATTGATGATGGTAATTTAAATGAGATGGCCTGTGTGTCCTCATCATTTTGATAGCGAGGAGCAACATTGAGCTGGAAGGTTTGCTCGCTGTTAGAAAAGTTTTTAACACGTATTATTTTTTCATAACTACTTGGTTCTGATAGTGTCACTAGACCATAAGCTAATGCTGCTTGCTTCGTTTTTTTAGTCCAAGCAATTACATTTAGTTGACTCGCTTTTTTAACATCAATTAATCCCGCACCAATATAGCTAATCGGTGCCAGTGGTGCGTTAATATCAACCGTTGTAGCTTTTGTGGTGACGTTTAAATTGGCGCTATTCATCAGCATTGCCTTAACTTCAAACGCATTTCTATCTGGGTATAACTCTTTGATTAAGGCCACTGCTCCTGTCACGATGGGTGCTGAGAATGAGGTGCCACTGACTGGAGTTAAGGCATTCCCCGTACCCGGCTCAGCCGTTAATATTTTAGATCCAGGAGCGGTAATTTCTGGTTTTAATGTGCCTGCAATGCTCGGGCCTCGGGAAGTAAAAGAGGTAATTGCACCTGCGTTAAGCACTTCTTTTGCTGTAATTGAATAGGTAAGCTGATTATTACTTATTTGTTGCTTTAATTGGGCACCATCTTCTTTCGAGATTGCAATTGCGGGAATGCTAATGTTATTGCTTGAACCCGTCATGCTTTGTGGACCTTGATTGGCTTGTTTATTCGCTATAATGACCAATTTTGCACCGAGCTTTTGGGCATTGAGCACTTTATCTGTATAACTACAAGTACCTCTATCAAGTAGTACAGCCTTGCCTGTAAAATCAGTATCTGGACTGTAAACAGCGCAACCCAAAGCGTTTTGAGCCGGGTGAACTAATGCAGTCGTTGTTTGATTAAATTCAAATTGGTTGCTCTGATTAAATTCAGCTGCAATCACTTCCATTGGCTGGTTAGCCATAGTGGCAGTAATATTTGATACAGGGGCACTTGGATGGGTCATCGCACCGACAGATAATGCGCTGTTATTGGTACTTGGTCCGCCGACAATAAAGGGGACTGGGCCATCATTACCCGCCGATACTACAATATTAATACCGAGCTTTGTCATGGCTGTGATCATGGTTTGTACTGCACTGCCTTCAATATCACCAAAGTCACGGCCAATAGACATATTGATTGTTGATACGCGATCACTGGTATCGTCATCGCCATTAGGATCCATTGCTGTTTCTAGTGCTTTGATTTGAGCGACACCATTACAGACGGTTTTCTCACATACTTTATAGGCATAGATTTCAGCTTTAGGAGCAATAGCTAACACGGCATGGGTAACATGGGTACCATGTTTAGTTTTATCTGCGTTAGTGTCATCGTTGAGCGAATGGTCATTAATTGGGTTTGGATTATTATTGATAAAGTCATAACCGCCGATGATTCGACCTTGTGGCCAATCAGGTTGGCTATCATGATTATCAATGGCATATTGATAATCATGGGCTAAACCACTGCCTCCTAAAGCATTATGGGTATAATCAAGGCCTGTATCTAAGACTGCAATCGTTTGTCCTTCACCTGTTGCAATACCTTGCGATGTGAGCTGTTTGGCATTGATGTAGTCTGCACTGTCATTGGCTTCTAGTTGGTAATCATAAATAGGTAAAATTTCATGAATATGAGCGCTTCGAGTGAGTGTTTTGAGTGCATCAATTGTGCCGGTGACTATGATGCCATTAACTAAATTAGAGGTGGTTTCAATAATATTAATTGATTGATGGTTTGCTAATATTTGTTGGCTAATCTGTGCTTGTGAATCGGTTATTTGCTGTTTGATGAGGCTATGTGGCAGGCGTTGTTTTTGTAATTCTATAATTGAAGGTGTCGTTAACTTGATTAACCAAGCTGATGGTGGTTTTAGTTGCGGTGTTAATTCAACTTGATGTTTGGGGAAATGCTGTTCCTCAATACCGGTAAGGTTATATTTATTCGGCGTAGCGATACTGATGCTGACGTTAGTAACGCAGCCATTACTGCTAAATTGGTTATTGTTTTCACAGAGAATCCCTTCTATATCGTGAAATAACGGTATGTTTAATGTTGCTTTATTTTATTAACCCTTTGGCTTAACGCCTTAATTATCAATATTTATCATAAAAATGATTTAGCGAGTACTACTCTTTATGCCTATATTACGGCTTAACCATTCTAACAATCGGATTTTGTAAGCTGATTAATGTTTCGGTTGATTGAATTTCATCGATAGACTGAATACGGTTAATCAATACATGTTGTAGTCCATCAATGGACTGGCACATCACTTTGACAAATACGCTGTAATTACCCGTAGTGTAATAGGCTTCAACAACTTCTTCTAAGGCGTTAAGTTTAGCGATTGCAGAGGGGTAATCACCTGCGCTTTTCAAATTAATACCGATAAAACAGCAAACATCATATCCAAGTGCTTTGGGATCAACGGTAATTTGTGCTCCAGTGATAATTCCCGCTTGTTTCATTTTTTCGACACGCACATGAATTGTACCCGCGCTAACGCCAAAACGTTTGGCTAACTCAGCAAATGGGGTTCTAGCATCGTGCATTAAAGCGGTTAGAATTTGATTATCCAGTGGGTCGCGTTGAAACGAAGTATCCATAATTTGCTCTTATTTTATATTTTATAATCGTATTAAAACTACTAAGATTCTTACTGTTCGTCTATAGCTTGAATAAAAGGTACATCACAGTTAAAGGTCATCAATTCATTTGAATAGGGATGTTTGATGGTGAGTTCTGCTGCATGTAATAGCAAACGAGGTGCTAATCTTTTGGCTAAGGGATCGGCATAAAAACCATCACCAAGAATAGGATGGCCCAATGCCATCATATGCACTCTCAATTGATGTGAACGCCCAGTAATTGGGGTTAATTTTACCAATGTAGAACGCTTGCCTTTGCTGATCACTTCATAATGTGTCAGAGATGGCTTACCTATTTTATGGTCAACTTTCTGCTTTGGTCGATTCGGCCAGTCACAGATTAAGGGAAGATCGACACTGCCGCAGGCCTCTTTAACATAACCTGCCACTCTCGCATAGTATGTCTTATGAGTTTCTCGATCTCTAAATTGACGCTTTAACTCACGCTCAGCACTACGTCTTAAGGCCACAACAATAATGCCTGAGGTCGCCATATCTAAACGGTGTACAATTTGAGCATTGGGATAGTCGGCTAATACGCGATTAAAAATACTGTCGCTATGGGCGGGATCTCGTCCGGGTACTGAGAGTAAACCTGATGGTTTATTAACCACTACGATATCTTTATCTTGATAGATAATATCTAACCAAGGTGTCGTTGGTGGATTATAAACAAAATCAGACATATTAAGTGCTCATGAGTCAAAGTGGCGGCAAAGATACTCTGAGTGTAAATACTATGCAAGTGCACGAGCATCAAACCTTTGCAAGAAGTCGGATTACGTCTTAAAAGCCACCATTTTAATCTTGATAATAAGTTTAAATGCTTTGGCCATTGCTGAACATAATGGCAAAAGTCCAAACAACAAAAGAAAGTAGGCCATGAATTAAGCCAAAGAACGCCATATCGAATCTTTTAAAGCCATGGCTTATGATGATTAAATAGAGGTGACTTAATATCACTAATGGGAAAAGTAGTAATAGCGGATAAAGTTGAATTAAGCTGCCTTGATGAAATAAAAATTGACCACAGAGTACCCATATTACCATCAAACTTGTTATCGTCGGCGGTATCGCGATTGAGTTGAAGTAGCGATAATCTAGCATAATTCTCCTATTTATCTTTAATGTCTAAAGTTAAGTCGTTAAAGTTACAGGGAGTCAGTCATCCTATGTCATTTTCTGAGCAATGATCTGCGCTTTAAAAGCGTTATCAAATTGTGCCTCATTATGTTTAAGTATGCTCCAATCGTCAAAAATATCGAGTAATTCATCATCTTTGAGTAAAAAATTAGGATTTCTCGGGCGGCCAATTTGAGCTTGTTTATGGGTAAATGTTTCGTAAAAAATTTTCCCTTGTGGTTTTATACTGGCTTTAATGGCGGGGAAAAGTGGACGGTGTAGGTAGTTAACCACAAACACCACATCATACTGTTCTATTGCAAGGGAAGGGACTGGTAAAGTTTCAAGATCAAGCTGTTGATAATCGCATTGCGGGTATAGTGCTAATTGTGTTTGAAATGAACATGGTTGTTTATCAATAAAGGTGACATTAGCCCCTTGTCTAGCAAGATATAATCCATTACGGCCAGAACCACAGGCTAAATCTAATACTTGTAAATTGGCTATATTATTTGGCCAATTAAATTCTGAAATTAAATTAATTGCAATCATCCTTTAACTTCCTTTTTACTTTTTATAACTTTTCTATGCCATATAGAATAATGTCTTAATCCTGATGGTCCATGTGAGACAATAACAGACAATATAACGATAAATATTAATAATTCATGTTTATATTCTGCAAGAGGAACAAATAAAGCAACGAGTACGGCTTTAAAAATAGTAAGAATTCCTTTTAATTGAATTAACCAGCGCCAATCTCTTATAACTTCCCACAATAATAATAATGATCCGGTTACCATCGCCATTACCCAATAGTCTATCCATTGAGATTGCGCCACATTAAGTAGAATGCCGCCGCCAGCACCAACAATACCTAAGATATGTAGAGCTCGTAATGTTGTTTTGCTAAGCCTTTGAAACCAAAATGTTAATTCTTCTTTAGTTGATTTGTTCATAGTCTGTTTAATAATACCAATTTTGGATATTTTAACAGTAATGCAATCGTAATATAAGAAAAACAATAACATGGGTGAAATTGTGATATTCAGCAATAAAATATATAAAAGATTATGGTATTTAATTTGAATTTTAATTATTAATTAGAATATCCTAATTATATATTGTGTGATGTGTATCACTACTAAATAAATATGGGTTTGAGTTAGGCTGTTATTTTAGATTTATAAATTTCAAATATTAATTTATGTGACAGATGTAGTGAAATTTCTTTCATATTCAATGGTACAGTTTTATATATGATAGCCATTTATAAAAAAATACGAAGATATTTTATAAGTTGCTATTGAAAATTCATAAATATAATTCTTGTGGAGAATATGAATATGTTCGTGGGAGCAATTAAAAGAACTGCTTTAGCAGTAATGGTATCTGGTGTGCTTAGTGGTGCAGCATATGCAGATGCAGAATACTTAGCCGATTTCCATACGGAAATGGGCGGTTGTGAAAATTGTCACGAGACTGAAAAAGGTCCTGTTGATGATAATTTAAAATATGAAAATACCCAATGTGTTAGCTGTCATGGCGATTTAGCAGAAGTCGCTGCTAATGATCCAAAAGATATCGTATCTCCACATAAATCTCACCTAATTGGTGATATTGCTTGTACTGCTTGTCACAAAGGTCACGAAAAATCAGTTGCTTACTGTGATGCTTGCCATAGCTTTGGCTATGACATGCCGTTCCAAGGTAAGTGGAAGCGTGAATTTGTACCTGTAGATGCAGATAAAGCGGCACAAGATAAGGCAATTGCAGCGGGTCCTACCGAGTCTACTAACGTAGTAATTATCGGTTCTGGTGGTGCAGGTCTTGCTGCTGCAGTCGCTGCTCGTCATCAAGGCGCTGAAGTGATTATTCTTGAGAAAGAGCCTATTCCTGGTGGTAACACTAAGCTTGCTGCTGGTGGTATGAACGCTGCAGAAACTAAGGTTCAAGCTAAGTTAGGCATTAAAGACAAGAAACAAATCATGATCGACGACACCATGAAAGGTGGCCGTAACCTAAACGATCCTGAACTTGTTAAAGTGCTTGCAAATAACTCATCAGACTCTATTGATTGGTTAATGGCAATGGGCGCTGACATGAACGACGTAGGTCGTATGGGTGGCGCAAGTGTTAACCGTTCACATCGTCCAACTGGTGGCGCTGGTGTTGGTGCTGAAGTAGCACAAGTGTTATGGGATAACGCAGTTAAAGATGGTGCAGACATTCGTCTAAATAGCCGTGTTGTGCGTATTCTTGAAGCCGGTGGCAAGGTAACAGGCGTGCTGGTAAAAGGTGCTCATACTGGCTACTACGTGATTAAAGCTGAATCAGTTGTATTAGCAACAGGTGGTTTCGCACGTAACAATGATCGTGTTGCTAAATATGATCCAAAACTAAAAGGCTTTGCGGCAACTAACCACCCTGGTGCAACTGGTGATGGTCTAGATGTAGCTCAACTTGCTGGTGCTGCAACACGTGACCTTAAGTACATTCAGGCTCACCCAACATACTCTCCAGTAGGTGGCGTGATGGTAACTGAAGCAGTACGTGGTAACGGTGCAATCTTGGTTAACCGTGAAGGTAAGCGTTTCGTTAACGAAATCACGACTCGTGACAAGGCATCTGCTGCAATTCTTGCACAAAAAGGTGCAAGTGCTTACTTAGTATTTGATAACTCTGTACGTAAGAGTTTAAGTAAGATTGAAGGCTATGTGCATCTACATATCGTTGAAGAAGGTAAGACATTACCTGACTTAGCAAAAGAGATGGGCGTACCAGCAGCAGCATTAGAGCAAACTATTAAGTCATACAACGCTGCTGTTAAAGCAGGCAAAGATGATCAATATGCGCGTCCTAATATGCCTCGTGAACTTAACCACGGTCCATACTATGCGATCGAAGTTAAGCCAGCTGTTCACCACACAATGGGTGGTGTTGTGATTGATACTAAGGGTGAAGTAAAAGACACCAAAGGTAACATCATTAAGGGCCTATACGCTGCTGGTGAAATCACTGGTGGTGTACACGGTGCTAACCGCTTAGGTGGTAACGCAATTTCTGACATCGTAACTTACGGTCGTATTGCGGGCACTGACGCTGCTAAATTTGCTGAGCAAGAACAAAAAGCCGCTAAGTAATTAGTGTTTTGTTAAAAATAAGCGAGCCAATATGGCTCGCTTTTTTTATGGATTAATTTTGGATTAAGCTTGGCTTTACGTAATTGTTTAATCAATGAAATGTATTACACTCAAAGCACATTGACTCTGTAGAAGTTGGAACAGCTATGAAAATCGGTTTTTTTAGTGCCAAG
This sequence comes from Shewanella marina JCM 15074, assembly GCF_000614975.1. GTDB lineage: Bacteria > Pseudomonadota > Gammaproteobacteria > Enterobacterales > Shewanellaceae > Shewanella > Shewanella marina. Next base: position 86,796 of record NZ_BALM01000006.1, read on the forward strand.
CATTATGATATTGAATTCTTTAATCAAACTAACGCCGGCTTTAGTGCTGATATCGAATATTTTGATTATCGCTTATGTAACCAAACAGTCAAACTTGCCCATGGATTCGAAGTTATTTGTGCCTTTGTTAATGATGAATTAGGTGCTGATGTACTTAAAGAACTGGCTGAACATGGCACTAAGATTATTGCAATGCGTTGTGCAGGATTTAATAACGTTGATTTAGAGGCTGCTCAACAATTAGGGTTGAAAGTGGTGAATGTGCCAGCTTACTCACCTGAATCCGTGGCTGAGCATACCATCGCATTAATTCTGACACTAAACCGTAAAATTCATAAAGCGTATCAACGTACCCGTGATGCTAACTTTTCTTTAGCAGGTTTGGTGGGTTTTAATATGTATGGTAAGTCCGTGGGGGTGATTGGTACGGGGAAGATTGGCTTAGCGACCATTAAAATTTTATTGGGTTTCGGTTGTAAAGTGTTTGCCCATGATCCTCATCCTAACCCTGAAGTGGAAAAGTTAGGCGTACAATACTTAACCCTTGATGAGCTTTATCCTATTTGTGACATTATCAGTTTACACTGCCCATTAACCCGTGAAAATCATCACTTATTAAATCAATATAGCTTTAAGAAAATGAAGCGCGGTGCTATGGTGATCAACACTAGTCGTGGTGGTTTATTAAACGCATTTGATGCCATGGAAGCCTTAAAAACGGGGCAAATAGGCGCGCTTGGTCTAGATGTTTATGAAAACGAAAAAGATCTTTTCTTTGAAGATAAATCTAATGAAATTATTCAAGATGATGTTTTTAGAAGACTGTCAGCTTGTCATAATGTTATTTTTACTGGGCACCAAGCATTTTTAACTGAAGAAGCGCTGAATTCAATCGCATTTACGACACTATCAAATGTTAAAACTCTATTGGCTGGTGGTCACAGCAGTAACGAATTATTTTAGAACATATCGGCATGATATTTATTATTAATAGGCTTAACGCATCGCAATAATATTGAGAGAGGCTATATGCAAGTAATCAAGGACGTTTACGACATAAAAACAGCCACGGGAATGATGCGAACTTCACTGTATCGTCCTAATAGTGAAGGTCAATTTCCAAGTATTATTTTTTATTCAGAAATCTTTCAGCAAACAGCCCCTATAGCACGTGCAGCAGCAATTATGGCCGGCCATGGTTTTGTAGTATTAGTACCTGAAATCTTTCATGAACTTAATCCAATCGGTACCGTGCTTGGTTATGATGATGCAGGTAAAGATAAGGGCAACCAAGATAAATGGACTAAGCCGCTTGAACAACATGATAGTGATACTCAAGCATTAGTTGATTTTGCTCGTAGACAGAGCTTCTGTAGTAGCCAAATTGGCGCTATGGGGGTCTGTATTGGTGGTCATTTGGCATTCAGAGCGGCGCTAAATCCTGACATCATGGGGGCGTTTTGTTTGTATGCGACTGATCTGCACTCTGACACTTTACCCGCTCAAGTTGGTAATCAAACATTAGCCCGTTGTGGCGATATATTAGGACGACTTGTGATGGTGTGGGGCATGCAAGATCCTCATGTCGATTTAGCTGGTCGGCAACGGGTTTACCAAGCGTTACATGACAATAAAAAACGTTTTACTTGGTTGGAAGTTAATGCCGAACATGCATTTATGCGTGATGAAGATGAACGTTATGATCCTGCGTTAGCGATTGAAATGTACCAGCAAGCATCGCGGTTTTTTCAAAAAGTGTTACGTTAATTCAATCGTGTATGTGCAGATACGAAAAAGGAGCCGATTAGGCTCCTTTTCTTTAATATTTATCTGCAGATTAAACCGCTTTGCTTTGCTGGTAGGCAACTAATTCATTTAAGCTTACACGAGTGATTAATTGCTTATCTAAGTAGAAATCAACCATTTCGCCGTCTTTTTTGCCTTCCATTAACTGAGTTGTGCCATCTTCATAAGTCAGCATCATTGCTAATGTTTGTGCATCAACAGAAGTCATTGTCGCTTTAGTTAATTTGATTTGAGATGCCGGTGCATCAGTTAATTCTTGGTTGATATGTTGGTTTACTTTAAAAATAGCTTCAACGGGTAAGTCAACCACTGCCGGAGATTTACCCGTGATAGGGTTCGTACCCGTCCAGAACTCAACACTGTTAAAGATGAACAGATCTGCTGTTGCTGTTAAGCCGTAAGCAGGTGCTAAAAGCATGTATAAACCTGCACGAGCATAACGGTTGTCAACAACGCTTAGGTTGGCTTTAGTTAACATACCGCTAAGACCCATTTGGCCCATACAAGCAGTTAGCTGTGAAGTCATTAATGTTGCAAGAGTTAATGCAATAACGGTTTTTTTCATGATATTTACCACCTAATAAAAAGTGGCCAGATTCTAGTGAATTAGCATAAGACAATAATGTGCTTAATTTCACAGCTTCAAGTAAATATTTATAGGTGAATATTATGGATTTGTTTTAATTTTGTATTTATAGGTTTTTATTGGGTGATTAGTTTGAGTGGTGTGGGGGTAAATGTTGAACAGGTATATGTTGTTAATGTTTTTATTATAAATGTATCGTCATCATGAGCAAAGTTATTGGCATATAGGAGAGATCGTCAGGGTATAATATCCCAAGGGAGATTTTATGACTGATTACCAAACTATTTATCAAACTCAAGATGCTTTGGGTGAATTGACTGTCTATGAAGATAAGCAACATCGAATATTATCTTTTGGCGATAATGACGAACAAACGAAACTATTAAAAGCGACACCTTTTATTCCGCAGCATACTTATGTACAAGCCATGTTGTTGGTGTTGTTATTTTGCAAACCCAAGCGGGCAATTATTTTAGGTTTAGGCGGTGGTAGCTTAATCCATGCATTAAGACATTTCGATGCTGCGATTAAATTAACCGCAGTTGAGTTAAGAGCGGACGTGATTGATATTGCTAAGCGCTATTTCCAATTGCCGTTAAGTAAAAAGCTGACGTTAGTTGAGCAAGATGCGATTAGCTATATTGCTAGCACTGACCATAAGAAAGTCGATGTAATTTTTGCAGATATTTATATTGAGGCTGGTATCGATCAAGCACAGTTATCAGCAGAGTTTATCAACAACTGTAGTAAGCTGATTAAGGCTGATGGTTATTTGGTGTTAAATTGTTGGAAAGAACATAAGTTTGACCGACACTTACTGGAACATTTACAGCACCAGTTTGCAGATGTACGAGCTTGTTTAACGGGCAGTGGCAATTGGGTCGTATTGGCCGGTAAAACTGCAAAGTCGATCACGGCTGCAGGTCTTAAAAATAGTGCGGCTGATTTATCTCAAAGCTTAGGTTTTCAGCTCGGGCGCAGTTTAACGCGCTTTGAAACATGGGAATAGGGATTAGATAAATCATATGTAACATTATGTTAGCATTTGCTGTTGATTGTTAACTTACGCAGGGTCGTTTGTTATGCTGCGTTTTTGCAATCAACATCAATAAGCTAATGAATAATAAAATCAATAAAAAATACCTACTATCTGGCTTAGCATTGGCTTGTTTATCAAGTCTGGTACAGGCCGAAACATTCCAATTTAATTCATCATCAACAATGGCTGATACGCTAGTGTTATTCCAATCTGGCACTCAAGCGGCTTATCAACAAACTCAACTACCGAGCCAAACTCAAGCATTACTTCAACAAGCGGCAATTGATAATCAATTTAGTGGTCAAACAGGGCAAATATTGGAACTGGTTGCACCTATAGGCGTAGATGCAAAGCGCATTTTACTGGTTGGGGTAGGGCAAGGGGCGCAATTAACGCCTGCTGAAATTAATCTATTAGGGGGGAAATTTGCGCAGCGAGTTGAAGCGCTAACACAGCCTAGTATTTCACTCTATCTCAATGGTATGCCTAACGCGAATGAGTTTGCGGCTCAATTTGCTCATGGTGTGGAGTTAAATACTTATCGTTATAGTCGTTATACTGAGCGACCACGACTTGAAAAAACGTATCAATTTAGTGTTGCTGATAATGATAAAGCCGAGCAGCGTTATCAGCAGTTAGCTGCGGTTGCCGCAGGGGTTTATTTAGCCCGAGATTTAACTAACGATACGCCAGTGGATCTTTATCCGCAAAGCTTTGCAACTGCTGCGCAAGAGTTAACTGAATTAGGCGTTAAAGTGACAGTGCTTGATGAGCAGCAAATGCAAAAGCTCAATATGGGCGCACTATTGGGGGTTGGTATGGGCAGTAAACGTCCGCCTCGGTTAGTGATTGCACATTGGCAGGGCAGTGATGATACACCGATTGCGCTTGTTGGAAAAGGGATTACCTTTGACTCTGGCGGTTACAACATCAAAGCAACGGGTACTACTATGTCGCGGATGAAGTCTGATATGGCTGGCGCGGCAACGGTATTAGGTACTGTAAAAGCGATGGCTCAGCAACAGGCACCATTAAATGTGGTAGCGATTATGGCAATGGCTGAAAATATGGTGTCAGGTGATGCGCTGCGTCCTGGTGATGTGCTGACGACAGCAAAAGGACTCACGGTGGAAGTGCTTAATACTGATGCTGAAGGACGATTAGTATTAGCTGATGCGCTGTGGTACGCCGATAATTATTACCAACCAGATATTATTGTAGACGTAGCCACATTAACGGGCTCAAAGGTGCGTGCTTTAGGGCGTGAATATGCGGGTTTATTTAGCGATGATATCACGCTGGTTGACGAGCTTACCTATGCTGGCGAACAAGTCGGTGAAAAGGTATGGCGGTTACCATTACATCAAGCTTATGGGGCTGAGCTTAAATCTGCCATTGCAGATTTAACCAATACTGGCAGTAGCAGTAGTGCTGGTGCGTCATCTGCTGCGATGTTCTTACAGCGTTTTGCTGGAGAGTCCCGTTGGGCGCATATAGATATTGCGGGAAATTCACTAGGTAAAGCGACGCCTCTAATGCCTGAAGGAGCCACAGGTTATGGTGTGCGCTTACTGAGTCATTGGTTGATGGATAAAGCTGATAGATAACAATTAATCCATTTGTTTTATAAAGGATAACTGCGGTTATCCTTTTTTATTTAGATTAAAAATTATTCATCTGTATTTCCGATTAGATAAATTGTTTTTATCCATTATCTTATTTTTTTGAGTCTGGTTAATATAATCACATCAACCACGGATTGAATGATTTAGTGGTCAGAATTTAAATATTTATGGAGCAATACACAATATGAGCCAATCAATTATTAATACTGAAATTAAGCCATTCTCAGCAACAGCATTCCACGGTGGTGAATTCGTTCCTGTATCTGAGCAAGATCTTCTTGGTAAATGGTCAGTAGTGTTCTTTTACCCAGCCGATTTCACTTTTGTTTGCCCAACTGAACTAGGTGACATGGCAGAGCATTACGCTAAATTACAAGAAATGGGCGTAGAAGTTTATTCAGTATCAACTGATACTCACTTCACTCACAAAGCATGGCACGATACTTCAGACACTATTCGTCAAATTCAATTCCCAATGATTGGTGACCCAACTGGTGTTATCACTCGTAACTTCGGTGTGATGATTGAAGAAGAAGGTCTAGCATTACGCGGTACTTTCGTTATCAACCCAGAAGGCCAAATCAAAGTTGCTGAAGTACATGATCTAGGTATCGGTCGTAGCGCAGTTGAGCTAGTTCGTAAGATTCAAGCGGCACAGTATGTAGCAGAGCATGATGGCGAAGTTTGTCCAGCTGCATGGCAGCCAGGTGCAGAAACATTAGCACCATCGCTAGACCTAGTAGGTAAAATCTAAGCCAACACTTAGTTTTTAATCTATCAAGTAACGAGTTATACCCTTCAACCCGGCATCTCCCCCATCTCGCCGGGTTGATTGTTTTACGCATCTAAGGAATTATCCATGTTAGATTCAAATTTAAAAACTCAACTGCAGACATATCTTCAAAATCTTAAAAGACCAGTTGAACTAATTGTGTCTAGCGATGAGAGTGCTAAGTCTAAAGAATTGGCTGAATTGGCAGCTGACATTGCATCGCTATCTAATTTAGTTAACGTTGTTAAAGGTCAAGATGCCCGTGTGCCATCAATGAAAGTGACTAGTTCAGATACCCAAACACAAATGACGTTTGCGGGTATTCCTATGGGACACGAATTTACTTCTTTAGTGTTGGCTCTTTTACATACTGGTGGTCATCCATTAAAGCTTGATGATGCTCAAATTGAGCAAATTATAGCACTACCAGGTGAATATCATTTTGAAACCTATATTTCATTAAGCTGCCAAAACTGCCCTGATGTGGTGCAGGCGCTTAATATGATGGCGTCTGTTAATCCAAATATTACCCATGTCATGATTGATGGTGCCTTGTTCCAAGATGAAGTGAACGAACGCAATATTATGGCAGTACCGTCTGTTTATCTAAATGGACAGTTATTTGGTCAAGGCCGTATGACGCTGACTGATATTCTTAATAAGTTAGATACTGGTGCTGTTGCGCGTAAAGCTGAGCAACTTAATGAGAAAGAAGCATTTGATGTGTTAGTTGTTGGTGCGGGTCCTGCAGGTGCATCTGCGGCAATCTATGCTGCTCGTAAAGGCTTACGCACTGGTATTGTTGCCGATAAATTTGGTGGTCAAGTCACTGAAACTGTTGGCATTGAAAACTTTATTTCAGTGAAAGCAACTGAAGGCCCTAAGCTTGTAGCACAACTTGAAGAACATGTGCGCGACTATGATGTTGACATCATGGTCGGTCAAAAAGCGGCTAAATTATCACGCTCAAGCTTATTTGAAGTTGAATTAGAGAGCGGCGCGGTACTGAAAAGCAAAACTGTATTAATGGCGACAGGCGCTCGTTGGCGTGAAATGAACGTACCAGGTGAGCAAGCATATCGTGGTAAAGGTGTTGCTTACTGTCCACACTGTGACGGTCCATTATTTAAAGGCAAGCGTGTCGCGGTCATTGGTGGTGGTAACTCTGGTATTGAGGCTGCAATTGATTTAGCTAATATCGTTGAACATGTTACTGTGCTTGAGTTTGATAGTAAGTTACGTGCCGATGAAGTTCTGCAGCGTAAAGCGGCTTCAATGGGCAATATCACCATTATTAAGCAAGCATTAACCACAGAAGTCTTGGGTGATGGCAAGCGTGTGACTGGACTTGATTATACTGATCGCGCTACAGGCGAGAGCAAGCATATTGAGTTATCAGGTATCTTTGTGCAGATTGGTTTAATTCCTAATGCAGAATGGTTAACCGAGACATTAGAGCTTAACGGCCGTGGTGAGATTGTGGTTGATGGGCAAGGTCAAACTTCAATGGCAGGTGTATTTGCCGCTGGCGATGTAACCAATAGCTTCTACAAACAGATTATTATCGCTATGGGTAGCGGTGCAACTGCATCACTTGGTGCTTTTGATTATCTTATTCGCCACAGTGAAGAAGAAAATACTCAAGCAGCATAATTGATTGTTTATCTACAAAATGCCAGCGTTTATGCTGGCATTTTGCGATCTAGGTGGTCGCTAAAATAAGCTACAATTAGCACAAGATATTGACCTTGTGAGGATTGTGGATGACGAAACTAATATGCGGATTATTAACAACATGGTTGATTGCTATGCCTGCCATAGCAGATGAACCCGTATTGCCCATCATGCAGCAAACACCATATCAAGGTATCGTAGTCAAAGAGCAATTTAGTCACGCAAAAGATTTAGACTTTTGGTTTGCTCAACAAAAGTACACGCCTAGTTACGTTCAACAAACTCAATTTGTGCCGCCCTATTTTGCCACAAACTTACCAGACGATTTAGCCTCTCTCCCAGTCGCCAATAAGATTAATACTTTTATCCAGCTGTTACTGCCCACTGTGATTAAAGTGAATAATGCATTATTGCCGTGCGTGAACGTATTTTATGGTTGCAACAGCAGCCAGCATTATCTGCTGAAGAGCAGCAATGGTTAGCGGATATATCAAAACAATATGGTTTAGCCAAGGTCAGTTTTAAGCAATTGTTATTACGGGTTAATATTATTCCGGTATCGATGGCGCTCGCACAGGGAATTGATGAAAGTGGTTGGGGAACATCATATTTTGCCATTGAAGCCAATGCGTTATTTGGTGAGCATTTAGCTAAAGGCGGTACTCATTATGTTGAGTCTCGCACAGGTCATATCAAAGTGGCCGCATTTGATTATTTATATCAAGGGGTGGCGAGCTATATGCATAATCTCAACAGTACCCATGCTTATCGTGAGATGTGGCAATTAAGACAGCAATTAGCACCAAGCAATCGTGGTATTACTGGCAAGCAATTAATACCATCGTTACTTGATTATTCTGTACGTGGTCAAGTGTACGTTGATGACCTATTAAATCTGATTAAATGGCATGATTTAGGGGCTTACGATAATGCGGTGTTACAGACAGATGTTGAAGCAAGGTTATTGATGTTTAGTCGAAAAAAATAGCGCTTGTGCGCTATTTTAGATGGCTATAATCGATATTGTTATACACGAATATCAATATGATGGCCTTTGTTTCCTTCAGGCTTAGGTGGTGTTGCAGCAGCAATAAGCTCTAAGGCAATCTCACCTTGAACCTGTTGCTGTTGTTTCGCCAGCTGTGCCACTTTTACGCCGACCTGACCATGTTGTAAATTCGGTTCAAGGTTGGGGGTGGTAAGTGTAAAGCTCATAACATCCTCATATGAGTCTGGATTGCAATTAGTTATCGGCATTACAAACACGAACTTTATTGCTGACACCAACTAATATTAACCTGCCGCTTGTGTGTTGGACTTGAGGTCTGTTTTTTAATGATAATCGGTGTATCGAGGTCTTGCTCAGTATAATAATGCTTAACGCGCTCAATTCTATTTTGTGCTAACCATAAATTATATTGCTGCATTTTTTCAGATTTACTTTGCTGTTTAAATTGATAATTTAATAGTAGATAGCCTTTATCGAGGCTTTTTATTTTTTGAACGGTTTTATCGAGAAGTAGCCGTTGGGCTTGGTCGAAATAGGAGCTGTTTTTAGGGAAGTTAACCACAAGCAGAGGGTGTTCATTATGGCACTGGGTTGCATTGGCACTGTTTAATGTTGTTGAGACTATCCATATCCCAATTAATAGTCTTAATTTCATGGCTTACCTATTGGACTAAATGCTTATTTTTGGTCATTAAGTTAATAAAAGGTAAATGAAAAGTTTGTTGAATGCAATAATGGATATGTATGTGACGGGGGATTAAAGATTGCAACAATATGATGTAGTTGTTATTGGTGCTGGCATTAACGGCGTTGCTATTAGCCAATTTGCGGCAGCGCAGGGCTATAGCGTGGCATTGCTGGAAAAGACGACCGTTGCCAGTCAAACCTCAGCTAATTCGAGTAAATTAATTCATGGTGGTCTACGTTACTTAGAAACGGGGGCAATTAGTTTAGTACATCAATCCTTGCAGCAGCGCCAATACCTGTTTGATCATGCCAAGTCCCTAGTTAAGCCTGTAAAATTTTACATCCCTATTTATAAAAACAGCCAGCGAGGCGCCTTAAAAGTTGGTTTAGGTCTAGCGCTGTATCAGCTGTTGAGTCAATTTCATGCGTGTGGCCGTTTTATTAAAGTCCCGGCCAGTCAATGGCCCAAACTTGGGATTAAATTGGCTGGCTTAACTGAGGTTTATCAATATTGGGATGGTCAAACTGATGATCGATTATTGACCCAAGCAATTAGTCAAAGTGCTGTGAATCTCGGCACTGATTTGATTGAACATTGTCAGGTTGAGCAGATAAAAGTTATTTCTGATGGTTATCAAATCGATTATCAGCAGCAACAACAGGCGCAAACATTACAAACAAAAACTGTGGTTAATTGTGCCGGTCCTTGGGTCAATGAAGTATTGGCGAAAGTTATTCCCGCGGTTAATCCAGTTGCCATCGATTGGGTTCAAGGTGCTCATCTGTTGTTTGATATTACCGCACCTGATGGCGTGCTTTATTTAGAGTCACATCTTGATCAACGGGTGATATTTGTGATGCCTTGGTACGGTAAAACCTTGGTGGGTACTACAGAGACCACATTATCTGAACTCCCTAAGCAACCAAGCGTAACTGATGCAGAACGTGATTATTTATTATCAATTTACCAGTTTAACTGCCAGCCACAGCTCTCTAAGGTTGAATTAACACAAAAAATAGTAAAAGAATTTGCGGGTATTCGAGTCTTACCTAAACAGGGACAAGCTGCCTTTGACCGTTCGCGTGAATTGATTCTGCAACAAGCGGTTTATCAGCCTAATTTACTTACCGTTTGTGGCGGCAAACTGACCACACACCGCCATACAGCAGAGCAGGTGTTACAGTGGCTACAGCCATTATTAGGACCTCGAATAATTAGGGCGGATATTAATAGCTTGAGTTTAGATGATCTTGATAGAATAGATGATCTTTCGACTGAAACAGGCTAAAGTGTCGGCCGTTTTATTTGTCGCCTTACCCAGCATTTGGATACTCCCGTGAACTGCCCATATTTTCAAACCGGACAATGTGTTTCTTGTAAAGATATTGAGTTGAGTCAAGCTCAGCAATTAGCGCAAAAGAGTGCAACGCTACAGCAATTATTGCAGCCATTTACGGTTGAGCAGTGGTTAACGCCTGTGGTGGGCGATGAAATGGCATTCCGTAATAAAGCTAAAATGGTGGTGTTGGGCGCGGCGCATCAACCGATACTCGGTGTAGTAAGTCCTACAGGCGAGGCCGTCAGCTTATGTGATTGCCCATTATATCCTGCAGATATGCAATTACTGCTGAAGCGACTTCAAAAGTTTGTTCAGCAAGCGGGTATCCCACCTTATCGAGTTGATAAAGCTAAGGGCGAGCTTAAATTTATTTTGCTGACCCGCAGTGAGGTGAGTGGTGAGTTTATGCTGCGTTTTGTGTTACGCAGTGAACAAGCCATTAGCCGCATTGAACGTGAGTTACCGCAGCTGTTAAGTGAGTTCCCTAAAATCCAAGTGGTATCAGTGAATTTGCAGCCAGTGCATATGGCGATTTTAGAAGGTGAGCAAGAGATTTTCTTAACCGAACAAACTCGGTTACAAGAAAACTTTAATGGTGTACCGCTATTTATCCGACCAAAGAGTTTTTTTCAAACTAATCCCAAAGTGGCGGCTGCTTTATATCAAACTGCGCGGCAATGGGTGGCTGATTTTGCCCCTAAAAGTTTATGGGATCTGTTTTGTGGTGTCGGCGGCTTTGGTTTGCATTGTGCGAGTAAAGACATTGCATTAACAGGGATTGAGATTGAAGCGGAAGCGATTGCTTGTGCCAAAATGTCAGCAGCACAATTAGGCTTAGACAAGGTCAGTTTTAGTGCCTTAGATTCAACCAGTTTTGCTTCGGGTCAAGCTGATGCCGATAAACCTGAGTTGATTATTGTTAATCCGCCACGACGCGGTATCGGTCAATCTTTATGTCAGTCATTATCAGAGTTTGCCCCAAAAGCGATTTTATATTCGAGCTGTAACCCTAAAACGTTAGCGAAGGATTTAGCTGATATTGTGGGTTATCGAATCACTAAAGTGCAGCTATTTGATATGTTCCCGCACACCAGTCATTTTGAAGTGCTGTGTCTATTAGAGAAGATTGATTAAACAAAGAGTTGCCATATTGTTGTCATATTCGTGCTATAAACTAATGAGTTACTCTCATTATCAAGAGGCACTATGTGGCAGATATTTAGTCGATTTTTGGCGCTTGGCTTAGTCAGTTTTGGTGGTCCCGCCGCCCATATAGGGTATTTTAGAAAGACGTTTGTTGATGAGCTGGCTTGGCTACCTGCCGATAAATATGCCAGCTTAGTTGCACTGAGTCAGTTCCTGCCTGGACCTGGCTCTAGCCAAGTGGGTTTTGCTATCGGTTATCACCGTGGTGGCTTATTTGGTGGTATGGCCGCATTTTTAGGTTTTACCTTACCTTCCTTTGTCTTGTTATTACTGCTTGCATTAACCAGCAGTCAATTTATGCAATATCCCATCACTCAAGGGATTATCCACGGCTTAAAGTTAATGGCAGTGGTGATTGTTGCCGATGCAGTATTAACCATGTTTAAGCAATTCTGTCGCTGTAAAGTGACCCAAGCTTTTATGGCTATAATGGCTGCTATTGCCTTAGTACTGCCTAATCAATGGTTGCAAATTGGCGCATTATTGATATTTGCATTACTTGGCTCGCAGTTATTAGTTAAAGCGGATACGGGGCAAAGCGAAACTCGCGAACCATTGGCGCTAGGCTGGGGTTATTTGCTGCTGTTTAGTTTATTACTACTGACGAGCTTTATCGGCTTGGGAGGTGAACTCGGCAAAATGGCGGCGGACTTTTACCAAGTGGGTTGTCTGGTGTTCGGTGGTGGCCACGTGGTACTGCCATTATTACAAGCCAGTGTTGGCCAAGCGGTTACTCCTGATGAGTTTTTAACGGGTTATGCGTTAGCGCAAGCAGTGCCGGGCCCGATGTTTACCTTAGCCACTTTTTTAGGCGCTGAAATGCTGCCAGAACAAGCTTTTATAGGGGCTGTGATTGCTACCTTAGCTATCTTTTTGCCGGGCTTTTTATTGATGCTCGCAGCATTAAAAAGTTGGCATAGCATTAGTGCTAGACCACGAATTGCAGCAGGATTAGCAGGCATAAATGCGGCGGTAGTAGGGTTGTTATTAGCGGCATTATATCAACCTGTTTTTAGCTCAGCGGTGCTAACAAGTTTAGATATGGTGTGGGTGATATTAGGCTTTGCACTGTTAAAAATAATTAAACCCAATATTTTATTATTGGTGTTTGGTTTTGCTGGGTTAGGGGCTGGACTCGCGTTTATCTAGATTGTAATCAATAATATAAAGCCCGTTATATTGGCATATAACGGGCTTTTATTATTTAACGAACCATTAAGCTAATGCTGTTTGCTCAACCTTTTCAACCTTGACCGCACAGATCTTAAATTCTGGGATATTAGCGACAGGATCTAAAGCATCAATCGTGAGTTTATTTGCTGCTGCTTCGGCAAAGTGGAACGGTAAGAATATCACCCCAACTTGCGCTCGCTTAGTCACAAATGCTGCAATTTCAATCTCACCTCGGCGAGTTGATAGACGCAGCATATCACCATTACTGACACCTATTTTTTCGGCGTCATAGACTGAAATCATCACCTTTGGTGAGCCTAAAACATCTAAGCCTTTGGTCTTACGGGTCATAGTACCCGTGTGGAACTGCTCCAATAAACGCCCAGTTGATAGGGTTAATGGATAGTCAGCACATGGCATTTCTGCAGGCATGCGGTAATTAACGGGGATTAAACGTCCTTTACCGCGCGTAAACTCATGTTGGTGCATCACGCGAGTGCCAGCATCTTGTTCATCACGGCATGGCCACTGTAGGCCGTGTAAGTTATCCTGCATCCGCGCCCAAGTAATACCACGATATTGTGGGGTGACTTGATTCACTTCTTGCCAGATATCTTGCTCGGTTTGATAGTCCCAGTTTGCGCCTAAACGGTTAGCAATTTGCTGCACAATCCACCAATCCATTTGCGCTTGACCCGGCGGCGTTAACGCCGGACGTAACTGCTGTACACGGCGCTCTGTATTGGTGAAGTGACCTTGCTTTTCGGCAAATGAGGCGGCAGGTAATACGACATCAGCGATTTGCGCTGTTTCAGTCATAAAGATGTCTTGTACGACCATAAACTCAATTTTATTAAGGGCTGCAACCACATGATGCTGGTCTGGATCACTTAACACTGGATTTTCACCCATAACGTACAAGGCTTTTAATTTGTCATCAACAATGGCTTTCATCATTAGGGTGGCTGGAATACCCGGCTCTACAGGTAAATCATTAATGCCCCATGCTTGACGGAAAATTTCCTGCACATTGTTGTCTAGAGTTCGCTGGTAACCACTAAAGTAATTAGGTAGCGCCCATATCACAAGCACCTTGTACGTTACTTTGACCACGTAGCGGATTAATACCTGCACCTTCAATACCGATATTGCCGCACAATAACTGTAAATTAGAAATTGAGGTGACGTTATCATGACCTGTGGTGTGTTGAGTAATACCCATCGCATAGTAAATTGCCGTATGTTTAGCGGTGCCAATCATACGGGCAATCTGCAGTAACTCAGCTTCACTAATGCCTGTAATTAATGCTGCATTTTCAATGCTGTAATCTGGCTTCATCACTTCGGCGTAGAGGGCATCAAAGTCTTCACAACGCGCTTCAATGTAGGCTTTATCATGCCAGTCATTGAGGATGATTTGCTGCATTAACGCATTAAGCATCATCACATCCGTACCGGGACGCTGCGCCACATAAAGTTCTGCATCGTCGGCAATGGCAACTCTTTTGGGATCTGCCACAATCAAACGTGCGCCTTTTTCGCGTATGACACGCTTGATATGCGAGGCGATAATAGGATGCGCACAAGTGGTATCCGATCCCAAAATGAAGATCAGGTCTGAATGCTCAATACTTGGAATATCATTGGTCATAGCGCCGCTGCCTATACTGTCGTACAGACCCGTTACCGTGGACGCGTGACATAAACGGGCACAGTGATCAATGTTGTTAGTTTTGAACACAGTACGCATCATCTTTTGCAGTAGATAGTTTTCTTCGTTAGTGGCTTTGGCTGAGGCCAAACCTGCAATAGCATTACCACCATGTTGTGCCAGAGTATCGCCTAAGCGCAGCGCCACATAATCTAATGCTTCTTGCCAAGAGGCTGGGGTTAAAACGCCATTTTTGCGGATCAGCGGCGTTGTTAACCGTTCTTGACTGCCAATAAAGTCAAAGCCAAAGCGGCCTTTAACACATAACATGCCTTGGTTGACGGCTGATCTTTTATCCCCTTCAACATGGGTTATTTTGTTATTGGCTTTATCAATGTGCATCACCACACGGCAGCCAACACCACAATAGGTACAAACCGTTGAGACTTGCTCAATCGGTGTTTTATTTCCTTGGGTCTTATTACGGCTATCTACTAATGCACCCGTTGGGCACACTTGCACGCAGTTACCACATTGAACGCAATTACTATCTGCCATGCTGACACTAAAGCCTGCACGTGGCGCATTACGTTGCTCAACTTCACCTTGTGGTAGTGCGCTAAAGTTATTTTCTGTAAAACTAATGGCTTGATGACCACTTTGGCTTTGGCACGCTTTAACGCAAGCGCCGCAACTAATGCAACGGTTGGCATCAAAGGTAATAAATGGACTGGTGCGATCCACATTAAACTGACGCGCTGCGCTAATATCTAGTTCAGTTTCTTTGACTTTATATTGGGTTGCGTATTCACGTAGCTGGCAATCGGTATTGGCTTGGCAAGCACATTCAAGGCAACGCGCCGCTTCTTTTAACGCTTCATCATTGCCAAAACCAAGCTCGACTTCATTAAAGTTTAATGCGCGTTTAAGGGCATTTAGCTCTGGCATTTTTGCACGTGGCTCAACACCTGAATCTGGGTATAAATGACTGTCTAATTGTTTTGTTTTCGCGGCTTTACGAGAATTAAAAGGCTTTGATGTGAGCTCACAGCTTAAGTGGCCATTTAATTGTTTTTCAATCGCTTCAGCAGCCACGCGGCCATCACCAATCGCCGCTACTGCCGTAGCTGGGCCGCGGCGAGAATCACCAATTACAAACAGTTTATCGACACCTGTAGACATGGTGTGATCACAACCAATAAAGGTATTCCAGCGAGTAAGGGCTAACTGACCTGATGAAATGCGAGATTTAGGATCATCTAAAAATGATAAATCAGTTTGCTGTGAAACTGCGGCAATAACAGTATCAAAATCTTCTATAAAGGTTTCGCCACTGACTTTCGGACTTCGGCGACCTGAGTTGTCGGGTTCACTTAACACCATTTTATCGAATGTGACTTGGCTGACGCGGCCATGCTCATCGCTATGGTTTTGCTGAGGGTTAGTTAAAAAGTGGAATTTCACTCCTTCAACTTCTGCCTCATGAATTTCATAGGGCTCAGCCGGCATATCGGCTTTAGTACGGCGATAAATCAAGGTGACATCAGCACCATCACGGGCTGCGGTACGGGCACAGTCGATAGCCGTATTACCACCACCAATAACTGCTACTTTTTTACCGGTAGTCAGTTTTTTATCGGTGCAATAATCTTTTAAATAATCAACCCCAAGATAGCAACCTTGTAAGTCACTGCCCGGATAATCCATTGGTACCGCTTTTTGTGCGCCAACGGCTAAACAAACTGCATCAAAATCGTGTACCAAATCATCCAAATGGATTTCATGGCCCAAGCGTGTGTTGGTAATGATATTTAGGCCGTTGCGGCTTAATAATTCGATCTCTTTATCTAAAATATTTTTCGGTAGACGATACTCAGGAATACCATAACGTAACCAGCCGCCAGCTTTAGGCATTGCCTCATAAATAGTGACATCGTGGCCATTGTTCGATAAAAAATAGCCTGCACTTAGTCCAGCAGGGCCTGAGCCAATAATAGCAACTTTCTTACCCGTTGCAGCGAGGCGAGGGGGGACATAGCTTGCTGCGTCATTTAAATCTAAATCTGCCGCATGGCGCTTTAATTGGCGGATAGCAATCGGTTCATCAACTAAGCCTCGGCGACATTCTGCTTCACAAAAGGCTGGGCAAACACGGCCAATAGACAGTGGCATAGGTAAGGTTTGTTTAATTACCTTTACTGCTTCGGTGTGGTTACCTTGGGCAATATGGTACAGATAGGATTGAACATCGACACCTGCAGGGCAAGCTTGTTGGCATGGCGCTTCACAATCAGCAAAATGGTCTTGCAATATAAGCTTAAGGGCTTGCTGTCGTTGCTGGCTTAAATATGCAGAATGAGTAATAACTTGCATACCTGCTTGAACTTGAGTTTCACAAGCTCTGACACAGTTGTTTTCGCCTGAACCATCAATTTCAACTACACATAAGTTGCAATGGTTATCAAATTCACCTTCGATACGAGTGCCGTTATTACATAAATTGGGAATAGTAATTCCTGCATCTGTTGCAACAGTCAGTAGCGTTTGTCCTGCTGTTGCCGATATTGAAGTGCCATCAATTTTGAGTTCTATCATTGCAATGCTCTATCTTTTATTACTTATTTAATTTAATGAGTATTTTTGTTGCCCAATTAATTTAAAGAAGTATTTATTTTGTACTTTAAATTATACGCTTACCTAGATTGCTACCCTATTTAATGCAGCAATCTTTGCTTTGTAATTGTTGTTTTTGTCACGTTTTGCGCGCGGATTGTGAACAGTAACGCATAAAAAACGTTAAAGACATGATGTAGATCACGTCATTTTCGATAAGACAAGATTATTGTGAATAGTTTTAATCTGAATTACAGATAAGTGTCGGCACTATATCAGAACTTGCTTTTTTAGCTGGTATAACCTCTAAATACGATCAATTTACAACCATTTGGTATAAAATTTACATACTAAGTGATTGCCGTTGATAAATTAATCAAACTAATCTTGATTTGTATCTATTTAGCCCCTAGGTTTACACGCCGCCTTAGGTTAAAATGTCCCGTTTGCAGCCCGCATTAATCGCAAGAAGTAGAAAACCATGTTTGAAGTTAATCCAGTAAAATTTAAAATTAAGGAGCTTGCCGAGCGCACTGAGCTTCTTAGGGGGTATCTTTGACTACGCTACTAAACAAGAACGTTTAGAGGAAGTCACCCGTGAACTTGAAAGTGCTGAGGTATGGAATGATCCAGAACGTGCCCAAGCCCTTGGTAAAGAGCGAGCTAGTCTAGAAGCCGTGGTTAAAACCATTGATGATATGGACTCTGGCCTTGAAGATGTTGAAGGTCTACTTGAGCTTGCAATTGAAGAAAATGATGAAGATACCTTCAACGATGCCCAAGCCGAACTAAATGAGCTGGAACAGCGTTTAGCCGAGCTTGAATTCCGTCGTATGTTTTCTGGTAACCAAGACAGTTCAAATTGTTACCTTGATATTCAGTCTGGTTCAGGCGGAACAGAGGCACAAGACTGGGCTAACATGGTACTACGTATGTACTTGCGCTGGGGCGAAGCTCATGGTTTTAGTCCTGAGCTGATGGAAGTCTCTGACGGTGATGTTGCTGGTATTAAAAGTGCTACCATCAGATTCACTGGTGAATATGCATTTGGTTGGACACGTACCGAAACGGGTGTTCACCGTTTAGTGCGTAAATCGCCATTTGACTCTACCGGTCGTCGTCATACTTCATTTTGTTCTGTGTTTGTTTACCCAGAGATTGATGATTCGATTGAAATTGATGTCAATCCTTCTGATTTACGTATCGACACTTATCGCGCATCAGGCGCGGGTGGTCAGCACGTAAACAAAACAGAATCTGCTATCCGTATTACTCACATACCGACTAATACTGTAGTGCAATGTCAAAATGACCGTTCACAACATAAGAACCGCGATTCAGCAATGAAGCAGTTAAAAGCTAAATTGTATGAATTGGAAATGTTAAAGCAAAATGCTGACAAGCAGGCTGCTGAAGATGCCAAGTCTGACATCGGTTGGGGCAGCCAAATTCGTTCATACGTATTGGATGATGCTCGTATTAAAGATTTGCGTACCGGTGTTGAAAATCGAAATACCCAGACCGTTCTTGATGGCGATCTGGATAAGTTTATTGAAGCCAGCCTTAAATCAGGGCTGTAACGAGAGAAGAAGATGACTGAACAAGTTCAAGATGAAAATAAGCTGATCGCCGAGCGTCGCGCCAAGCTGGATCACATCCGTACTCAGTGCCCAGCTAATGGCCACCCAAATAACTTCGATCGTAAACATAAGGCGGCCGAACTGCAGGCTGAATTTGGCGACAAGACTAAAGAAGAGCTAGAAGCACTTGGTCATCAAGTGAGCATTGCTGGTCGTATCATGGCTAAGCGTGGCCCATTCTTGGTTATTCAAGATGTATCTGGTCGCATTCAAGCTTATGCAGAGAAGAGTGTTCAAAAAGCCCTGAAAGAACAGTATGAAGGTCTAGATATCGGTGACATCATTGGTGTGACTGGTCAGCTACACCTATCTGGTAAAGGCGATTTATATGTCAACATGGAGCAGTACCAGTTACTGACTAAGGCATTACGTCCACTACCTGAAAAATTCCACGGTCTTACAGACCAAGAGACTCGTTACCGTCAGCGTTATGTTGACTTAATCGTTAACGAAGATTCTCGTAATGCATTTATTATGCGTTCAAAAGTGGTTGCAGCTATCCGTAATTTCATGGTTAAGAAAGAATTTATGGAAGTTGAAACGCCAATGATGCACGTGATTCCTGGTGGTGCTTCTGCACGTCCATTTATCACTCACCATAACGCATTAGATATCGATATGTACTTACGTATCGCACCTGAATTATATCTAAAGCGTTTAGTGGTTGGTGGTTTTGAGCGTGTATTCGAAATCAACCGTAACTTCCGTAACGAAGGTCTATCTCCACGTCATAACCCTGAATTCACTATGATGGAATTCTATATGGCTTATGCTGATTACCGTGATCTGATGGATCTTACTGAAGAGATGCTAAGCTCTATTGCAACTGAGTTATGTGGTAGCCCTGTACTACCATACGGTGAGCATCAAGTTGATTTTGGCGGTCCATACACACGTATGAGCATGCTAGAAGCGATTCAGCATCACAATCCTGAAAATGAAACCATTCAGGCGATGACTTACGAACAAGTTAAAGATCGCGAATTTATGCGTAACCTTGCTAAGAGCATTGGTATGCAGATTGAAGATTTCTGGACTTGTGGTCAATTACTTGAAGAGATCTTTGGTGAAACTGCAGAGCCTAAGTTAATGCAGCCTACCTTTATTACTGGTTACCCAGCTGATATTTCACCACTGGCTCGTCGTAACGATGAAAATCATTTTATCACTGACCGTTTTGAGTTCTTCATCGGTGGCCGTGAAGTGGCTAATGGCTTTAGTGAGCTTAACGATGCTGAAGATCAAGATCGTCGCTTTAAAGCGCAGGTTGATGCTAAAGATGCGGGTGATGATGAAGCGATGTTCTACGATGCAGACTATATCACTGCACTAGAGCACGGTTTACCACCTACAGCTGGTCAAGGTATTGGTATCGACCGTTTAGTGATGTTATTCACTAATACTCATACAATCCGTGACGTAATTTTATTCCCTGCAATGCGCCCTCAAGCGTAATAGCAGCGAAAATTAATGATAAAAACCCGACTTAGGTCGGGTTTTTTTATCATAGTGATAAAATTTAGCTTTACTTATATGCAATAGCTGGTAATCTACACTCGCTCTGTTGATAAGAGTTATTAAGTATCAAGTTTAAGTTAAACCTCAGCTACATGTTTCTTTTGTAAGAACCGTCCTCTGTGTTTCCTTTCGCTTCATCAATAAATTAATAATTCGCTACAAGCTGTCATTTCATTAGAATGGCAAATTTTAATATTAATTATTAAGGGACAACACATGTCTGCATCTACTGGTATCGTAAAATGGTTTAACGAAGAGAAAGGTTTTGGTTTCATTACTCAAGACAATGGCGGCGCTGACGTATTCGTACATTTCCGTGCAATCACTTCTGACGGTTTCAAAACTTTAGCAGAAGGCCAAAAGGTTTCTTTTGAAGTTGAACAAGGCCAGAAAGGTCTTCAAGCTGCAAACGTTGTTGCGCTATAATTAGCCAGTAACTAAGTAGTTAAAAAGCCGCTTTTGCGGCTTTTTTTGTATCTGCAATTCAGTGATTATTTTTATGAGAATATAGCTTTACTTTCGTTGGCAAAGTGTTATTCTGCACAGGCTCTGTTGAATAGAGTTATTAAGTATCAAGTTTAAGTAAAACCTTAGCTACATGTTTCTTCGTAAGAACCGTCCTCTGTGTTTCCTTTCGCTTCATCAATAAATTAATAATTCGCTACAAGCTGTCATTTCATTAGAATGGCAAATTTTTATATTAATTATTAAGGGACAACACATGTCTGCATCTACTGGTATCGTAAAATGGTTTAACGAAGAGAAAGGTTTTGGTTTCATTACTCAAGACAATGGCGGCGCTGATGTATTCGTACATTTCCGTGCAATCACTTCTGACGGTTTCAAAACTTTAGCAGAAGGCCAAAAGGTTTCTTTTGAAGTTGAACAAGGCCAGAAAGGTCTTCAAGCTGCAAACGTTGTTGCGCTATAATTTAGCCAATAACTAAGTAGTTAAAAAGCCGCTTTTGCGGCTTTTTTTGTATCTAAATTTTGTTCGCTACAGTGAATCTGCAATAGCGATATCGACAGCTTTGATTGCATGCAGCTGAGCGGTATCATAAACGCTAACACTCACATCTTCAGTACCTATCAACAATCCTATCTCAGTACAGCCTAGAATCACTCCTTGCGCCCCTTGGGCAATCAATTTATCTATAATCGCGAGATACTGCTGTTTGGATTTAGCTTTAATAATCCCTTGGCATAATTCTTGGTAGATAATGTCATGAACAATTGTTTGATCATCACTGTTTGGTACAAGCACTTCAATATCATATTTATCTTGTAAGCGCTGTTTGTAAAATGCTTGTTCCATGGTGAAGCGGGTACCTAATAAGGCAATTTTTTGTTTGTTATCACTAATGATTTCATCAGCTGTTGCATCAGCAATATGGATCAGTGGGATATTAATGCCTGCTGAGACTTCATCTGCCACTTTATGCATGGTGTTAGTGCAAATTAAGATAAAGTCTGCTCCAGCAGCTTCTAAGGCGCTTGCTGCTTGAGTTAGTATGCTGGCCATTTGCTGCCATTCTCCAGCGCGTTGTAGTGCTTCAATTTCGGCGAAATTTACGCTGTATAGGCATAATTTTGCAGAATTAAATCCGCCTAGGCGCAGCTTTACTTGCTGATTAATCGTTTGGTAATAACTTACCGTTGATTCCCAGCTCATGCCGCCAATCAATCCAATCGTTTTCATTCTCTTCTCGTTTAATATTCTAATAATTATCCAAGCTACTTCAGATTGCTGACATATATCAAATAGGCATGCTGTTATCTGTGATGAATACATCATGTTTCATTCGCTTACGCTTTATTAGTAAGTAATAAAATTGTTTCATTTAATGGTTTTTGCTGCAGATCGGTTTTTATTTTAGTTAGATCGTATTTAGGTTTTACAGAGGCAACGTTGTTGTCACGATCATGCTGTAGCGATCTAAAATTCAGATCGTTTAAATGTATACTGAATATTAACATGCAATTTAACATTGTAAGTTATTGAATTTCATTTGTATGTTTGAGTGTTCTTGGTTGCTTAACTTAAGCCTGATCGTAAACGTTCATTTATAAAGCGGTAGTTATGAAGAAAAAAAAATATGATCAGCCATCTTTATAGTTTTGATCGCAGGTACGATCTGGTTCCTCGTAAGATTATTTTCTCGATCAAATTGAAATTAGTTAGATTTAACAATTTGATTGCATTTAAGTAGCAAATGCTAATGCGATATCAAATTAGGTATATACTTTTATAGTGGCTGCCAATAATTTGAGGAGAGATAAGATGAAGCAAATAGGGATGATATGCCTGCTCGTTTTATGTTTGATTGGTTGCAGCAGTACGCCTGAAAATGTGGTTGTGCAGCCTAAGATCAATTCACAGTTATTCCCCTCTCAGTCATTAGCTCCTGCATCTGAATTATTTGCCTTATCTGATGAGCAACAGAAATATATTCAGCAAGTGATCCGCGAATTAGAGTTACAAGATCAAGCTGCATTTTTACAAATATCAGGCGTGATTAAGTTTATAAGCCAACGATTTAACTATATTGAACGTAACAATAATGCCACTGAAGCTTTGCAACAGATGCAAGGAAATTGCATGAGCATGGCATTAATGACACTCAGCTTGGCTCATCAGTTAAATGTCAAAATTCGTTTTCAGATGATCTATAACGAGCCTATTTTGTTAGGGATTGAGAACAATATTGCGCTTATTTCTAATCATGTCAGTAGCATTGTGTATAACGCACCCGAATACCAACATATTGCTTCTAATTTGTTCCCTGGCGTTGATCGAGTTGAAATCGATTTCTTACCTAATAACCGTCAGCGCCGTGGACGTTATATCGATACTAAACAAATGCTTGCTTTGTTTTATCGTAATTTGGCAGCAGATGCATTGGTCGCAAATAACATCCCACAAGCTGTAGCTTTGTCTACACAAGGATTACAGCTTGATGAGCATTCTTTGCCACTTATCAATATTATGGCTGTTGCCCATAAACGTGCTGGAGATATGAATACCGCCGCAGATTTTTATGAATATGGGATTTCGTTATCTGACGACAGTATCAATTTGATCAGTAATTATATTTTGTTAGCGACTGATAGAGGTGATACGGAAAAAGTTAATCAGCTTAAAGGCATGTTGAGTCAAGCGGATGGAGAAGGTCGCTTTGATCTGTATATTGAAGCATTGGATGCCATTGAAAGAGAAGATTATTTACTCGCTAAACAAATGCTTAAAAGATTTATTAAGCAAAACTCATATTTTCATCAAGCGTATTGGAAATTAGCAGAAGTAGAATATTATCTAGGTGATAGTTATCTGGCTAAAAGGGCGTTACAGCAGGCCTTAGATTTCACCTTGCAACAGGATAAAATCGATCTCTATCAAGCGAAACTTAATTGGCTAAATCAATAAATCAAATAAACCAGCGTAAGATAGAGCAGAGACTCATCAATACCACGGTTAAAGTGATAATCGGCATGCTTAAGCGTCGATCAAATATCATCACGGCAATTAACACTAATAAGGCGGGTGTCGCCCAGTTGTATCCCATTTGGTCAAGCTTTTCTAATACGTAAACGGTTGAACTAATAAATAGATAACTTATTACAGCAACGAGCATTAATAGTAATGACGTCCTGAGTTGCGATTGTTTATTTAAAATCATAATTATTCTTATTTTTCTTGTTTATATTGTAATTTAACATTTTTGCAACTATGCATTATTCTATTTTTTGTGACCGATCTCAACAAAATTTTTTTTATCGTTTATATTCAATATGATGAAAAGTGCTGTAATTCATGTCGGGATGATTATTGCAGCGGAAAAGATGGTTTTCAGCCTGAAAACTACACTTTATGCTGTTTAGTTGAGCAAGTCAGATGTAAGAGATTTGCTTGCAAAATTAGGGCTAAAAACCATAACTCGTGAGCAAGATATATTCAATTTAATATAGCGTTTCGATTTGATTCTCGTTTTTGTAAGCGTTACAACTAGTGTTCTCAAACAAACTAATAACACTTGTGAGGGGCTATATGATAGAAAAACATGTTGCTTTGACGGATTTTGTGGAATACCCACCACAGCAAATGCTAATGCGAGCGCAGCAGAATTTAGTACAATTACAAAGGCGCCATTCGATTCGAATGTTCAGTGAACGCACCGTTGATCAAGCGGTTATTGAGCAATGTATTTTGGCGGCGGGCAGTGCTCCGAGTGGCGCCAATCATCAACCTTGGCATTTTGTGGCAATTAGTTCAGCAGATATCAAAAAACAGATCAGAATTGAAGCTGAAGCGATTGAGCAGGCATTTTATGCGGGTCGAGCTGCAGAGACTTGGTTAAATGATTTAAAACCGTTAGGTACCAGTGCCGATAAGTCATATTTAGAGCATGCACCGTGGTTAATTGCTGTTTTTAGTCAGAAGAAAGGCGGCATTATGCAGGATAATGAAACGGCTAATTATTACGTGCATGAGTCAGTAGGTATTGCCACTGGATTTCTAATTCAAGCCTTGCATCATGCTGGGTTAGGGACATTAACTCATACCCCTAAACCGATGAGCTTTTTGACTAAAATTTGTAACAGAGATCCTGACAATGAACGCCCGTATATGTTGATTGTTGCAGGATTTCCAGCGACTAATGCGACAGTACCAGAGTATGCACTGCATAAAAAATCGCTGGCGCAAATCAGTGATTTTATTTAACTCGGTTTAAAAAGGTTTAATAATACCTAATAAGATACATATGCTGATCAAGATGAAGATTGGGAATTGATACTTGTTAATAAAATTAGGGAGCACTGCAAGTATCGCCAAAATACCGCAGAAAATGCCTGCTTGAGCGTAAAAGTTATCGATTTGCATTGATAGGCTTATTGCTTGAGTGACGTAGTTTGTGATGTATAGTGCAAATATAATTAGCGCAATACCGAGTATGCCACATACAAGCATCAACCAGAAAGCAGGTTTATCGTCTTCGAATGTTTCTTTACAGTTACTGAGTAAATCTTTGATAAATCGCATTATGCTGTACGTCCGAGTTATTATTATTGTTTAATCGTAGGTTGTTTTTAATATTTTCTTATAAATTTAATTGTTTACAATTCAACCACCTACAGTAATTATTATAACGTCAAAATGACTTATCGTCATACTGAAATTTATTTGGTTATTGATGCTGATATTTTTATTTATATTATCTAATTTGCTTATATTCAAGAGTATTAAATAAGTGCTAAATAATAATACTTAGGTTCTATTTATATATTAATGCTTGGTTATATATCAACTTGTAAATGAGAGTTAATTACATTAAATAACTGTCATTTATTATTTTTAGTATTATTTTTAGAAAGCGTGAATATCAACACAATAAATAATAGTGCTTTTACGGTATAACTATAAAGTTGATTATCTTGGATTGATTATAAGGATGTTGATAACAACATAATTATAAATCGATAAATAAGTGATATGAACATATGGAGATGGAACCTTGTATGCTGAGTAATTCTCAAAGTTCAGAACTAATGAAACTGCAACCTATGATTGTCAGATTCACTCATATGTTGGCATCTGTTCTGCAGTTGGATGCTGAAGTTATTGATGACAATTTAGTGAGAGTTGCAGGTACTGGACCTTATCGCAACTGTTTAGGTGAAAAACCGCTTTCTGGTAATGGTATTTTTAGTCATATCTTACAAACTAAAACAGAAAAAGTGATTATTAATGCTCAGCAAGATCCCATTTGTTTGGGCTGTAATTTTAGAGATAACTGTCAAGAGACGGCATTTTTAGGCGTACCTATTATGCTCGATGAGCGCTGTATTGGCGTCATAAGTATCGTTGCATTCACATTAGATTCTCGGGCTCGTATTAAAAATCATGTCGCTATGTTTTCTGAGTATATTCACCATATTTCTCAAATTTTTGTGGCAAAAATATTGGATAGTAAAACCGTTAAATCAGAGATCGATGGGGTTTTAAAAAGCTTAATAGAAAACATGGATCAAGGCGTCTTAGTGCTTGATAATGCAAATCGGGTTCGATTTGGTAATTTACCTGCATTAACTCATCTGAATTTAGATGCTAGTGAATTAACTAATTCAATTATAGATATAAAACCGATCGTGCTTAAGCGAGTGCCACAACCGAGTGGTCATCAGCAACATATTCTGACGTTTGGTACAGAGCAAAAACTATTGAATGGTCAATTCTACCAGATCAATGGTCATCAACTGTTTTTAATGGCATTTTACCAATCAAGTTGCTGTGAAGTAGGCGATAACAGCCAGACCTTACTCAATAAAATTATTGGTGATAGTGCCAAGATGCAGCAAATTAAGTTATTGCTGACGCGGATTTCTAATAGTCCTTCCAGTGTATTAATTAGTGGTGAAAGTGGTACAGGTAAAGATGTCATTGCCCACGCTATTCATGATTTAAGCGACCGTAAAGATCATCCTTTTGTGGCGATTAACTGTGCCGCTATTCCAGAGCAACTACTTGAAAGTGAGCTGTTTGGTTACGAAAAAGGGGCTTTTACTGGCGCTTCAACTAAAGGTCATAAGGGCTTAATTCAAACCGCTAACAAAGGTACCTTGTTTCTAGATGAAATTGGCGATATGTCAATGAAACTACAAGCTAAATTATTACGGGTATTGGAAGAGCGCAAAGTGATGGCTGTCGGTTCGAGTCAATCTACTTATGTTGATATTCGGGTGATTTCTGCCACCAACCGTAATTTTTCTGAGTTAATTGCCAATGGCGAATTCAGAGAAGATCTCTATTACCGTTTGAATGTTATTCCAATTCACTTGCCTGCACTGCGTGAACGTACTGGGGATGTTGAACGCTTTATTAAACATTTTATCAATCTGCACGCGCATCGCATTGGCGTTAATAGCCCTGAGCTTTCAAGCTCAGTATTAGCCTTGCTTAATGCTTACCATTGGCCGGGTAATATTCGAGAGTTAAGTAACTTAATTGAATACCTGGTTAATATTGTGCCTGAGGGCGATTCCATTGATGAGGATTTATTACCACCTTACTTTTCTCAGGTTAAATTAACCAGTGAGCCTGCGACTCGAATTATTGCTGACAGTAATAATATGAGTTTAGAGCAAATGGAATTAATTCGAATTGAAGAGAGTTTAAACCGTTTAGGTAATCGTAATCTAGTCGCAAAAGAGCTTGGTATTGGTATTGCGACACTTTATCGGAAAATAAAAAAATATAATCTTCAATAGAAACAAGCAATAAATAAAAAGGAGCTAATGCTCCTTTTTTTATTAGTTGAAAATAAAAAGTGATCACGATCTAATTAATTATAAAATTAATATAAATATCAATTTTTTGATTTAGTTAATAACTAATTAAATTAATAAAACACAATGATGATATCAGAATGATAAATTCAAAATAACTGGCTATCAAATTGGTTTTGTTAATTGATAACACCTGATAATTATTTTATTGGCTGAATTTTTATTTCTTGACGCTCTGTGTAACTCATTGTTATTAAACAATATAAAAAACTTTCTCGGTCATTAGTGTAATTGGCACAGAATGTGAATTACCTAAGTCAGACGCTTGTTATGTTCGCAAGCACTTCACAACATTCCATCTTATTAAATACGATAATGAATTAGGGACAAAAGATGAAAAATATCAATACACTGATTGAGGAAATTAATGGTTTAAAATCTGAGTTGCATGATAAGGATTTTCTATTAACGTGGGAACAAACACCTGAAGAGTTAGAAAGAGTGTTGAAAACCGCTGCAGCATTAAAACAGATGCGTAATGAAAATATTGCAACGAATGTATTTAACAATGGTTTAGGTATCTCTTTGTTCCGAGATAATTCAACCCGTACACGTTTCTCATATGCTTCTGCTATCAACATGTTAGGTCTTGCTCAACAAGATCTAGACGAAGGCAAATCACAAATTGCTCACGGCGAAACCGTACGTGAAACCGCTAACATGATTTCATTCTGCGCTGATGCAATTGGTATTCGTGACGACATGTACTTAGGTGCTGGTAATGCTTACATGCGTGAAGTGGGTGAAGCATTAGATGAAGGCGTTAAAGAAGGTGTTTTACCACACCGTCCTGCACTAATTAACCTTCAGTGTGATATCGACCACCCAACTCAGTCTATGGCTGACCTTGCATGGTTAGAAGAGCATTTTGGTAGCTTAGATCAACTAAAAGGCAAGAAGATTGCGATGACTTGGGCTTATTCTCCAAGCTATGGCAAACCATTATCAGTACCACAAGGCATTATCGGCTTGATGACTCGCTTTGGTATGGATGTCACTCTTGCTCATCCAGAAGGCTATGACTTAATCCCTGAAGTTGTAGAGCAAGCGCGCATTAACGCTGCTGAGTCAGGCGGAAGCTTCACTCAAGTAAACTCTATGGCAGAAGCTTTTGAAGGTGCGGATATTGTTTATCCAAAATCTTGGGCTCCTTATCAAGTGATGGAGCGTCGTACTGAGTTACTTCGCGCCAACGATCACGACGCTTAAAAGCCCTTGAGAAAGAGTGTTTAGCACAAAACGCACAGCATAAAGACTGGCATTGTACTGAAGAGATGATGCAGTTAACGAAAGAAGGCGAAGCATTATATATGCATTGTCTACCTGCTGACATTACAGGTGTTTCATGTAAAGAAGGTGAAGTGACTGAAGGCGTATTTGATAAGTACCGCATCGCGACTTACAAAGAAGCAAGCTGGAAGCCATATATCATCGCTTCAATGATTCTTAACCGTAAGTACCAGAACCCAGGTTTAGTGCTACAGCAGTTATTAAACGACTACGATAAGCGCGTTAAATAAGCCTATCACCATGGTTTTAATTAGCCAGTAATCGACGAGAGAAGGCTGTTCTCTCGTCACCTTCTCTTCGTTTAAAGGGGTTTATTGTGTCTACATTCTCTTTAAAGATGGATATTGCAAATAACCATCATTTTACCGGTCAGCAGTCTCCACTATTTAGTGTTGAAGAAGCACAAAAAGCACATGCTTTTCATGCCAAAATTGCTGGTTATCAAGCAACCCCACTGCAATCACTGGATCATTTAGCAGCGCATTTTGGCATCAGTAAAATACTGGTCAAAGACGAGTCATATCGATTCGATTTAAACGCGTTCAAAATGCTTGGCGGCGCATATGCGGTGGCGCGTTTGTTATGTGAAGAATATCAACTTGATATTAATGAATTTAATTTTGAAACGCTTAAAAAAGATATCAAACAACCGATGACATTTGCTACCGCAACAGATGGTAATCACGGTCGTGGTATTGCGTGGGCTGCCAATCAATTAGGCCAACACGCTGTCGTGTATATGCCAAAAGGTGCAGCAGCAGAGCGGGTAGAAAATATTCGTGCATTAGGCGCTGAATGTATTGTGACCGACCTTAACTATGACGATGCTGTGCGCTTAGCAATCAAGACTGCGGCTGAAAATGGTTGGAAAGTCGTACAGGACACAGCTTGGGAAGACTATGAGCAGATCCCGACTTGGATTATGCAAGGTTATACCACGCTAGGTGTTGAAGCGGTTGAGCAGATGCAAGCGATGAACGTGAAGCCAACTCACCTATTTTTACAAGCAGGTGTTGGTGCGATGGCTGGCGGCGTGTTGGGTTACTTCACTAATGTGTATGGCGCAAATAACTTACACAGTGCCATTTTAGAGCCTGAATTAGCTGATTGTATTTACCGTTCTGGTATTAGTGCTGATGGTCATATGGTCAATGTTGACGGCGATATGGCAACCATCATGGTTGGTCTTGCATGTGGTGAGCCTAATCCATTGGGTTGGCCTGTACTACGTGACTGTGCTACCCAATTTATCTCATGCCAAGACAGTGTTGCTGCATTAGGTATGCGAGTGTTGGCTAACCCACTTAAAAACGATCCTAAAGTGATTTCGGGTGAGTCTGGTGCCGTGGGTGTTGGTCTATTAGCTGCTATTTATCATCATCCACAACGCGCTGAATTAATGGCCAAATTGGGGCTAAATAAAGACTCAGTGGTGTTAGTGATTAATACCGAAGGTGATACCGACCCCGTGCACTATCAAGAAGTGTTATGGGAAGGCAAACACCCAACAACAGCGTAAGTTTTACCGATTGGTCAAAGTGTAGATTTACCAAGTCATCTAAGTGGTCTGCGCTCAAAAAATAATGAAATGGATTTTCGGTTGTGATGACCCCCAACCGCTTATTGGAGAAAGATAATGGCTATTCCTTTTAATGACGTACTTGCAAAAGCTCAAGAATACAAAGCTGATATGACTCGCTTCCTACGCGATATGATTGCAATTCCAAGTGAGAGTTGTGATGAAGAAAAAGTCGTCTTGCGTATTAAAGAAGAGATGGAAAAAGTAGGGTTTGATAAAGTTGAAATCGATCCAATGGGTAACGTGTTAGGTTGGATTGGTCACGGTCCTCATTTAATCGCAATGGATGCGCACATCGATACTGTTGGTGTGGGTAACATGGACAACTGGACTTTTGACCCATATCTAGGCATGGAAGATGATGAAATCATCGGCGGCGTGGTGCATCAGACCAAGAAGGCGGTATGGCGTCTATGGTTTACGCGGGCAAGATCATTAAAGATCTTGGTCTAGAAGATGAGTACACACTATTAGTGACGGGTACTGTGCAGGAAGAAGACTGTGATGGTCTATGCTGGCAGTACATCATCGAAGAAAGCAAAATCCGTCCTGAGTTTGTTGTTTCTACTGAGCCAACAGATTGCCAAATTTACCGCGGTCAACGTGGTCGTATGGAAATCCGTATCGATGTTGCAGGCGTGAGCTGTCATGGTTCTGCTCCTGAGCGTGGCGACAACGCTATCTTCAAAATGGGTCCTATCTTAAACCAACTTGAAGGTCTGTCTCATAACCTAAAGGATGATGAATTCTTAGGTAAAGGTACGCTAACTGTTTCTGAAATTTTCTTCACTTCACCAAGCCGTTGTGCTGTTGCTGATAGCTGCGCAGTATCAATTGACCGTCGTTTAACTTGGGGCGAGTCATGGGAAGGTGCACTAGAAGAGATCCGCGCACTTCCAGCAGTGCAAGAAGCAAATGCAGTTGTTTCTATGTATGAATATAACCGCCCAGCATACACAGGTTTAGTATATCCAACTGAATGTTACTTCCCTACTTGGGTGATTGACGAAGAGCATGTGGCAACTAAGACGCTTGAAGCTTCTTACGAACTACTATTCGACAAGAAACCAACGGTAGACAAGTGGACTTTCTCAACTAACGGCGTATCAATCATGGGTCGTTATGGTATCCCTGTTATCGGTTTCGGTCCTGGTAAAGAGCCAGAAGCTCACGCGCCTAACGAGAAGACTTGGAAAGATCATTTAGTGACATGTGCGGCTATGTACGCAGTGATCCCACAAATGTATTTACACCAACTTAAAAAGTAGTTGCTTGACGCGGTAACGTTAGTGTTACCGCTTTTTCTGCCACCTTTAATGCCTCATTTAAAGGTGGGTATGAATGACTAGCCTTAATATTAACCCAATCAGTAACGTGCTGTGTTAAGGCGCAGATTAGGACGATCTTATGGCTAGTTTTTTTCATGTTAATGATGCTCCATTTAATCGTGATGGGCGTGTCAATCAGATCAAAAATTTCATCATGGCATTGGCGTTTGAATATAAGTGTGAACTGATGAAATTGGCGAGTTTATTACGGCCAAAACAGGGTGGACAGATAGAGGTTGAAGCAATGGAACAGGCAAATCTATTAATTAAAAATGCCAAGCTGGTGGATGATCGCCAGCAATATGACGCTGATATGCTGATCCTTGATGGTCGTATTGAATTAATTAACACCCAAATTGATGCTGCAGATTGGCCCAATATTAAAGTGATTGATGCTAAAGGCTTGTGGTTAATGCCGGGCGGTATTGATGTGCATACCCATTTTAATATCGATGTCGGGATTGCTCAAAGCGTTGATGACTTCTTTACCGGCACCCGTGCAGCAGCCTGCGGTGGCACTACGATGGTGGTGGACCATATGGGCTTTGGCCCTAAAGGCTGTAATCTGCATTATCAGCTGGAACAATATAAGCAACATGCCCAATCTCGGGCTGTGATTGATTACAGTTTCCATGGGGTTATCCAACATATTGATGCTGATATTTTGGCAGAAATGCGTTCCATGGTGGAGCAAGAGGGCATTAGTAGCTTTAAGTTGTATCTCACCTATGGCTACAAGTTGGATGATAGCGAAGTTTTTCAAGCGGTATCAGAACTTAAAAAAGTAGGGGCTTTAACCACGGTTCATCCTGAAAATGATGCTGCCATTGTACAAATACGCCAACAACTTGAGGCCAAAGGGCAAATATCGCCACGTTATCTTGGTGTCAGTCGGCCGTTAGAGTGCGAAGCGGAAGCGATAGCACGGATGATCAATTTAGCCAAATTAGCCGGTGATGCGCCGCTGTATATTGTGCATTTATCTAATGGGTTAGGGTTAGATTATGTGCGCTTAGCACAACACAATGGTCAACAAGTTTGGGCGGAGACTTGCCCACAATATCTAGTGCTTGATGATAGCTGTTATGAGCGTGAGGATGTGCTTAAATTTACCCTTAGCCCACCATTACGTCCGCAAGCTGAGCAAGCAAAGTTATGGCAAGGTTTGATTGATGGCAGCATTGATACTGTCGCAACCGACCATTGTTCATTTAGTTATCAGCAACAAAAGCAGCTTGGTAAGGATGATTTTAAAGCTTGCCCTAATGGTCTTCCCGGTGTTGAAACACGTATGCCATTACTGTTTTCAGAAGGGTTATGCAAGGTCGGATTAGTCCATCACGTTTTGTAGAACTTACTAGCACTATGCCGGCAAAACTATTTGGTTTATATCCACAAAAGGGCTGCTTACAAATTGGCAGTGATGCCGATTTAGTCCTATTTGATCCGCAATTTAAACAAACCATTAGTCATGATCTGTTACATGACAATACCGATTACAGTCCGTTTGAAGATATTGCCGTGACTGGCTGGCCTGCCATCACGATTAGCCGTGGTCGTATCGTCGCCGAAAATGGCAAATTCAAAGGGCAAGCGGGTCAAGGCCAATTTATTTACCGCAAGAAATTCCAAGCTCCCGTAAGTGGAGACAACCAATACCAATAATATCCAGTGATAGGGGTCATAGCGTCCTTACCTATGACACTTAGCATACTGAAGTAGAGTCAATGGAGTGAAAATGAAACCTTTAGTTGTTATCGCCCTAGGTGGCAATGCCTTATTACGTCGTGGCGACGAGCCATCAATCACTAATCAATTAGCTAATGTAAAAATTGCTGCGCAAGGCATCGCTGAAATTACTAAGCAATATCGTGTCGCAATTGTGCATGGTAATGGTCCACAAGTGGGCTTGTTAGCACTGCAAAATTTAGCCTATGACAAAGTGGCACCGTATCCATTAGATGTGTTAGGCGCTGAGAGTGAAGGCATGATCGGTTATATGCTGGCTCAGGAGCTACAAAACCTTATTCCTAGCACCCAAGTAACCACCTTATTAACCCGCGTTGAAGTGGATCCAAATGATCCAAGTATGCTTGATCCATCAAAGTTTGTTGGTCCGGTTTATAATCAGCAAGAAGCCGCAACGATTGCTGAAGCGAATAACTGGATTATGAAGGCTGATGGCGAATATATGCGCCGTGTGGTGCCATCTCCTAAGCCACAAAATATTATTGATAAAGGCGCAATTGAACAGCTACTTGCTGCTGAGCATATTGTGATCTGTTGTGGCGGTGGTGGTATTCCTGTTCGTAAAGATGGTCAAGGTTTTGTTGGTGTTGAAGGGGTAATTGATAAAGATTTATCGGCAACACTATTAGCGAAGCAATTACAGGCTGATAAATTATTAATTTTAACCGACGCAGATGCGGTTTATTTAGATTGGGGCAAAGAGACACAGCGTGCTTTAAACCAAACCACACCAACTGAATTAGCACAGTATCAATCACAATTCCCTGCAGGCTCAATGGGCCCGAAAGTGGAAGCAGTGAGTGACTTTGCACTGTTTGGTGGCAGAGCCTATATCGGCGCCCTTGAAGAAGGTGTTGATGTGTTAGCGGAGCAAGCTGGTACTTGCGTGTCTAACTAACTCAGATGAAATAAAGATCATCATAAAATAAGCTTAACTTCATGTTTTATTGTGTTATTTAGTAAAGAATAACGCAAATTATGAAGACAAGCTGGGGTCACACTGATTACTCAGTGTGACTTATCTCTGCGTTAAGGTTATCTATATGAATCATTCTTATATTGATATGACACTGCCACCAGATCTGCGTGCTAAAAAGGGGTCTGGGCCAGTAAGATCGAAAGTTCCCGTTTATTGTAATACCTTGCCACCTTGTAATCATGCTTGTCCGACCGGCAGTAATATTCAAGCCTGGTTATCACTGGCTCAAGCCGAGCAATACGAAGCCGCCTTTCAAGAACTCATTAAAAACAATCCTCTTCCTGCCATCCACGGCCGTGTTTGTTACCATCCTTGTGAAAATGCCTGTAATCGTAGTCAAGTTGACCAATCTGTGAGTATTCATGCCGTTGAGCGTTTCTTAGGTGACAGCGCGATTGAACAAAAATGGCCAGTCCGTTTTGAAGCAATGCCAACGGGCAAGCGTATCTTGATTATTGGTGCGGGTCCAAGTGGCTTAGCAACGGCTTATCATTTAAAGCTAAAAGGCCATGATGTCGAAATTCGTGATGCGGCGCCAGTAGCGGGCGGCATGATGAATTATGGTATTCCAGCCTATCGTTTACCGCGTGATATTTTGCAGCAAGAGATAGCCCGTATTGAACAAATGGGCATTAAAATTGTGCTTAATTACACGGTTGATGACATCTTAGCTGAAAAAGTGAAAGGTGGATTTGACGCGGTATTTTTAGCCATTGGCGCCCACGTTGGCCGTGGCGTTGATATTGATAATGATCATCCTGAAAGAGTTTGTGATGCGGTGACTTATCTACGTGATATCGAATTAGGTACCGCGCCAACTCTTGGCCCTAAAGTGGTGGTTTATGGCGGTGGTAATACCGCGATGGATGCGGCTCGTACCGCAAGGCGTATGGGTTGTGAAGTATGCGTTGTCTATCGCCGCGATCGTGAACATATGCCAGCCCATGACTTTGAGTGCGCAGAAGCGATAGAAGAGGGCGTGAGTTTCCATTGGTTACGAACCATTAACCGTATTGATGATCGCGCTTTTACTCTTGAAAAAATGGTGATTAACGAACAAGGCCGACCTCAGCCGAGTGGCGAATTTGAAACCATTGAAGCAGACTCATTGATTCTGGCACTTGGCCAAAATATTGATACCAAGTTAACTCAAAATGTACCGGGTGTTGAGTATCAACAAGATGGCACTGTGATGGTTAACGAGCAAATGATGACGGGTTACCGTGGTTTATTTGCGGGTGGTGATATGGTGCCGAGCGAGCGTACAGTCACTATTGCAGTTGGTCACGGTAAAAAAGCCGCAGCCAATATTGATGCCTTCCTACGTAATCAACACTACAGCAAAATCAGCAAACAACCTTTGATTAAGTACGACAAATTGCATTTGTGGTACAAGACCGATGCCGACCAATCCGCGCAACCTGAAATTCCATTAGTTGAACGCGCGACTTCATTTAATGAAGTGGTGGGGGGATTAACGGCTGAGCAGGCTCACTATGAAGCGATGCGTTGCTACTCATGCGGTAACTGTTTTGAGTGTAATGGTTGTTATGGCGCTTGTCCTCAGGGCGCGATTACGCGCTTAGGCCCTGGTCAAGGTTATAAGGTGGATTATGACAAGTGTACTGGCTGCGAAGCCTGTGCTTCACAATGCCCTTGTCATGCGCTGGAGATGGTCTCTATTGAGACTGCGTAGGAGTCGAACATGTCAAATCAAGATAGTTATCAAGTTGATAGTCGCTCTGAAAAGCCAGCGACAGAAATCAACCCGCAAACCGTGACCATGTATACCTGTGACGGTAATGAAGCGGCGGCGCATATTGCTTATCGTGTCAGCGAAGTATGTGCTATTTACCCGATTACGCCATCATCAACAATGGCCGAATTAGCCGATCAATGGTCGGCGGAAAAAACTCGCAATATTTGGGGTAATGTACCATTAATTGCTGAAATGCAAAGTGAGGGTGGTGCTGCAGGTACTGTGCATGGTGCTCTGCAAAGTGGAGCATTAACCACCACATTTACCGCATCACAAGGATTGATGTTGATGCTGCCAAACATGTATAAAATTGCTGGTGAGTTAACCTCAGCAGTATTTCATGTGGCGGCGCGGTCATTAGCCACTCAAGGGTTATCCATCTTTGGTGATCATCAAGATGTGATGGCGGCGCGTAGCACTGGTTTTGCTATGTTGGCCTCATCCTCTGTGCAAGAAGCTCATGATATGGCATTGGTCGCTCATGCGGCGACTTTAAATGCGCGTATTCCATTTATGCACTTTTTTGATGGTTTTAGAACCTCGCATGAAGTGAATAAAATTTGTCTAATTGACGATGCTGCAATTCGAGAGATGATTAGTGATGAGCTAGTCCGTGCTCATCGTGATCGCGGTTTAAGTCCTGATACGCCATTTATTCGAGGTACCGCACAAAACCCTGATGTGTACTTCCAAGGTCGTGAAACCGTTAATCCATTTTATGCCGCGACTCCTGCTATTGTGCAGCGACAGATGGATAAATTGGCACTGCTAACTGGACGTCAGTATAAGTTAGTGGAATATTACGGCGCGCCAGATGCTAAGCGAGTGATTATCGCTATGGGGTCTGGGGTTGAAACCATTAAAGAGACCGTTGCCTATTTACAAGCGCAAGGTGAGAAAGTCGGTGTATTACAGGTTCGTTTATATCGCCCTCTATCAGCCCAGCATCTTTTGGCCGAGTTACCCGCAACGACGGAGAAACTGGTTATTTTAGATCGTTGTAAAGAGGCTGGTGCCAATGCCGACCCATTATTCCAAGATGTGCTAACCGCCTTAATTGATAACCAAGATCAATTAAGGCAGATGCCAAAATTGGTCGCGGGTCGTTATGGTTTATCAAGTAAAGAGTTTACCCCAGCGATGGTGAAGGCTTGTTTTGATAATCTGGCGCAGGAAAAGCCTAAGCATCATTTCACTTTGGGGATTATTGATGATGTGAGTCATTCACATTTAGAGTATGACCCAACATTTGATATTGAAGCCCACGATGTGGTGCGTGCCATGTTCTACGGCTTAGGTGCAGATGGTACGGTAGGTGCAAACAAGAACACCATTAAGATTATTGGTGAAGATCCTGAGTATTATGCGCAAGGCTATTTTGTGTATGACTCAAAAAAATCAGGTTCTCAAACCGAATCTCATTTACGTTTTGGTCATCATCCAATTAATAGCCCCTATTTAATCCAGTCAGCTAACTTTATTGCTTGTCACCAATCGACCTTTATCGATACCACTGACATGTTAGCTAAAGCGGCAGATAAGGCTATATTCTTAGTTAATACGGCAACGCCGCTAGAGCAGGTATGGGACAGTTTACCTGCACGCATGCAGCACACTTTAATTGAGCGCAAGATGCAGTTATATGCGATTGATGCTTATAAAGTGGCGCGTGAAACAGGCATGGGTAGTCGCACTAATACCATTATGCAGACCTGTTTCTTTGCTTTATCAGGCGTGATGGATAAAGCGTTAGCCATTGCTAAGATCAAGCATTCGATTGAGAAAACCTATGCTCGTAAAGGTGCAAAAGTGGTGCAGAAAAACTTTGCCGCGGTTGATCATACCTTGGCGCATCTGTATCAAGTGACGATTCCCGCACAAGTGACCGCGACTGAATGTATTAAAGCTGTGGTGTCAGATAAAGCGCCAGAATTTGTGCAAAAAGTGACTGCGCAAATGATGGCGGGGAAAGGCGACTTAATCCCTGTTTCTATGCTACCCATTGATGGCACTTATCCAAGTGCGACGACCCAGTGGGAAAAACGTAATATTGCGCAGAAAATCCCTGTGTGGGAAGCCAAAGATTGTATTCAATGTGGTAACTGCGTCATGGTATGTCCGCATGCGGCAATACGCGCTAAGTTCTACGATCAATCTAAATTAGCACTCGCACCAGAGGGCTTTAAGTCGGCGGGTATTACTGCGCGTGGTTTCCCTGATACGCGTTATACCTTACAAGTTTATGCTGAAGATTGTACTGGCTGTACCTTGTGTGTTGATGCTTGTCCAATGGATATGAGCGCCATGGTTAGTCAAGCAAGTGCAGGTGCGGATGTTGCAACAACTCCTGTGCGTAAAGCGATTAATATGGCGCTTAAAGAGCCTTATCTTGAGCAAGAGAAGCGTAATCTCGACTTTTTTGAAAGTCTTCCTTACAACGAACGTGCTCGCGTTGATTTCTCTAACGTGCGTGGTGCGCAGTTCTTGCAACCGCTATTTGAGTTCTCCGGAGCGTGCGCCGGTTGTGGTGAAACACCTTATCTTAAATTAATGTCACAACTGTTTGGTGATCGCTTAATGATTGCTAATGCGACGGGTTGTTCATCGATTTATGGGGGTAACTTGCCAACCACACCTTGGTCTAAAAATACCGATGGTCGTGGTCCTGCTTGGGCTAACTCATTGTTTGAAGATAATGCCGAGTTTGGCTTTGGTTTCCGTTTAGCCGCAATTAAGCAGCATGAGATGGCAGAGCAACTGTTGGTGCAAATGAGCAGCCAATTGCCTGCGCCATTAGTGGATCAATTACTTTATGCTGAGCAGTTAACAGAAACCAGTATTCAAGCACAGATTGGTCGTGTTGATCAGTTAAAACAGTTATTAACTCAGATTGGTGGCGAGACCGCTATGAACTTGATATCAGTTGCTGACCAATTAATCCGCCGCTCAATCTGGATTGTGGGTGGTGATGGTTGGGCTTATGACATTGGTTCAAGTGGTCTTGACCATGTACTGGCGAGCGGCGCAGACGTTAACGTATTAGTGATGGATACCGAAGTGTATTCCAACACTGGCGGTCAGATGTCTAAGTCGACTCCGTTAGGTGCTGTGGCTAAGTTTGCCACCGCAGGTAAGCGTTCAACTAAGAAAGACTTAGCCATGCAAGCCATTGCTTATAATAATGTTTATGTGGCGCGTGTGGCATTGGGCGCGGATCCGCAGCAGGTATTGTTAGCGATGCGTGAAGCGGAAGCCTATAAGGGACCATCAATCATTATTGCTTATAGTCACTGTATTGCCCACGGCATCAATATGGAAGAGGGCTTACATCAGCAGCAATTAGCGGTTAAGTCGGGTCACTGGCCATTGTTCCGTTATAACCCTGATTTACGTGATGTCGGCGAAAACCCATTCTCACTTGATACATTAAGACCTAGTATCAGTTTGAATGAGTATCGCTCTAACGAAACCCGTTATCAGGTATTACAGCGTAATCACCCTGAAATAGCACAAGAGCTTACGGCTCATGCGCAGCAAGTGGCACATGCGAAGTGGTCTTTATATGAAGATATGGCGACCCGTAAACCCGGCTCAGTAGCTCCTTTTGTCGAGTTACCAAGCGATTATGACGCGGTGCATTAAGCACTAAATCATTAATTTAAGAAACAAAAAATGGCAGGTTTATCCTGCCATTTTTTATTGATAACTCAGTGGTTAACTTACTTTTCTGCGTGCATTAATGCTTCTAATACACCACCGGCGATGGCGCGGGCTTTGTCTGACACACTATTAAAGTCAGCTTTTACGCCGCGCGGGTCAATATCGCCAATTTTAAAACCAGCCGAGACAGGTAAGCCATCGTTAAGTAGGCCACGTACCATGCCTGATAGTGGTGCGGTGATTGGCGTCTCATCCACATAAGCGACAATATCGCCTTCGTTAACAATAGCGCCTAACGCGACTTTGGTTTTCATGGTGCCCGCATTGGGCGCGCGGATCACGCGCTGATAAGTAAAACCGGCAATGCTACCGGGCTCGCCAGTATTTGTTTGAGCTGCGCCTTGATAAATTAAACGACCTAAATGGTGACCGCGATTGGTTTCAATGACTACATGGCAGTCGTCACCGGCACTAAAACCAGGGCCTAGCGCAACGGTAAACGGTGCCATTTGCATATGGGTACCCATATTGCGTTTAGCTAAAATAGCATCAACCACATAAAGCGGTTGTAACTGCTCGATAATGGCAGCTTGCTCATCAGCAATCACGGGGATATCACCTTGAGCCAATACTGATACGATATCTTTTAGATTATGCACTTGCTGCGCACTCACGCCTTCAATCGTCACTTTTTGATCATATAAGGCCTGTGCGAACGCCACACTGCGGCGAATATGAGTCGGTTGCTCAATATCTGTCATGACGACTTTGTAGTTAGCATTGTGTAGACGAATGGCAACGCCTGTTGCAATATCACCTGCACCGCGGATCAGTACCAGTTTTTGCTGCTTTTGATGTGGCATTTCATCTTTCATCTGCAAGCCGCTGCTGTCGTGTTTAACTTTAAGCACTTCGGCCATAATGCTGATGGCAATTTCTTCAGGTGTTTCTGCGCCGATGTTAAAACCGATAGGTGAGTGTATCGCCGTGATGGTGTCCTCTGTGACGCTTAGTTCGCGCAGATAATCGTAAATCACTTGGCGTTTACGGCGACTTGCCATTAACCCAAGATATTGGCATGGCTGATTAATGATCTGTTCAACCGCTTGTTGGTCTTGGTTGTTGGTGGCAATAATCACAAAACTATTTGGGGTGATATTGAGCTTGGCAATTGCGGCTTCAATGTTGTCGCCGTGAACTAATTGGCTATGCGCGGGGAAGTGCTCTGGCTGTAAGCTTTCTAAATAACTGTCTGCCACAGTGATGGCAAAGCCTAAGGTATGAGCGCAAAATGCGACTGCGCGGTTAACATGACCTGCACCAATTAAAATCAGCTGCGGTTTTAAACAAAACACGTCGATAAAGATTTTCATGGCGCCGCCACAATCCATGCCCATGGCATCTTTACCTGTTCGAGCCATACGGCTGATACTGTGCGTGGCGAGCCTTCGTTAATCGCCTCTAAACTTTGTTCAATGACGTAGCGTTCAATCATGCCGCCACCAATGGTGCCGATAATATTGCCGTCGCCTTTAACCAGCATTTTACCGCTGTGACGTGGTGATGAGCCTTTAGTTTCAATAATGCTGGCGATAGCAAAGGCAATGTTTTGTTGTTCTAAGGCAGCAGCTTGTTCAAAAATACTCATTTTATCATCCTTACTCAAAATCGGTTTTGAACTTAAAATCGAAAAACGGGTTGCCTATTCACTTATTGACTGTGATATGGCAACGCGGTGGCTGATCCAGTAATTGGCTTAACCAAATTTCAGTCAGCCCTAGTTTTGCTAAAGAGAGTTGGCTTACTTGTTGTTTGAGTAATGCAATATCTGGGCAAATATCTGTCTTATTGAGTAGCCAAATTCGCGTAGCGTGAGCTGGCGCTGATTTAAATAATCCTTGTGAGTCAGTCACCAATCTTTGCAATATGGAAATGGTTAAAAGTTCGCCATCAGTGCAGCGGGTGACCTCAGCAAAACGGGGCCAGCGATGAATTTTGTTTGGATTGATAACAAGTTGGAATAATTCAGTGCTGCAGATACCAATGACAGTATCAGTTTGAGAGGGTAGACAGGGTTCATTATCAGCAGGGCATTTTAGCGGTAAACAATGGGCGCCATCAGCCTCAACGATGATGATTGAAAACAGCTGGCTTTGTTTAATGCGATTAAGCATTTGTGGGCTCAGCCCTTGCACTTTGGTGGGCTGGCTCCCTGCAATACAGGCTTGGTAAGCAAAGGTTATACTGGCAGGCGTTATATTGATGTTAGTGCTGAATAGTTGAGTGAATTGTGTTAACTCGTCTTGTTGCTTTAGAGCATTATTATTTATATCGGTATCTGCTGAAATTATATGGTCGATATATTCATTATTAGGCAAGTACATTTTTGTGGTGGTGGTAATTAATACTTTGTGACCTTGCTTTTTAAACTCATTAGCTAAATAAAACGCTGTAGATGTTTTACCGCCAGCACCAACTAATGAAATTAATTGGCTTTTTAGTTGTGATGTAAATATACAAGAGGATATCATAGATACACCTTAGCAATTTATTGTTTTAGATAGAGTTAATTTAAATGGATAATAATATTGACTGTATTATTCCCGCTGCTGGTTTATCCAGTAGAATGGGGCAATGGAAATTAATGCTAGCATATAAGAATCACACAATACTTGATGAATGTATTGAAAATGCATTAAGTTTTTGCAGTAGAGTGATTCTAGTCACAGGTTATAATCATCAACAATTAGTGCAGCGTTATAGTGCTAATCCAGCCATTAAAATAGTAGTGAATGAAAACTATGAACTTGGCATGTTTAGCTCTATACAGCTTGGGGTTGCGGCGGTTGAAAGTGAATATTTCTTTATTTGTCATGGAGATATGCCTTGTGTTAAACAAGACGTTTATCAGCAGCTATGGCGCATGAAGGGAGACTATGTGTTGTTCCCCGGTGATATTTATCAAAAAGGGCATCCGGTATTATTACCACAAAC
This sequence comes from Shewanella marina JCM 15074, assembly GCF_000614975.1. Classification (GTDB taxonomy): domain Bacteria; phylum Pseudomonadota; class Gammaproteobacteria; order Enterobacterales; family Shewanellaceae; genus Shewanella; species Shewanella marina. Next base: position 129,814 of record NZ_BALM01000006.1, read on the forward strand.
GGTTATCCCATTAATTACTAATATGTATATTAATGGCAGCATGAAACAGGTTTTAAATGACTGTAATCATCGTTATTTATTAATAAAGGATAATGGAATTTATTTTGATGTTGATACACCTGAAGCTTATCAGCAATTATTAAATCAAGTACGGATAACTAATTAGTCTCGTAGAGTATTAAATATTATCGATGTGATAAATTTTATTAAATTGATAGCGATAAAAATGGGTACTAATAATCATACTCATTTAGGTAATATGTTTTTATTTATTCATTATCAATGTTTATACCTCGCACATAACAAATAAGGACGTTTGTTGATGTTAATCACGAAAATAACCTTTGTTTTCTCTTTTCTTAGAATTTGGCTTAGTAGTTGCTGAGTTAAATACAGTAAGCAAAATCTACTAATCCATAGCAGACATTTTTTTAAATGTGTGGGCTGTGCATAAAACTAAGAAAAGTAACAAGGAGATTTACCATGGCAGACATTATGCGTCCTGTCCCGTTTAGTGAGTTACTCAACCGAATGTTTTGCGAGTTTCAACAAAGCCAATCAATCTTTGGCATTCCTGCTGAACAATTTTACCAAAAAAAACATGATAGAGAATTATCTGTTTGGGGTGAAGATTGTGAAACGGGGATTGGTCCAGCAGCCGGCCCACATACGCAATTAGCGCAAAATATTATTAGCTCTTGGCTCGCTGGTGGCCGTTTTATGGAGCTAAAAACGGTTCAAAAGTTAGATACCCTAGAAATTGCTAAACCTTGTATTGACGCTGAAGATGAGTGTTTTAATACCGAATGGTCTACAGAGTTCACCTTAGTTAAAGCATTTGATGAATATTTAAAAGCTTGGGTGGCATTACATGCATTAGAGCAACTTTTCCCTGTTGCCAAGAAAACTAAAAAGCGTAGTTTTATTTTCAATATGAGTGTTGGCTATGACTTAGCGGGCATTCAAACTGCACCAATGCAGCAGTATATCGATAATATGCTTGATGCCAGCAATCATCCTAAGTTTGCTACTTATATCGCTGAAATGAAGCAATTCATTGAAGATAGCGAGCAAGTTGCTGCATTAGTGAATCCTGAGCAGAAAAAACAATTACTGGCTGTTATCACTCATATTTCACCTCGGATCACCCGTGGCGTGACGCTATCAACCATGCACGGTTGCCCACCGCATGAGATTGAAGCAATCTGCCGTTACATGATCGAAGAAAAGCACATCAATACCTTCGTTAAATTAAATCCAACATTGCTTGGTTTTAAGCGTGTGCGTCAAATTCTTGATCAGGCAGGCTTTGGCTATATCGGCTTAAATGAAGCTTCATTTGGTCATGACCTACAGATTGCTGATGCGAAAGCGATGTTACATCGTTTGGTTGAACTGGGTCAGCAAAAAGGCATTGGTTTCGGGGTTAAATTAACCAATACTTTAGGCACTATTAACGGTAAAGGCCGTCTACCAGACAAAGAGATGTACATGTCTGGCCGCGCGTTATTCCCATTATCAATTAACGTGGCATTAGAGCTATCACGTGAGTTTAATGGTCAGTTACCAATCTCTTATTCTGGCGGCGCTAGCAAGTTCAACATTAAAGAGATTTTTGAAACTGGTATTCGTCCTATCACCATGGCAACCGATCTATTAAAGCCGGGCGGATATTTACGTTTAGCCGATTGCGCCCAAGAGCTTGATTCAAGTGATCAGTGGCAGATGGATCAAATCGACTTAGTGAAGTTAGAAGCATTAGCCGCTAAGTCATTAGTGGCTGAGTACACTCAAAAAGAGTGGCGCGGCCCAGAACAGATCAGTGTTAAAAAAGCGGTACCGCTAACAGATTGCTATGTTGCACCTTGTGTTGCAGCTTGCCCTATTAGCCAAGATATTCCTGAATATATGCGCTTAATGGGTGAGAAAAAGTATGTGCAAGCGCTGGAAGTGATCTATTCACGTAACGCTTTACCTGCTATCACAGGTCATATTTGTGATCATCAATGCCAATATAACTGTACCCGCCGTGATTACGATGGTGCGCTTAATATTCGTGAGATGAAGAAAGTCGCCCTTGAAAAAGGTTGGGATGAGTATAAGCAAAAATGGCATCAGCCAAAGCATCCTGAGCAAGCACAAGCTGTTGCCGTTATTGGTGCCGGCCCAGCAGGTTTATCTGCGGCTTACTTTATGGCGCGCGCAGGTCTTGCTGTCACCATTTTTGAAAAAGAGCAAAGCGCTGGTGGCGTCGTCAATAATATTATTCCTAAGTTCCGTATCCCTGCAGAAGTGATCCAGCATGATATCGATTTTGTGACGGCTCATGGCGTTAATATCGAATATGGCTGTAAAGATTTAGATATCGCAGCCTTACAGCAAAATGGTTATAAGTATGTGTGCTTAGGTATTGGTGCAGATAAGGGTAACCCGATCCAAATCGCGGGTGATAACAGCAATATCTATAAATCTTTAGATTTCTTAGGTCGTTATAACCAAGGTCAATTTGCGGCTAATTCATTAGGCAAGCATGTGGTTGTGGTTGGCGCTGGTAATACCGCAATGGACAGTGCTCGTGCAGCACTAAAAGTGGCTGGTGTCGATAAGGTCACAGTGGTTTATCGTCGTAGTATTGCTGAAATGCCAGCATACAAGGAAGAGTATGACGAAGCGGTGGCTGATGGCGTTAACTTTATGTTCTTAACTAACCCTGAGTCATTTACCGCTGATGGTTTACTGACTGCGCGAGTCATGGAGTTAGGTGAAGCGGATGCCAAAGGTCGTCGTAGCCCAATGGCAACAGACAAGACGGTTGAACTACAAGTTGATGCATTAATTACGGCCGTGGGTGAGCAAGCTAACTGTGAACTACTTACTGCTATGGGCATCCCAATGGCAGACGATGGTTGGCCACAAGTGAATAGTGACACTACTGAGACAGGTTTAAATAACGTGTTCTTAATTGGTGACGCACAAACGGGTCCATCATCAATTGTGTCGGCGATTTCTGGCGCACGTAAAGCTGCTGCAACCATCTTAGCTCGTGAAACCAAAGTTGATGCACAAGCGATTATTGAAGCTGATGTAACGGCGACTGAAATCTATGCTCGTAAGGGTGAGATTAACGTCAAAGTAATTAGCGCACATGACCGCCGTGACAATCAAACAGATGAGTTTATTGATCAAGAAGTGAAGCGTTGTCTGCAGTGTTCATACGTGTGTAGCAAGTGTGTTGACGTATGTCCTAACCGCGCCAATATCTCAATCCCAGTACCGGGCTTCAAAGATGCATTCCAGACATTGCACATTGATGCTTACTGTAACGAATGTGGTAACTGTGCGCAGTTCTGCCCTTGGGACAGCAAGCCGTACAAAGAGAAGTTTACCATCTTCAACCTAGCGGATGATTTTGCGAATAGCACTAACCCTGGTTTCTACATTGAAGGCGGTAAAGTGCTGGTACGTCATCAAGGTGAGATTGTGACCACGATTATTGATAAGCAAGGCGAGCTTACGCTACCAGAAAGTATGCAAAAGCAGGCCACGATTATCAGTTATATCTACCGTCATCATCATTACCTACTAGGTCGTGTTGAACTGTAGTGGCCATAACCAACCACACGCTTAAGTGTGGTTGGTTTATTTCAACATTAAGAGGGATCATTATGTTAGTACTTAAAAATGCCACTGCAGTGCAATTTGAACCTGCAATGGTGCAGCAGCATATCGATATCGTCATTGATGGCGACATGATAAAAGCGGTTGGTCCTAATTTGGCGGCGCAATATCCACAAGCTGAAATTAAGGATATGCGCGGAAAATTAGTGATGCCAGGCATTGTTTGCTCACACAACCATTTCTATTCAGGCCTTGCGCGTGGTGTGATTGCCAATATCGCCCCTAGCCAGATTTTATCTCAATTCTAAAAAATCTATGGTGGCGCATGGATTGCGCTTTAGATGAAGAGGCGGTTTATTACAGTGGCTTAATTTGCTCGTTAGAAGCGATTAAATCAGGTTGTACTAGCGTGATTGATCATCATGCATCGCCAAATTACATCAAAGGTTCGTTAGCGACGTTACGTAAAGGCTTTATTAAAGCAGGTTTACGTGGCATGACCTGTTATGAAGTGACTGACCGCAATGGCGGTGCGAAAGAGATGCAAGCTGGCGTACTAGAGAACATCGAGTTTGCTCAGTTGATTGATAGCCATAAAGCAAAAGCTGATGAGCCATATTTGGTGGAAGCGCATATTGGTGCTCATGCGCCATTTACGGTCACTAATGATGGTTTGTCGATGATGTCTGAGGCGATGCAAGTGACGGGTCGTGGTCTGCATATCCATGTGGCTGAAGATCGTTATGATGTGACCCATAGTCATCACCACTATAGCCAAGATATTGTTGAGCGTTTAGACAGCTTTGGTTTGATTAATAGCAAAACCTTGTTAGCTCATGGTTTGTTCTTGTCAGACAAAGACGCGCAAATTCTTAATGAAAGAGATGGTTTCTTAGCTCATAACGCGCGTTCAAATATGAATAATAACGTGGGTTATAACCAGCTATTAAGTCGTTTTAATAATGTGGTATTAGGCACTGATGGTATTGGCGCAGATATGTTTGAAGAGCTTAAATTTGCCTTCTTTAAACACCGTGATGCGGGCGGCCCATTATGGCCAGACAGCTTTATGAAAAATCTATTTAACGGCAACCAAGTTTTAGCTCGCAACTTTGGCGCTAAATTTGGCCAGTTAGCTGCAGGTTATAAAGCTGACCTAACGATTCTTGATTATGTTAGTCCGACGCCACTACTTGCCGATAACTTAGCGGGTCATATGGCGTTTGGTATTAACTCTGGCAACGTCGACAGTGTGGTGGTTGAAGGCCGCTTTGTGTATGAAGGTCGTCAATTCCCATTTGATATTGCGCCAATTTATGCTGAAGCCGCTAAGGTTGCTAAGCGCGTTTGGCAAAATATGGATAATCTAGACTAATCAATAATTACTAACGTATTACCAGTAAACGACTGATTTTGATTCAAAATGTGAGGTTATCTAAGAGATAAGGACATTTGGGGTTAAGGTCAGTCGTTTTTGTTATTAGCTGTTCTACATAATGTGAGAGATATTGTATGGATACGGTAGATGCTCGATTCAAATGGCTTGAGGCCAATGGTGAAGCGCAGTACATTGCCGACCGCCACTACGATGGACTATTAGAGGGACGTTTTTATCGTTCCACTTGTTCTCGCGGTTACATTAAAGCGGTTAATGTGCCTGAACTTCCTGATGGATATTATCTTTTTTCGGCTAAAGATGTGCCGGGAACCAATCGCTTGCCTATTGTAGTACCTGATTGGCCCGCATTTGCAGACACTGAAGTGCGTTATATTGGCCAAGTCATTTTGCTGTTAGTTGGACCAGATCCTCTGGTATTGGAACAATTATTGACGCAAGTCAGTGTTGAATATGAACCTCTTACACCTGCTTATACCGTGGCGCAATCAAAGGCCTTGGTTGATGGCGCAATTCATAATCAAGACAACCTATTTGATGCTCATCAAATTGATAAAGGTGACATTGAGGCTGGGTTTGCGCAAGCGGTCACGATTTTTGAAGAAACAGTCACTACTGGGTATCAAGAACATCTCTATTTAGAAACTCAAGGCTGCGTCGGTTATGTTGCCGATAGTAAAGTGGTGATTGAAGGTTCGATGCAATGTCCTTGGTATGTTTATCATTGTATGTCGACCGTGTTAGGCCACCAGCATATCCGCGTTATTCAAGCGCCGACTGGCGGTGGTTTTGGCGGTAAAGAGGATTACCCTAATATCATTGCCGGGCCGTTAGCGGTCGCGGTTAATCAACTGCGGCAACCGATTAGAGTGGTACTTGAACGCCGTGAAGATATTGCCTTTACTTCTAAACGTCATCCCGTTGAATTTCACTATCGCACAGGGGTCGATAAACATGGTCAAATAGTGGCGATGGATATTAAATTTGACCTTAATTCAGGTGCTTATTTTAGTCTATCCGGCATCGTGTTACAGCGGGCGATTACTACCGCGACTAACGTTTATGATATTGCTAATGTGCGTATTCAAGGCCAAGCTTGGTGTACCAATACCGTGCCTACAGGCGCATTTAGAGGCTTTGGGTCGCCGCAAACTTGTTTTTGTATTGAAAGCCATATGAATCATATTGCGCAGCAATTAGGACAAGCCCCATTAGCCTTTAAGCAAGCCCACCTTTTGACTAATCAATCAACTACGTTAACGGGCGCAAGTATTTTTGGTGAGTTAGTCATCACTGACTTGATTGAGCAGAGTGTATCAGCCTCTCAATATCTGGCTAAGCGTGCAGCCTATGCGGCGCAATCAAGCCAAGGCGCTTATCGAAAAGGGATTGGTATCTCGATATTCCAGCATGGTTGTGGTTTTGCAGGAGATCTAGAGGACACCTTGGTGAAAGCCAAAGTGCGTTTAATTAAAGATCAAAACGAACAAGTCACCATTTTAGTTTCTAATACTGATATTGGTCAGGGGTTAGTACTTACTTTCAGACAAATCGTTGCCGATACACTGGCTCTGCCATTATCTCAGGTTGATATTAGTGTTGTTGATACCGACAGCGTGCCTGATTCAGGCCCAACCGTGGCATCTCGTTCAATTGTGATTGTCGGTTACATTTTAGAGCAAGCGGCGCTGGCTTTAAAACAGCAATGGCAAGTGGGCGAGTATCAAGAGATTGAGCAAGATTATCAAAAGCCAAGCTATCACCAATGGGATCAAATTAATTACCAAGGTAATGCTTATCAAAGCACCAGTTATGGCGTCAACGTGGTTGAAGTTGAAGTCGATATGGCCAGTTATGAGGTCAAAATTAATGATGCTTGGGGCTGTTATGACATAGGCCATGTGATCAATGAACAGATCTTTAATGGTCAGATTGACGGTGGCATGGTGCAAGCTCTGGGCTATGGTGCGATGGAAAAACTTGAACTTAATGGTGAGGGGGTATTTGCACAAAAGTCGATGGCAGATTACATGGTGCCGACCTCGTTAGATGTGCCTCGTATTCAACGTAGCTTAGTTGATAATCCGTATCCCTATGGCCCGCAGGGGGCTAAAGGTGGTGGAGAGCTGACCCATAATGGCGCGGCAAGTGCGTTTGTTGCTGCCGTTGAACAGGCTGTGGGTCAAGCCTTTAATCGTATCCCCGTCACTCCTGAGGTAATCGCTCAAACCCTAACGAATGAGCCACAAGCCAACATTAAGCGAATAGATGTGGCGGAGGTCACTAATGAAAATTGAATTTACCTTAAATCAACAACCGATTGCGGTAGATGTTGATCCGATGCAAACACTGTTGATGACTTTACGCCAAGATTGTGGCTTAACAGCCAGTAAGGAAGGCTGTAATGAGGGCGAGTGCGGTGCTTGTAGTGTGTTAGTCAATGGCCAGCTAGTGAATGCCTGTTTATTACCGATTGCGCAGGTCAGTGGCAATCATGTGCAAACGTTAGAAGGCTTACGACAAACAGAAAAAGGGCAATGCGTGATCAATGCCCTGCTGGAAGCAAAAGGGGTACAGTGTGGTTTTTGTAGTCCCGGCATGGTGTTGGCGCTATATGTGTTATTAGAGCAGCATCCACAGCCGACCGAGCAACAAGTACGTACCGCATTATCGGGTAATTTATGTCGCTGTACCGGCTATAGCATGATAGTCGATGCTGCTTTTATTGCTGCAACGAAAGGAGCTGGGCTATGGTAGCTATTTATCGACCTACGCAATTAGCGGATGCGCTTGCAGTATTAACCAATGAGACATGTACGGTATTTGCTGGTGGTACTGATTTAATGGTTAGGCATAGAGTTCGCCCCAATATTGTGGCTGATTTTAGTCAACCAGTGATGTTTATTGATGCCATTACTGAGTTGGGGCAAATTCAGACACTGGCTGACGGAACTTTACGAATTGGTGCTGCCGTGACCTTGGCCCAATTGATTGCTCATCCATTGATACCTGATCTACTCAAGCAAAGTGCTGCTAAAATCGCTGCGCCAGCATTACGCAATCGCGCTACTTTAGTGGGTAATGTGTGTAATGCTTCACCGGCTGCTGATACCTTACCTATCTTGTATTTATTAGATGCAAAGGTACAGTTACAGAGCTGCCAAGGTGAACGAACTATGGCGCTTACGCAATTTATTTTGGGTCCGGGGCAAACCCCTATTGATGGTTGTGAACTATTGACTTGGCTTGAAATCCCACCACAGCAATTTACACAAACCTTTTATCACAAAGTCGGCACGCGAGCTGCCAATGCTTTAACTAAGGTATCTGTGGTGGCTGCGGCGCAGGTTGTTGACGAACATGTATTAGATTGGCGCATTGCATTTGGTGCCGTGGCACCGACGGTCGTGCGATCGCCATCACTGGAACAGTTAGTGGTTGGTTTAAATGTGAGTCAATTACAACAAACTCATTTTATCACCCAGCTACAGCAACAATATGCTGAATTAATTGTGCCTATTGATGATCAGCGCTCAACGGCTAAATATCGAAAACAAGTGGCACTTAATTTATTAAAGCGTTGGTTGTTGATGATTAATTAAAATTATACTGAAAAGACTAAAGCCACTTATAACAAAGTGGCTTTTTTATGTTGAAAGCAAAATAAATTAATTATTAGGTACGATATAAAATATATACATGAATTATATGAGTATAGTTTAGTGCTATCACCTATATTTTATTTAAGGTTAAATCATTGATTTTGTTGGTTGTTATGTCATTTTATCATATTGATAAAATGATATTGATTTGATAGCAAATCTTATGGTTTTTGGGTGGTTTATATATGCGTAAATTAGCTTTTTTCCGTTCATTAAAATCAAATTCGACAAAATAGATATTAAAACTCGATTAGCTTCACAAACACCGCGGTTAAATGGACTTAATTGTGAGGTTGGCTTGGTTATTGCTCTGTTTAATTTAAATCGCAATTTTATTAAACGATTAAATATTAAATTTAATCAGTGACAATCAAGAAAGGGAACCGTGATGATTGAACATTATTTTCGCCCTAAAACAGTGAGTGAAGCATTGCAATTGATGGATAAGCATCAAGCTAATGCGACTTGGTTTGGTAGTGGCTCAAAGTTAAATGCAACCCCAACTAAAACGGTTAAAACCGTGGCTATCTCACTGTCTGATATGAAGTTGAATCAGATTGAACAGGTGCAAGGTGAATTACATATAGGTGCGACCTGTAGTTTACAAAGCATTATTGATCATGAGTTGACGCCTGACGCACTTAAACAAGCCGCAGCCTTTGTTTATTCTCGTCATGTGCGTAATCAAGCTTCTATTGCTGGTGAAATTGCAGCGATGCAAGATGAAGCTGTGGTAGTGCCTGCATTAATTGCGTTAAATGCCCAATTACAATTAGCTGGCGATTTGACTGTTGGTATTGAAGAGTACCTAAGCTCTGATCGTGGCTTAATCTTGAAAGTGATTATTCCTGAGCCAAAGTGCGCTTGTTTAACTCATACATTACGTCGTTCAGCCGCTGGCCATGCTGTGTTTACCGCTGCGGTTGCCGTTGATGCTGCAGGTAACACTATTATTGCATTAGATGGCATGAATACTTTAGGTGAGCGCCAAGCTAAACCGATTCGTCTGACTGATGTTGAGAAGTTAAATCTCACTGAAGAAGCACTAGAACAAGCGATTAGCAAATCTATTTTCCCGGTTGAAGATATCCGTGGCAGCGTAGCTTACAAACGCTATATCTGCTCGATTGTGATCAGTGATTTAGTGGCTGAATGTAAACAATTGGCAGGGAGAGCATAAGATGACTATTTCATTTATTTTAAATGGCCGTGAGCAACAATTAAATTGTGCTATTGGCGCCAATATGCAGCAAGTATTACACGGTTTAGGCTTACATTCTGTGCGTAACAGTGATGATGGCTTTGGCTTTGCTGGCTCTGATGTTATCCGCGTCAACGGCACTTTAGTTAATGCTTCATTGTTAATCGCTGCACAGCTTGAAGGTGCAGAAGTTCAGACTGCTGAATCATTAGGTACTTGGCAACAATTGAGTCTAGTACAACAAGCGATGATTGATGTTGGTGTGGTGCAGTCAGGTTATAACGACCCTGCAATGGCGTTAGTGATTACCGATCTTCTTGAGCGTATTCCACAGCCTAACCGTGAACAGATTAATGATGCATTAAGTGGCGTATTCCACCGTGATGCAGGTTACCAGCAGTTCTATGATGTGGTGGCATTGGCAAGCAAGCGCTTACAAGATCCACTCTATCAGCAGCAATATGCCCCTGAGTTTAGAGATGACTTAGCCATCGTGGGTAAGAACTGCGCTAAGATTGATGCGGCTAAAATGCTACGGGCACAACCTTGCTATGTGGAAGATAGAATCCCGGCTAATGCTTGTGTGGTTAAAATGCTACGCAGTCCACACCCACATGCTTGGATTAAACACCTTGATGTGAGCAAGGCTGAGGCTGTTGCTGGTGTGGTAACCATTATTACCCATAAAAACTGCCCAGATATCTCTTATACGCCAGGTGGTCAAAGTGCGCCTGAACCATCACCATTAGATCGCCGCATGTTTGGCTTAAAGATGCGTCATGTGGGTGACCGTGTCGCAGCTGTTGTAGCTGAGTCGGTTGAAATTGCAGAGCAAGCACTAGCACTGATTGAAGTTGAATATGATGTGTTGCAACCTGTAATGGATATTGACCAAGCTTTAGCCGTTGATGCACCAATTATTCATAATGAGCCGATTGAATACCGTTGTGGTGAGCCTGCTGATTTAGCTGAGCAAAATTTAAATGCGGATCCACGTGAAGGTAAGCTGATTGTTAACTTCCCAATTGGTTGTTTCCCGCGTAAGAATATCGCCGCCAGTGTGCGTGGTCATATTGGTGATATGGAGCAGGGCTTCGCTGATGCGGATGTGATTATCGAGCGTACATATGAGTCTAAGCAAGCACAGCAATTGCCTGTAGAAACGCATATTTGTTACAGCTACATGGATGATGACCGTTTAGTGTTACACGACTCTACTCAGGTGCCTTGGCATGTGCGTCGTCAAGTGGCTAACATTCTAGGCGTTAAGCAAAATAAAGTGCATATCGTTAAAGAGCGTGTCGGTGGTGGTTATGGTTCTAAGCAAGATATCTTATTAGAAGATGTGTGTGCTTGGGCAACATGGACTACAGGCCGTCCTGTGTATTTCCACCATACCCGTGAAGAGGAGTTCATCTGTAACTCTAGTCGTCACGTGGCTAAGGTGACCGTGAAGTTAGGCGCTAAAAAAGATGGCACCATCACTGCCATTGATATGGATTTTAAAGCCAACACCGGCCCTTACGGTAACCATGCGTTAACTGTGCCTTGTAATGGCCCTGCGTTGTCATTACCACTTTATCCATGTGATAACGTCGACTTCAGAGTAACCACTTACTACTCAAATATCTGTCCAACAGGTGCATACCAAGGTTATGGCGCGCCAAAAGGTAACTTTGCACTGACCATGATTATGGCTGAGCTTGCCGAGCAGTTAGGTATTGACCATTTAGATATGGTTGAGAAAAACCGAGTGGTAGAAGGCCAAGAGTTGAAGATTTTAGGTGCCATTGGTGAAGGTAAAGCACCAACATCAGTGCCTAAAGTTCACAGTTGTGCATTAGAGCCAATTCTTAAAATTGGTCGTGACATGATTGAGTGGGATAGTCCAAAAACACAAGACGGTGATTGGGCAACGGGTCGTGGTGTCGCGATTATCCAGCAAAAATCGGGTATTCCTGATATCGACCAAGCTAACTGCAGCATGCAAATGGCATCAGATGGCACCTTTATTGTGCACTCTGGTGGCGCTGATATCGGTACGGGTTTAGATACGGTTATCAACAAATTAGTGGCTGAAGTTCTATGCTGCCCAATGTCAGACATTACTATTCACTCTGGCGATACTGACCATACTCCATTTGATAAAGGCGCTTACGCTTCATCTGGCACTTGTTTCTCTGGTAACGCGGCCAAGATTGCTGCTGAAGCGATGCAGGCTAAGATTTTGGCTTGTGGCGCAGAGATGCTCGGTGAGCCTGTAGATCAAGTGAAGTTAGTGGCACCAGGTGTTGTTAAAGGCTTAAGTGGTCAAGTGGGTTATGGCGAGATTGCGCATAAAGCTGAAAGTGGCACAGGTTGGGGACAACTGCTTGCATCGGGTTGTTACACCACTTCTGAGTTTGCTTTCCCTTATGGTGCTAACTTTGCAGAAGTGGCAGTTAACCGCCGCACCGGTGAAATTAAACTGAATAAGTTCTATGCGCTGCTTGATTGCGGTACTCCAGTTAACCCTGATTTAGCTCTCGGCCAAATCTATGGTGCCAGCATGCGTGCGATTGGTCATAGCTTGTTTGAAGAGATTATTTACAACGAACAAGGTATTCCACAAACTCGCGATTTAAAAACTTATGGTGCGCCAATGATTGACGATATTCCATTTGATTTTAAAGCCGTATTAGTCCCTAGTGATGATCCTGTTGGCCCTTATGGTGCTAAGTCTATCTCTGAAATTGGTGTTAATGGTGCAGCGCCTGCTATTGCTAGCGCAATCCACGATGCATGTGGTGTTTGGCTACGTGATTGGCACTTTACGCCAGAGAAAATTTTAGCTGGATTAAACAAGCTGTAATCCGATAAGAGCGACTGTTTTTAAGTAAATAGTCGCTCTTTTTGTATCTATTGCAATGGTAATTAGCTGATTAATTATTATTGAAATAAATATTAACTAATTGTTTTTAAAGATTTAAAGGTGTTTGTCATTGAATTTTAATTAAATAAATATAACGATTGAGGGATCATTATGAAGTTGCTTTATAACGTTGAAGATAAACCGCCTATTGGCGCTTGGTTCTTATTAGCATTACAACATATGTTGGCAGCAATGGGCGCCATCGTCGCAGTACCTCTAGTGGTTGGTAGTGCGCTTGGGCTTGCCACAGAAGAGCTAATCACGTTAGTCAATGCAGCTTTAATCGTCTCTGGATTAGTGACTATCATTCAGTGTAAGGGTATTGGCCCTGTTGGTATCCGTTTACCTGTGGTGATGGGCACAAGTTTTACCTTTGTTGCGGTTGCGATTTCAATTGGCGCAGCTTCAGGAATTTCTGCGGTATTTGGCGCATCACTTGTGGGATCTTTAGTGATGATTATCGGCAGCCGTTTTATGCCGCAAATTCGTAAAATGTTTCCACCTGTTGTTTCTGGCACCGTGGTGGTGTTAATTGGCTTAACTATTTTACCTGTCGGTGTTGACTGGTTTGCCGGTGGTTTTGTTGGCCAAGAACAATATGGTCAATTGCCAAATTTATTATTGGGCTCATTAGTATTAATTGTGGTGATTGCTCTGTCACAAGTGAAAAAGGGCATTATTTCTGCTGCCGCAATCGTGATTGGTATGGCGGTAGGTTATGTTGTCGCGATGGTGATGGGCATTGTTGATTTTAGTCCTGTGACCAATGCGCCCTTGTTTGCGCTACCAGATGTGATGCCATTTGGTATCAGTTTTACCATCAGCGGCATCATCGGTATGTCTATCGCTTATCTGGTCACTATTATGGAATCAACCGGTGACTTTCTTGCCTTGAGTGATGCCACTCACACTAAGCTTACTGGTAAAAAATTATCTCGCGGTATTCTTTGTGATGGTATTGGTAGTGCCATGTCTGCAGTCGTTGGCTCAACCCCATTCTCTTCATTTAGTCAAAACGTCGGTATTGTTGCTATTACTGGTGTGGCTAGCCGTCACGTGGTGGCGCTGACAGGCGTGTTGATGTTAGTGGCTGGCTTATTTCCTAAATTAGGCGGCTTAGTTGTGACGATTCCATCACCTGTATTAGGCGGTGCTGGTTTGGTGATGTTTGCCATGATCATCTCAGCTGGTGTTGCCATTCTCGCTCGAGTTAATTTTACCAAACGTAATATGTTAGTGATTGCGCTTGGTGTTGCAGCCGGTCTTGCGGTGACGGTTCGCCCTGAAGTATTAACCTATTTACCTGATTCATTGCATGTGGTGCTGGGCTCTGGCATTACCACAGGCTCAATGGTGGCATTAATTCTTAATATCGTATTGCCAATAAATCGTGAAGATGAAGCTGAATGTGCACTTGAAAAGCGCGCTTCATTAGAACAGCAAGTTGAAGATTGTGAGCAATGTGCTCGTGAACTTGAGCTTGAAAAGCAGCGCAGTTTGGATGGTAAGCGCGGCATGATTTAATTCGATTGACTCGAATATGTAATTTATTGATTTTTAAAAGATAGTTTAAGTATGTGGGTTACCTATAATCGCTTAGGGTATGAGTTATGGCTATGGACAGCAATGTTGGATGATGCTCAATTAGCCATTTTTGAAATACCTTTTTTGAAAAATTAAGGAACGAAAATGGGACATGTAGAATCGATCAAAGCTATTCGCGCATCCATTTTAGATGTGCAGTGTGTAGTTGATAAGCCAGAAGATATTGAAAAAAACATTCGCTTTATTGAAGACGGTTTAATGTTAGTTGTCGACGGTAAAATTGAGTGGGTCGGACAATGGCAAGATGGTAAACAGAAGGTACCGCCATCAGTGCGAGTACGAAGTTATCCGGGCAAAATTGTGATGCTGGATTTATTGATACGCACGTGCACTACCCACAATCAGAAATGGTCGGGGCTTATGGTGAGCAGTTATTAGAATGGCTGAATAACTACGTGTTCCCTACTGAAGCGCGTTATAAAGATAAAGACTATGCCAAAGAGATGTCAGAATTCTTTATTAACCAATTATTACGCAACGGTACCACCACTGCACTCGTATTCGGTACTGTGCATCCTGAGTCTGTTGACTCATTATTTGAGGTTGCCCAACACCTGCGTATGCGTATTATTGCCGGTAAGGTGATGATGGATCGCAACGCGCCTGATTATCTACTCGATACCGCTGAAAGCAGTTATCAAGAAACTAAAGCCTTGATTGACAAATGGCACGGTAAAGATCGCTTGTTATATGCGATTACCCCGCGATTTGCACCGACATCAACGCCAGAGCAATTAACCTTGGCTGGCCGGTTAAAAGAAGAATATCCAGATGTGTATGTGCATACCCATTTATGTGAAAACAAAAATGAAATTAGCTGGGTGAGAGATTTATATCCAGATCGCAGCAGTTATTTAGATGTTTATCATCACTATGGTTTAACCGGTTCTAAGAGTGTATTTGCCCACAGTATTCACCTTGATGATTGCGATTGGGATTGCCTCTATAAAACGGATTCTACTGTAGCTTTCTGCCCAACCTCGAACCTTTATTTAGGCAGTGGTTTATTTAAACTGCAGAAGGCTTGGGAGCATAAAGTGAAAGTGGGTATTGGTACCGATATTGGTGCAGGTACCACCTTCAATATTCTACAAACCATGAATGAAGCTTATAAAGTGATGCAGATGCAAGAGTATAAGTTATCTGCATTTGAGGCTTTCTATCATGCGACGCTAGGCGGCGCTAAGTCATTATCTTTAGATCACGCGATTGGTAACTTTGACGTGGGTAAAGAGGCTGATTTCGTGGTGATAGATCCATGCACGACGCCATTACAGCAGTTACGTTTTGATAATTCTAAAAACTTAGCTGATGAGTTATTTGTATTAATGACATTAGGCGATGATCGTAGCATTTACCGAACTTATGTGGATGGCCGTTTAGTCTATACCCGTAGCTAAGCGTGCGATAACAAGAGTAATGATGTACAGAAGTTATAAGGAAAGGAAATAACCAGTTGATCACACCATCTGCCTATTTTCATTAAACCGGTGTTAATCACCTCTTTAATGAGTAGGTAATATTTAGCAAGCATAACACTGTGTGGTTTGGTTTGTTAAACATTGCTACAGGAGCGCTGCTTAATTAAACTCGCGCGCTCCTGAATAACAAGCAATATTATGGAGATAACAATAATGTCTGAAATGAATGATATCGCTACAGAACCTTTGCAAGTACCTGAACAACAAAGTGAACCGGAACAAGGTTCAAAAATTGAACGGTTTTTTCAAATTAAACAACGAGGAAGCTCAATTAGACGAGAACTTATCGCTGGGGTAACAACCTTTTTAGCAATGGTGTACTCGGTGATTGTGGTGCCAAATATGTTAGGCGCTGCAGGCTTTGATCAGGGCGCAGTATTTATTGCAACCTGCTGTATTGCTGCTTTCGGTTCGCTACTGATGGGATTATGGGCTAACTTGCCAATGGCAATTGGCTGCGCCATCTCATTAACTGCCTTTACTGCATTTAGCATGGTATTGGGTCAAGGCCTGAGTATTCAGGTGACCTTGGGCGCTGTATTCTTAATGGGTATCGTGTTTACTGCGATTACTGTAACTGGAGTGCGGCAATGGATCTTAACTAATTTACCTGCAGGTATTGCTCACGGCACTGGTATTGGTATTGGTCTGTTTTTGCTCTTAATTGCCGCTAATGGTGTCGGTTTAGTTGTTAAAAACCCAGCACCTGGCTTGCCAGTGGAATTGGGTGACTTTACCTCTCTACCAGTATTGGTTTCGCTAATCGGTCTAGCTATTATTCTTGGTGTAGAACGGTTACGTGTGCCTGGTGGTATTTTATTAGTGATTGTTGGTATCTCTATTTTTGGTTTGATTTTTGATCCAAATGTGCAATACCAAGGTTTCTTTGCGATGCCATCATTTTCCGGTGAGGGTGCTTTAATTGGTACCATGGATGTGATGGGGGCATTTGACCCGATTGTTATTCCAACTGTATTAGCATTGGTTATGACGGCAATTTTTGATGCGACGGGTACGATTCGTGCGGTAGCTGGTCAAGCTAACCTGTTGGATGATAAAGGCCAAATTATCAATGGCGGTAAAGCATTAACAGCTGACTCAGTCAGTAGTATTTTCGCTGGTTTTGTGGGTGGCGCACCTGCTGCAGTGTATATTGAATCTGCTGCTGGTACTGCTGCTGGTGGTAAAACAGGTTTAACAGCGACTGTGGTTGGCGGCTTGTTCTTAATGCTAATTTTCTTAGCGCCTTTAAGTTACTTAGTGCCATCGTATGCAACTGCACCTGCATTAATGTATGTAGGCCTATTGATGTTAAGTAACGTTGCTAAATTGGATTTTGATGATTCAGTCGGCGCGTTATCAGGCTTATTATGTGCGGTATTTATTGTACTAACTTGTAATATCGTAACGGGTATTATGATTGCGTTCAGTGCATTAGTTATTGGTCGTGTTGCTTCTGGTGAGTGGCGTCGATTGAACGTGGGTACGGTGGCTATTGCAATCATACTTGTGTTGTTCTACGCAGGAGGCTGGGCGATTTAGTCTGACTAGATTGTAGAGTCTGTTTATTGATGCCAAAATAACATTAAGTTGTTTTGGCATTATTCTTTTGAAGAAAGTGAATAATGACGCCAGCATTAAAGGAAAGCTTGTGTCACCTGATTGTCCTGCTTTAACCGTAACCAGTTCGACTCCAACCTCATTTCAATGTGTCGTTGCGACCTTAAATCTATTTAATTTTCTGGCGCCTCCTGATGCCTATTACCAGTTTGATAATATTTATACTGAGCAGCAGTGGCAAAAAAAATGTGCTTGGTTAACGCGTTTTATTGAACGAATTGAGCCTGATATTTTAGGGCTGCAAGAGGTGTTTAGCATTGCTGAGTTACAGCAATTATTAACCCCGCTTGGGTATCCTTATTTTGCCTGTGTTGACCAACCACAAATTCATGACGAGTTTATTTATACCGATCCTGTGGTCGCCGTTGCCAGTAAATATCCGATTACCGCGGTTGAGCGACTCAAACCCAGTATTGAGCAGTTAAATTTACTTAATTTAGCCGCTGATTTTGATTTTAGTCGCGCCATTGTGCGCGCTACTATCCGCTTGCCTTTGCTCGGTGAGGTTGATTGTTATGTATTACATTTCAAATCTAAACGGCCGACCAGCTTGCAGCATGAACATTTGTTAGCGCAGGGACTCGGGCGCTGGTTATCTGATAAGCGACGTGGTGATGAAGCGGCGCTATTGAGTTTAATGATTCATTGCGAGAATCCAGTTAATCGCGCCGTGTTAGTGATGGGTGATTTTAACGATGAACTGATAAGCCCTCTATTAACGCCATTATTAGCTGATACTCAGTTGGCACTGCAAGACAGTTTCAGCTTATTTCAGCAGGGATATATTGGCTTGCCGTTAACCAGAATACCGACCCACTACTATGGTGCAAATGGCATGGTATTGGATTATATTTTGCTATCAAAAAGTTTTAATCCACAGGCGTCCTGTAGTATTGCTGAAGTGACGGATTATTGTTTATATGATCAACATTTAATTGCACCGCAGTATGCGCTAGACAGTCATAGTAGCGATCATGCGGCTGTGGTGATTACCATTAACAGCCGCAGTTAGTGTTTACTTAGTGTAAGCGTGTAGCGACTCAACCAATAGATCGACAAAACCTTGGCGGTCTAAACCAAATAACACTTTGGCATTTGGCTGTTTGTCTGTCAGCAAGTAGCGATCGACTACCGTCATACCTTGGGTGTATTCACCTTTAGTCTCAATGCTGACAAAGCAGTCTTGAACTTCAAACAATTCAGGTTTGATTAACCAAGCAATGGTGCATGGGTCGTGCAGTGGTGCGCCTTCAAAGCCCCACTTTGGATCGCGGTGGTAGATCATAAAGAAATCAAGCAATTCAGCGACACATTGAGCGATTGGATTTTGGATAGCGCGAATACGCTCAATATCTTCATCCATAATTTGTGCTTGATGAGTGACATCTAGGCCGCACATGACAATAGGTAAGCCTGATTTAAAGACAATGTCAGCGGCTTCTGGATCAACAAAAATATTAAATTCAGCCGCTGGGGTCCAGTTCCCCACACCTGCCGCGCCGCCCATTAGGACAATCTGCTTAATCTTGTTATGTAGCTCAGGATAGGTATTAAGTAATAATGCGATATTAGTTAATGGTCCTGTTGGTACTAAACTGATTGGCTCTGGTGATTCACGTAAGGTTTTAGCCATTAACTCAATGCCATTGAGTGATGATGCTGCAAAACTTGGATTCGGCAATTCTGGGCCATCGAGGCTGATTCGCCATGTACACTTGGGGCAATAATTAATTCACGCGCGAGCGGTTTAATGGCGCCTGCGGCAACTTCAATATCGCTGCGGTTAAGTAACGTTAGAATTCGCAGAGCATTATTTAAGGTTTTATCTGGGGTTTGATTACCTGCACTGGTGGTAACCGCTTTTACATCTAATTCCTTGCGGCTTAGCGCTAAAATTAATGCAATCGCATCATCATGACCAGGATCGCAATCGCAAATGATAGGGTGGATCATCTTGTATTCTCCAACAAGTTTTTTATAAGAATAAACACTAATTTATCACGTGCTGTTAATTAATTATGTTAACTGTGGCATAAGAATTACCATCATTGACGCACAGTAGATTGCTACATAAATGTAAAATGCTGCATGGACATTTATCCGTGTAGACGTCTATAATGCGAGCGTCAAATGATGACTATAATTAGTATAATCAAGTCAATTTTATAGGTGCCCTTGTTAGTCCTTGGGATAATCTGGGAAGGTTGTGTGAATCAACCACTGCCCCCGCAACGGTGAAAGGTGAGAGTTTAGTGCGCGTCGCGTTAATAATTAAACTCATGTCAGTGATGATATAGCCTCAGTCCGGAGACCGGCCTTTAAAGTGATTTTAAGATTTCGGAGGGCAGATCTTAGAATGCGTGAATATTATTTACGTGACGACATGCTCCGTTACTTTCGGGAGTTATAAGTAATGGTTTCAGTTTCAAAATTAGCACTGTTTGTTAGCAGTGTACTCGCATCTCCGCTTGCTATAGGCGCATCTGATATAGCCAATTCAGAGACGGAACAACCGATGGATATGACCATGGTGGTCGTTGGGCGTAGCGATACCCCAATTCTTAATATGCCATCTGATGTTGAAGTGATTGATTCGGCACAAATTCAAGCCAGTGGTGCGACTAATTTAGCGCAATTACTGCGTGGTCAAAGCAGTATCCAAGTTTCCGATGTTAACTTAGGCCCAGTATTTTCTATGCGGGGTTTTAGTGCTTCTCAGGCGGCTAATAACACCTTAATCTTAATCGACGGCCGTCGTCTTAATAATATTGATATTGCCGCGCCGAGTTTAGGGGCAATTGCACTCAATCAAATCGATAGAATTGAGATTTTATCGGGCAGCGCGGGTGTGCTTTATGGTGATCAGGCGGTTGGTGGTGTCATTAATATTATTACTAAACACCCTGAAGATACGACCGCGCAAATTCAGTTAGGTGGTGGCAGTTATAACAACTATCACGGTATGGCTGATGTTGGCGGCAAAATTAATGATAATTGGGGCTATTACTTAGCCGGTAGTTATGACCGTGGTGATAACTATCGTCGTCATAACGAGAATAAGACCGGTTCAGTGTTAGGTCGCTTAAATTATCAAGACGACAAGAGTCAATTTCATGCTGAAGCCAGCTATTACGACAATAACCGTAATCTGCCTGGTTCATTAACATGGCAACAATATCTTGACGATCCGCGCCAAGTAAATCCATTTAACGTAGATGATTATAGTCATGAAATGACTCAAGCTTATCGTTTAGGTTACCAATATAACCTGAATGATATATGGGCGTTATCAGCGGATGCGAATTACACTGACAGTACTGTAAATTCGATTAATTGGGGCAGCCCGGGCCGTAATCACCGTACTTTATTTGAGTTATCCCCTAAAGCGGTGGCTAATTACCAAGTGGATGCTGGCACGCTAAATATTATCAGTGGTGTGGACTTAAGCCGTGGTACCTCTAAATTCTCATTTGGCCGTGAAAACGTTCAAAAAGTCCTGAGTGTTTATACTCAAGCAACTGTGCCATTAACGTCAACAGTTAGCTATGTGGTTGGTGGTCGTTATAGTGAAGTGCGTGATAACTTAGTCGATGGACTGGTTTATAGCGATGGGGTTGAGTTAAAACAAAATGCCCATGCATTTGAATTAGGCTTAAATTACCGACCAACCGATGCATGGCGTTTTTATGTACGTGCTAATGACAATTTCCGCTTTGCAAAAGTCGACGAGCAAGCCTATACCTCACCGGGTGTAATGGGCTTAACCCCACAAACGGGTCGCTCATATGAAACCGGTTTTGACTGGCTATTAGCTTCACAAACCATACGTCTAAATCTTTATCGTTTAGATTTAGAAGATGAAATTATTTACGATAATAATGCACAAAAGCCTACCGGCGGTAGTTTTGATGGTGCTAACGTTAACGCTGATGCATCACGTCGTTACGGACTTGATTTAGATTGGGATTGGCAAATTACTCAAATGGTTGAAGTGGGTGCTAGCTACCAATATGTTGATGCCGAGTTCACTAAAGGCCCTAATGATGGCAAACAGTTATCTTGGGTGGCACCGCATACAGGTCGAGTTTATACCAGTGTTGATATTACCGATTCTTGGCAGCTTTATTTAGATGCTAATTATGTGGGCAGTCATTACAGTGATGGCGATAATAGCAACGTAGGTGATAAACATGGAGCTCCTAAACTTGAAGCTTATACCTTAGCTAATATCGCTTTGAATTATCATCGTGATAACTGGTTGGCGAGTTTAAGAGTGAATAATTTGTTGGACAAACAATATGTCTCTGCCAGTTATTATGGCAGTTATGGCAATAGCTATTATGCTGGTGCAGGCCGTGAAATTGACTTTACTGTTAGTTATCAATTTTAATTAATTGCTGATATTGCATCATTATTTAGCCAGCATTATGCTGGCTTTTTTACCTCTATGATATTCCCATCTATACTGATAATTGCAGTAATGCTAATAAATGATGACAGAGATAGAGGGAAGCGCGATGAGCCATACTTATAAAATTGTTGAGTTAACGGGATCTTCACCTATCAGTTCTGATGAGGCTGTGCGTAACGCCATCGCTTTTGCCGGGCAAACGGTGCATAACATGCGTTGGTTTACTGTGACCGAAACTCGAGGTCATTTAGAGGCTGGTGTTATTGCGCATTGGCAAGTGACCATTAAAGTCGGCTTTACTTTAGATGAGCCCGGTGAGCGTAATGATTTTAGAGAAATTTAAGCGTCGCGAGGCATCCCTTTTTGTACCGTGCGAATGATACGTTGAGTCTTACGTGGTGTAGTTATTTCGCTTGTTGTTGCTTGCTGTGCAAGTGCCCAGTCGATATGTTCGATAACCATGTCATCTTCAATTAACGATTTTTTTGCATGTAAAGCGCTGATGACTTGCGCTGACGTTGGCGCATTGCCCAGTGCAACGGCTATATTGCGTAACCAGCGTTGATAGCCAATACGTCGAATTGCACTGCCTTCGGTACGCTTTAAGAATTCAGCTTCAGTCCAAGCAAATAAATTGAGTAACTCAGGTTGGCTTAATTCGCTGCGAGTATGAAAGTCATTTTCTTGGGTTAATTGGCTATCGCCATTAAAAGGGCATACCAGTTGGCAATCATCACAACCGTAAATACGATTACCAATTAAGGGTCTAAACTCCTCAGGAATACTGCCTTGTAGTTCGATGGTTAGGTAGGATATGCAGCGGCGTGCATCAACGGTATAGGGGGCAACAATCGCACTTGTTGGGCACGACTTTATGCAGGCGACACATTGTTTGCATTGTTCCGCTTGCGGCTTATCTTGTGGTAGGGGGATGTCGACCAATAGCTCGCCTAAGAAGAACCAACTTCCTTGCTGATTTAACAGCAGTGAATGCTTACCTGTCCAACCGAGTCCGGCTCGTTCTGCTAGTGGCCTTTCTAGAATGGGCGCTGAATCGACAAATGGGCGAAAATTAACACTTTCACCGCCAAGTGCGACAACTGCTTCATTGAGCATTTCGCCCAGTTTCTTTAGCCGATTGCGGATGAGTTTATGGTAATCACGGCCACCGGCATAGCGGGAAATATAAGCAAGCTGTGGGTCACTCAAATTACTCGCAAAGCCTGCTTCTGGTGGTAAATAACTCATGCTCACACTGATGACGCGTAGTGTCCCTGGATGTAATTCAGCTGGCCTTGCTCGCATCATACCGTGATTAGCCATATAGCCCATTTCACCATGGTAACCGGCATCTAACCAAGCTTGTAACTTAGCTTCTTCATCATGCAGATCAACTCCGGTAATGCCTAATTGCTGGAACCCCAGTTGCTTGGCCCATTGCGTTAATTGCTGAGCTAATTGATCTAATTGTAAAGAGGTTAAGTTACTTTTCGCAGGCATGAGATTGAGTACTGTATAAATAGAGGTTTGGGTATCATTGATATTAGCGTGATATTTGCTGGCGAACAAAATCCTGCGCAGCATCTACTAATGTCGATTTAAGAATATAATAACGGCCTTTATTGGTCAGATGTAATACAAAACCAAGTGGTTTTTCTTCGATATTATCAATATCACTCCAATTGATTGCTTGTTTTACAAAATCAGATTCAATACGAATACCTTGTTCGTTTAATGTAAGTTGTACTTTGTTATTGGCTGCTTTTGACATCATTTGACGCCATAGCCACCAAGTACGAGCAAAATAAACATTGAGTCCTTCAACAATACCTAGGCCGATAAAGAAATAACTTAAGTAAGCGGGAATACCTACGTGGGCAAAACCTGCCATTAAAAAGCCTACAATGACTAAAGTAATGGCTTTAACGTAAGCTTTAATACCTGTTTTTGCCGTTGCAGTTTCATCAAAACAAGCTTGATAGTACGGCTTATCTAAAACAAATTCAGTTTGAAAGTGTGTGGGTTCTGTCATGGATTAAGCTCAAGCAAAAATAAACCGTTATTGTAATTGATAAGTCATCACTAAGGTAAATTTAATGATGACTTAGTGAATAACAATTGCGGCCTTCTGATTTTGCTTGGTATAAGGCAATATCAGCTCGTTTGACCAATTGCTCAAAGCTGCCATCATCATTGATACAAGCGACACCAGCACTGATGGTGAGATTAAAGTTACGGGCAATATCAGTCAGTAATGTCTCGGCGACAGTATGCACTAAACGTTTGGCTATTTGTTCAGCTGCTTGCAAGGTTGAGTTAGGTAAAATAACCAGAAATTCTTCGCCACCGATACGACATACAGTATCATCTTTGCGCATAATTGAAGTGCTAATTTGAGCCAGTGCTTGTAAGGCTTTGTCGCCGCATTCATGACCGAGATGATCATTAATTTGTTTGAAATGATCCACATCAAATATGATAATCGATAAGGGTGACTTGGTTTTTTGTGACTGTATAAATAATTGATGACCAATTGAATATGCTTCACGTCTATTGGCTAATTGGGTTAAAAAGTCGGTTCCCACCTGACGTTGTAACCGCTTCGATTTAATCGCTTGTCTGCAGGCATAAAGCGTACTGATCATTAACATGATGCCGACCAAGAAAATAATCGTACCCTGCAACATGTCATTTTTCTTCATCATTTCAAGTTCACGTTCTTTAAAGCGTTGTTCTTGGATGAGGCGTGAGTTTTCGCTTTCTATCTGTTCTGAATCAAATCTGGCACGCATTTCAATGGTGTGATGTTGTTGTTCCTTTAGGTTTAAATCTTTTAAGCTTTTTATATATAACTGCAAAGTAGAATAGCTAAATGCCACTGTTGTAAGCCTGCATAAATACGGCTTTTAAGTTGCAGCGCATCCGTCATACCTCGACCATTTTTAACGGATTGATAACTGGCTATCGCGCGTTCTAGCAATTCCATTGCTTGTTGCTCATCGCCTTTAGAGTGTAATAGTCGTGCTTTAATGAGCATCAGTTCACTAAAGTACATTGGATATTTATCCGTAATATAGATATGTGCAAAATCTAAATGATGTTCTGCAGCGGTAAATCTACCCATTTTGAGTTCGAGTTCTGCCATATAAATGGCAACCGTTGCCGCGGTAAAAGGATCTCGCTGCTGCCAATGTTGGTAGCTGGCGTGAAAGTATTCTAATGCTTGGTCATTTTTATTTAGCTTTTCAAGGGCTAAGGCATACTCTGTTTTAATGGTATAGACAATGGTTTCTTGTTTCTGCTTTTGATAGATAGGCAGTAACCTATTAAAATATTTAATCGCCATTTTTGGGTCGCCAAAACGACGGTAGCTGGTAGCTAGCTCAAATAAATTATTATTCGCCCAGCGCGTTAACCCTAGTTTGTCATAAATGTGTTGTGCGGCAATTAGATCATTTAATGCTAATGCGTAGTCACCTTGAAATGAGTGCAAAGTGCCACGAATATTGCGTCCGTCAGCTATTAAATGTAAGTCATCAATTTGGTAGGCTTTGGCTATCGCCACATCATAGCCCTTCATTGCCGCTTCAACGTGACCTTGGTGTTCTAAAAACGCGGCTCGACAGAGTGCCAAATCAATCATGGCATCAGGATAGGCTTTATTACGAGGATTATTGAGCTGCTTATTCGCAAAAATAATACCTTGTTCAATACCTTGCTCTGAATTGGGATCATGAGCCAGCATTCAAAGCGGCTGAGCTTCACACTGCGGCTGATATCTGAAGTGGGAACAATGGACTTTAATTGAGCGATTGCACGGTTAAAATCTTGTCTGGTGTCATATTGACCATTATCGATTTTGGCGATGAGTTTATCTGCATCAATGGCGTGGCTAGATTCAGACTCTGATGCCCAAGCAAAATTAATCATTAATGATAATCCAGCTGGTATAATCAGCTGAGTATACCAATGGTTAAATGATAATTTCGGCATGAGATTAGCCTTACCAATGTTGAGGTTGAGCAGATTAATAATCTATTAGAATACCTGTTTGTAACGTGGTTTGACCAGTATTTTTTAAAAATGTAGATAAAAATAGTAATTTAAATTTAATAAGTTAAGTCTAATATAGAAAAGATTAACTTAATAAGGGAGTGAGTAAAAGTAGATGAAGCGGTTATTAATTTTAGGCTTATTTTGTATGTCGGCTAATGCCAATGCGAGTTCAACACTTGAAACATCAGGCGATGTACTTCATCTACTGTTACCTGCAACGGCACTTGGTGCAACACTGTTTTATGAACAGGATAATGATTATCAAGGTAGTATTGAATTAGTTAAGGCTGCGGTAAGCAATCGCTTGGTGGTTGAAGCATTAAAATATAGTGTTGATAAGCAGCGTCCAGATGGCTCGGGTGATGATTCTTTTCCATCTGGTCATACAGCTGATAGCTTTATGGCTGCCACCTTTATTTACCAACGTTATGGCTGGCAATATGGTGTACCTGCTATATTGGTGCCAGTTATGTAGGGTATACTCGCGTTGCCAGTGATAAGCATCATGTTGAAGATGTATTAGCGGGTGCTGCAATCGGTGCTCTAGCTGGTTGGTACTTTGCGACACCTTATGAAGGTGTGCAACTGACCCCAATCGTGGGTAATGGCCAATATGGTTTATATGTAAGTGGACGTTTTTAAGAGAACATTATGACAACAATTTCGCCAGAATATCAGGCTCGAGTAGAACAAGTCGCATTTAATGTATGTGCAGTTGTGCTACCAATGGATCAACTACCAGAAGGATTAGTTGAAGCCTACCAAAATTTATTAGCAGAGCTATTAGAAGATAATTCAGCAGCTTTTGCTAACGCATGGCAGCAGTTGCCAACAAGTGCGCAAGCACTGCTTCCTCAGGCTGATTTTCATGGTTTTTATATCGCACAAGCATGGCTACAATTAAGCCGCGTTGCGCAAGATATTGCTGATATGGCAGATTCAGAGGATGCCATTAACGAGCAAGAGTATGACGGTATCTTTAGCCGTTTAGCCGTTGCCTCTTTAAAAGAAAGTGTACGTAAGCTTAAAAAAGCACGTACCGATCGTTCAATGCTTAACAGCATGAAGCAAGTGATTGGCTAAACGCTGATAATGAAAACAAAAAGCCCAGATTGAGTCTGGGCTTTTTTATATCATGTTATTGATTAGAACGAAGTGCGTTTATAACTGCGGTATTGCGCCAACCAGAAGTTATTTTCAATTTTCTGTTGTAGTTGTTCATCAGTACGCTTAGTCGCTAAGCCTTCTTCAATCGCCACTTTACCCACGGCGAAAGCAATATACTTGCTCACTTGTTGAATTTCTTCAAGCGGTGGCAGCAATGGGCCTTCACCGTATTTAGCCAAAGGTGAACACTCTGCAAGTGCGCGGCTAGATGCCATTAACATGGCATCACTGACTCTAGTTGCCCCAGAAGCTAATACGCCTAGGCCAATACCAGGGAAGATAAAGCTGTTATTACACTGGGCAATTTCAAACTTTTGCTCACCTACTTGGACTGGATCAAATGGGCTGCCAGTGGCGACTAAGGCTTCGCCATTGGTCCAATTTAGGATATCTTTTGGGGTCGCTTCTACGCGGCTAGTTGGGTTTGATAATGGGAACACAATTGGGCGAGGGCAATGTTCATGCATCGCCTTAATAATTTGCTCTGAGAATAATCCAGGCGCACCCGATACACCAATCAATACCGTTGGTTTAGCATTGTTGACCACATCAAGTAACGAAATATTATCGCTAAAATTATACCAGTGTTCAATGTGCTCATGGCTATGAGCTAAACGCTGCTGGAATGGCAATAAGTTAGGCATATTATCTTGTAATAAGCCCCAGCGGTCGATCATAAACACTTGTTGACGCGCCTGTTGATCGGTAATCCCTTCTGCAACCATTTGCGCAATAATCGCTTCGGCAATACCACAACCAGCAGATCCGGCGCCTAAGAAGGCAACTCTCTGCTCTGAAAGTTTTGATTTTGCTGCTTTACAGGCTGCCAGTAAAGAACCTACTGTAACCGCCGCAGTACCTTGGATAT
The DNA here is from genome assembly GCF_000614975.1 of Shewanella marina JCM 15074. Lineage (GTDB taxonomy): Bacteria > Pseudomonadota > Gammaproteobacteria > Enterobacterales > Shewanellaceae > Shewanella > Shewanella marina. Next base: position 157,810 of record NZ_BALM01000006.1, read on the forward strand.
CATCATTAAAACAGCAATATTTGTCTTTGTAGCGCTCTAATAATGGCATTGCATTTTTTGCGCAAAGTCTTCAAACTGAATTAACACGCCCGGCCAGCGGCGTTGTGCAGCCTCCATGAAAGCTTCAACAAATTCGGCATACTCTTCGCCACCAATGCGCTGATTACGCCATCCCATATACATAGGATCATCAAGCAATTGTTGATTATCTGTACCAACATCTAAGGTAATCGGCAAGGTATAAGCTGGACTGATACCACCACAACTGGTGTATAGCGATAGCTTACCAATTGGGATTCCCATACCACCAATACCTTGGTCGCCTAAACCTAGAATACGCTCACCATCAGTGACCACAATAACTTTTACTTTATGGCGAGTTGAATTATTAAGGATGTCATCAATACGATCTTTTTTAGGATAAGAGATAAATAGACCACGGTTACGGCGATAATTGTGTGAGAATCGCTGACATGCTAAACCAACGGTAGGGGTGTAAATGATAGGCATCATTTCACTGATATGGTGTTGGATTAAATGATGGTAAAGGGTTTCGTTAGTGTCTTGGATATTACGCAGAAAAATATGTCTATCGAGATCTGTCGTGCAATTTTTATATTGTTCGTAAGCACGAGAAGATTGCTCTTCAATGTTCTCAATTACATGGGGTAATAATCCCTCTAAATTGAAGAAAATACGCTCTTCTTCTGTAAAGGCACTGCCTTTGTTAATTAATGGTGCTTCTAAGATTGCAGGCCCAGCAAAAGGAAGATAGAGCGGGCGTTTTTGATCGTCCATGGCAAACCCTAATTTACGAGTAACGGTTAGAAGTTAAAGCTTATCATAAAATATGATCTTGATAATATTTAGACTGTTATTTTGCCTACCTAAGTATGACATGGCGGATTTTTGGTTATAAAAAACGCAGCAGAGCTGCGTTTTGTCTTATTTACTAAATAAGTAGCGCCTTATTTACCACGATATTTAAGTGATAGGCCTTTAATAAAGTTACGTAATACTTGATCACCGCATTTTTTATAATGCTTGTGTTCAGGATTTCTGAATAACGCACCTAGCTCTGATTTAGTCATACCAAAATCAGCTAATGCAAGTAGCGCAATGATTTCATCTTCACGTAAATTTAAAGCGATACGCAATTTTTTGAAAATAAGGTTATTACCTAATTGTGATACCGGCTTTGGTACTTCACTACCTTCACGTAAACCACGCTTATCGATAATTAAGCCATCAAGGAAAGAACACATAATGCTATCGTTACATGGACGATAACCTTCCTCTTCCTCTTTCTTTAGCATATCGATGAGTAGCTCAGTCGGCATCTCGTAATCTGCTTTGGCAAAAATGCGAACCACTTTTGAATTACTGAAATCGAATACAAAACGTAGTCGGCGCAAAATGTCATTATTTGTCATAGCTTTTAATTTCTTCACTGTTACATGCCGCGGCTGCGGCATTTGTGGCGAATTATACACCAAATGATGACGTGGGCGTTACTGCACAATGACTTTTAATTTAAAGCGATAATTAATGTGGAAGAAATTAAACACAATTTGCGACAAATAATTTATTAGCATTCACTAATTTAAACTGGCAATTTCTGAAAAATCAACATACTTATCTATTGGTTGTAGAGCCAAACTGACTGAAGTGAGTGGGAGTCGATGTCGTAAATAGATAACAATGAGGTTCATATGGAATATGAAACAATGATGAAAACGACTATTGCGTTTTCAGTTGCGAGTTTAATGTCGCCAGTTGTCATGGCTGCAGATGAAGATGTTGAAAGAATAGAGGTTACTGGCAGTCATATTAAGCGAATCGATTTAGAAGGGGCATCGCCGGTTACAGTGTTAACGGCTGATGATATTGTTAAATCAGGTGCGCAAGATATGTCCCAGCTGCTGCGCAAGTTGCCTATCTCTGGCAATGGTACATTTTCAACCCAAGGTAATAATTCAGACGATACTTCTAATGGCGGCGCCGCTATCTCGTTAAGGGGGTTGGGCGCAGATTCGACGCTAGTATTGTTAAATGGGCGCCGCATTGCGGTATCAGCTTTTGCTAAATCGATTGATACGGCATTTGTCGATATTAATGCAATTCCCATGTCAGCGGTTAAACGGATTGATATTGTTAAAGATGGTGCCTCCGCGACTTATGGCTCAGATGCTATTGCAGGTGTTGTGAATATTATTTTGAAAAAAGATTTTGAAGGCTTTGAAGTCAATGCCAAAGTGGCCGATACCGTTGAGGATGGTGATGGTCAGCTCAGTGGTTCAATCTTATGGGGAACCCAATCCGACAACGCTCATACCACAGTGATTTTAGATTACTTTAAGCAAAAAGAGACACTCTTTGCTGACCGTGATTATTCAAAATCCGCCGATCAACGCGCTAATGGCGGTGAGGATTTTAGATCCAGCGCAGGTAACCCCGGAACTTACATTCCTGCTACGGTTGACGCCAATGGGGCCATTTTAGCTAAAACAGACGATTACAGTTGGACTCCTGCTGCTAACTGTCCTGATACAAGCGTAGATGGAGATTTTTGCCTATACGACTATGCGTCGCATATGACTTCTATTCCAGAATCGACTCGGATTGGTTTAACGGTATTTCAAGATTATGAATTTGATAATGAGATCAAGCTATTTGCTGAAATGATGTATCAGCATAATGAAAGTAAGATTAAAGGCGCTGCGAGTCCGTCATTTTCTGAATTATATATGTTGAAAGATAATCCATTATTTACCTCTGGCACTGTGGTCAATCCCTTTGTTGGTGAAGATTTGACTATGCGTCGCCGCTTAACTGAGGCGGGTAATCGTTTTAAGGAAGCCGAATCTGACAGTGCCCGTTTAGTGTTAGGACTCAATGGCGTTGTCATGGATTGGGATTGGGATTGGGAGCTAGCATACACCTATTCATATAACCGTAATCATGAATATGGTAAACAGGGATTTGTGCAAACACCGCGTTTACAAGCTGCAATTAATGCTGGTTTATATAATCCATTTGCAACCACTCAAGATCAGGCTGTCATTGATGATATTACCGTTAATACCACTCGTAATGGTAAATCTACTACCTCTGCATTTGATGGCAAAATGTCAGGCAGTATTTTCAGTATGCCAGCAGGTGATGCCGCGTTAGCTGTTGGGTTTGAATATCGAGAAGAGAAAATTTCTGATGATCCCGATGAGCTATTTTTACGCGGTGAGATTTTTGGTACAGAGGCAACACAGGCAAGTGGTGAGCGCGATCAAACCTCGCTGTTTGCTGAGCTGTTTATTCCAGTATTTGAGCAATTAGAAGCGCAAGTGGCATTTAGATATGAGAATTATAGTGATTTTGGTAACACCACGAGTCCTAAAATAGCGCTGCGTTATATGCCGACTGAAAGTCTAACCTTCCGTGCCAGTTGGGGTGAAGCATTTCGGGCTCCATCAATTGTGCAATTGGGGCTAGGGCCCACACAAGAGTCGCCGGGGCTCGTCGATAAATTACGTTGTGCTTTAACGGGCCTAAAAGAGGACTGTACTGCGACCGAGAAAACCGTGATTTTTTCAGGTAATCCAGATCTGAAACCAGAGGAGTCGGTGTCTTATAACTTAGGCATGGTTTGGCAAATTACTGATGAGCTGAATTTTGGACTTGATTACTGGAATTACGATCAAGACCACTTAATCACTTCTGATAGTCAATATCGGTTAGATCAAGAGGGGAGTAATCCTGCGATTGTTAAGCGTGAACCTGCATCTGGTGGCATTCCTGGGCGGGTTATTGAAATGTATGATCGCTTCGTTAACTTAGGTAGTCAAACTACTGATGGTATCGATTTTGATATCAAATATAAGTTTGATGGTGCGCAATATGGTGAGTTTAATTTTAGCTATAACCTGACTTGGGTTAATTCTTTTAAGCAAACCCGTGAAAATGGGACTTCAAAAGAATTAGCTGGTGAGTTCCAACATCCTGAGTTTCGCTGGGTCGGTGGTGTTGACTGGAATGTGACTGATTGGCAAACGGCATTGCGGTTAAACTATATTGGTGAATATGCTGATGATAAAGATGCGGGAGCAACGGGTACGGTTGATTCTATGATGACGGTAGATATGAATGTCAGTTACGTCGGTTTTGAACATTGGACACTAACCGTTGGCGGAACCAATTTGTTTAATGAGGACCCTCCATTTAGTGCGGCTGATTTTGTGGGTTATGACCAGACGACTCATTCGGCACAAGGTGCATTTTGGTATTTAAGCAGTAGCTATCGTTTTTAATGTTTAGCTGGCTATAAAAAAACGGCCGTAGAATACATCTATGGCCGTTTTTATTTTAACTTTCGCTACTTATAGCTGAGTTGCAGCCCATTTAGCACGGTTTTCGCGGCTTTCGCCTAAACCTTGTTGCTCGCGGAATGCTTTATAAGATTCAACATCAAAGGCAACCAGTGTAATTTCAACTTCTAATACCAGTTTGCACTCTTTTTTGATGCGCCATGCGGCAGTGTTATATAGCTCAGTTAATGGCAAAGAGCTTAAAAACTCAGGGTTATACTGAACATATAATGCCTGTGTTGGGTAAACAACAAAGCTTAAACGACGCTTAGGCTCTTTTTTAAATAATGCTTCAATACTGTCTGAAGTATTAACCACTTGCATTTCAATGATGTCATCAATTTCAAGCAGTTTCTTTTGCGCAAGTTCTGGCGCAACAGTTTCACTATTTTCCCAAGCTAATACGTCTGCTTCAGTGGTTTTGGTGATTTCTGCAACTTGTGCTGGTGTAAGTCCTAATGACTGACGTAAACACTGCATTTCAATCGCATTTAATGGCACATTCTTTGACATAATATTCTCTCTATAATTAAGCTTAGGCTAACCAGACGTCTTCAATCCAATCCCATAGTGATTCCCACTGCTCTGTGTATTCACCATCTTGCCAGAAGAAGATTTCACCTTCTTGGCTAATGCAGTAAAAACTGTCACCTTGTTGGCAAATCGCAACCATCTCTCTTGGCATACCGATTGACCAAGCATATGAGGTCACTTCAGGTAAATAAGTATGAGAAAAAGGATCTGATGCGGTTACCGGTTCGATTGCACCATAAATTACATCACTTGCATCTAGCAGGTATTCTTTTAGGTCACCGGGTAGGGGGATTAAAATTTGCTCTTCAACTTCCACTAGTTGTTCAAATGTTGGTAACTCTAGTGGTACTGGAACGGTTTCGCTTAGTTCCTGAAGTTGCTCAATTATTTCGTTCATGAGGATCTTAGATTAGCCTTTATCTGCTTAAATTCTGTCGATTGGGAAAAACGCTTTGGCGGATTATAGCGGCTATGACGTACTAAGTAACGCAAAATAGTTTGAGTATAATTTAGCTAAGCAGATTAAAGATTATGTGAAAATGCCGCTTTAGCGGATAATAGGGTTAATAATTATATGATGAGTTTAATATGCGTTTAGATAAATTTATTTGTGATTCAACTGAGTTGACTCGCAGTTTAGCCAAAAAAGCCCTGCACCGTGGCGATGTTTGTTGCGATGGTGAAGTGGTAAAAAGCTCTAGCTTTAAAGTGTTACCAACCCATAAAATTACCTTAAATGGTGTTGAGTTATCACTGATTGGTACTCGTTACCTTATGCTCAATAAACCTGTTGATACGATTTGCTCAACAATTGATGAAGTTTATCCATCAGTATTGGGATTATTGGATATTGAGAAAGTGGATAGCTTACATATTGCTGGCCGTTTGGATGCAGATACCACTGGTTTAGTGTTAATTACAGACGATGGTCAATGGTCACATTCAGTTGCATCACCTAAGCGTAAATGCCCTAAGCGTTATCGGGTACAATTAGCTGATCCAATTGGTAGCGAGTTAATTGAAACATTTGCTAATGGTATTGAGCTACGTAATGAAGATGGTCCAACATTGCCCGCACTATTAGAGATTATTAACCCAACTGAGGCGCTATTAACCATTACTGAAGGTAAGTACCATCAAGTGAAGCGTATGTTTGCTGCTGTGGGCAATAAAGTGGTTGGCTTACACCGTGAGGCCATTGGTGCCATTGAATTGGATGCTGAACTTGAACTTGGTGAATGGCGTTATTTAACCGAAGCTGAAGTTAAATCAGTTAAGTAAGCAATACCAATAAAAAACCTCGCCATGCGAGGTTTTTTTATTAAGGCTGGTACAGGTGAGAAGACTTGAACTTCCATGCCCTAATGGGCACCAGCACCTGAAGCTGGCGTGTCTACCAATTTCACCACACCTGCAATGTATTAACCGTCTATGACAATTAAACAAAGATGGTGCCCGAACCCGGAATCGAACCAGGGACACGAGGATTTTCAATCCTCTGCTCTACCGACTGAGCTATTCGGGCATGCAGCGTATTAAAAGGTTTTTAAGTGGATGAGTCAACCGCTTTTTTTGAAAAACAATTAAAATGGATCGTATCGCACAATTTTTACACCCAGCTGTTGCAGGCGTGTTATTATGAGCGCAGACAAAATAAAAAACCAATCAAAATAATTGATTGGTTTTTTTGTTGATACGATAGTATTTATTATTCTTTCAGTAACTTACTGTCAGGATAGTTGGCCATCAATACTTGACGAGCATGTGCTGCTAGTGGTTTTTGTCCTAATTCATCATAGGCTTTTACCATGATTTCTAGCGCCATTTGTGTTGATGGTGTATCTGGATATTGTTCTAATACCTCTTGAGCACGGCCTGCTGCTGCAGTCCAAGCATTCATCATGGTATAATATTCAGCTACTTTTAAATTATATTCTGCTAGGCGGTTTTTTAAGGCAACCATGCGGTTACGTGCATCGGCTGCATATTTACTATCAGGGTAACGTTTGATCAGTAAATCAAAATCTTTAAATGCTTGTTCAGCATTTTTGGGATCGCGGTCGCTGCGGTCAATGCCTAACATATCGTGAAATAGATAGTCATCGGCCTGCATATTAACCAGACCACGCATATAATAAACATAGTCGATGTCTGGGCTAGTAGGGTTTAAGCGAATAAAACGATCAATATTAGCGATAGCAGAAGCAGGGTCGTCTAGTTTATAGTAGGCGTAAATCATATCTAATTGGACCTGAGTTTTATAAGGGCCAAATGGATAACGAGAATCTAAAGCTTCTAAATTTCGAACAGCTTTAGCATAGTTGCCTAATTCCATTGAGGTTCTAGCTTGTGAGTACAATGCTTCTGGGGATTGTTTACTCACTTCGTACTCTGGTTCCGAGTTGCTGCTACATGCGGCAATTACCAGAGTAAGTAGGGCCACGGTAGCGCCTTTAGCAAATTTATGCATACTTTATTCGATTCTTTTTAAGTTGTAGTTAAGAATTTTTCTATTTCGTTATAAAATAGACGACAATTTCGATTGTAACAGATTGCACATATTTTAGGACCCTTAAAATCAGGGTACGGTTCCTTATGACACAAGAGATTAATCTAAAAAGCGAGATTTCAGCAAGCCAAACAGGTCTGCGATTAGACCAAGCGGTTGCGGAATTGTTTCCGGACTACTCACGTACGCGTATCAAAGAGTGGATTCTAAGCGATAGCGTATCGGTAGATGACGTTGTTGTAAATCGTCCGCGCGAGAAAGTACTTGAATCACAAGTAATTGAGGTTAAAGCAACACTCGAAGAAGAAGTTAAGGCGGAAGCGCAGTTAATCGACTTAGATATTGTTTATGAAGATGACGATATTATTGTGATTAACAAACAAGCTGGTTTAGTAGTACATCCTGGTGCCGGTAACCATGACGGTACTCTGATGAACGCGCTACTACACCATTGCCCAAGCATTGAACATGTACCTCGTGCGGGTATTGTGCACCGTTTAGATAAAGATACGACCGGTTTGATGGTTGTGGCTAAAACGGTTGAAGCACAAACGCATTTGGTCGCAGCATTACAAGCGCGTGAAATTACACGTGAGTATGAAGCGATTGCTATGGGGACTATGACTGGCGGTGGTATGGTTGATGCACCAATTGGTCGTCATCCAACTAAGCGTACTCATATGGCGGTTCATCACGCAGGTAAGCCTGCTGTGACACATTACCGTGTGGCAGAAAAATTCCGTGCTCATACACGTTTACGTTTACGTCTAGAGTCTGGTCGTACTCACCAAATTCGTGTACATATGGCGCATATTGGTCACATCTTAGTGGGTGATCCTGTATATGGTGGTCGTCCAAAGCCACCTAAAGCGGCGAGTCCAGAGTTTTTTGAAGAGTTAAGAGGCTTTAAACGCCAAGCGCTACATGCGGTACGTTTAGAACTTGCACATCCAATGACGTGTGAAGTGATGACTTGGCATGCGCCAATCCCTGACGATATGGTTAAGTTAACTAAAGCATTACGTCAAGATACACTTGAGCATCCGATTGAGTATTAATTAATGCTAGTAGTTGATTGGCCTGTTCCCAATGGGATAAAAATCGCATTTAGTCAACGTCATGGTGGCGTAAGTTTGCCACCCTATGACTCGTTAAACTTAGGTTTACATGTGGGTGATGATGCTAATGCGGTAGCAGCCAATCGACAACTTGTGGCGCAGCAATTGGCTTTGCCACAAGTGCCTTACTGGTTAGAGCAAGTTCACAGTACTAAAGTGGTTGAGCTCGGTGTTGATACCGATACAATTGCTGATGGCAGCTTCAGTCGACAACCCCATCAAGTGTGTGTGGTGATGACTGCGGATTGTTTACCTGTATTATTAACCAATAAGCAAGGTACGCAAGTTGCAGCTGTTCATGCCGGTTGGCGTGGTTTGTGTGATGGCATCATTGAGCAAGCCATTGCCAAATTTGATTGCAATGCTGATCAATTAATTGCTTATCTTGGCCCCTGTATTGGCCTCAAGCTTTTGAAGTTGGCGCAGAGGTCAAACAAGCTTTTATTGATAAAAATCCCCAAGATGAACATTGTTTCATCTCCCATTCTGATAAGTATTTAGCTAACCTTTCTAAATTAGCCGAAAATAGGCTAACTAATTGTGGTGTAAAAAAATTTTATACTGCAGGGTGCTGTACTTTTAGTCATCAAAATGACTATTTTTCCTATCGCCGCGACGGTATTACTGGTCGTATGGCATCTTTTATTTGGATCCAAGCTTGAAATTCTAAGGCCGCCCCCCATCTTTAAAGTAAGAAACATTTTAATTAGTAAATTGCTTTAAATTAGTAACGGAGGCTGTATGCGACTCGATCGTATGACCAATAAATTTCAGCTTGCCATTTCCGACGCTCAATCATTGGCGCTAGGCCGTGACAATCAATTTATTGAACCGATCCATTTAATGGTCGCTTTGCTCAACCAAGAGGGAAGTTCCATTAATCCACTGCTGACGCAAGCAGGGATCCAAATTAGTAACTTACGTTCATTGCTTGGTCAGCAATTAGAGCGATTACCTCAGGTGCAAGGCACTGGCGGAGATGTACAACTATCTCCTGCATTAATTCGATTACTTAATCTTTGCGATAAGCTTGCGCAAAAACGTAAAGATAAATATATCTCGAGTGAACTATTTTTATTAGCCGCCATTGAAACAAGTGATCCATTAGCTGATTGCTTAAAACAAGCAGGCGCGACTAAACCCGTTTTGGAGAAAACCATAGACCAAATGCGTGCTGGACAAAATGTTGACGATCCGAATGCAGAGGATCAACGCCAAGCATTGAAAAAATACACAGTCGATTTAACTGAACGTGCAGAGCAAGGCAAGTTGGATCCTGTGATTGGTCGTGATGATGAAATCCGTCGCACCATTCAAGTATTGCAACGTCGTAGCAAAAACAATCCAGTATTAATTGGTGAGCCAGGTGTAGGTAAAACTGCCATCGTTGAAGGTTTAGCACTGCGTATTGTTAATGGTGAAGTGCCAGAAGGCATTAAAAATAAACGTGTATTATCACTGGATATGGGCTCCCTAATTGCGGGTGCTAAATATCGTGGTGAATTTGAAGAGCGTTTAAAAGCGGTATTAAATGAACTTGCCCAAGAAGAAGGTCAGGTGATTTTATTTATCGATGAATTACATACTATGGTAGGGGCAGGTAAGTCTGACGGTGCGATGGATGCGGGTAATATGTTAAAACCAGCATTAGCGCGTGGAGATCTGCATTGTGTTGGTGCCACTACCTTAGATGAATATCGCCAATATATTGAAAAAGATGCTGCGTTAGAACGTCGTTTTCAGAAAGTGCTAGTTGACGAACCAAGTGTTGAAGACACTATCGCTATATTACGTGGTTTAAAAGAGCGTTATGAGTTACATCACCATGTAGAAATTACTGATCCTGCGATTGTTGCTGCGGCAACAATGTCTCATCGTTATATTTCAGACCGTAAGTTACCTGATAAAGCTATTGACTTAATTGATGAAGCTGCATCAAGCATTCGTATGCAGATTGATTCTAAGCCAGAGCCATTAGATCGACTTGAACGCCGTAGCATTCAACTAAAGTTAGAAGAACAAGCATTAGCAAAAGAAACTGACGAAGCCAGTCGTAAGCGTTTAGAGATGCTGCGTGAAGAGCTGAGTGAAGTTGAAGTTAAATTTAATGAACTTGATACCGTATGGAAGCGTGAAAAAGCTGCGCTTGCAGGCACTCAGAACATTAAAGCTGATCTTGAACAAGCTAAAATGGATTTAGAAATTGCACGCCGTGCTGGTGACTTAACTCGTATGAGTGAGTTGCAATATGGCCGTATTCCAGAACTTGAACAAGAGATTGAGCTTGCCGCATCAGCAGAAACACAAGAGATGACCTTGTTACGTAATAAAGTCACTGATGTTGAAATTGCTGAAGTGCTATCAAAAGCAACGGGTATTCCTGTCGCTAAGATGCTAGAAGGCGAGCGCGAAAAATTATTGCAGATGGAAAATGTGCTGCATGAACGCGTCATCGGTCAAAATGAAGCTGTTGATGCGGTTGCAAATGCTATTCGTCGTAGCCGCGCTGGTTTAGCAGATCCTGATAAGCCAATTGGTTCATTTCTATTTTTAGGCCCAACTGGTGTTGGTAAAACAGAACTCTGTAAGTCATTAGCGAAGTTCTTATTCGATACTGAATCTGCCATGGTTCGTATCGATATGTCTGAGTTTATGGAAAAACATACCGTGTCACGTCTAGTCGGTGCTCCTCCGGGATATGTCGGTTATGAAGAGGGCGGTTATTTAACCGAAGCTGTAAGACGTAAACCATATTCAGTTATCTTGTTAGATGAAGTAGAGAAAGCACATCCAGATGTGTTCAATATTTTATTACAAGTGCTAGATGATGGACGTCTAACAGATGGTCAGGGTCGTACAGTCGATTTTAGAAATACCGTGGTGATCATGACCTCAAACTTAGGCTCAGATATTATTCAAGATAAATTTGGTAGTTTAAGTTATGGCGAAATGAAAGCCGAAGTGATGAATGTCGTGACGCATCATTTCCGTCCAGAGTTCCTTAACCGTATTGATGAAACAGTAGTGTTCCATCCTTTGGATGCTGACAATATCAAGTATATTGCCAATATTCAGTTAGCTTCTTTACGTAAGCGTTTAGCTGAACGTGATTATGATTTAGAAGTGAGTGATGCAGCACTAGCGCTAATTGCCGAAGTGGGCTTCGATCCAGTATATGGTGCAAGACCCCTTAAACGTGCAATTCAGCAAGAGATTGAGAATCCGTTAGCGAATAAATTACTGCGAGGTGATTTACTACCCGGTTTAGCTATTCGAGTCGATGTGGAAGATGGTAATTTAATTTTTAACCAGTAATGGTTAAAAATGAATAAGTTAATGGCACTGCTTATACAGCAGTGCCATTTTTTATATAAAGCACTGGAAAATCCCCAACCATTTGCCAAACTTTACTGCTCAGATTGATATTTAGATGGTGGTTAGCCCAATAATCTTCGATTAAAAATTCAAATTTGTAGGATAAAAACACAAGTTGATTGTTTTTTAATCGGTTGTGTTGTTTTAACTTAAATAAAGCTTAAAATCACTTGCAGCATTTTAATAAGCCCCTATAATGCGACCCACTGACACGGCAAACGGCGCTTTAAAGCAAGTTTGGAAAGTGTAAGCGGTTACTCACTAAA
>NZ_BALM01000005.1 GCF_000614975.1 Shewanella marina JCM 15074
TATTATGTTAAATATGATATTGTTGAATCTATTAGCTTTATCTGGTTTTGGTAAATGCCACCCAAACTGAGAATCTCTGCCATCCCTATTTTTGACCCCATATTGTCTTATAAGTTGAGATTTGTTTAACGTTAACTTGGTGCATACATTGTTCCTTTGCTTGATAGTAGAATTTGCTGCTGCATTGCCTCAGCTTGTAAATGGCGAACCTATTTGTTCTGCTATCAATATCTAGCAAAATGGCGCGGTAACTTTCGGATGAGATTGTTGTGGTTCAACTCTTAATTCAATCTGGATTGAATTGATGATGCCATTAACAGTGATGATGGTTTGCTATTGAATACATCAGGCAGTGATATTTTTAATCCTGGGTTATTTGATTGGATTAGTTCTGTCCCAGGTTGAATTCTTTGTGTATTGCTTTGTGTTATGTGACTGATTGTGCTGAATTGAAACTGCGGCTTGCTTAATCATAGTCGTTCAAACATGGCTTTATTTAGACTGTTTATAAGGTCTAAATTTTAAATTCTGATGTATCACAGGCTTCAACTCGCCGCGGATTTTAATCTGGTTAAGCTATATTTTGGCCTGTTATTTAATAAAATATATCTGATTCAATTGCTTATGTCGTTAGTCTGCTGCTTTGTATGCTAGCAATTAGTCATTTCCTGCGCATTTTCACAATGAAATAGAATTTCTAGAATCAAATAAATAACTTATCAAATTGTAACTAAATGTTTCTTATCATAAGCTTAAGTCTGCGCTGCGTTATATACGAAAAAAAATTTATCGTAACAAATATTAGGAATAACGAATTAAGCTTAGTTATAAAGATTTTTAACCATGGCTAGTTATATGATTTTATTATGTTTTATTAATACTGCATATGTCATGAAAGTTGGCTGAAAACTGGGTAATATTCAGTCCATCATTGGTGCTAGTTATTCTGAATTTAATACCTATTTTGTGTTCTATATTTCTTCGACGGCTATGCAAAATCCCGCAAAAGTTTTATCAAACCCCTCTGTTTTGATTGTTTTTTGAGCTTCCCGGTTGTGCTTATGGAAATCATTCCATAACATAATTAGCAAGTTTTTAAGGATGACGACTTCTTCCAACCGGATAATTTTTCGCGGGAAATGAAAAATTATGCCCTTGTTCGTCATGCTTTTTACTCATTGTAATTTCAATATTTTTGATGGCGCCTTAGTGTGCCTTTAGCCTGTTGTAAAAGGCATAACCTTTAAATATAGCACATATAAACTACACTTTTATTTATGGAGTGAATGAATGTCAGTAAAGTTGGGCCATAGTATGAACAATAAATTAAGCGCAAATAAACATCGAGGACGTCATGTATATCGAATTTATTCGCGCAAGAATAAGGCCTCGCTTAAAACAGAAAGTTACTTAGAATGCCGATTTGCTCGTGTTTTAGAGATTGACCCATGCGTCGTTGCGTTTGCAGCACAGCCAGAGAGCCTGCATATTAAGCTCAATAATAAATCATTACGTTATACACCGGACTTTCTCGTCCGTTACCACGATAGGCCTGCTGAATATATTGAGGTTCATTCAAGTGATTTGTTAACTCCAGAATTTATTGAACGTGTTGAGCTTTTTTCTGCTTACGTGCAAGATCAGGTAGGTTGTTCAATTGTGATTAAAACAGAACAAGATCTGCCGCTGCTCAATGATTCAAACTTAGTCCTTATTGCAGACAATATGAATCACCAACTGAGTTTTGCAAAGGAGCGTTTATTGACCTATGAGCCGACTACATTTGCTGAACTAGTTGAGTATCTTTATACCACCCTTTCATCTCAACCCATTCAAGATGCGTATTACCTCTTAGCATGCGGTTATTATCAATTGCATCAGCCACAAGTGTTAATGAGTGCAGACTCGCCGATTTTTAGAGGTGAATAATGTCGACTCATATTGAAGTAGGACACAAATTCCACCATCAAAGTGGTGATATCAGATCTGTCTTATTTTCTGATGAAGAATCCATATTATTGGCATCTGAGTACGGTAATCGACAAACGCTAGGTACAGCAGATTTCATCAAACAGCTTGAACAAAATGAATATATTCAAATTTGCGAAGATAAACCGCATGTTGTGCTTAAACCCTATCAAAAGAAAGCGCGTGATGAACGTTTAGTATACATGCAGGAATTACAGCGTATCGTAGAAAGTGAAGGACTTAGACCCACGACTAAAGCTGCATACGATAAAATGATTGCTGCCGTTGAACTCAAAAAATCATCTTCAATAAAACACCCTGCGCGTTCAACTATCGCACGTTATTGGAAGGCATGGGCAGCATCATCATTTGATCATGACAGCCTGTGTAGTTTGAGGCGTACGCCCCTACTCGTGTTAATCGAGCATCTGAGGAAGCCTTATCAGATTATGTGGTCAATGCGTTTTATAAAAGTCATTCCTCTGTTATTAGTCGCTATTATAATGATTATGTCGCTGCCGTAAAAACCCAACAACAGACTAATCATCATATACAATTATTGAGCAAACGCACCTTTTATCGACGTTTGAATGAACTGATAAAAATTGATTGTGAATTAAATAAACCAGACATAACCGAAGCTCGACGTAATCAATTATTGTTGACATGTAGAAAGAAAATGGACGTCAAATTGCCATTTTCACGTGTTGAATGTGACCGTGTTAAATTAAGTATGTGCTTAATTGATGATGAAACGCTTAAGCCGACGCTCCCCATCTCTCTTTACTTTGCACTTGATTGCCACTCACGTTATCCATTAGGGGTCGTGTTAGAAATGGGGCATGGTGAAAATAAAGAAAATGTTGTTAATCTACTAAGACAAATCTACATGTCCGACGACAATCTTAATGCGAGAGGCAGACCTAAAATATTGTTTATGGATAATGGTGCGGGCTTTAATAATACAGTGATACCTAAGCTGTGCCAAAGATTAGAAGTCTCCCTTGCCTATACCCCCTCAAATAGTCCAAGTGCCAAACCTTTTATTGAGTCATTTTTCAATTCATTAAGGCATTGTTTTTTTTCTGGGATGAAAGTTGTCACTCAAAATGGAGAGCAAACAATAGGATTTAATAGTTATCGTTCTAAACGAAAAGCTAATGATACCAGTGTTGATCTTACGAAAATAGCAGACATTAAAGTGTCGGATTTTCTTCGCGCACTTAATATTTATTTAACTGAATACGTTAATACTGTGCATAGTGAGCTTAAAGATACGCCACAAAATGTATGGAATAAAGGACGCAGTCAGCAACTTGATACCAGCTATTTTATTAAGTATGAGAAAGTTAAACAACAATTTCATTGTTTTAGGCATAAAAGTTCACAAAAGTTGCAGAGTAACGGTGTCGTGAGAGTTCATAATCAAACTTTTTCAAGCCCACAACTTAAGTTCTTGTATAACCGACTTAACACCTTAGAGAATAATGGTTCATCAGTAGATGTCGTGGTTTATTATGATCCCTTTGATGCCAGTAAGGTGAGTGTGATTCCAGTTGATAATAAGGCTATCAGCCTGAAGAGTTTATTGGCTTAAATATCAATATTGATAATATGCATGACACCGTGAGTTTTGATGAGCTCAATGGCCATCCTCCGAAATCATATGATATTTGGCAACAGGATAAACATCAGGTTACAGGCCATCCAACCATTGAAGTGGCTAAATTTTACAAAAAGAAGAAAGGCACAAAACGCAGCGGTAAACCCGTTAGCTCATTTGAAGATAATCAGCGCAGAAATCTTTCTCTCATGGAAAAAATTCAGCAATCTAACCACCCGAAGGTGGAAAGAAACGACATTGCAAATATCGCTTCAAATAATGCTGCAGACCAATCCTCGTCAGGAAAAGACTCGGACAATAAATTCACGCCACGAGGAGATAAAAAGTTATGGGACATATAACTTATGCTCGTTACCCTGAATGTTTGGTTGAAACCGATTCATTATTAACGGCTTGGCGAAGTCTTTGTCACGTACATTCAATGTATTCGTCTGATTATACTAATAAAGGCCTTTTGATTTATGGCGCATCAGGTGAAGGAAAAAGTTGTTTAGCCAGTCATTACGCCAAGCTTCATCCTAAAAGTGAAATTGATGGCCGTATCCATCATCCTGTTTTGATGTATCGCTTTAAAGAAGCCAAAAAAACAACATCAGATATCTTAAAGTTATTAATTGATGCGTTAGGCGTTACACCGCCGAAAGGAAGAACAGAGCCTGGTGAGTTAGATAAACAATTTAAAACACTGGTCAAAAACCTTAATGTTGAGTTGATTATCTTAGATGAGATACAGCAAGTGTTACCAAACACAGATGGCGTACAAGCACTGAATACATTGAAATACTTTTGTGCATTGCTCGATGAACTCCCCGCCTCCATTGTGTTTATTGGAAGTGACCGCGCCATGCGCCTGCTTAAATTTGGCGAATTAACGCCTAAAAATATTGATGACAATGAGCAGTTAAGCCGGCGGATGTTACGCCCGATAAAGTTAGAGCGGTTTGAGCCTAAAACTCAAAAGTGGCTCGATTGTGTCAATTGGTACATGGACAAATTACAACTGCCATCTCTTACCGTAAATGATGGCTCACTTCTTAACCGTATTTATATCGCCTATATTGAACGCAGTTTTAGTACGCTTGAGTGTCTCTTTTTGCGTACAGATATGTCACATATCACTAATCAGGCAGAGTTAATTAAGCAACTCCATGAAAACTATCAATTATATTGCCAACATCTAAATCCATTTGATGAAACCAATTTAAGCGCCATCGCTGTGAATGAATTGATTGAAGATTATACGAAATCACTAAGATCGGAACAATCATGAAGCTAGCAATAACCCCTATAAGAAAAATGAACGAAGCGGCTATTGGTTATTTATTAAGATTAGCCGTCGCGAATGGGTACCAATATCTCTATCGATTAGTGGATAAGCGGCAAGTCAATAAAGTGCTGCGTTGTCAGCCGACCCATCATCATTTAATTGATAGTTTATTACCCTCTCAAGCGCCGGATTTAAGTCCGACTAGCAATCCATTATTTAAAACCACGCGCCAACTTCAGGCAAAAATTTGCTTAAGCTGTATCAAGCATGAGGGATATATTGCAGAAGAAGTACAAAATCCACACATTACCCATTGCAGCCAACACCAACAGGTACTGATTGATTACTGCACTCAATGTCACCATTCATTAGTTTGGGATATCAGTCTATTACAAGGGCGTTGTACTCATTGTCATGCCGAGCTGACAGCCAATCGTAATCTCAATATCGAGGTCTTGACACAAACCCAAGTAGCAGATTGCTTAGTGGCTGCGCATTTTATTAAAAATCCCCAAACGACGTTAATTAACCCCAATCAATTTGCTGTCGATAGCCATTATCAAATGCAGATAATACAAGGGTTTGAGCTATTGTCTAATACGCAGATGATGCAAGATTGGTCTCAGCAATCAGTACAGCGCTCTGCTTCTGCTATGCCAACGAATATGTCCCAAATCAGCATTAGATTATTGATGAGCTTGCTGCAACATCAATGGCCATCACTAGAAAATATCGGACTTGATGGGTCAACATCTAAGTACAGTGCTTCGGTTGATGTCAAACCATTGAAGGTGCAATTGACACTAGCCCTTGAATTGCTTGGCGCTAATCGTGAACAACTGAATCAGCTAATTGAGTTACAACTTGTGGAAAAACAAGGTAATGCGCGCTTAAGTCGGCACAGCATTATTGACTTAGCACCATTATTGCGTGAGCTCAATACTTATTCATGTATACCCAACATGCAAGCTATTACCCATCACCAACAAATGCTATTACACAATGATACGACCCTAACTGACATTCTTATCGCAGCTAAAAATGGTCGGCTTGGCATTGGTTACTGTGCAAATAAGAACCTTGCAAGTTCAATTTATTGTGAGCCTCAGCAGTTACAAGCATTTGCTCTTAATCACTTCAAAAATAAACATCAACATATCATTAGCATGGATAAGGCGGTACACATTACAGGTTGTAGCCTTAAAACCTTACAGTTACTACGTAAAGCGGGTCGATTACGCCAACCCAAGTGGTTTCGTTCAGGACTGGATAATTATTGTTTACGGGATGATGTGGTGAGCATTCGAAAGTTAGTCGAAACTGGACAACTTGATTTTGATTTTTAGATTTACTAATTCATACAAGCCTTCTCATTAGCTGGACATTAAGCAGTAATTAATTGTTTTTTATATAATTGGATGAAAAGGTGTTAGATAGTTTGTTCCATTATATTGGTAGATATTAGGGCATTTAATGGTGTATCTTAATTTCCTTCCAGAATTACTCTTCGTAATATTTTCAATATTTACTTATAAAGTAGCTTAGGTGTAATAGTTTAAAATATAGTAAAGAAACCAATTTTGGTTGTAATACACATATGTCAGATCTAGTTGAAACTAAAATAAATTAAAGGTCTCAATAATGTACCAGAGACCTTTAATTATTTTTAGTTAATCACGATTTGTTTCGAAGTGAAAGAATAGCTCGTACTGCGTTTTTATTTAAAACTTTTTGTTCTCGACGGATCGCTTCCTCAATATCACTACCGCTTCTTTTATCAAGTTTGATTAATAAACTATCAGGTAATAAAGAACTAAGAGTATCACATTTTGAATCACTCCAATTAATAGAAGCAGTAGCACCATCAATTCTTTTAACTAACAATAATTCAAGTAATTGCAAGCGTTCAGGATCTGTCGTGACATAGCCTATGGGTAAAGTTAAGGCACTATCTAAATGAGGCTGGCCATGGTATTGAACTATTCCTATAACCCCTGGGATTAATAACAGTTCTAATCTATCAAATTTTGCTTCCGTAGTTAAACTGACACCGTTTGAAAATCGCCCAAGATGTTGTTTACGCTTTAGACGACTATCACCGTTATTTTTACTCGAATGTAAAAGAGTTACTCGCCCGCCTTGACCTTCGGAATTGTTATCTAAAATATCACATAAATCTCTATTAAAACGAGCTAAATGACTACTGTTTGCCCCCCAGAGTGGAACTTCACTACTGTACCAAATTGCTTTTGGGATAATAGAGCTTTCTTGCTGCCGTAAAGTGTTTTTTAACTCGCTAATGAAGCGTTTGGCGTTGTCTGGCAGATAAACAGCTCCCAACATGCCAAATGTTAGATTACAGCCATATCCAGTATTTCGCTTCTCTCTGGCTTCTAACCAGCCAGAGTAATCAAACTGATATTCATTTGAGAAATTTACTAATACAGGGTCATTAGTTAAATGACAGAAATCAGTGCAATTTAGGCCTGATTCATTAAGCAATTGCTCACCAAGAAAATCTGCAATGTGTGCTTCCAATTCATTTGCCAATGGTATTCTATTATTGCCTATACGCTCGTACGAGCGTGTAAATTTTTGAGGAGGACTATTGTGAACAGCATTATAGCTAACTTCAACATCCACAGGGATTTGCACCATCTCATTAGAACTACACCCCATTATCTTGTAAAGTTGAGTTCTTTGACGCTCATAATCATTATTCCGACTCAATATTAAGTGATGACGGAATTGAGTACTAAATGCTTCTGTTATTGAAGAAATATCGACATCTAGTTTATCTCTAGGCAATAATTCAGGCAATCCCGAAGTTAGTCTGCGATGTTGCTGTGGTTTACAAACTGACAGAGTCAGTAAATCGAAGGCTACGTCTTCAGTTTGTTCCTTGTACTTTACGAGGCTTGGCTTGCCGTCATTACCAGCTGCATGTTTTCTCAAAAATGAGCTTGCTTCTACATGACCTTCTGGATTGATATTTATTAGACGATTAGCAAGTAAATTATCTAGTAGAACTTCTCGCTCTCTGTCGTTAAGTCCAAAATAACTTTGTAGTTCACTTGGGTATAGTTGGTCAAAAATAAGCAACAGTCGACAAGCGAACTGCTCTATTCCTGGCATTAATTTTTCTTTTGTCCAGGCGCAATTTATTTTGTAGCTGCGTGCTGGTATTAATAAGGTAATCACATTACCCAGACGTGGTTCTGACATTATTCATTTTCTCCTAACAAGCTATTCCCACAAAGTATTTGGTAGTTTGGGTTGGCTGCGGATACCTGGTTACTAATGAAATCATGTACAGTCCCTAAAGCTGAATCATTATTACCCTTTGACCACATTCTTCTTGCCCCTAACACCAGCAGACGTTCTTGAGCACGTGATATAGCAACATTGATACGTGGAGCATCTCTCAGAAAACCTTGAAGTTTTTCTGTGTTGTCTCGAACTAGGCTTAGAATAATGATTTTATTTTCTTGCCCTTGATACGAGTCAACGGTATTAATCTTTATTAATTTACGTATTCTACCAGCCCATTCTGCACGGCTAATTGCGTTTTCAATTTCTTCTTTTTGCTGTCTATACATTGTAATAATGCCGATCGGATACGGTTGTTCTGCTGTGATTGTGTTTTCTAACTGGGTAAAAGTATTGCCGTCTGCTAAGGTCTGTAATACTTCAAGTAAAATTTGAACTTCCCTAGGGTTATAATAACGCCCATTTCCTTTTTGCTCTTCTCCCCCATTTGGACATGCACTCGAACTGTCAATCCAAGTCACGGACTTATCCCAAGGACTAGGGAGTTTCTGGTACCACTCAGGAGAGTTTCCGCGGTCTGTATGCAACTTACCCATATCTTTAGCATAAAAACATTCAGAAACGAGATCACCAATAGGTTCAACCATTCTATATTGAGTGTCTAGAGCAACTCCGCTTGTAGCTTTAAATGCTTTTTCAAAATCAGATTCATAAAAAATGCCTCGACCAACTTCTAATTTCTTGGCAGCAAGTTTGAGATGTTGTTGTTGATAGAATGGTGGTAGCTGTTTATGATCTCCAACAAGTAATATTCTTTTGCCTGACTGTAATGCAACCATCAGTTCTGCAGCTTGCGCTCTACCTGCTTCATCGACAATAACCCAGTCAAAGCTAGACTCAGTTAACTCTAGCCGGGGGCTACCAACACCTACTAAGGTTCCACATACTAACTGTTTACTTTTGAACATAAATCGGTCAAAGCCAGATTCACCTCCTTGAAGTACATCCATCCACTCTTGGCTCATTTCCAGTAACTGTAGAAAACGATTGAGGTTTTCAGGGTTGTTATAGCAACGTTGGGCAGATATTATGTCAGCTAATTGGGAGAGCAGAGTCTCATCATAAGTTAGAGGTTCTGATATTTCACTTTCGAACATTGAATAAACCACTGTCTGAATTCGTTGTTCTATATGCTTAAGTTGTTTTATTTCCTTTGAAACTGTTTCTTGATAAGTTGGGCTATTGCTTTTATTTTTTTCTAACTTTAAAATTTCACGCCGACACTGAGCAAGTGATACTAGTAATGGG
Source organism: Shewanella marina JCM 15074 (assembly GCF_000614975.1). Lineage (GTDB taxonomy): Bacteria > Pseudomonadota > Gammaproteobacteria > Enterobacterales > Shewanellaceae > Shewanella > Shewanella marina. The sequence continues at coordinate 9,438 of NZ_BALM01000005.1, forward strand.
TTTAAGCTTCGGTGTAATTGACATAGTTGTTCAATTAAAGAAGGAGCCATGCCTAATCGCTTCCCGAGCGTACTGACTCGCAGGTCATATTCCCTATGAAATTTATGCTGGATCTGACGTTGAAGAGCTTTTGTTTCGACGCATAGCATTCCCTCATCAATCATTTGTTCGTGTCCAATCCTAACCGTGTCTAAATCCATCCCCTGTTGATGGCATAGTTCTCTGGCTTTTATCGCCACGTTATCAACGGCTGTATGTGACTGGCCAACTAAAAGTATGTTATTTACTCCACAATGTTTGTATAGATAGTGAATAAACTTTGAAACAAAGGTTGTTTTACCAGTTCCAGGGGGACCTTGTAAAACGCCAACGGGTCCTTGAGATACAAGTTGTTGGAATGCAGTTATTTGCTGTTCATTAAACTTTTGCTCAGGCTGGTCATATAGTTCTCGTAAAGTGTTGATACTTGGCAATGGTTCCATTGTCTGCATTTGTACTTTTTCATGATAATTAAAATACTGGGCAAGTTGTGGTATTTCAGCCTTATGGTCAATTACTCGCTGTAAAGCTTTTAAACGGAGTTCTCGTGAAGACTTGTCTCGAATTGACTCTAGTTGTAGCTGACTCCCATTTTGGATTCGCTTGCGAGCGGAATCAAAATCGAAACGTATAGCCATAAGGCTTGGTGTCGTTTCAGCTAGGCGGAGTTCTCCTAATTGAATTGAGTCATTTTTTTCTTTCAGGTATACGAGAATTTTATCATCAATTTCGAAATTTAGATCTGTTCCAGATTCAGTTGTGTATGAATAGAGTAAACAACCACTTGTCGACTCTTTAAATTCTGCTGAATCAATAGTTACCTGTTCACGTAACTCACCCTCGGTATCAGCAAGTGCTTGCCATAATTCAATTGGTTGTGAATCACTGACATCAAAATCGTGCTCTTCCATTTCTTGATTTGGATTAGCTCTTTCGATGATAGCGTCGATTACAGGATCAAGTGACATTAATAATTCTATGAAATCATTGCGATCAGTAAGTATCCCCTGTTGAATAGACAATGGTGATTCAATCTTAGTTTGAGAATGTTTCCCGGCTTTAATTGTTTCTTCAATCGATAGACTAGTGTTGTAGTTTATTCTTGATATACACCGTCCCTCAGGGTTGAGGTCTACTAGTAACTGCTCGCCAAGGCCTGTAATAAAACAGCGTAGCTCATTAGGAAAGCGAGGGTTATTAGACCAACTACAATTGAAATGGTATCCGCCATCATTTGGTTCTAGTAATTTTAACTCGGCAGGCCATGTTTCTCCGCGCCAACGTATCAAGATAGAATTCTCTAAAACAATTTGAGGTTTAGAGTCGATTTGGTTTTCGGGTAAGTTGGTTGCTTTCAAAGATTGTAGTAAAGGATCTAACGCAATTGGAATTCCATCAGGTGACTTGCTTGCACGACTAATTTCTGCTGCTACTGCAATAGGCATACTTTCATGAAAAAGCTCATCTATTATTTTATAAATTGCAAAGCAATCACGCCCGAAAGCATCTGTAGCATCTGGATTAGAGGGTTGGTAGGATTTGTTCGAAGTCAATTCATCACTATATTCCAATAATCCAGTTAGTGTTATAGTTATCTTTTCATCATTTTGAACTAGTAGCTTATTAGGGCATAAGTTACCATGCGGCAACTGCTTCTCATGAAAACGGAGCACAGTATGTATTAATATCTCTGCAATATTTAGCCGTTGTGCATGATTTAACTCATTTGAGGATATGTACTCTGACCAAAGTTGACCTTCAATATGCTCACTTACTAGGTAGAGCCCTCCTTGTCCTAATAAACCATAGGCATAGACTGATGGGGTAGGTAAGTCAAGTCGTTGAAGCTTATCTATACGTTGTTTAAATGTATAAATTCTTCTGTTGACACCTGGTTGCTGAGGATTTAGTGTTACCCCTCCCCAGAGTTTGACTTGTAGTACTTGATCATTTTGAGCTGTAAGATAATCGATATACCCAGTTTTAGCTATCGCAGCAAGAGCGGGATAAACGGTAACAAGAGCTTCGGGTAATGGCTGATACTCCATTACAACGCCCACACTATTCATATCACTTCGGAAAAAATTGCTTTTTTCTATTTCTTGGTAGATCTGGTTTGCTTCGTCATGTCCTTGGATTTGCTCTTGTGTTGCTAAATTGAACTCATTCAACATGATATCTGCACGAGGAAATCGTTTACTTGGCTCTAGATTTAAAGCCTGTTCAAACCAAGTAGTAAGAGTTCCTCCAAATAAATCTTCTTGTGGTGTGCGCCACTCAGGTACTTGTTTTTTTACTAATAGGGATTCACCAGAGAAACAGATACGGTATGCTATGACGGCTAACATAAATACATCTTGGCGGTATGGTTCGACAGCCTCTTCAAAGGCGTCCTCAGGGAGGATATAAGGTGCACTTTGTAATGTTGTGCGCAATTCTTCTAAATTGTCACGCCCATCAATATATGCAGAGCCAAACCCTGTGACAATAATACTTTTTTGATCTTCTGCATACCAAAGATTATGAGGATCTACATCGCGGTGACCAACACCTAGACTGTGTAGTTCAGAGAATGGTGCTAATAATGCCCGAACACGGTCGATCCGTTCCAGTTTACTCCAATTTTGAGCTTCGCTGTCTAATACTTCATCTAATCTTTTAAAGCTTCTACGTAACTCGTAAAGTTCACGGGCATCGTCGGTTACATTCTCTTCTGAAATTTCGCTGATAGCACGAAGCATATAATCTTGCATAGGAGAACTACCATTACGCACCTGACGACCTACTCTAGTTTCACGTAATGCTACTTCTGCCCATATTGTTTGTTCAGCGTATGCAACCCCTAAAGAATCGAAATTCCATGTTCGAAGCAAACCTTTATGGAGAGAATTATCTTTGTGACCAGCTCGAAACTCACAATATATATTGTGTGGGTGATTGAAAAACGGTTTATCGTTAGCTATATAATCGTTTTCTTTTAATGGTAAGGCTTTAACTTTAGGTCCATCAAAGAAAGCTTGAATAATTGGTAAAATTTCAATAGAGTTGGGACGTTTATATTCACCCTCAAACAGATATCCAAAGTTAGTTGTTTGAACCAGTTTATCGTAATGTTTAGGTTTTCCAATAGTTAAAAACTCGTCACGAGTATGAACAAAACGGCGTTCGCTTGTAGGTAAGTTTTCTGGGCCAGCCTTACCACAAAGTACGACATGAGCTTCTACATGTAAGAAGTAACCTAGTTTTCGATAAAGCTCTTCTTGTAAAAGATTTTTTAATCTTAATGCATGCTCGCGTTTAATTTGATAAGGGCTCTTACCTCGAGGTTTACCATTTTGAAACCATTTCCCACCATCATAAGTAATAGTACCATTCCATTCTTTTAACTCAACTAATAGTAGACGGTCTGCTGTAATAATAAGTGCGTCAATTTCCATTGAGCCTTGACTATCCGTAACGACTAACCCCGCATATCCAAACCAACTGTCAGGAAGCTGTTTAACCATCATATCAATAGTTTTAGTCTCGCTGCGGTGCAGACCTGCACCACCAACAATCTGATATTTCACACGTAATCCTTTAACCTCAATGGAGGTTTTGTATTAAATTATTAAAATAGACAATATATTCATTTAGATGAATGTCTGCATAAATGAGAATTTTAAATATTAGAAAATCACTGGAAACCGTTTACGAGTTACGTTCGATATACTTAAGCATTTCGGCATGGATTGTAGGCTCGTTATGCTCAATATAGGGGCGTTTTGCAAATGCACTATTTGAATCGTGGAACTACTTAAACCTGTCTCATTTTGAGCTAACGCTACAATCAACCTAAACTTTGACTCAGCAAGAACTAGCCAAACTAGTTTGTCAATACATCCCATTTCTTAAGGTCATGATATTATCGAGATATGTCATCATCACCATTGTGTACTAACCTTTCCTCTAATTTAGCTATAAATGAGGGGCGTGAACTCAACTTATTGAGTAAGACAAGTCCATTTTATGAATTGAGAAATTTTAATGTTAGGCTTTGAGTTTTTAGGGGCTTCATGCACTACAGTTAATAGCTCAAATGTATTCCCTACGACAGTATGTATTTCACTCCATCACTTTCTATAAACTGTTCTATCAACTATATTCTTAGTTCTCGAAAATTATCCCTAATAAATTTTAAGTATCTAGTCGCCCCTGTATGGTTACGATCATGTTAGAATAATCGATTGTTCGGCACATTAAATGCCTTATAAATCAGTCTATAATACTTAATAACTGTATATAAAATTATGACGTAAGTATCATTTTAATGATATTCATAATTAGATTGTGTACTTTAAGAAAGCATTATTCATTTTCTAAGTAAGTTATAAACCTCTATTATACTAACAGTGGTGATTTGCTTATATTGTAGTGGTCAACATCAATTGACCACTACACAGTAGCCATTACATCATTGATTAATAATAACCCTTAGTTTAACTCCACTTATCTCATCAATATAAGCTTCGGTGGCACCTAGAACTAATAATTGATCTTCAGACACTTGAGCTTTTGATATAGCAGGCTGGACAATAGCTACACCCAGCTTAAAAGTTGAATACCTTGCTATCTTTGCAAAGTGAATCAAATCTTCGTACTTGCCTTTATCAATTCTCGAAGCCTTTTCTTGATTGAGCCTTGTACGCTCACGATCCATCAATCGTAAGATTAGCTTCTCTTTATCACCAAACCACTTAACACTTTTTTCCGCTTGTCCCGCTACTTGATATACGTCGTCAACTCTTGCTCCAGGGCGTGCTACCCCATTTTTCTTTGAACAATACTTACAGTGAAAAAGGTCAATAACGAGTTCTTTATCATCGTTGTTTTTTATTGCTACGATATCAGCGACTTCACCTGCACCGTCATCATCAAAAACTAAATCATAACGGTCTTTCAATTTCTGAATTGTATGATATTGAATAGAGTGAGTTAGTTTAGCCGTCGTCTGTGACTCTACAGATATGTCAACTCCTGCCCAATCCCAGTCTTCCGTATTGTTAACATCATATAAATAGGCATAATCTTCGTTTGGGTAATACCTAAATCCACCATCGATAACGGATGTATCGCACATAAATATGGTTGGGGGATATTCATCAAAGAACTCAGATAATTGCCGCACTTGCTCTCCAAGTTTAATATCAAGATTGTCTTGCGAAACGAAGCTGACCTCACCTTTGCCTGTAATTGTTACTTCAATTGGGCTAACTGCATACTGACTCTTTAGAACCAAGTTAAATACTTTAGGGTCTTTATTTTGCACTTCCGCTATCAATAACTCGCAATTAATTAAGGTATCTTCCCAATTAGCAGACTTTACTGTTATTTTGGATTCATTTTTTCTTAGTAGCTCTACAGGCCATTCAACAGACAGAGGCGGAATTTCTGGATATTCTTCTAACTCTTCAGTCTGCATTGCAGTTTTCATGACTTTATTAGTATCAATGGTCTCATCTAGAATTTTTGCTCCGACTCCCTTGCACCAAGTGATCCATTTGTCCAAAGAATCACTATCCATCGCCCAAACCTTACCTTTATGGGAACAACCTATACTTACTAGCTCACCATTTTCGTACCCTTTGCCAAAAATATTAGATTTTGTAGCTCTATTTGCTTCTATATCTGGAATCTGCTCGTTAATCTCGGTACCTGTATGCATTGAATAACGTAGACCTTTTTTATTTTTATTTAGACCTACATTTTGGAGTTTCAGGCGTTTAAGCCCAGCTAAAGATCTAAATACATGCTCCCCTTGCACTTGAGTTGCATTCTCTGCTACTAACTTGACCAATCTTTTCACCAAACCATCTTTAGCTGAAGAGTGGATAAATAGGAGGTTTGTGTTCTGGTCATAAAAGGCTATATATAAGTCCCAAGACTCATTGAATAGTTCTTTTGAGCTTGTCCATCCAACTGGTAAATAGGATTTGACAGAGAAAACTAATGTATTCTTTTCATCGTTAAGAACCGAATCCACTATCTGAAATTGCTTATTCGCAAACCTTTGAAATTGATCTGGCTGCCAAGTAGCTACACGCATCCTATAAACAGTCGTGCTAATGCTAGGTGTCAGACCTAAATCAAGTAGCTTACTTGGAGTCGAAAATTCAGCTCGAAACTCTTGATACTCTTTTTCATCTTTGATTTTGCGAGAGCTGATGTCGCTTATAACGTTGTTCCAGTCGGAATCTTCTTTGTACAACTCCTCCAAGCATTCGTTAACATTGGGATTAGCAATGTTTGCCACGAACTTTGCATCACCAACATCTTGTGTAGTCCGTGTAAAGCGACCTGTGAATTGAAGCATAATGTTTATGCTCTTATGCGGATCGTGAATCGCCGATATCTTTAACTGTGGCAAATCAAAGCCTTCACCTAGCATATCAACACAAACAATAATTTTGTGTTCCCTATTTATTATTGCTTGTAAGACTTCTGCTTTCTTTTTCACCTTACTGTTGATTAAGACTGGCTTTAAATCCTTTTCATTAGCGTATAACTCAAAAATGTCTTCGGCTCTTTTGATGGTACTAGCCCTAGCCATTACAATATGATCTAGCCCTGCCGCCAGATCTGCTCTCAGTAGTTCAATAGCTTTCTCTGCAATTGCCTGATCAGAATGCTCTTCAACAAACTCCCTTACTGGGTGAAACTCAATTGGTTTGAAGTAGCCTTCATCTTGCGCTTTTTTAAGAGGGTAATTAAATATTATTTTTCCCTCAACTCTTGAACCATCACTTCTAAAAGGAGTCGCAGTAAATTGAAATACGGATTTATCCTTGAATTGTGACTTTACTCTTGCCCATGTTGCAGCAGTGATATGATGCGCTTCATCCACTACGAGGTGTGTGCACGCTTCAGTCAACTTTACAAAGTATTCACTTTTGAATTTAGCAAGCGCCGATGCAGATGCGACTATGACGTTTGATTTCAATAACTCGTCTAAATGTTCATGATCATCAACACCATGTCTTACGGTGGCAACAATTGGGTTGAGAGTATTTTCTGTAATTAATCCAAGTTTTCGAAGAAGACCTAATTGGACGAATTTATTCTTCGTTTGTTCTCGCAATGCGTCAGAGGGAACTATAACTAGGGTTCTTTTAAAATGGCCTGCTACCACAATGGATAATATGGTTTCAGTTTTCCCTGTACCCGTCGGCATTACCACTGTCGCAGCTGTTGTATTATCAGAACGTTCGTACCCTAACGCTGAAAAAATCCCCCAATTTGTGGGGGTCTCAAGCCACTGACCTGATTGGCTACATTTTCTTCATTGAACAAAAAATTAGATTGGCACCATGAAGAGTGAATTGATTCTGGAGTGTGCTGGTCTGCATTAATTGGTAACCAGGTTACCGTACTATTTTTAACTTTTACTTCTTTCAACTGTTCCATCAAAACATTTCCCTGAAAAATATCATTAATCGATTGATTTTTAAACTATTAATTTACCACTCAGCGAAAAAATTATCTACAAAAGAGACGGTAGCCTCGTAGATATACTTCTAGCAACATATTGGTTAAAACAAGCCACTATCGTTTTGTGTAGATGGGGGGATCAGAATACACAGCACTCAATTTAGCTTTGCTTATTTTGGGTGGTGGATGTGTCGGCGTGGCCAAGTAATTCTTGGACATGTCTTAGGCCTGCATCATTTTCAAGCATTGTTGTTTTAGAGTAGTCGCACTAAGGCGCTCTTGTCCCTAAGCGACTTTGGTACATAAGTAATCGAGTTTTATTTTACGAAATCCGCTGAATTTGATTTCCATAGGTCAGTATTCGTAATTTGGCTTGAGAAAAGAATGAAATTATACAATTAGATTACTCTCAGTTACGCATTTAGATTACTCTCACTTACGCAATTTTTGTTTATATAATAAACAGTCATTATGAGTGGTAAACCGTTTTATTATCCTTTATTGAATCCATTGTATAGATGTTAGCCCTCCATTTATAATGGTAATTTAGTGAACATGCGCTCCAGTCCCCTTTTGTCTTCCTCAAAATAATGGCATAAATGTACGATATCCATTATAACTGTATATATGAACAGTTATTAAAAGAGCGAACCAATTGAAATTTTATGTGGTATCAGACTTACATATCGATTTACATGGAATAAATCGTAGTTACTGGCAATATTTCGACAAAGATGCGGTGTTGCTTATTGCCGGTGATACAGCTAACGCACTCAATGGTATCGAATATATAAAAAAGGTGCTGTGTCAGTATTTTAATGTGGTAGTCATGATTGCAGGTAATCATGAATGGTACAGTAATAAAGGAAAATTAAACCGAGTTAACCATTCCTATAAGAAACAAGCTGGCGCTGAACTCGACTATCTTCAAGTATTAAAGAACTCACCTATCGAAAGACTTAAAGCTCACAGTGATACTACTGAGAACTTATATTTTCTTGATAATGAGTTGATTACTGTGGATGGTTGTACAATTTATGGTGGGACACTGTGGTTCCCTATCCACACCTATTCAGCTGAATTATTGCAATCATATTCAAGGCTGATGAATGATATGGAATATATCAATCTTCGAATGATTGAAGAACAATATCAGGCGTTTATAAACAACTTTCCTGATAAAGTTGATATTGTTTTATCTCACCACCTTCCCTCTAAAGAAGCCTTTGCTGTTCTTGAAAATGCAGATAATGACTACGCGCCATTTTATCACGCAGGGTTAAGTAATAAGCTAATTTCAAAGGCTAAGTTTTGGGTGTCTGGTCATCAACATGATGCGGTTGAAAAAGTCATAGCCGGCTCAACTACTTTCATATGTAACCCTAAAGGCTCCGTGCCTCTCAAACTAGGAGACATGAAGATAAAAGCATTTTATCTTTAATTGATTAAATAAAAGTGTATATCGTTATGTTGGTCCCCTTACATTTAAGGCTATGTCCTCTCTAGTAGGTTTAACTAAAAATGAGTTTAGAGCCGTGAGGTTTTCAAATCTTTAGCTCGGAGCGTACAGCATCCCAATTAGGGAATTCAGCGCTGCCAAATTGAAATATCTTGCCTTCAAAGCTCTCCTGACCTTTGCCTGAAATATAATCATCTATAAGAATATCGCCCTTTAATAGTCCTTTATTTGAGCAAATGATAAGTTTTTCAACAAAGTCATAACCTAGATATTTCTCAACCCAGACTCGTTTTTCTGTGTAGCAAAGAGGGTTTCTTGGTGAGGGAGCCGTCAATATATAAAAATCATATTTAGGACAATCATTTATTGCGGATACTGCACTAATCGCACCTTTAATTGGTTCTAGATTGGCAAAGAATCCGTATTGTGATTGAGGATATTTTATTTGCGGGTTTTTCAACGTAGCTTCATTAAAGGCCTTTTGAAAATCACAAATTACATCGTCCATATCTACGTAAATAATCATTTTTAGTCCTTGTTTGAACATAACTTTATATCAGTAAGTATGCATGTTTTGATGATTTTGACAGTAATCACTCTTTTCAAAAGATTACCCACGGTATCACACACATAATCGTCACAATGTAAGACATCATAACCATAGTTTTTTAAGTCCTGCTTAGTAATATAAATAGTGTCACTATTTTTGGTGGCCAAATAAATTGCTACTAACAGGATCTAGAACAATAGAACCAACGACCTTTCGATTAAAAACAAGGTCTAACGCATACGCATTAGTTCCACTCACTCCACTCATAAGCTCCATTACTCCATTCCTCAATAAATAGATTTACCCCTAAGGCGCGAGTAATACGCAGTAGCGACGACAAAAGGATTTCTTCAGTACCATTTTCCACTTTAACTAGAGTTGTCTTTGAAATACCGCACATCAACGCTACGTCTTCCTGAGTCAATCCGCTCTGAGTTCGTTTCGCCTTTATTGCTTGTCCTAACAACTGACCAGAGAATTTCTGTTTTAAATCTGGAGTCTTGCTAGCTATTACTCTTTTTGCCATATACACCTCTAGCTTTACAATTTACGTGTACGTGAAGTTTTGATGAAAAATACTCTCATAGTTATAGCTATAAGTTCACTGTAATGAACTTATATTTCACATTGAGTGCGCTAATATCAATAAGTTTAGTTATGTGTACTTTTACGTACTCTAGTGTCATTTCTTATAATTAAGTCCATTGTAGTGAACTTTTATGGTCACATAGACAGATTTTATCGTATAAGTTTAGCTTGCTGTACTTTTATGTATCTTTATTTCGTTTTGTTTAATTAAATTCATTTAGATAGCCTTTTTAAATGGTATAGCAAGACTGACAACATAAACTAGAATTTGGAGACTAAATGCTAGTGACTAAGAGTTAGAAACTAAGTCTTAGTTTCTAACTCTTAGGCATGCTATAATGCCGTCCTACTCCCAAGAATAAGAGGCAATACAATGTTAAGTTACACTGACTTTTTCTCCAGAAAAGTAGCGAAAGGCAAAGCATTCTTTGATCGCCAAGACCAAAGACGTAAATTAACTATTGATCTGTCTTCATCATCATCAGTATGGCTAGCTGGAGAACGTAGAGTCGGCAAAACCTCTGCTGCTATTCATGTATGCAGTGAACTTGAGGCTAACCCAAGCCAATACGGCATAAATCATTTCGCATGGAGCGAATGCGATATAAGCTCCTGTGCAACTATTGAAGCAACAAAGCGTCAAATATTGCACACTATCGCCGATGCGGCAGGAAAAATAACGGGAAAAAGCAAGAAAGCTATTGAGCTGCTTAAATCAGCATTTGCTCGTTTCGACCCCGAACTGTCCGTGGGCGGTTCCGATATTGCAAAGCTAACGTTAAAGCTTAAATCAATATCAGCAGAAGACTCACTGCAGGACGCTATCATTGCGCTAGACGGACTCGCTAAAAAACAAAATAGCAAAGCCGTTATCATCATTGATGAATTCCAGACATTGGCTGAAATAGAACAGGCGACCGGAGAGAGAATTGAGTGGGACATTAGAGCTGGACTGCAGCACTCAGATAATGTGTGCATGGTTTTTGCTGGCTCTAAAAAGCGCATGATGAGCGAAGTGTTTTTAAATAAGAGCCGAGGCTTATACGGCATGTGTCGCAGAATCAATATTTTTGAGCTACCTAAGGATGACTGTATCGCACACCTAACGCTTGCGTCTAAACAATGTGGCTACACCTTTGATGCTAAAGCGCTAGAAATGATTGTGGACATAACATTGGGGCACCCGAGAGACTTCTCACACTTAAGCCTACAGGTTTTTGAGGACTCCACTTTTGATAACGTTAAGCCTAAGCATATTAGCACTGATACTGTGATTAACGCTTGGGGCACATATATCAAAGACGTTGTTATTGACGAGGTTAGTTCTTTATTAAAGGAGAAGTTGAACAACAACAAACGCGCTGAGATTTCTACAATCCAAGCAATTGCTCATACTAGGCCACGCACAAACAAGATTAGAACTGCCAAATTTGCAATGCTGGTAGGGCTTAGTACGACCCCTATTGTTGGGGCAATTAAGAACTTAGAGGAACAGGGACTTATTAGGATCGTAGACGAAAGGTGGTCGCTGTGCGAACCATCATACGAAGAGTCACTTAAGCAAATATCGAAATACCATTTCGATCCAGCACTAATAGAGGCCGTGAAAATACTAAGCGAACAGTAAAAAAATTTTTTAGCCTACATTTTTTGATGGCTGGACTGAAGTATTGCCGTTACTTTTAACCGAATCATTACTAATTTTTGATTTTGTTTGTTTAGGTAAGTCAGCAAAGCCTGAAGCAACTCTGCAATTAGCTGCGGACCTGCCTTTAATTCTAGAATACCCTGTCGGATCAGTCTCTGCCAATGGATTGTTCATGATGTATGAATATGGGGTGACTGATTGAGTCGATGTAGGACTTTGAATAAGTGGGTCAACTGACATAAAGCGGCCCAGGTTGTAGTCATACACTCGCCCGTTCATGTGAATGAGCTGCTGCTCATTAAAATGTTCATGGTCAGTAAAGCCGCGGCGATACTGATTGGTGTCTGATAAATCGATTAACTTGGATAGCACCACATTGCCATTGAACATGTCAGTATGGTGGTCTGCGCCGACATTTGTGGTGCGGCCAAAGGCGTTAAAACGCGGAGATGGCTACTTACGCAAACAACTTATCCATGGCGCAAGGACTGTTGTCGCTCATTCAAATAAAAAGAACGATGACTTAAATCACTGGATTAACCAATTTAAATGTAGTGGTGCATTAAATTTGGCTGCCTAGTTAGAGGTGATATTATCGCCTCACAATCCTAGTTAATTAAATCTAGTTCAACCTGCATAAACCACCATTATTATGGGGGGAAATATTATTCTTTATTGGGTGCTAGGTAGTTAGATTGTTTGTATGGTTAAAGTGGTCGAATAATAGTGATGGACATGATTTTTAATATAACATTGTCTACCCGAAGGTAGACAATTGTTTTTCTATAAATTTTTTAAGTGAATCTCGTTTAAGGTTTCCAGAAAGTTCATTTAGATAATTCACAGACTTATGAGGACCAAGTAAAGTAAGCAATGAAAGCACGGCTTCTTCAGCAATTCCTTCTTGCTCCATTTTGATAATAGCAATAATATCTTTTGCGTCATCACAATTACCAACCCAACCAATAGCTGTAATAGCATTCCCTTGAATTAACTCATTATCCGAAAATAAATACTTTCGAGCATATTCTCGCTGCTCTGTTACATCGCCGGAGCTGCTTTGGCCTAATAAAGCTGCTAAATGCAATTTAACTAATGGGCTTTTTAGTGTTGACGTACCTTCCATTGACCACCATTTAGCAATGGACTGAGTTTTAGCAGCTCTATCACCACCATTCAACCAGTTTTTGTATAGCGAATTAGATACTTTGATAAGCAAATCTTCACATAGAAACTGTGCATCTAAATTGAACACTTTAGGATATTGTGCACAATTGGCCGCATCAGCCTTGACCACATTATCCAAAACATCTTTTTCCCATTGAGAAGCGTTCGCTTTTCCAACAACCCCCACCCAGAATAAAAATAAGGTCAATACAATCTTCATGATAACTCCCTATCGTAATGGTAATTTTCGACTTAAAGGTGTGGGCCATTTCTGTGTTCCTAGCTTTTGACCTGTGCTAGATTTGTAACGAAAGTAAGTCCCTTTTAAAGGAGTTCTAATTGTATTATCAATTACCAGAGGCTTACCATCAAAGCGCATTACTTCACCGCTAGGTGACAAGGCTTTATGATGTGTCCGAAAGGTAGAAATCTTCCCTCTAACTCTAACCCTCCTAAACTGCTCAATTTTCACATCAAACTCATGAAAATCGACATGCAACTCCATGCCGAATGATACTGGAGAGCCACCCCTTATAGTTTGCCCATCGACAATTGAGTGCCCTGACAATACATCTCTCACGTCAGGTAAGTCTGCACCCGATGAAAATGCAGATCTCCAGTTCTTACCTATAATTAAGTCCAAACTCCAAGAGTCAATAATCTCTTCTTCGATTCTATCTATATTCTCTTCACCTGCGGGGGCATGCAGGGTGGAAGGTATTCGGGTTAAAGCTCGCCATAGAAGCCTTTTTCTTTATGAGATGTTCGTGCTTGATTATTATTGCCCCCCCCCTCACCACCAAGCCTAGTACCATCATCCTGGCTGATAGTCTCTGTAGAACCAATTTTATCAATCTCAAAGTCTACATTTTTTGATGGCTGGACTGAAGTGTTGCCGTTACTTTTAACAGAAACATCACCACCTTTTGATTTTGCTTGTTTAAGCAAGTCTCCAGAGTCATAAGCAAGTCTACAATCAGCTGCTGACCGACCTTTAATTCTAGTTCCTGTAGAGCAATACCCTGTCGGATCAGTCCCTGCCAGCGGATTATTCATGATGTATGAATAGGGGTTGACTGATTGAGTCGATGTGGGGCTCTGAATAAGTGGGTCAACTGACATAAACCTGCCAAGGTTATAGTCATATACTCGGCCGTTCATATGAATGAGTTGCTGCTCATTAAGATGCTCATGGTCAGTAAAGCCGCGGCGATACTGATTGGTGTCTGATAAATCGATTAACTTGGATAGCGCCACATTGCCATTGAGCATGTCGATATGGTGGTCTGCGCCGACATTTGTGGTGCGGCCAAAGGGGTCAAAGTAGCGTCGACTGACGATTTGCGCATGTTGATTGACCAAGGTAGTGGCACTGCCAAGTCTGTCGCGTAAAGTATAGAGTAATTGATGCTTACGCTCTGGCGTATAGCTAAGTACCGCGATGTCGCCAATAAAGGCACGCCAACTGCCATCGTTGTCGGCTTCATAAAACTTATCGACATAATGAGTGTTAACGGTTTTATTGGAAACAGTGCGAGTTTGCAGTGCACGCATATTGTCACTGCCGTAAACAAAGTGCGAGCTTGCGCCGCGACCGATGACGCTTAATGGTTTATCTAACGTGCTATAGGTCATGGTGAGGCCATCACCAGAGGTTAAGTTACCTCGCTGGTCATAACCAAAGCTGACAGTTGCACCATTGAGTTTATCAATTTGGCACACAGCATTAGGTTTACTACTATTGCACTGGTTGCCATATCGATAAGCGTTTTGATGGTTTTGACTGTAATCGCTCTTTTTCAGCAGATTACCCACGGCATCATACGCATAATCAACACTGCCATTAAATCCTGCTCTACCTAAGAAAGCCTGACTGGCAAAGTCATAATCCGTGAGGCGGTGTAAGTCATCATAGCCATAGCTTTTTTCCAGTCCCGTTTGGTAATTAATCTCCTGCGTGAGGTTCATAAAGGCATCGTATTGCTCATAAGCATGGTGGTGCAGCGTGCCGGTTTGCGCAGTCGTTTTAGTGGAAGCCATCATGCCTGCGTCATGATAACCGTTGACTTGCTGCATACGGCTGTTGGCGAGCCCAGCCCCAGTAATATGCCTTGTGCATCCATGGCGGTGATGCGTTGGTAGGTATAACCCGATGCGGCATTACGAGTATGAGTCATATAGCCAGTCTCATTGTATTGATAGGCTAATGTGAGACCATTAGGGTATACCAAACCTTTCGGGCGACCATAAAAACTGTCGTACTGATGTTTTACGGTGCGAGTTTGGTTATCGCCGCCAACGGCATTGCTGACTTGCACACTAGATTGAGTGACTTGCAAGGCCGCGTTATATTGATAACTGCGGCGAATACCGTTGCCTTCTTCTTGGGATAATAGGCCTTTTTTGTCCGTGTCCCAGCGATATACTGAAACGCCTGCATCATGCCCGCCTGTAATCGTTTTGCGCGTGATGCGCCCAAGGGTATCTAACGTCAAGGCTTGACTGACGCCATTAGCATCTTTTTGATAAGTCAGTTCGCCTAAACTGTTATAAGTAAACTCTGTGCTGCCTTGGTTAGGGTCAATAACCTTGGTTTTATGCCCTAGGCCATTATATTGCGCTTTAATCTGATTACCGTTGGCATCTTCAATCACTAAAGGTCTACCTGCACCGTCATAACCAAAGCGATTAGTACCGCCCATGGCGTCAGTGGTTTGATATAGCCAGCCTTGTGAGCCATAAGTGCGAGACATGCCAAGTCCTGCAACACTGATGTGGGTGGTTAAACCGTCGTACTCATACTGAGAAAGCAGTCCGCCGTTATAACCGTTGGGTAAACGGCGCCATGCGGGACGGTCTAATGCATCAAAACCCCCAAATTCCGTATATTGTGTGATATCGCCGGCGTAATACACTTGTGAGTCTTTGATTAAACGGCCTAAGCTATCATAGTGTTTATCTTGATATTGATAGCGACCATCAAAGCCTTGAGTGGCACTACGAACTGGTCTGCCAAGACTGTCGATAAAGGCAAGACTGGTCGGCATACCCGCACTGCTCACTTGAGTCAGCCATTGACCATAGGCGGGGTTGTGGTTGCTATGACTGGCTTTTAAATAACGTAGATATTGATGTGGTTGACCTGTTTGTTTAACTAACACTGGGCGCCCTAGTACATCATATTCTGTCTCAGTGATACGATGATTGGCATCAGTGATTTTGATAGGTAACCCTAGTCCCATATCATAATGAGTGGTTACTTGATGATTGAGGCTATTGGTGACGGTAAAAGGCAAATAACCGTCTGCTTGTGTGCTGTCGCCCGTACGAGTGTACGTTATCTGGGTGACGCGACTATTCATGGTACTGCAACTGCCATTAGTTGGCGTTTCACCCATTACAGTACTGCGATACGGCAAGCCATAGTCGTTATAAAGGTTTATTTCAGTTCGTTGACAACTATTAATGCCATTGTGAGTCCCGAATGAGGTTACTTGTTTAGGCTTGTGGTGAGTTACATCCCATTCATCAACTACTTGCACTTGCTGGGTGGATTGGTCAAAACCGGCTAAGTTGCCTCCCCAACTGCGCACAACAGGACTGATAGTGCTGGTTTTGCGGTCATATCGACGCAGCCACCAGTTATTCTCATCCGGTGCAAATGCGGTGTCAACTTGAGTCTGATAGCTAAGCTGTCCACCTTCCACTTCATCCACTAACGTGGTGGTACTCCGCTTAATATTACCAAACTCATCGACATCGTTAGCGTTCACCGCTTGCGTAGACGTGGAAAGCATTTTGCCATTAAGGTCCCAGCGGGTTTGCACTTGCTGGGTTAACACATTGTGTTTGACTCCACTGACTTGATGATTAGGGTTATCTTGCCAAGTGTACTGGGTTTGGCTGATTAACTGACTGCCTACATGGACTTGTTGCTGCTCAATCAGGCCAACTTCTGGGAATTTTTGGTGAAAGCGTGACGACACAATTTTATTGCGTCCCTGCTCTTGCTCAATTATCTCTCTAAAGCCCGTAAAGCCACGTCCTTGTAAGTGATACATGGCGCCTTTATAGGCATATTGGGTTTGGTTATGTCCGCCTTGTCCATTGGGAGAATCAAACGCATTGACCACATACATACTGGAGCCAAAATGTATGTAACCATCACCAACGTATTCATGGTCGGTATGGTAAAGCTTATCTTGCCCTGCGCTCGCTATACCGCTTGATAATGGACGATAGTGCCAGCGGCTTTGATTACCAGCACCATCAGTGACTGCTTGTAAATAATCGACGGGTTGATAATCGCTTGGCGTTTGACCTGAGCCCGCGCCGAAATTGCGATTATAATAAACGCCATATTGCTGCCCAAATCCCGCAAATGGTGTACCTGAAGCATCTCCATTGTGCTCTGTATAATCTCTTTTTCGATGCACAAAGAGTAAGCTAGGCAATCCAGTTCCATAAGCATCGACGACTCTTGATTCGTAGGCATGGCCATAATAATCCGTTGGCTCCCGCCTTAAAGAAATGCTGCCATCCTCATTTTCATCAAAATGAATGACATCAAATTGATAAATGCTATCGTCAGCTTCTGCACTATTAATACTTGTGCGGCTACTTATAGCATTAGTTGCATAATAGTTACCGTATAATGCATCCCCACACCGCATTGATTGGTTATAACGTGGATAGACCGTCGATACTAAAGCGCAGCCTTCGATTACACGTGTGCCTGGCGTCAAAAGCTCTGGTTGACCGTCAAAGTTAATATCGTAAACCTTGAAAGCATTGTGATACTTAGGTACACGTCTAATATCGGGTTCACGTTCAGAGTGATAATAATAGGTAATACGACTGGCTAATGTGTCACCATCGATTGGTAATGATTGGCTAAAATTACCTAACCCTTTATTTAATCGAAGAATTAATGAATCATCGACTTGCCTATCATCATTCCAACCTATCCAATCTTGTAATCCATCTGCGTTAACATCAATAAAATAACTAAAATAACTGCTTGTTCCTGCTACGATAAAATCTAGGCTCTGGTGGCTAAAATTATTCCACAATCCCGTTGTCATTTGGTTAATTAGTAATGTTATAGGTCTAGGTTGAGGATAGCCATTTTTAACATCTGCCCCTGTTTCATTAATAATCAAATCAGGTAAACCATCACCTGTCATATCACCCATAAATTGCACATCAGTAATTAAGAAATGCGCGGTGTTATTGGCAGCGCTGGTTCGTTGATAATGAAAAACTACCTGACCTTGCTGATAAGGAGAATGAGTTTGTTTAGTGTGCAAGAATAGCTTCAATAGTGGATTATGGCTGTTATTGTCATACAGCATCAAATCGACCCAACCATCACCATTATAATCAGCTAAATGCACAGGGTGACTGTCTTGTAGGCCAGTGACACTGGATGGTTGTAATATAATACCTGTATTTATCCGTGCACCATCCGTATATTGAATAATGAGTTGATTATTCACATTTTGCCAATCATCGGTTTTTCCATCTTGGTTGATATCCCCATTGACACATATTGGTTTTAAAGACAAACGGTTTAGATAACATGGATCCAATTGGAATGGATTTTCACCTGTTTTTTGCCCTTCCGCATTAACATATTGCCCTAACCAATCAGCCACACCATCGCCATTTGAATCACCTCGAGGCATCACTTGATGGATTTCTTTTGCCTCAGGGTAAGCCATGCCTTCACCAAAATTAAATGGCTCAAGCGTGTGCGAAAGTTGTTGCTGCCAATCAAAGTCGGTTGCAGGTAAACATTGCTGGCTGCCGCTGTCTGTATATCCACACTGAATGACGGATGATAATAAACTGCGCTGACTTGCACCGCTGTAGTCATAACTGAGCTGATAACTGTGTACTTTGCTGCTTAAATGATAGGTGTTGATTTCAGACAAACGGCGCGTTGTGACCGTTTTACCGCCTGCGAGATAACCAGATCGTTTATCTTCTCTCGCCTCGTAAATCAACTCAATTTTACGGTCACCTTCTGCAGTTTGGCTACCGGTATAGTGAATGTTTTTAAGCAGGTGTTCGCCTGCCACACTGGTGTCATAGTGGTAATTAATGGTGTTGGCCCCACCACTATATCGCTCTTGAGTGACTTTCCAGCTTAATGGTGTGCTTAAGCCAGATGGTGCAAAACGACTTTGAGTATCACTGCCATAACTGGCTTCACTTCCATCTGCACGATAAACGGTAAAGTGACTTTGGTTACTGTTTATCTCTCCTTGTTGAATAACTTTAACAAAGCTGTCCATTTCAGTGCGGTATTCCGTACCTGATTGTCCATAAGCGCCCGAAATTGCGATTAGTCGTTGACCGTTGAAACAGAGCCGGTCTGTTTCTGCATTAAAGGTTACCGCACGCGTAAAGCCATCTTGAGCATAGTTGGCGCTGCAGCGGCTTATACTAGAGCCTGCATTGAGTGACCAGCCCATACCTGCAATACCATTACCTGATTGCGAGTTGTAACTGAGTGAAACTTTAGGCTGAATGCCTCCGCGCCCAGGTGCGAGTTGGATTGGAATATTGTAGCTCGCTTGACCACCCGAGACGCCGCCATTGCCTTTTAGTTGAGCTGCGTCGATATTGACAGCTTGTGTTGGTACTTGATTGCTGCCTAGCGCATCTGGCACCGTGGTTTCAGTTATATTGATGCCATCATCGAAATTAACGTAAAGTTTATTTGATAATGTCCAATCACTGCAGCCTGTGCTGTTACAGGCGCGGACACGATATTGATACTCGCCAAAATCGGAAATGCTGGCATGGTATGAGGTGGCCGAAGTGCTGGTGACGCTTTGCCATGCGCCGCCATCCAGTGCACTTTGCAATTGATACTGAGTGGCCTTCGCTGTTTGATTCCAACTAATATCAAACTCAGGCTCGGCGACGCTACTGGGTAAATTGATTGCTGTTGGTTTGTTGGGCGCCGTTAGGCTCACTGTTACGGTGCGAGCTTGCACATCTGAATAGCGGTTATTACTTTTTGCACGAGCATAAACAGTATACTGGCCCGCACTTAGGTTGCTGAAACTGTATTGATATGGCGCAGTGGTGTCACTTTGCATGATGAGTTATTCAGTTTAAATTCAACTTGCTGGATACTAGAGTCGATATCGCTGGCATTGGCACTCACCGAGAGATTTTGTCTATCCGTAATTGAATTAGGGGCGCTCAAATTGACGATTGGCGCGTCATCGACTGCATTAACGTTAACGGCAAAAGTACGGCTAGCACTTAACTGTCCATCACTGACGGTTACAGTCACATTGGTGCTGCCTGATTGATTCGCTTTAGGGGTGACCTTGACATAACGATTGGCGCCAGTTCCCCATACGCTAATGTTGCCTGTCGGTACAAGAGATTGATTGCTTGAAGTGCGTGACAAGGTCAGTGAATTGACAGATGTATCAATATCAGCAACGTTGAAACTGATGTTCCCCGTACTGCTGTCTTCATTAATGCTCTGATTACCAATAGCGCCAATAGTAGGTCTATCATTAATGGCATTAACCGTTAACCTAAATTGTCGAGAAGCCGTTAAGCTCCCATCAGAGACCGTGACTGTAATGTCTGCAACACCAGATTGGTTCGCTTTTGGGGTGACTTTAATATAACGGTTTGCTCCTGCTCCCCACACACTAATATTACCATTCGGCACAAGAGACTGGTTGCTGGAGGTGCGCGATAACGTTAATGAATTTACTGAGGTATCAATATCACCTACCGTAAATCCAATGGTCCCAGTATTGCTATCTTCATTAATTGTTCGATTTGAAATGCCGCCAATTGTTGGTCGGTCATTGATGGGCTTAACGGTTACCCAAAACTGACGACTGGCCAATAATGCGCCATCTGAGACATTAACCGTAATAAGTGCGCTTCCCGATTGATTAGCTTTTGGGGTGACTTTAACGTAACGATTGGCACCCGTGCCCCACACGCTGATATTACCGTTAGGTACTAAGCTTTGATTATTTGAGCTACGCGATAAGGTCAGCGAATTAACGGAAGTATCAATATCGCCTACCGTAAACCCTATAGTGCCGGTATTGCTGTCTTCATTCATTGTGCGGCTAGAAATGCCACTGATGGTTGGTCGGTCATTAATGGCGTTGACTGTCACCCAAAACTGACGACTGGCGGATAATGCTCCATCAGAAACATTGACGGTAATCAGTGCATTACCGTACTGATTAGGTGCGGGTGTGACTTTGACATAGCGATATTGGCCCGTGCCTCCTAAACTGATATTTCCTGTTGGAACAAGCGTTTGATTACTGGAACTTCTTGATAGTATTAGTGAGCTGACGGGGGTATCAATATCTGAGATGGTGAAGATAATATTACCCGTATTGCTATCTTCATTAATCGTTTTATGGGGTAAGCTACTGATTGTTGGTCTATCGTTGACATTTTTTACGGTTACCCAAAACGAGCGACTGCTCGATAACTGTCCATCAGATACGTGTACTGTTATCAACGCACTACCATATTGGTTTGGTGCTGGCGTCACTTTGACATAGCGGCTTGCACCGCTGCCTCCCAAGACAATGTTTGAATATGGAACTAAGTTAGCGTTATTGGTGCTACGGCTAAGAGATAAATTGCCCGCAGGTGTTTCTATATCATTAACACTAAAATAGATATTGCCAGTATTACTGTCTTCATTAATAACTTTGTTGCCAATCGAGCCAACAGTAGGTCTATCATTTCGGCAAGAAACATTGACTGAAACACGATACTCAAAATAAATGACTTGTTTAAGAAAGGCGGGTGTTGGCGCAGCATTCAAACCTGCAATAGGTGGTTTAATTGGGGTAATGTTATCGCCATAGCCATCTTGTTTAGTTTTAATGATGAAAGTGTCACCACCACAATAATTCTGATAAGCTTTGTAAGCCAAACCGTGCATTGTAGATGAAGTGCTTAAGCTTCCATGAATTGGAGATGACTGAATACTGATACCGTACTCAGAAGGTGAAATACCAAGCTGGATGTAAGTGAAGTCTAACTGAGTATCCTCAACTGCAGCAAGATTAACATGCTTAATAATGGGGTCGATAGATGGTATCGGCGGTACCCATTGGCCGCCTTTTGCTATTACTGTATTTACACTTATTAATAACCCAATAAAAAATAGGAACGCTTTAGTCGTAAAACGGTTAAATCCATTTATAGCCATTGTCCAGCCCTTCTCAATTTAGGGATGTAGCTGAACTGCAAATCAAAGCATTAACCCATTTGTTTTTATGATTTTATGCTACTGATAATTTGAAATGAATAAACGGGGTCATCATCTAAAAGTTAATAAATCCGAATTATATTTTACAAACTATTGTAATTTATTATTTTTCTTAACTATTTATATGAAAAGAGAGAATTAATGCTTACACAATCTGTGGCTTTTTTCTCTTATTATTACTTAATACCTAATTGTATTTCAAATTAGTACAAACTGAATGCGGTAATGGTTGTAGTGGTACATTAAATTTGGCCACCTAGTTAGAGGTGATATTATCGCCTCCCAATCCTGAATATTTTAGTTCAACCTGCATAAACCGCCACTATTATGGGTGTCATAATAAATTTTGGATTCTGCGTAACTGCAGTTTAATGAATATTATTCACAAGTCTGCTCACTTTTACATTCGATAATATACATCCCTATACTATGGGTATTTTAAACACTTCTTGAAAAAATCATTTTGATTATCAGTACTGTCAATTTCATCAAAAACCTCCCACTTTGAGAATATCCCAGCATCAACTTCACAAATAGAGTCAAGAATAGGAGCATAGCTCTCCCAATCCAGTGGTTCATCAAACATCTTAATGACAACCGTTCCTGTATCAAAATACTTAACATCTAAAGAATTATTAATAATATTATCTTTATCTACAATAAAGTTTTCTATTAAATTTTTAGAAATTAAATTACACCAATATAAACCAGGTAAATGATGGTTAACAGACCTCCCAACCCATTGATGAATTTTAGAGTTACCTATCTGTTTTACAATCAAATTTCGATACTTTCTTTCATCCCAATCACAAGCATATCCATATGTTACATTTCTTTTTGCAAAGAAACACAATAACTCATCAACATTTCTCAGTGGTATTTTCATCTTCACATCAAAAAATAATGAAGATTTATCTCCAGATAAGCTTACGTCAACGGTACTTGATTTTGCATGTAAAAAATACCCTAACGGATTTTCTTCAATAAAATCACAAAATTTATCTGTATATTCAAATATATTATTCTTTTTATCTATTCCTGTTTCATTTTCACTAAAATACTTTGGAATAAACTCACTAGGAAGATTAGAAAATTCCGATACACACTTCCTAATCTCACCTTCACTACCTAAAATTTGAATTATCACAGAAATCTCATGTTTATAGGACAATTGTTTTTAACAAAAAGCCACTATTATGGGTGGCAATATAAATTATCAATCTTCTAATTCGGTGACAATATAATTATTTAGAGAACCAAGTACCCTACCTTCGCCTTTTCATGAACGGGTCATTTATAATTTTTTCATACAACCTGTTGCAAGCATCAGCTTCAGAGTCAAATGTTTCAAATTCGAATTCAACGCCACGCTCAAAGTAGTAGGTACACCAAACTTCACCACGGTCATCAAGGCAATGCCCTTCCATTAGTGTGTTGCCATTTAAACAATAGCTTTCAGTGTTATAGTTTTCTGATTTTAACCTTTCTTGTAATTCAACTTTATTCATAGCTATCAATTTCCTAATATTCGCAAATGCCCACTATTGACCAGATTACCTGTTACAGCACCGTTTATCGCCTGGCAATATCTTTAAGTACCCATTGTAATTCTTGATCGTTACCTTGTTGGAATGATTGCCAGTTAAGCTCAATTTTAGTATCTAGTGGTACTTGGTTTTGTTCAGTAATAGCTAAATTGAAACGACGTTTTGAATAGGTGATCTGTAAGTTTGAGTGAGGTAAGGAGAATGAATCCATATCTTGAAACCCAGTTGGGATAGCTCCCGGTAGTTCGCCAACGATTTTCGCATTCAATAGTTGTCGAAAATTAATCGCATTGACCATGGCGGCCGAATAGGTTTTTCTGCCTACCAAGACATAAACCCCTTGCTGCCAATCAATTGAATCGGCAAGGTTTAACCATCTTGCCAGCATAACGCCAACATATAGATCGCCGCCATAGTTATCTCTTAAATCAATAATGATATGGCGTAAACGCTCTTTATTGATTACCTCTAATGCCTCTTCACCAAACCGATTCATGGTCTTCATGTACGGATAACGCTCAAAACGAATATACAAGGTTTGGTTTTTGAGGGTTTGATGCCACAAATATTGACTATTGTTACTGAATAATCCGGTTTGCGTGGCAGAATATTGATCACGTGGGAAGACGCTTTCACTCATCACTTTATCTCGTTTCGAACGAGAAAACGGCTGTAACGGTAGGGTAAATTGTTTGCCGTTGGCCTTAAAAGTGAACTGGGCGACTTCGCTGTCGTTGATTATGCCAAATGCTTTTAACAGCGCAGACATCATCATGTAAGTAGATACCCGCTCATATTGTGATGAACGATTCTCGACAAAGGGGACGATAGCACGAAATTTTTCCCGCACTTCTTCAACGGGATGACCACCTATTTTTACTAGCTCTGCGCCAAGCAATGCTTTGTGCTCTTTACTGGTTTTAACCACCCGCACGCTGCGGTCAAAAAACAATAAATCAATGGGAAAAATCTCTATCCCTTGTTGCGATAATGGAATACTGGTGTGACCATCTCCTATTTTATGGTGTATTTTCATTAATTCAATAATCACTTGGTAACGGGTTTTATCGGCCAAATTAGTTTTAAGCTGTTCAAGTTGTTTATTGAATTGTCGCTCATTTATTTGCGTAAACGGGTTAATGTGACGCTTAACTATGTTTAGACGATAATGCTCAATATCACTTTGCCACTGAGATACTGCTTGCTCGGTTAGAGCTGTAGCTGGCAGGCTAAATAACCACAAGGCGCCAAACAGCGCCGATAGAGACTTTCGTATTTTTTGTTTGAGCATCATAAATGTAAGGCTACTGAAAATACATAGAAGAAGCGTGCAAGTATATAAATAAAAATGATTAGATTGATGATCGCTGTTCATATATTCATCCATGCTAGGTATGGGCATTGAACAACACAATCAACTTGTTACCCGTTATGTTATTGTTTTCGTTTTATAAGATATTTGAAGTTCATACTTCAAGATATCATTCTAGTCATATATTTTTAAGGCTTAATAAGTGATTTGTTATGTAATATTTTTCTCACATTTCATTTCGTTTATATGGTGTGTTTTAAATGTATTTAAATTGAATTCGGTAATTGTACTGATTGACATCATATTTAATCCTCTATAACTTCGTATTTTTAAACATCTAGAATAACTCCAGTTAAGTCATTGTTTATAAATGCTTTAATTTCCATTGAATATAAATCTAATTTTATTTTGCACGGATTCACAAAAATCTCAACTTGTGTGACAAAGTAAAAAAATGTCAGACGTTTAAGTGGTTGATTATTAAATAGTGCCATCCCTATTTTTGATCCCATATTGTTCTATGAGTTGAGATTTCTAATATGGCTGCGAATTGAGTAATGCTTGGTTAAGTATAATTAAAGCATTACTCAATAATGAAAAATCTAAATCAGTATTTATAATGCAATCACTTGCTGCTCTAGCTCTTTTGCTGTTTTTTGACTGATAAACTCATTATATAAAGCGGTCTTATTTGTTGGGTCTACCGTTTTATCTTGTCCTATTGTTTCTTCAAATAACACATGAGTTAGTGTTTTCGGGATCGTGACTAATGCACATACTTGTTCTACATCATTAATTTCTATGAGTGCGATTTGTTCAACTTGGCTATTTTGTATAGAGATACTTGTGACTTGCTTTGCTATTTGCTCAAAAGATGAGCCGGTAGTTGATAGTCCTGTTGATTGGTTTAGTTTTTGATAGCTTTTCTCTAAAATACTGGCCTTTAATTGCATGTTTTGCGCTAATGTAATTCGAGTTAACGAAATCGCATGATTACGGTCAATGGAAAAATTGCCAGAACTTGAGACACAATTAGATGCTGAATAACCATTTGCAGATGATGGATTCATTACCCAAACAGGAATATTACTCGATGTTTCTATATTAGTGACTTCCGTATTCGCACAGCCACCAACAAATAAAACTGTTAGAGCTACAGATAGTATTTTATTATTCATGTCATAACCTTTATTTTTTATAGTGCTGATTGTTGATAAGATTTATTGTATTGCTGTAGTCTTTTATTCACCTTTTGAAGATAATTACGTGTTTCTTCATAAGGTAAATTAGTTATTAGTTGTTGGTAAACTTGATCTGAATTCATTTTATTTATTTTATTAATTGCGGCATTGACTGATTTACTTCCAAAGGCTTTAGCGACATTGCCAGAGCCAGTATTATAAGCAGAAATAATGCTATACATTGCACTTTGTGGATCATTAATTCCTTTTAAGTATCGACTCTGTAATATTTTCAAATAAGCTGTACCTGTTTCTATATTTACTTTTGGGTCGTATAACTCTGTTGCAGTCATTGGAGAATCTTTTCCACGATATAATTTATTTACATCATGTCCTGCAGTATTTGGTACTATTTGCATAAGGCCATAAGCTGGTACATGGGATTTTGCGTTTGGATTAAAATGTGATTCAGTATGCATAATCGCCAAAATTAAGGATGAAGGTAGGTTTTGTTTAATACTTTCAGTATCAATATGTGGAATATAATTTTTTGCACGTTCTGAAATGGCTGTTTTGGGGATCGAGACTTTGTACTGTACAAGTTTTATTGGTTTTTTTATTTGATGATTTTTGGCCTGCTCAAAGTTCTTTGTATGCTTTTTGATTCTATTCCCCTGCTCTTTTGACATAATTTGCTTCTGTTGAGAGAGCACTTTCTGTTTGCTTGACTCATCAATAGAAATATTTTCCTGCTCCATAAATATGTCGAGCTGACTCATTTGTTGTTCTGTTTGTCTTTGTATTTTATTTTTTATATCTTCTAAAACTGAATTTTCTGGTAATACATCTACAACTGCGACGGAATCCATTTTTGAAAAAACAGATTCAGCTAAGCCTACCTCACTCCATAATTTCTTATTTGAAGAAATAACATTTTGAACTGCAATTTGTTTTTGTTGAATGTTGGTTTCGTCAGCTTCATTAATTTTTACATTGATGATTATTTCGTTATTTTTGAAGTCTATGACAGTACGACTAGTATTGTTTTTATTATTGATAACATGCATATCTTGAGATGAGGTTTTTGAGTCGCCCCATTTTACAATAGAGCTTTGCTGTTCTTTATCCCATTGATTTAAATGGATTTTTTGCCATTGTGCGAATTCATTTATATGGTTTGCGTACCATTGATCAAACTCGATAGAATCATCAATCGAAAGTTTAGCAACCTCATTATCAAGATTAGTAAATGGATCATTGGCAGATACATTCGCAACGAGTAGCAAATTTATAGCTAAAAAAACGATGCTTTTTCTAAATTTATTCAAGAGTATAATTCCATTATCATTTAAAAATATGAAGATAGATCGCCAGCGGTTTTTTGAGCATTTGCATCGATAGCACTATCTATCTCAAACAATAATTGTTGGCAATTTGAGGTATTACATTGCTGTACAATAGTTTTACTTACTTCTAATTTTCCAAGTTGCATTTTCCACTGTGCTAACCAAAATTTAATATTGTCAGTTCTAATATTTTCTATTTCTACATATTTATCAAAATAGGCTTCTGCCTTTTGACTATCTTGAGATTGGAGTAGTAATGTAATAAGTGCGGCAGCATCAATTGAAACGATAGGTTCTTTTATTAAAAAAGGCAGTAATTGCTTAATTTTGGCATATTGCTTAGTTGTATAATAAGCAACGGCATAGCTTAACCCCGTTGTTGCAAGGTTCGTTGCTTTACCACTATCGATCACGATGGCAGAACATGATGCGGTAAGCTTAGTAACATCATCATATTTAATTTTATTAAGATCATATTTAAGATCTGTCATTGGCCAATCTGAAAATGGCTCATTAATAAGTTGCTGGTCAATTAGGATTAATTCATATTTATTTCTCAATGGCAGTCCAAGTCCTTTACGACACAGACTTTTCATTTGATTGTGAGTTAATGGCTTTTCTCTTGTTACAGTAGCTGAGTAACCTGGTGCCGTGCCATTGACTTGATAATGGTTCCCTGCAAATGTCCAAGAAACCTGTGAATTAGCCATTGCTGGTAAGCTTAAAAAGCTCACCAGCATGAAAAAATGAATCTTATAACTCATTAATGTTACTAACCTTGCCTGATGGTCCTTGTGAACTATCTGTTTCAGTCAGTCCACCTGTAGAGTTTAGTTTTCGATTACGGTCTGCTTGACCTTCTTTGATACGTTGCTTATTTTCTGACGAAGCCTTTTGCGCTGCTGCTTCTAATGATGGAGCATAAACTGCAACTGCTAATGACCAAGCTCCATCAGTACTGGTAAATGTTTTAACTGAAACACCAGGGGGAACTTTACCCGCAGCAAACGATTTATATGAATCCGCTGTTTTCATATTGTTTAAGAAGGTGTGTTTATCTTCACCTAATGCTTTTGTTTCAGCAGGGTTAATGCTTTCTGGCTCATACTCAAATTGTTCATTTTTCTCTAATTGATTTTCAGTAAAGCCACCTTCCCAATAAACCTGTTCCCCCTGCATCACTGAGATTAAACTATTACGTGCTTTTGCTTGTGCTTGAGACTTAGCTGTACTCAATAATTTGCGTGCGACACTTTTATTTTTATTATCACGAATAATTGATGAGCCGAATCCTAAAACATAAGACTCACCAGTTTCTGCATTAGTAATTACTTTTGCACCAACTGGTGGTAAAACTCCAGCTTGTAGATCAGATACTATTTGCTTAAAAATAACATTAGGCTCTGTTGTTTGAGTTAATGCACCAACACTGCGCTTTGTTTGCTCTCTAGTTTTAGGCGTTGAAATTAAAGTAACACGTACTAAATTTTCACTGGGATCATCAAAAACATCAAATGTTACATAGCCGACCAAAGCCCCTTTTACTGACTCTGCGCAGTTATCACTCGTTAAACTAACCGTGTTAGCGACACTATCTGTTCCGGTGTCAATGATATCCATGGTTTCATTGATGGCAGTACCGCACATGTTACTCATGCCTTCCATATTTTCTACTAATTGTTTTTTAGCAATTTGGAATGCTTTTAAATAAGCGCCACGTTTTGATAAGAGCGTAGCATTTCGATTCTCATAAGTTTCGTAGCTCGCAGAGCCACTGGATAAAATACCGACTCCTGAACTTACTGCGATCATTTTAACGCCATCACCATCATCTTCTATCAGACTTTGATGTGCGACTAACACTGCGGCTTTGGGATCAGCGGAAATAATTAGGTCATCGACCTCTTTAACGTTGTCAGTGTTGATTGATTGAGCTTGATCTACATTAGTAGCAGGAACAAGGTCATTTAAATCAAAATCTACATTTGCATATGCTGTACTTAAACTACTTGCTAATGCTATAGCGATAAGTGTTTGTTTAAACATGTTAAATAATATCCTTATATTCTTAAAGAGCCTGAATTTGGTACTCGTTAAGTACAATTAGTTTTGATTTATATTGTGGTTGATGCATTTTTAACGTTGGCTCTATGTACTGGGCAAGATCGTTAGCGTTATTGAGCGAACGAAGCTGAACAAACACCTTTCCTGATTTACTGCTAATTTTTACATCAGAGACCCCCGTTATTGCACTTAACAACGAGTATAATTGCCCCTGTTTGCCTGCGACGTGTTCAGATAAAATCAACTCACGAATAGGCCCACCACGCATAGCCATCTTTTGCATAGAATCATGCAATTGCTCTTTTAGGTTTTGTCTATTTTGATCAACGGCTAAGTGCACAGTTGCTAACTCTGTCAACATGCCTTTTTTATTAGGAAGAGTAATTAGTCTGGGATCGTTTTGCCAAACACCATACTGGTTACCAGCACGATCAAGTACCCGAGCACTCAACTCCAGTTGCAGTCCAGACGGTGTGAGCTTTTCTTGCTCTGTGATCTTGAGAATAATGCTAGCTTGAGCACTTGATGGAGATAAACCAAATCCCATTGATGCTAACGTATCTTTAAAGTTTGCTTGTACCACTGGAAGCTGTGCATCAACAAATACTGATGGTTGTCCTAAACTTTGAATTAAGTGCTCAACTTTATCTGCAATGAGTTTTTTCTCTACGGTAATATCAAGTGTTAATTTTAAAGTGCCGTCCTCTAACTCCTGTGTAGCAATTTCATTCCAGCTACTGACAACACCTTGTGATTGAAGTGATAGAGATTGTTTGGCAACTTCTTGAAGATTAAATTCATCACTATCTGCAGACGCTGACATGACAGAGTTTGTCTGTTGCATAAAGCCTGATTTAACCATTACGCCAAGAACTTGGCTTACTGCTCGTTGAAAAGCATCTTGTTCAGCAACTTGTCTTGCACTTAAACCAGAACGACTTTTGCCTTCACCTACCACGACGACAGATACTGTTGGCTCAGAGTTCCAAGTTACACCATTATTATTTAGTGATGTTTCTGCTTTTGGTGATGCAATTCGCACTGTTATACAGGTATCATCACCAAAGATTTCAACTTGATCATAATGCGCATGGATTTGTCCTTGCGCTATTCCCGATATTAATAAATCGCGTGTTTGTTGGCTGAATTGTTCATTAAATAATTCAGTATCATTAGTTGAAAGTGAGTATGAGGTTTCACCTTGTAAAAATAAGCGGAGTTTATTTAAGCCATCCGCTTTAGCTGTTGCCACTGCTAAAGCACCGCGACCATATGCGCAACCTTGTTCAACAAGAGCCAACTCAGGTTGGCTCTTGTCTAGTTCCAATGCAGGAACAGAAAGGCATACAAATAAGGTACTAAGGGTAAATCCAAGAGTTAACCTTTTTGCACCCATGTGCTTCGCTCCTTCATAAACTCCATTGGTACTCCGACACTTACGGCAAATATGCGACGTTGTTGATCTGGTCGATAAATCCCTTTACCTGCTATATCACGTACTTGTTCGGCTAATTCGCTGTTTTTCCAACGTACTAATTTTCCTTGAGCACTCTGCATACTGGGATTCACTGTTGCAACACCAATAGGTTCAACAAAACCGGCGCTATATTCAAAAATAACCATGGTTTCATTAGGTAGTACACCTGCATTTTGACCACGATCTAATGAAATACGGTCACCTTTTATTCCCATTACTTGTGCTGTGGCCGGCATTTCTTTTAGCAGGCGAGTCAACATAATGTCGAAACTACGGGAAGACATCTCATTAAGAACCGACTCAACATCTTTACCACTGGTATAGTTAAAACCGCGGTAGTAATCACCATTAGCTATCACAGTTGTATAACTGTTCTTTTCTCTAACATCAAAGTTAGATACACGGATTTTGCCGATATTTGGATAACTCAATTTTTCACGTGTATAAGGATCTATAACACCTGTTGAGACTTCCATTGATGTTTGGAATAGTGATTGAGTTGAACCAAATAACATATCTCCTGTTTTTAATACGTCGACTTTAATGATGTAATCTGTTGCTAGCTTACTTTTACTTGTCGCCTTATTTGCTACGCTTACAGCACCTTCATCAGCAAGGATTTCTTCCATTGCTGAATTGACGGCCTGGGTATCACGCGTCAAAATTCGGAAACGATTAATCCCTGCAAATTGGTTTTCTAAAGTATTCTCTAGGGATTTAGTCTGAAACTTGCCAATGCTTGAATGCATCGCATTAAAGACATCGGCAGAGCGTCCTTGCAAATTTTCACTAACATTTGTTTGCACATCGCCAAAATAGAGACGAATAGTTTTTTTTGCTAGCGGACAACGAGTATCTTTTTCTTTTGCTTCATAAGTGCAAAATTGCAGGCCTTGGGTGTTAAAATATGCAGGAACTTCAATATCACTATTCTCAAAATCATGAGCAGATTTGCCGATGATTAGCGATGAATTCCCCGCATTACTTTCAACGCTATAAGTTTGTGAGCTTTGAGTGCTTTGACAGCCTGCTAAGACAATGCTCATTGTCACCAAACAAGCAATTTTAGATAGCTTCATTATGACTTCACTTTATCTGCAACGATTTTATCTAATTCGTTAAGTTGTTTAATCGTACCTTGATCCAGAGAAATCATTGTGTTTGCATCCAAAGCTAGCATTGAGCGATTTTTAAGCTCATTGTATGCTTCTACGATTGGTACTATTTCTTTGTCTTCTGTTTCTTCTTTTGACTCGTTAGATACTGATTTGAAAAGACTATTTAATGCACCACCTGCTGCATCATATGCAATAGCTTGTGCATTATCGGCCGCAACAATTGCAATTTCAGCTGCTTGAAGTGCTAAATCACTTGCTAATTCAACGTTAGCTTCAAAAATTTCGTCAGATGCCTTTTGAAATGCTTCAACTTGAGGTCGGATCTTTTTATCTTCTGGCTTATTTGAATCAAAATCGTTCATTGCCTTGACGAGTTCTTCATCAGACTTATCCGCATTAATTGCTAAGAAACCTGCAACATCAGCGTGTTTCGCAGATAATGTTGAATAGTTATTAGCGACCGTACATTGACGCTCTTGGATTTCCACCATGATTTTAGAGACTTTATCTACGGCATATGCCACAGGTGTGTACTTATCACCAAGGTCAATACATTTTTGTGCGATTTCTGTTTGCATTTGTTTGCGATCAACTGTAGAAGATTCCACTCCTGAAATAGAAGAACAACCAGATACGGCAGAAATGATTAGGCCTGCTAAAATAGACTTTTTAAACATGTTACTTTCCTTTATTTAATAACATATGAATTGATTTATTACTAACACTTGTAATAAGTTGTTGCTTGGCTAGTTCAGTAGCTAGTTCAATACTGATTGGTGAAGTTCCAATTTCTTTAAATATTTTTTGTTCGACAATAACTGTTGGGTTATTTTTTTCAAAAAACTGTAGCCATAATATTTGTTCTGCAATAAATTGGTTGTTTTGCTTACCATTCCTAACCTGAGTTTTATATAAAGCAATAAATCTGAGTCACCTGATATTCTTAATCTATTGCTAATAATAGACCTGAGATGAGACGAAAGTGAGTCTTGTCCTGATTTTATTGAAATAGATAAACCTTGTTCTTGTGAATTAAATTCGCGTTCTAGACGTAATTGTTCGATATCAATTTTATTGTTATATCCTGCCTTTATGGCTGACAAGGTCATGATATAATTTTTAGTTGTTACTAACTGCTCACCAATCTTAGACAGGCGCTTAATTGATTGCCAACCATACGTTTTAGTATTGAGTTCATCATGAGTCAAAATATGATTATGGTTAATATTCTTTATTAGTAATTTAGCCCACTGGTGACTATCAATCTTAAATATATATTTACAAATATGATCTTTGCAGCTGTAGCTATCAACCATCATACCAATTACTTCAATAGGTAAAGTCGTTACTTTAGAATCAGATGAATAATCTGATAAACTAATACTATTACTCTTAGTTTGGATATTTTTCTCTGTTACTTGAATTTTACTCGTCAACTGTAGCGCAAGTTGCTTTTTGGCATCTAAAGCAGCTGTTTTTTGTTCTTCGCCATAACCCGTTACAAAAATATAATTATCTTTGGTCTCTGCAAATACGGTTGTAGTTATTAATATTGAAAGAAATATGATTACTTTCATTTTTGAGAAAATACCAATTAATTTGTTTTTTGAAAGGTACTGAATTTTTATAATAAATACAATATATGCAGTAGGACGTGAGATTCATTACAAATGCATTTTTCATTCAATTTTTATGCATAGTGGTAAATAGTTATTTAAGAAGTGGTAAATTAAGCGTTGAAGATAAAGCGTGTCTATGGGCGTTGCGTTGTATTAAAGTAAAGCCTTATGTTAAAATTTGTTTTAATGGTTGTTTATAGACTTGAATAATTAGTTGAAACATTAATTATTCTGTTTTTGTTAATTATGAAATAAATCACGCTAAATAATGAAGTTTAACGCTGTAATTGCTTGTGATGCATTTGATTATTATGGTTTTTGACGGTTATTACTTCTAATTAATTGTACCCTTAATTTGAAGTAAGTATTTAAGTGTATTTAAATTAATATGCAAATAATTATTTTACAATATAAGTTGATTGCTTAATGACCTTGAAATGTTCAAAGTTCTAGTTATTTAAAATTAAGATTTTCATTTGTTATTTTTACAAAATTAATATTTTAAATATTTAATTTTACAAGTTGGATATTTGTTATGGGTAAAGTGATGTGTTTAAATTATTTTGTGAACTGCATACATTACAAAAAATTAATCAAGCAACGGGTAAAAAATGGGTATAGTGTAAATACGTTAGCGATGGATATAACTCTATAACTAGCAGGAGATGATGTTCCTCCTTTAACTGCCTTTCTGACTAGCTTTTAACTATCTCTAAGGATGATGACGTCTAACAACAGTCGGCTTTGAATAGCTGTGGATTGCTCTACTTTTGTGGAGTGAGTTGTTAGTGCTGCTTATTCATTCTATTCCTTGCCTTGTTTTAATGTTTATTGGTTACATATAAGGCAAAATAATGCAATATTCCGCTGAAATCCAATCTATGTGTGCCGTTGCACGTGGTCCACAACATCAATCTGCTCCCATTCCTGTTGAAGGACGTTGGGTCAGTCCAAAAGAGGTTATTGCTATCTCGGGTTTGAGTCATGGTGTCGGTACTTGTGCACCTCAACAAGGTGCAGCCAAACTCACACTTAATGTCAAAAATGGCATTATTGAAGAAGCACTGATTGAAACAATTGGTTGTTCTGGTATGACCCATTCAGCGGCAATGGCTGCTGAGATTATTACCGGTAAAACTATTCTTGAAGCATTAAATACCGACCTTGTTTGCGATGCGATTAACGTCGCGATGCGGGAAATCTTTCTGCAATTTGTTTATGGCCGTACCCAAACTGCATTCTCATTAGATGGTTTGCCTATTGGCGCGGGTTTAGAAGATTTAGGTAAAGGTCTGCGTAGTCAAGTTGGTACCCATTACGGCACTCTTGCGAAAGGAGCTCGTTATATGGAGATGGCCGAAGGTTATATTACAAAAATGGCATTAGATGAGAATAATGAAATCATTGGCTATCGATTCGTCAATGTAGGCAAAATGATGGCGGCTATTAGTAAGGGGGTTGCAGCGCAAACCGCCATGGAGCAAGCCACTGGTGAATATGGACGTTTTGATGAAGCTGTACGGTTAATTGATCCACGTCAAGAGTAATTGCAGGCGATTCTATTTATCCGTCAATTATCCAACTTACTAAGAGTATTATCATGATTTCATTATTTGAAGGTTTCGATCGCCGTATAGAACAAATCCGCCCTATTCTTGCTCGATATGGTTTTAATTCGTTAGAGGAAGCAAGGCAATACGGTGAGCAAAAAGGCGTTTATGCTTACGATATTATTAAAGAAACACAAGCCATTGCATTTGAAAATGCATCGTGGGCATATGTGCTGGGCGCGGCTATCGCACTTAAACAAAATGCTGCTAATGCGGCCCAAGCTGCCGAGTATATTGGTCAAGGGCTACAGGCATTTTGCATTCCAGGTTCAGTTGCAGATCAACGCAAGGTCGGACTCGGTCATGGTCGACTTGGTGCCAGTTTATTAACCAATGACACTCAATGCTTTTGTTTTCTTGCTGGGCATGAATCTTATGCTGCAGCCGAAGGTGCGATTAAAATCGCGTTAAATGCTAATAAAGTAAGACAACAGCCATTACGGGTTATTTTAAATGGTTTAGGAAAAGATGCGGCTTACTTAATTGCTCGTATTAATGGTTTTAACTATATCAATACCTTATTTGATCACCAAACTGGCGAATTAACGGTTATTGATGAGCGCCGATTTTCTAAAGGTGCTCGTGGAGAAATAAATTGCTATGGCGCTGATGATGTCAATGAAGGCGTTGCAATTATGCATAGAGAAAATGTCGATATTTCAATCACGGGTAATTCTACTAACCCTACCCGTTTTCAACATCCTGTTGCTGGTACTTATAAAAAAGAACGTCTTGAAGCAGGTTTAGCTTATTTTTCAGTGGCATCAGGTGGTGGCACTGGCCGTACTTTGCATCCAGATAACGTTGCTGCGGGTCCAGCTTCTTATGGCTTAACTGATACCATGGGGCGTATGCATTGTGATGCACAATTTGCAGGTTCTTCTTCTGTACCTGCACATGTTGAAATGATGGGACTTATTGGTATGGGCAATAACCCAATGGTGGGTGCAACTGTTGCGGTAGCAGTGGCAATTGAGCAAGCATTAAGCTAGTCACTTATGTGTTACGATGAATAGATGAGAGTTATCTTTTATTTGATGTTGATTTAGGCATTCAAAATCAATGGGATAACTCTCTACATTGCTCTTTAGACAGGATAAAGACTGAATAGATTAATGTGCCCGTTTAGGCCCATTACGGACGATATCTTTGCCGTTATCAAACACGTCTTGTGTTACCCAACGACCAAGCAATAACTGGTGTTTATCATCAAGCACAGCAACAAAAGGTTTGCCGTTACTGTTGTTAGTTGCCAGTGCAATACCTGCTACATTCTGCAAGCCTAAGCCACCTTTCTCAACCAATAGCAAAAAAGCTTCAAGCTCTTCTAGTGTATCGATAATATCGTTATCGTTAATCATTGTGTTTACTCTGTTACTACTAAAAAGAGACTAGCATAGCAGTTATCAAGTTTGGCATAAATAATTAGTTGGACTTGATTATGATTGATTTCGTCATTGCTTTAGTCATTTTAAAATAAGTGTTAAATATTTTAGTAAAAACGATTAATAAGAGCTGTTGTAATTAATATTATTAAAGTGTGACCCTGCTCTGATCCGTTTATATGTAAGATTCTTATACTGGTCGTATAAAAAAACAGCATGTAAATCTAATCTGCCCACAAATCGTTTTTTTTTGTATAGAATATGCGCCCCTATCGCTCTTTATTGGAAATATATTCTGTCAGATTGGTTGATTACTGCATTTTGTAGTAAGGATCTAGATGGAAGGACCATTTATGAATACATCAAGTAACGATAATAATTCACCTGAAAGTGAGTTATTAACGACTCCCGCGGCTTCACCTGCTCAGTCAGGATTACTTAATCGATATTTTAAGCTTTCTGCTCACAATACTAATGTACCAACTGAAGTCATTGCTGGTATCACTACCTTTATGACCATGGTATATATTGTGTTTGTTAACCCACAAATCCTCTCTGCTGCAGGCATGGATGCTCAGGCTGTATTTGTTGTGACCTGCTTAATTAGTGCAGTGGGTTGTATCGGTATGGGGTTAATCGCTAATTTACCTATCGCACTGGCTCCTGCTATGGGCTTAAATGCATTTTTTGCATATTCAGTTGTGGTGGGTATGGGTACCGATTGGCAAACTGCAATGGGCACTATTTTCTGGGGCGCAGTTTGTTTTGCTATCGTCTCTGCTGTAGGTATTCGTTCATGGATCCTAACTAATATTCCGCAATGTCTCCGTATTGGTATTCCAAGTGGTATTGGTTTATTAATTGCGCTTGTGGGTTTAACTAACGCTGGCGTGGTTGTTGCCAGCCCTGCAACTATGATTACTGTCGGTAATTTAACCTCATTGCCTTGTGTATTAGGTGCTTTAGGTTTCTTTATTGTGATGATCTTATCATCACGCGGTATTCATGCCGCGGTGTTAATCTCTGTGGTTGTAGTGACTGCGATTGCGGCCTTAATGGGCGCTATTGAATATAAAGGCATTGTTTCTATGCCGCCTGATATTAGCAATACATTTGGTCAGCTTAACTTAATGGGCTCATTAGATGTGGCTTTTGCCGGTATCATTTTCTCTTTTGCTTTAGTTAGCATGTTTGACAGTTCAGGCACCATGATTGCGGTAACAGAAAAATGCGGTATTACCGATAAAAATGGCCGTTTCCCTCGCATGAAAAAAGCATTAATGGCTGACTCGGTGACTTCTGTTGCTGGGGCTTATATGGGCACCTCTACCGTTACGGCATTTATTGAAAGTTCATCAGGTGTTGCTGTTGGTGGCCGTACTGGTTTAACTGCAATTGTGACGGGTTTACTGTTCTTAGTGGTTATTTTCTTCTCTCCACTAGCTGGCATGGTGCCAGGTTATGCGGTATCTGGCGCACTTATTTATGTGGGTATTTTAATGTGCTCTGACTTAGCCAAGGTTAAGTGGGGTGACATGACTGAAGCTGCTCCTGCATTTATTACTACAATTATGATGCCTTTTAGCTTCTCTATTACTGAAGGTATTGCGACGGGTTTTATTACTTACTGTGTCATGAAGGCTGGTACTGGCAGATGGCGTGAAATCCACCCTTGCGTGTTGGTTGTTGCGGCTTTATTTATTATTAAGTTTGTCTTTGTAGACGCACATTAATTTACGTAGTTAACTTAATATTTAAGGGTGCTTTTAAGGCACCCTTTTTATTTGTCATAAAGTAGAAATTGTCAGCGCTAAGCGGTTATTAATTGCTTAAACAGTTATGATTGCTTAGGCCAAATATAGGCTTCAATTTGGCATTCAATGATCTTCTCTTGATCTGTCACAATAGCAATTTTTTCATATAATATTTCAACAGGATTCTCAGTAGATTCAGCAATTAGTCGTTGTTTCAAACTGTCTAAGCAAGTCTGCTCTGCCTCGGTTATATTCTCATAATCTTCTCTATTGACTTGTTTGCTGACTGACTTTTTAACCCCTCCAGTAATTAACATTTTAGTGTCGGTATAGATCCCCTTACCCGCATTGATACTTTTTTGTATGCCATCTTCAGGTAATACTTGCATTTTTACGCAAGCAGATAGTGCTAATGATAATGATGTGATACAGCCAAGTTTAATGAGAGTATTTAATGTCATTATTGAATTACCTTGATGATTTTTGTCTATTTATGTTCAACCTAGCACGCAATTGACTGTATTAATAGTTGCTAATTAATTGATTTGATTAATTGGTAAATCACCATAAATCGCTGGTTTAATATTCGTTTTAGTTATGAGTTCCAGTTTTTAAGTTCTATTGTACGTTTTCTGTATGAAACAATCGCTATGTTGAACACAGAGCTAGATTTGAAGATTACGGTTTGTTTGAAACAACAATTGTTGCCATGTTTTTGGACGTTGCCGGTTTGCGTTGAACTCATTTATTAGTTACCAATTAAAGGTTAATAAGATGCGCCGAGGTGATGTTTGTTTGACCCCAGCGTGATAATAACTGGGGAGAAATAATGAAAAAAATCATATCAATTACACTGTTTTGTGTGCTTACAATTTTTATCTCGTTCAATAGCTATGCCGCTTCAACCAAATATCCAGTTGTGTTGGTTCATGGGTTGTTTGGTTTTGATGACATTTTTGGCATCGATTACTTCTATGGTGTACCGCAAGCAATGCGTAGACAAGGTGTTGATGTTTACATTGCCCAAGTTTCGCCTGCTAATTCGACTGAAGTAAGAGGCGAACAACTACGAACCTATGTTCAAGCCGTATTAGCCATACCGGGGCTGCAAAGGTTAATCTAATTGGTCATAGTCATGGCGCTCCTACCAGTCGATATGTGGCCAGCGTGAGTCCTGAAATGGTGGCATCAGTGACCTCTGTTGGTGGTGTAAATCGAGGCAGTGAGTTTGCTGATTTCGTACGAGGTGCTGTTCCTTCTGGTAGCTTTTCTGAGTGGCTAGTGACTCAAGGATTCAATACCCTTTCAAGAATTATTAGCGGTGTTTCTGGCGATCAGCTTCCTGCAAATAGTTTGGCAGCGTTAGAATCACTCACGACGGCTAAAACCACCCTATTCAATCAAACATATCCTGAAGGCTTAGCTGATACAGCTTGTGGAGATAGACCGCCACTGGCTGAGAATGGTGTTTATTATTACTCTTGGTCAGGTACTGGGCAGCTAACTAATATGTTTGATATTAGTGATTATCCGCTTAGTTTAACGGGCTTGGTATTCAATGATAATAATGATGGTTTAGTGTCGCGTTGTAGCAGCCATTTGGGACGTGTGATTAAAGATAATTACAATATGAACCACCTAGATGAAGTTAACCAAACTGTTGGTATCGTTAGCTGGTTTGAAACTAATCCGATAACTGTATATCGTAGACATATTAATCGATTAAGTCGCCAAGGTTTGTAGAGGTTAATGTGATAGATAAAATTAAATATTATCTCAAGTGGTTTTTTGTTTATGTAGCTGCTGCGTTTTCATTGTTGATGTTTTTTTTGATCGAAGAGCAAGTTTTGCTGTCGAAAACAGACTCAAAGACTAAAACGATGATAATCACTAACGGATTACCTGGACTATCTCAAAAGGTTCAGGCTCAGAGCATGGAGGATACAAGAGTAGAACCATTTTCAGCTTTGCAGTTGAATACGCAGTTAAAGTGGAAGTTTGAAGATATTATTTTTATTTATCAAAAAGATGACAATAATCTAACGATTCATCAGTTACTACTGCTGTTAGCACAGTCATTACAGCTATCAACCGTTGATAGGGATTATCTTTTTGAGTTATTTTCACGCTACAAAGCTTACAAAATGGCTCTTGTTCCTATCAAACATCATGCAATAGCAACCAAGGTGTCTAATCTTGATGAAACGATTGCAAGGCTTGAAAACCTGCAACAACTGCAATATGAGTTCTTTTCAATTGATGAGATTAACGGTCTGTTTGGCGATGATAATCGTTATGATCAACAAGCGATTGCTCGAATGCAGATTATGCGAGATACCAGTTTATCTGCTCAGGCTAAATCTGATTTACTTAAGCATCAAATCAGTCAAATGGATGCCGCAGATATTGCAGTTTTACAGCCAAGTTTGGCGGCATCAACCATTAATACTGCTTTGCAGCATACAGCGATAAATAGTATTGATGCGTTAGTGACTGACCAAGTGATAAAAGAAAGAGCTGAAGCATTTAAGCAAGACAATCAACAGTGGCTTGAACGCGTTAATGCTGTAACGCAAATGAATTTAGATATGCCATATGCACAGTTAGAGCAGTATGTAGAGCAACATTTTAGTGCTGCTGAGCAAAAAAGATTACAGGTTTATATTAATAATCCGCAGCTCTATAAAGGTTGATGTTACGGCTAATGCCATATGGAATTAGCCGTATTTTTATTTATAAGGTCACTTTCTTAAACAGTAATGTCATCCGATCTGATTCTCCAATCGCTTTCATTTTTTTAGCGAGTGCGGGATCATCTTTACTGGTTGCCAGTGACGGTGGTAAGCGCCATACAATGTCGTCGTCATTGGGTTTATCTTTTGGATTGGCATTGATTTCAGACTGTGCCACCAGCTTAAAGCCCATACTCTCAAATAATGCGATGACTTGTGATTGTTTTAGGTAACCGCGGCTACCATCGGCTTTGTCATCAGGGGCCGATTCAGGGAGTCTATGTTGTACCACGCCCACCAGCCCATTAGGTTTCAATATTCGGTAGGTATCTTGTAGCGCGGTCGAAACAGTATCATCTTTGCTTTCATAGCGATTTAAATTGTGTAGCGCGCGAATAAATAACACTCGATCAACGGTTTCATCAAGACTATCGGGCACATCATCGAAAGGATAATTAGCGGCTTTAAAGTCTTTTGAAGTTAATTCATGAACCTTAGCTGCAAACTTATTGTTGTTATCGATACGTTTTTTGACATTCTCTTCACTTGCACCAAAGTTTTGATAAATTATCGCAGGATAATCGAGTGCATATAAGCCACCCTTGCCGCTACTCGCTATGTAAGGCGCCAAAATTTTGCTATACCACAAACCACCAGGAAGTACTTCCGCCACAACCATACCTGGTTTTAATTGGAAAAACTCTATGGTTGCTTGTGGATGGCGGGCAATATCGCGAGATTGATCTGATCTTTGTTCGATTACCTTAGTTAAAGTATCACTACTATTGGCATAAACATTTTGTGTCATAAAACCTGCCATTAATAATGTGGCAGCAATAAGAGAAGGTGTTTTCATTGGATAGCCTCAAATTATTAGTCTGCAATAACATAACAAATTGAGGCAAAGGTATAAGCGTTTTATGTTAAGGCATTGTAACTAAATATTACAACGCCTTGATGATGAGTTAATCAATGTCGCCCAAGCGATCCATCGGTTTACTAAAGGCCGTTTGATGACGTTCTACTTGACTGGTATGCAAATATTGAGATGTGGTATCGATACTTTCATGGCCTGCATCGGCTTGCACGTGTGAAAGTGGACGGCCATTAAGGTTAATATCGTGAGTTATACCGGTATGACGAATATTATGCGCAGTCAACTTGGCCATTTGAATACTGTCTTGACTAAAACCATCTTTAAGGGCCATTTGCGCCGCGGTTTGGATGACAAACTCGACATCATCCCGTAATTGTCTAATGCCAAGATTGGCGTTTAATTCACCGACTTCTCTACCATGACCTGCTGCGCGATGACGAATAAACAAAGGACTCGTGTCATTTGGCATAGGTAGATCTGCTAAACCTAGAAAACGTCGATAATCAATCAAGCCTTGTAGCATCGCTTTTGATAGCGGAATACTTCTTGATTTACCCCCTTTGCTTATAGGCACATAAAAACTCCAAATGCCCGTTTGTTGATTGAGCTTAAATTGTCCCATCACTGGAGAATAGCCAACACGAGCAGAGACTTCTGAGATACGTAAATAGCATGAATAGAGCAGCCTAATTAGAAATAAACTACGTTGATGAATGCTAGGTTGTTCAGCCGCCAGTTTTTGCGCGGTAGCAATCACATAAGACCATTGTAATTCGGTGAATGAAAGTAGGTTTTCCTCTTCACTATTAAGTTTAAATTTACTTCTGCGTGAAAACTTACTGTAGTTTAGCCAAATTTGGGCGGGGTTCCGTTCACAATACTCCTCACCAATCAGATAACTATAAAATGAAGATAGAATGGCCAACTTAGTTTTTAAGGCATTATCACTCAGTTGGTAAACTTGCTCGATACCATCTCGTTTTTTGCCTAAAAATGGTCGCCATTTAGGATTAGCTAACCGTAATTGACTGACTTTATCTAACTTAAATTGGGCTTGGTTACAAAATGCGATTAACTCTTGTGGAGGATGCTGACAGTAATCCACATAAGCCGCCATTTTTTTACGATCGATATCAGCTAATGAAAGCTTTGCAACATCAAAACACCAATGCAGAAAACTGGTAAGCTCGCTGCGATAAGATTTATAGTTATTTTCGTGGTGTTTTTGTTCAAACAGCCATTCACAGGCATGTTGATAAATGAGCCCTGCATCATCAAGACCATTAACACTGAGTTCGGTGATATGTTGATTAATTTGTACATTGCCCAGCATAAGGTGCTCTGGGCTATCGAATAAAGGTAATACGGGAGGCTTATCCATCATTATACTGGTTAAAACATTTGTCGGTATTTTAGCTGTTTTAGTTTGCTAAATCTCTGTTTCAACATGTTTTTTGATTTGAATAGCATTAGATTGATAACAATTTGCACAATCTTTTGTACAGCCAATCCGCTTTTTACAGGCCCATAGACATAATTGCCAAACCTGTTGCTTAGTTTGTTTATCAAGGCACTGTAGATCTGCGGCGCACAGATGCCCTTGCTGGATAAGTGAGGCAAGCTTTGTCGTACTAATACCAATATTGAGTTGTTTCATGATGAAAACCATTAAATTTGTTATTTGATAATGATAATCGTTAGCATCTATTGCGCAACTCAATTTTTCCGATTGAAATCACATTTTTAATCTATAGCGGTTATGTGCGGTTATTATCTGCTTTGAAATCAAAGTAATAATAAAGGTCCTTGCCCGCCACTGTTAGCGTGATCTTGGCTCGCCAAATCATATTACCAGAAGAACATGAACCATAAATAAATTCAGATTCATATACCCTATCTGCAATACGCGTAATTTGAGTCGGAATCACGCCCATAAACATATCTCGGCCTGATAAAGTCATTTTTATATTCGTGACAGGCAACTGACTCGTAATGGTTGCAGAAAGTGGCGTCTCACTTGGTGTATTAGCTTGTGACATCGTTAAAGAGACTTCATTGCCCGCAATTGTTTGAATACAAAGCTCATCATAAAAGTT
The DNA here is from genome assembly GCF_000614975.1 of Shewanella marina JCM 15074. Classification (GTDB taxonomy): domain Bacteria; phylum Pseudomonadota; class Gammaproteobacteria; order Enterobacterales; family Shewanellaceae; genus Shewanella; species Shewanella marina. Next base: position 53,763 of record NZ_BALM01000005.1, read on the forward strand.
GCAAAAAGTTGCAACAATGGCCGATGACGCTGTTTTTTTGGGTTGTAATGCTTCATCTATGGTTTGATCTTGATGACATCCTGTTAAGAGTTGTACTGATAATAAACATACCAATCCTACTAACATAAATTTCAAATTCATGCGTAACCTCAATTGTTAATGAAGTTATAAAATATGGCAGGATGTTATTATCTATATTGATCTAGATCAATATTCAATTGCTTGTCGCATATATCTTTTTTGACCTAGCTCAAGTATTATGTTGTCAGCTTGTTAACCCATTAAGGATTATAAGCTTTTAGGTTTACATGGTGGGGGATGTTATTAACAAATCTTAGCATGTGTAGATAGCGGTAACTCAAGTTTACCATTCATTAAAAGTAATAAGCAGTGGAAGCATTATTATGACTCATTCCCAGCCTACAGGCGCTGATTACAACTATACCGTCGTCCGTCAATTTGCATTAACCACAGTTTTGTGGGGAATTGTAGGTATGTCGATTGGTGTGTTAATCGCCGCCCAGTTAATCTGGCCACAACTCAATTTTGAAACTCCTTGGTTGACATATAGCCGTTTAAGACCGCTTCATACAAATGCAGTCATTTTTGCATTTGGTACATCGGCTCTTTTCGCTACATCGTATTATGTCGTTCAACGTACCTGTCAAACTCGATTATTTGCACCTAAATTGGCTGCATTTAGTTTCTGGGGCTGGCAAGCAATTATCTTATCTGCCGTATTCACTCTGCCTTTAGGGATTACGAGTGGTAAAGAATATGCAGAGCTTGAATGGCCAATCGATATCGCCATTACCATTGTGTGGATCTCCTATGCGATTGTGTTTTTTGGCACGATCGTTAAGCGCACAACATCGCATATCTATGTCGCAAACTGGTTCTTTGGCGCCTTCATTATCACGGTTGCGGTGCTGCACATTGTTAACTCAATGGCGGTGCCAGTAAGCCTATTTAAGTCTTACTCACTCTATGCTGGTGCGGTTGATGCAATGGTACAGTGGTGGTATGGCCATAATGCAGTAGGTTTCCTATTAACGGCTGGTTTCTTGGGTATGATGTACTACTTCGTGCCTAAGCAAGCGGGTCGGCCAGTATACTCGTACCGTTTATCCATCGTTCACTTCTGGGCATTAATTGCATTGTATATTTGGGCAGGTCCTCATCACCTACATTATACCGCGCTGCCAGACTGGACTCAGTCATTAGGCATGGTGATGTCATTAATTCTATTCGCACCTTCTTGGGGCGGTATGATTAACGGTATTATGACGTTATCAGGTGCTTGGCATAAATTGCGTACCGACCCTGTATTAAGATTCTTAGTGGTATCGTTATCATTTTATGGTATGTCGACCTTCGAAGGCCCAATGATGGCAATTAAGACCGTCAATGCCCTATCCCACTATACGGATTGGACTGTTGGTCATGTTCACTCTGGTGCGCTTGGTTGGGTAGCAATGGTGTCAATTGGTTCGCTATATCATCTTATTCCTGTGTTATATGGTCATGGCCGTATGTACAGCACAAGCTTAGTGAATATTCATTTCTGGTTAGCCACCATTGGTACCGTACTTTATATCGTATCAATGTGGATTTCAGGTGTAATGCAGGGCTTAATGTGGAGTGCGGTTAACTCTGACGGCACCCTAACTTATAGCTTTGTTGAAAGCTTAGAAGCTTCTTACCCATTCTATATTGTACGTTTCATTGGTGGTTGTTTCTTCGTAACAGGTATGTTGCTGATGGCTTACAACGTCTTTAGAACAGTAAAAGCGCCTAAGGATTCTTTACCTTCGCTTTCAGAAGCACAGGCATAAGGAGAAGCACTGATGAAATTTAATCATGAGTTAATTGAAAAAAACATCGGTTTGCTAGGTATCTTTACGGTTATTGCAATCAGTATTGGTGGTTTAGTGCAAATTACCCCGCTGATTTTCCAAAAAGACACAACTGAGCCTGTTGAAGGATTAAAACCGTTTACTGCGTTACAACTTGAAGGACGTGATATCTATATCCGTGAGGGTTGTTATAACTGTCATAGTCAGATGATCCGTCCATTACGTGCTGAAACCGAACGTTACGGTCATTATTCTGTTGCTGGTGAATCAGTTTGGAACCACCCTTTCCAATGGGGTTCTAAGCGTACAGGTCCAGATCTGGCTCGTGTCGGTGGTCGTTATAGTGATAAATGGCATGAGGTGCATTTAATTGACCCGCGTGCGGTAGTACCGCAATCCAACATGCCAGGATTCCCTTGGTTAATGGACAACGTACTTGATGGCAAATTAACTGCAGACAAGATGCAAATCTTTAAAGATTTCGGTGTGCCATACACAGATGAAGAGATTGCTAATGCGAAACAGTCTGTTGAAGGTAAAACAGAAATGGATGCCTTAATCGCCTACCTGCAATCACTTGGTCATGCACTTAAATAAGGGAGATATGATAATGGACTACGGCACATTTCAAGGTATATCGACTTTAGTTGTAATGATCACCTTTGTTGGAATTTTTGCTTGGGCTTATAGCAAACGTCGTAAAAAGCAGTTTGATGAAGCTGCTAACCTAATTTTTTCAGATGAAGAAATTGCCAATCAAGCAAAAGACTCAGGAGAACACAAGTAATGACAACCTTCTGGAGTTTATGGATAACAATTTTAACTTTAGTCGTTATTTTCGGCTGTTTTTGGTTATTACGGATATGTAATAAGAATACGACAGACGTAGAAGAAGGCGAATCTATGGGTCATAGCTTCGATGGTATCGAAGAGATGAATAACCCATTACCAAAATGGTGGAGTTATATGTTTTATATCACCATCGTTTTTGGATTGATCTATTTAGCGCTCTACCCAGGTCTTGGTAATTTTAAAGGCCTATTAGGCTGGACCAGTTCTAATCAAGGTATTGTCTCTTTAGCTGAGTCTAAACAAGCTGTCATTGCAGCTAAAGAAGACGGTGCTTATGTGCAATACGATCAAGAAGTGGCCCAAGCAGATGCTAAATATGGTCCTATTTTTCAAAAGTACGCAGATACGCCGCTGGAAGAGTTAGTGAAAGATCCTGAAGCGCTAAAAGTGGGCGGTCGCCTATTTTTGCAAAACTGCGCTCAATGTCATGGCTCTGATGCTCGTGGTAGTAAAGGCTTCCCTAATCTGACAGATAGTGCATGGTTATATGGAGGTGATCTGGCCACCATTAAAACCAGTATTATGAATGGCCGCCGCGGTATGATGCCGCCTAAAGGTGGTTTACCAATAGAAGATGGTGAAATCAAAGGCTTGTCTGAGTATGTGGTTAAACTGTCTGGTCGTAAGCATAATGAAGCGCTTGCCGCTCAAGGCCAAGCTTCATTTATGAAAGGCTGTTTTGCGTGTCACGGTATGGATGGTACGGGTAACAAGTTGATGGGTGCGCCTAACTTAACTGACAGTGCTTGGTTATATGGGGGCAACCGTATGGCGATTGGTCAATCTATTACATTAGGACGCATGGGCGTAATGCCACCGTGGAAAGATGTTTTAGGTGAGCAAAAAGTGCATGTGATTTCAGCGTATGTATACAGCTTATCGCACCAAGATGAGTTAAATAAATAAGCATTGCGTTGTGATTAAAAGGCTCCATTTGCGGAGCCTTTTTTATATCTGCTTACTCTTTAATCTATTAGAACTTTAGTAGCAAACTAGTAACGTTAATAACGTGCTTATTACATATCGACACGGTAAAATGAGCACTTATCAAGAATAAAAGGATTTGTCGTTATGCAACAAGTAGTACCTTGGTATAAACAGTTTTGGCCGTGGTTTTTAATCGTGCTTCCTTTATGTGTTGTTATCGCCAGTTTTACCACGTTAAAAATCGCCATTGATCACGCTGATCCATTAGTCGCTGAAGATTACTATAAAGATGGTAAAGCGATTAATATGGATTTACGTAAATCTAAATATGCTAAGCAATTGGGAATGCAATATTCATTTACTATGTCCGGCAATCAAATAGTGATTAGCCAGCATGGTGGCCCAGAATATAATACTGCCCTAAAAATTGCATTTTACCACCCTACTATTGCGGAGAGAGATTTTGAGCAAATGGTAACGGCGGATACTAATCGCAATTATCGTATTGATTTAGCAGAGCCACTAACAGGCGCATGGGAAGTCAGGTTGGAAAGTTATGATTCAACATGGCGAATTCATCAGCGAATTAATATCGCGCCGGAGCAGGTTTTTTGGTTGAATTAATATGACGCAAAATTGTTGTTTTCATTGTAACGAAGCCATTCCGGCCGATATTAGTCTTGTTACGGTCATCAATCATAAACCTGAGCCCATGTGTTGTTTGGGGTGTCAGGCGGTTTCACAAGCCATTATCGATGCAGGCTTAACCAGCTATTACACTTATCGCAGTGAGCCTGCGGCTAAACAGGCTATTGTGCCAGATGAATTAAATCAGTTTATGGCCTATGACCTGCCAGAAGTACAACAAGACTTTATTTATGAGCAACACAACATTGACAGTGTATCGCTCTCAATCGACGGTATTACCTGCGCCGCTTGTGCTTGGTTGATTGAACATAAACTTAAGCAGCAGTCAGGTATTGCGAATATACAAGTTAACTCAGTTACCGCAAGAGCATTAATCAGTTGGGACAAAAGTCAATTAAAGCTGAGTGATATTCTGCATCAAATCAGTGCTATTGGTTATCAAGCCGCGCCCTATATAGTTGATCAACAAGAACAATTAGCCAAGCAAGCCAGTAAAAAATTCCTATTAAGATTAGGCTTAGCCGGATTGGCAACCATGCAAGTGATGATGTTTGCCTTTGCCCTTTATGCAGGATTCTTTACTGATTTAGAAACTGAATATCGAGATTACTTTCGCTGGGTCAGCATGATGTTTGCTGCCCCAGTTGTTTTTTACTCCGCGCAACCGTTTTACTTTAGTGCGCTACGCTCATTATTACTTGGCAAAGTGAATATGGATATGTCCGTCTCCATAGCCATTTTGAGCGCCTACATCGCTAGCTGTATTGCCACTTATCACGGTAATGGTGAAGTTTATTTTGAATCTGTTTCAATGTTCACCTTCTTCTTATTGTTAGGCCGTTTGTTTGAACAGCAAGCTAAACAAAAAGCCACCGTCAGTTTTAATAATTTACACAAATTAGTGCCGCTAACGGCGACTAAGCTCAACGCTGACGGGCAACTCACCGTTATTTCAGCAAAACAGATCCAATTGGGTGATCATTTAGTGGTCAAACCCGGTGAAGCCATTGCCGCAGATGGGGTCATTATTGAGGGCCTGAGTTCGCTCAATGAAGCCATGCTAACGGGTGAGCAAATGCCGGTAAATAAAGTGCTTAATGATAACGTCTATGCAGGAACATTAAATGTTGAGCAGCCAATTACCATTGAAGTCACAGCAATTGGGCAGAATCAATTAGTAGCTGAAATTATCCGTTTGCAAGAGTTGGCGAGCCATAATAAACCTAAAATAGCGCTGTTAGTCGATAAAATGGCGCACTGGTTCTCAGCTATCATTCTCGCCATCGCCTTTATTACCTATTGCGTGTGGTGGTTTATTTCACCAGAAGATGCATTTTGGGTCTGTTTATCTGTGTTGGTGGCAACTTGTCCATGTGCATTGGCGTTGGCAACCCCTACCGCAATTACTTGTGCATCGGCTAAGTTAACTGATTTAGGCATTATTATTCGTAAAGATGGTGTGTTTGAAAAACTTAATCAACTTAATCAAATCGTGTTTGATAAAACTGGCACCCTAACCTGTGGTGAGTTTGCGCTGATAAAAACTCATACTTTTGCTGAGTTATCAAAAGAACAAGTGCAGCAAATTGCAGCATTAATGGAGCAAAAATCACTGCATCCCATCGCTAAAGCCTTTAACCATATTACTCTTGGTGATGATTTAGATATCAAGCAATTGCAGCATCATGTTGGTCAGGGAATATCGGCCACGGTTAATGGTAAGCAATATCGTTTAGGGAAGGCGGAATTTGTAGGGGTTGAGAACAGCCATGAAGATATCAATACTATCTCAATTTGGTTGGCGAATGAGCAGCAATGTATTGCTCAATTTGTGATTAGTGACCAGCTCCGCTGTGATAGCTTAAACACCATCAATCAATTAAAAGGCATGGGTTATCAGTTGTCTATTGCCAGCGGTGATAACTCAAATCATCTAGACTACATCGCTAAAAAATTAGCCATTTCAGAATACTACGCAGGTCAATCCCCTGCGCAAAAGTTAGCCTTAATAAAGCAAAAGCAGCAACAAAGCAATGTGACTATGTTTGGCGACGGTATTAACGACGCACCTGTTCTCGCTGCTGCAGATCTCTCGGTGGCAATGGGCAGTGGTAGTTCAATTGCCAAATCGAGTGCCGACTTAATCTTATTAGGTGATCACTTAAGCAGATTTCCACAAGCAATTAGCCTCGCCAAGCAAAGCCAACGTATTATTATGCAAAATCTTTGGTGGGCTTTAATTTACAATTTACTAATTTTACCATTGGCGGTAACAGGTATGGTTGCCCCTTATATTGCAGCGTTAGGTATGTCTTTAAGCTCTCTTATCGTAGTAGCAAATAGCCTGCGCATACTTAGGATGAAGTTATGAGTATCATTTATGTGTTAATTCCCATTGCAATGTTATTTGTATTAATTGCAGTGGGCATCTTTTTTTGGGCGGTAAAATCAGAGCAATTTGATGATCTAGATAGACAAAGCATGTCAATTCTATTCGATGATGACCCAAAACCTGTAATCAAAGATAACGAGCCAAAGGACGAGCAGTAGCCGATGGATCTGAATATTGCCAGTGCATTTATGGTGGGGTTAATGGGAACCGCGCATTGCGTTGGTATGTGTGGTGGCTTGTTAACAGCGTTTGCATCCCAAACACCACCAGCCAAAGGCAATGTATTGTTACATCAATTAAAATATGGTTTGTCCTATCACCTAGCCGAATTGCCAGTTATACCCTTGCTGGTGCGATAATTGGCGGTTTAGCACAATCATTAATCATATTATTCAACATTAACGATTATTTACTGTTGTTACGGGTACTAGCTGGTGTATTAATGATTGTAACAGGACTGTATATTTCAAATATATGGTTTGGACTGCGCAAAATTGAACGTATTGGCGCTCTATTTTGGCAACTCATTGCACCACTGGCACAAAAAGTAATGCCATTTAACACGTTTAGACAAGCTGTTATTGCAGGCAGTTTATGGGGATGGTTACCCTGTGGTTTAGTTTATAGTATGTTGACTTGGTCAATGGCCGCAGGTTCGGCAGTAGATGGTGCCTTACTGATGTTGGCATTTGGACTGGGCACATTACCCGCATTACTTGGACTTTCAGTCACCACCACCGGTGTGTTGCAATGGCTTAAACACAAAACTGTACGCTTTATCGGCGGATGGTTATTAATTGGCTTAGGGATCCAGACTATCTGGATAGCAATTGGTCAGCTTAACTAGCCCAGAAGGTTATATTGGTTTACCATATAACTAATGGAGAAACTTGAGAACAAGTATGACTGTAGACTCAAACAAACAGCGTCGACCTATGTCACCGGGCTGTGCGATCCATTGCCATGATTGTAGCATGGGAGCATTATGTATCCCTTTTACTCTCAATGACAATGAGCTAGATCAGTTAGATGATATTATTGAACGTAAAAAACCGGTGCAAAAAGGCGAACAGATCTTTAAATCTGGCGATCCTTTAAAATCTCTTTTTGCGATTCGCTCAGGCACGATAAAAAGTTATACCATTACCGAACAAGGCGATGAGCAAATCACTGGATTTCATCTTGCAGGAGATGTTGTCGGGTTTGATGGTATACACGCGCAGCAACATCAGTCTTTTGCACAAGCATTAGAAACTGCCATGGTATGTGAAATTCCATTTACCACGCTTGATGAGCTATCAGGTTCAATGCCAAAGTTAAGACAGCAGATTATGCGCTTAATGAGTAATGAAATCATGAGCGATCAAGAGATGATTTTATTATTAAGCAAGAAGAATGCTGAAGAACGTTTGGCTGCATTCATTAGTAACTTAGCTACTCGTTATGGTAATCGCGGTTTTTCAGCGCGAGAGTTTCGCTTAACAATGACACGTGGTGATATTGGTAACTATTTAGGGTTAACCGTAGAAACCATCAGTCGTTTACTTGGTCGTTTCCAAAAAGCGGGATTGATCGAAGTTAAAGGTAAATATATAACGATAGTCGACTTCGACCAGTTGTATGCACTTGCCGGTAATACTCGGATTGCCCGTTAGAATTTAAGCCCTTATCTATATAATAGATAAGGGCTTTTTGTTTTATCTAATCTATACAATCTCCACTATAAGGAATATAGCTATGAGGGAATATCAGAAGTTACTTGTAGTTGCCGATCCTACTGCTCAGCAGCAAGTTGCCCTAACACGGGCGATTGAACTCGCTTCAATTAATCGCGCAGAAATTACGGTCTTCCTTTCAATTTTTGACTTTTCATATGAAATGACGTCAATTCTATCAAGCCATGAACGTGAAACTATGCGTCAAGGCGTGGTAGACCAACGTTTAGCATGGGTAAATGACTTAATTAAACAACATAGTGATAGTAATGTCAGTATGACGGCCAAAGTGATTTGGCATAATCGTCCATATGAAAGCATTATTGAAGAAGCTATTGCGGGTAATTATGATTTAGTAGTTAAAGCCACCCATGAACATGACAAGTTAAAATCAGTTATCTTTACCCCAACCGATTGGCATTTATTACGCAAATGCCCTGCTCCAGTATTACTAGCTAAGGAAGAGCAGTGGCCAATTGCCGGTAAAATTATTTGTGCAGTGAACGTTGCCACCGAAGACGATGAGCATGAGTCACTCAACACCAAAATTATCCAACATGCCAAAGCACTGGCTGAAAAGTTCAACATTGAAATTCATTTAGTGAATGGTTTTCCGGCAACCCCAGTAAACCTATCAATCGAACTTCCTGATTTTGATGCGCGCAGCTATAACGAAACCGTGCGTATGCAGCATGAAGAAAGAGTTTACTATTTGGCAGATACGTTTGGTATCCCAACCACTCAATGTCATATCAAAGAAGGGTTACCAGAAGATGTTATCCCAGAAATTGCGCAAGAACTTGATGCAAAACTGGTTATCTTAGGTACGATTGGCCGCACCGGTATTTCAGCTGCGCTCATCGGTAACACCGCAGAACATGTGATTGATAACATAAACTGCGATTTGTTGGCGTTAAAACCAGCAGGCTACATCTCACCACTGCAACAACAAGCATAAGAGCTTTACTCTACACTAAGTTGCTGGAATAATACGCGCCCTTAAACATCATCGTTTTACGGGCGCTTATTTTATGGTTGAAGAACTTTCAAAAAAACAAATTACACGTTTAAACAAGCTACAGAAACGCTTGCGCCGTGAAGTCGGTAGTGCCATTTTTGATTACAATATGATTGAAGATGGTGATTTAGTTATGTGTTGTCTATCTGGCGGTAAAGACAGCTACGCCATGCTAGATATTTTGATGAACCTACAACAACGTGCTCCAGTTAAGTTCGACCTAGTAGCCGTTAACCTTGATCAAAAACAACCAGGCTTCCCAGAAGATATTTTACCTGCTTACCTTGATTCATTAGGTGTGGCTTACCATATTCTTGAAAAAGACACCTACTCTATCGTTAAAGATAAGATCCCAGAAGGTAAGACAACCTGTTCATTATGTTCACGCTTACGTCGTGGCACGTTATATGGTTTTGCACAGCGCATTGGTGCCACTAAAATTGCATTAGGCCACCACCGCGACGATATTATTGAAACCATGTTTTTAAACATGTTCTACGGCGGCAAATTAAAAGCTATGCCACCAAAGTTACTGTCTGACGATGGCGCCAACATGATCATTCGTCCTCTAGCTTACAGCCGTGAAAAAGACATAGCTGAATATGCACAGTTAAAGTCATTCCCTATCATTCCTTGTAACTTATGTGGTTCACAAGAGAACTTAAAGCGTGCTGCGGTAAAAGAGATGCTTAATGATTGGGACAAGCAGCACCCAGGCCGTATTGAAACCATCTTTACTGCGATGCAAAACACGGCTCCATCACAAGGTGTTGACCGCGAGCAGTTTGACTTTCTTGCACTTAAGCGTGATGCCGATGCACCGCTTAAAGGCGATGTAGCAGAATCAGACTTACCAGCGTTTGATTTCACTGATGTGAGTAACAGCGGTAAGATCGACCTAGACGCCGCATTGAAAATCGACGTCGTTAATACCTACCAGCCATAAGGTAGTTTGGTCATTAACAAGCAAAAAGGAGCCGTTGGGCTCCTTTTTTGTATTTAGGCTATGTATATTTTAACAATTTAGGCTTGCTAAATTATATTCGGTTTAAACATTGGTTATTTATATAGCTATTTGCTCGCTTTAGTTAGCAGCTGCCACAGATTTAATTCGCTTTTTAAGATTATTCATAAACACTTTAAAGCTCGGCATAAAATCAATAAAAAGTGGATGTTTTCGATGAGCAATGACTAAAGGGCCAAATAAACGTAAGGCGACGGCTAAACGAGTTGAACTGGCGTTGTCTAACTCACTACCCTTTTTCATGTTGTCCACCAGCGCGAATAGATCTTCTCTGTCTTCAAACTCAAACATCAGTGTTTGTTTTGTAGGTTCGAGTTGCTCGACCGTGATACGGTATTGATTGTTGTTGCGGTTAGTCAGCTGCATATCGACTCCAAGACGGGATAGTTAATGGATGGCACTAGTATAGGGATTCACTTAAGTGAAAACTTGCTATATAATTGACTTTATCAACTATAATGATATTGATTGATAAAGTCAACTATTTAGGCGACCGTTTATGCAAAAGCTAACTTCCTTTGATCTATGTTTAATTTAATTCATACAACAAAACGCCATATGTATGAGTCTATTTTACAATTAGGGTTACCCATTAGCCCTATGCATGTTCGTGTGATGAAAATTATTGATCGAAAACCGCATACCACCGCTAACGATATTGCTTGTTTTATTAACCGCGATAAGGCGCAAGTGACTCGATTATTGAATTTGCTTATTAAAGAATCTTTTATTGAAAAATTCAGTAACCCTGATGATAAACGCAGTCAATATTTAGGCCTGACAACACAAGGTAAAGCCGTTATCGTTAAGCTAATTGCGCTGGAGGATAGGATGCAGCAGCAACTAGTGAATGGTGTTACTGATGCTGAATTAGCACAATTAACAGCTGTGCTGGATAAGATGAACCTTAATGCCAAGCAGTTATAGAGTGGCACTAATGATTAACTATTATTTTTCTCGGCTAGATTGATGTTGCGTATTAATTCGTGACCACATTAATGCGCCCCAAGCGGTGCCAGCTAATGGAAATATAAGTAATGCTGGCTTGATTTGCTGCATAAAACTTGTGGTGTCACCATATGATTGAAAAATAGAAAAGAGTACAGCGGTAGGGATACCCCAACCAATGACACCGTGCATAAGGATGTAGTGCCATTTTCCTTTTGAGATAGTCTGACTGAGTTTATGGTATCGATCTGGTGTCATATAATCTCCCCCTCATATTTAGCTATTCTTATAATGTCTAACTTACATGCTTTAATTATTTTTACAACAGTGAGTTAGCAATTAGGTTACTTAACATTAGATGCAAAAAAGGAGCGTAATGCTCCTTTTTTAATTGCGATAGCTTTTGTGTTTGGGCTTATTTAACCCATGGCACGATTTGCATTGGTGCGTCAGAAAAATCAAGTTGAGTTAAGTCGGCTATTTGTTGTTGACTCAGTTGTAGCTGACTTTGCTTGAGTTGCTGCTGATTTTGGTAAATAGTCACTGGCGCTGCAAATCTAAAGGTTAGCCCTTTAATGTCATCACTAAAGTAACGTATAGGAAAGCCTTGCATCTGTTTTAGTAATTGCGCCATTTGCTGCTCAATTTCAGCGAGCTGTTCACCTGTATAATGTGTAGTATTAGCACGAGTTTGAACTTGAACTGCGATACTACAATCCTTTGCTTCGCCTTTTATATCTAAGTTGATTAACGCCCTATCGTGCTTGAGTTTATCATCATAGGGAATATACAATCGTTGCGCCTTAGTATAGGTTAAAGGCAACTGCTTTGACTCTGTACTGATTGTGCCTTTGGTTATTTGACAAGCTGGCCTATTGGGCACGCTAAAGGCAATTTCAATAAGATTAAAATTACCTTTATTGGCTTTTTTTAAATGGTTATAAAACCCTTGATACTCAAGTGATATGGTTTGCGCAGAAACCATACCACTGACGAATACACTACTCACTAGTAGTAGAGACTTTAGCATCCTGTTCTCCTAAATAGCGCTGGTTATGGCGCAACATCTCTAATAATTCATCGATATAAGCTTGTTTACGTTCAGAATAATTAATCAATCCATAGACTAACTTTTCTGCCGTTAGTGGTTGATGGTTGGCCCGCAGATCTGCACGAATATCTCTAAAGGTTTGGTATGCACCATTGGTGTTCAGGTTATTCATATATGAAGCGACTGACGCATCCATTGATTTGAACACTGCAACTTCATGGTTCATCCCTTCTGTACGTGAAAGCGGTACTAAACCACAACCTTGTTTAAAGCACCATTGACCAAAGAAATTACGGCCTTCACGTGCAAAACGAGAAGAGCCCCAACCAGTTTCATTGGCCGCTTGAATGAGCACCATATTTTCAGGGATGACATCTACTCGTTTAAGTAAGGCTGTTAAGGTATCGGGTTCAAGATCGCGAATATTATATTGGTATTGATCTGCAATTTGTTGCAGCTCAAAACCTTCTGCTTCGCTATAAGCTTGTTTATTCTCAAGCTGTTGCTGAAAGTGGATAATAAACTGTCGTTGTTTTTCGATAAGCTTATTTTGTTGAATAATAGCCGGTCTTAAGTAGTTAAAAAATGCGTTCTTCTTCGTTGGAATATCTTTAATACTTGCGAAGTCGGGAATATTGAGTGTTGGCTGTTTAGGTATAATGTTCTCAATTAGCTTACCTAAGCCTAATTGGCTATCACTATCCTTAGCAGGTTTTAGATAATAGCTGACGGCTAAAATAGTTAGAACTAGTAAGCATAACGCCATCACTACCCGTGCAATTCTGCCAGTTTTCAAGTATAAGTCCTTATGTTTCAATCAAATAGTTATAAGTTTGCGGTAAATTATAAAGTAAATATAAGCGCTAGCAAATTTAACCACTGAATAAAGTTGTACTTTTGTGTAGAATTTTAGAGATTTAATCCATAAATCATAGTAACAGAAAGTCACTGAACTTGAATTTGATTTCAATTATTGGCACACCGCAGTTGCACTCGCCAACAAGTATATTAGCTGACTATTTATGGATTAAAATATTTTATCAATTAATTAGGATTTTAATCATGCAGGAGCGTCATCCATTGTTGCAATACCAACATATCGTTGCCATTGGCGGCGGTCATGGTCTTGGGCGATTACTTGCAGCACTAGATTTCTTAGGCCCTAGATTAACAGGTATTGTCACCACAACAGACAATGGCGGTTCTACTGGCCGTTTACGCGATAACCATAATTGCATCGCTTGGGGCGATCTACGCAATTGTTTGACCCAACTTGCCAAAGGCCCTTCAATTGGTAAGTTAGTTTTTGAATATCGTTTTGAGCAAGCATCTGAATTATCAGGCCATAATTTGGGTAATTTGATTTTATTCGCGCTCGATCAATTATGTGTGCGCCCGGTTGAAGCGATTAACCTGATCCGCACCCTACTGAAAGTTGATACTAAAATTTTACCTATGTCAGAACAACCGACTCACTTGATTGCTTATAATCAAATCGGTAATCAAACATTGGGTGAAGTGGAAATTGATAAGCTCTCAAAAATGCCTGCTTCACTGGGTTTGTTGCCCCAAGTAGATGCTACTGTTGAGGTTGTTAATGAAATTCTCTCGGCTGAAGTGATTATTTTAGGACCAGGTAGCTTTTTAACGAGTATTATGCCGCCACTACTATTAGCCAGTGTGCAACAGGCAATAAGAGAATCGAACGCTAAAATCATTTTTATTGATAATCTGGTTGCTGAAAACTCAGCCGCGGGTTCACTTTCGATAGTAGACAAAATCAAATGGTGCGAATGCTTATTACAAGCGCCTAATCGAATAGATTATGTGTTATGCCAAGATGATGTTATTAAGCAACAGGATAACTATTTTTATTACCCGCTGCATGATAATAAAAACCGGGCGTTACATGATCTCAATGCTATTAAGTTGGCGCTTGCAGATCTGTTTACTACACTACATGCGCAAAGTGATGATGCTTATAAAGATAAGCAGATGACATTAACAATGGCTGCACCATCCCAAATATAATCATAATGCTGTGTCTGCAGCACTTCTGTCACTAAGTTAGGCTTGTACAAGACAAAACATTGCCCTTGTGGATGCCTAACTGAATAGTATCTTATCCCATCTAATTGCTGCTGCATGCAAGTTAAGCCAAACTGCTGTGATGCTTGATAATCTAATGCATGATAATAGGCGCTATTTTTAAATTGCGCTGAACATAAATCCACTAAATTTGCATCAAAATAACAGGCTAATGTTTTACGTTGCAATCGCTGCGCAGGCTCATTGGTATAAGCCATAAACTTCTCTGTATGGTATACCGTCTCTTTTATGGCAGTTTGTACGCTAGAGGCACAGTAAAAACCTGCAAAGTTTGGATGAGTAAAGCGTCCACCTTGCGGATTTGGATACACAAAAGGCGCCATCACTAATGAGCTGTTAGGAATATTTATTAACCAGTGTTGTTTATTGATGGCGTATGGATTGCCATAATCTTGTTTAATGCGGGGATTTGTTAAAGCTTCTAATGCATATACAGCTTCAAGTTGCTCAACGGTGGCAACGTCTTCGTATAGATCAATTGGTGGGAATTTACTGGGAATAATCCGATAAGCTTTTTGCTGTTCTAACGAAATAAATGGCAGTGGTTGAGCTGCTGGATCACTCATGAAAGTACGCCACTCCATCCTTGCAAGTGTTTTGAAACCTCATATAGATCGGCAACTTTGCCACCTTTCATAATGTTCATTGCACTGCGACCATTAAAAAATGGATGCTGGTTCGGTTTGTTGACCCAATCATAAACACTGTGCTCTAGGCTGAATAGCTTTCGTAAGCATTTGTGAATATGCAAAATATAGCTCATGCGCTCCGCTAAATCGGCGCTCAAGGTGATACCACCTGTTTTGGCTTTACGATATTTGGCTAATGTGGTTCTTGAATTGACACCCAGTAATGTCATTTGATCAGCAGCAGAGCATTGCCATTTGTCTAGAATATTAAAAACAACGGGTAATGCTAGGCTGATATCGATATTACTGGGCGCGGTTTGAACGTTAGCAAGCATAATCTGCTCCGTAGCGGCATTTATGCTTAATCATAGTTCACTTGTGGTCATATTTCAATCAACTGTCCATTTTTGGACAATGTTGTCAGTCTATTTTACTGGCGTAATGTTTTTGACGATAACGGGTGTACAAGTTCCTTTGGTGATCAAATCCAGATTGATTCTATATGAGTCGCCAAGTTTTGGGGTGATCTTAAATTTTTCCCATGAAGTCGTTAATGTCATTGGATTACGTACGATACTTGGCGTTGTTTGCTGCCAAAATATCTTATTAACACCATCACTATCTTCTGTATAAGTACCAACAAACGATTGTTGCTCGTATTGACATGGGCCGCCCACCAATTGGGGTTCTGATTGGCAAGCGCTTAATGAACCGATTGCAACAAATAACAGTGCGGGTTTTAACAAAGTGGGGATTTTCATAACGTACTCCTTTGAATTTGATGGTAATGTATCATTGTCAGGCGTTACGAGGAATAAGGAATATGAGTCAACACACGCTGTCTGCTTTATTTATCCCCAAATCAGTTGCTGTTATTGGCGCTTCATCTAAGGCAAATCGCGCTGGTAATGTTGTTATGCGTAACCTTCTTGCAAGTGGATTCTCTGGCCCCATTATGCCGGTAACGCCTAAATATAAGGCGGTGTTGGGTGTATTGAGTTATGCCAATATTGAACAATTACCACAGGTTCCTGAACTAGCAATTATCTGTTTGCAGTTTCAACGAATCACGCCGGTGTTGACACAGTTAGCGCAATTAGGTTGTAAAGCGACAGTAATAATTGCATCTGGCGTATTGGCTACTGATGATGGTAAAAAACACCAACAGCAATGGCAAGATATTGCTGAGTCAATGGGGATCCGTATTTTAGGGGCAAATAGCTTGGCTTGATGCTACCTCATATTGGTCTAAACGCGAGTTTATCTCATATTAATGCTAAAAAAGGACATATCGCGTTAGTCTCACAATCAGCAGGCTTATGTACCACAATTTTAGATTGGGCTAACAATAAAGATATTGGTTTTTCTGCGATGTTATCTTTAGGCGACGGTTGTGATATTGAGCTGCATGAATTGCTTGATTTTTTAGGACGAGATTCACATACACATGCCATTATGCTCTGTATTGATCATATCAATGATAGTCAACGATTTGTCTCGGCAGCTCGTGCGGCAGCCCGTTACAAGCCCATATTAGTATTAAAGTCTGGAGGGCCGAATGCAGCAGTGGCTCAGCAAGATAACGATATTGTGTATGACGCAGTATTTAGACGTGCAGGTATGTTGCGTGTAGACGATCTGGTTGATCTATTTGCAGCCGTTGAAACTCTAGCACACGCAAAAAGCATTGCGGGTGAAAAATGATGTTAGTGAGTAACAGTTATGGTGCTGCACGTCTTGCTGTTGATCATCTAAATCGTAGTGGCTTTGCTTTAGCTGATTTATCTGCAGACCAAGCAAAGGCTTTATACCCTATTCTGCCGCCTTATGTTGTGGCGGCTAATCCACTTGATATGGGCGGCGCCGCTGAAGTTAGCCATTATCAACAAACCTTAACTCAGTTACTTGATAGTCATCAATTTGATGTTATTTTAGTGATGTATGCTCCTGCCGCCGTAGGGTTAAGTGAACAAATTGCTCAGGCAGTGATTCAAGTCTATTTAACGCACCC
This sequence comes from Shewanella marina JCM 15074, assembly GCF_000614975.1. GTDB lineage: Bacteria > Pseudomonadota > Gammaproteobacteria > Enterobacterales > Shewanellaceae > Shewanella > Shewanella marina. The sequence goes on from NZ_BALM01000005.1 coordinate 70,943, forward strand.
TAATCGTCGTAGATGCACGTTAATGACGCAGTGGAGTGGTGAAGATGCAGCTTATCAAGCGCGTAAGCATTTTAATCGTGCCGGTATTGCCACCTATCGTACCCCTGAAAGTGCCGTAGGCGCTTTTATTCATATGGTTGAGTTTCAACGCAACCAGCATCTTTTAAAGCAAGTACCTACCTCTATTAGTTGTAAGTCACCGTATGATAATGAATTTGCGCTGCAAACTATTGAGCAGGCCGTCACTAAACAGCAATGGCAATTGTCGACCGTTGATGCGGCTAAAATTCTTAGTGCATTTAATATTAATGTACTGAAAGCTCATGTTGCTATGAATGCGGATGAAGCTGTAGCAGTCGCGACTAATATAGGCTTTCCAGTCGCATTAAAATTGCGAGATAGCAAGCTTCGGCATCATAGCGATATTCAAGCTGTGTTACTGCACTTAAACAATGCTCAAGAAGTTATTGTTGCTGCGACAAGTGTTATTCAACGAGTGCAGCAATTAGATTGTGAATTTAGTGGCTTTATTATTCAAAAGATGGCATTAACGGCTGGCGCGCAAGAGATCAGAGTCGCTGTGATCAACGACAGCACCTTTGGCCCGGTGATCTGTATCGGTGAAGGTGGTAGTGAGTGGCAACCTTTAGTTGATGCCGAAGTCGCACTACCGCCGTTAAATATGGCGCTGGCACGTTATAGTGTACAACAAGCATTGAATCGTAAAGTGCTTAAGAATCGCTATGTACCACAGCCGTTCAATATTGAAGCTTTATGTTTAGTGCTCTGCCAGATTTCAGATATGATAATTGCCTGCCCTCAAATTGAAGCTATCGATTTTAACCCGATACTCATGAAGGGTAATGATTTAACTGTACTCGATGTCAATGTGACATTAATGCCGCAGTTATATGATATTGCCAGCAAACTAACAATAATGCCGTATCCTAAATCGTTAGAGTCATACGCGACCCTCAAGAATGGTCAAATCATCTTAATGCGGCCGATATTACCGGAGGATGAACCTAATCATTTGGCGTTTGATAATTCGCTCTCTGCAGAAGATCGCTATAAACGTTATTTTGGTGTGCGCTCGGCCATGACCCATGAGGAAATGGCGGTTCTTACTCAAATTGATTACGCGCGTGAAATGGCTTTTATCGCGGTTGATCAAAGTAAACAAACAGAAGTGACCTTGGGCGCAATTCGCGCCACAATTGATCCGGATAATATTGAGGCAGAGTTTGCTATGGCAGTACGAACCAATTATCAAGGTCAAGGTATTGGGCGTTTATTATTGGTTAAATTGATAGAATATTATCGTACTAAACAGACTAAAAAATTAACCGGATATACCATGCTGTCAAATCGGAATATGGCCAGTTTAGCTAAACAGCTAGGCTTTAAAGTGACGACAGATGTAGAGGATGGTCTGATCTATATGGAGCTGATTTATTAGTGCTGTCAAAACGACTAGAAAATAAAAAAGGCTAGCATAAATGCTAGCCTTTTTTATTTATGAGCTCACAGTACTAATTGGTACGGCAAGCCGCAAAGATATCTCGTTTAGGCGTGTAATCTTTCGAGTTAATATGCATAGTACCAAGTAAGGTATCAAAGATATTATCTTGCGAATAACCGCCCTTTTTAGCCTCATTAATAATGCATTGTTTATTAATGTCATTGGCCTTAGCAAACTGAGATGGCAGCCACATTAAAAATGGCACATGGGTTTGCTGTTTTGGTGCGATAGCATAAGGTGCACCATGCAGATACATGCCAGATTCACCTAAGGATTCACCGTGATCTGAAATATACATCATAGCCGTATTGAACTTAGGCTGTTCAGCTTGTAATAACTTAACCACTTCACTCAAGATGTAATCAGTATACAAAATGGTGTTGTCATAAGTATTGATTAGCTCATCATGGGTACAGTTTTGAATATCACTTTTTTGACAATCTGGCACGAATTTACGATGACTTTGTGGATAACGTAAATAATAGGTTGGACCGTGACTGCCAATAATATGTAATACAATATTGGTATTCTTTTCAGGCAATGTACTGAGTACTTGCTTTAATTTATTGACCAATACTTGGTCGTAACAAAACTCACCATTACACAATTTTGGATCTGAATTAGTATTGATTTCTATGTGGGTAATACGGTCACATACCCCCTTACAGCCACTATCATTATCTAACCAATAAACTTTTACGCCAGCATGATGAAGTACATCTAACGCTGTATCTTGTGCCTTAGCATGACGTTCATCATAATTGGCACGATCAAGTTTTGAGAACATACAAGGAACAGATACTGCTGTAGCTGTGCCACATGATGTGGTGTCCATAAACGGGATCATACCAAGATCTTTGGTATAAGCATTGGTATCACGATGATAACCAAAGTACTGATAATTCATCGCTCTTGCGGTTTCACCTACCACCATCACAAATAAGTTGGGCTTATCATTGTTTGCTTGACTAACAATTTTGGCATCGGTACCAATTTGGGTGAATGGCAAAGGCTTCTCAATATAGTTGAGGTTAACGTATTTAGCGATTGAGCCAATAAAGTAAGTTGGAATGATATTCTGTTTGAGTTGGTCATTATTACGGCCAAAGCTCACGTAATTCTGGTAATACACAAATGCAATTAAGCCGATACCGATAAGCATTGCGATCATAAAGATGACCTTATGCAGTAACTCTTTAAAGAATGGCTTGTATTCAATGTTAGCACGGTACATCAAATAGGCAGGAATCACACCTGTGATAACAAAGCTCAATACCGACATCCAATTAAGATAGGTCATCGCTTCTGCATTATTGGTTTGCATAACATTGACGATCATTCCGTAATCAAAAATGATGCCATATTGCCATGCGGCATAAAAAACACCTGATGATGCCAGTGTCAGTATGATAAAAAATGGTTTAACGAGGTATTTAACTGAAAATAACGAGAAAATAAAGCTAAAGGCAAACAACAAAAATAATGGCATTGTGCCAATAAACAACCAATTTACCTCTGATTGTTTCGCAATTCCTTTTGCAACCACTTGAAATAAAGGGATATTATATATCACCACATAAAATATTGCGGTTAATAAAGTAAACTGGTTAAGCGACAATGTCTTTAATCGTGTACTCACTTAGTACCTCAGTCATCAATAAGTGTTGGTGCTGTTAAGCATTGGACTGGCGATGGTAGCAACAAGCTGATACAAGCTCAAACAAAAGGTTGCATCTTATTGAATAATAATGAATTTGTTTGTATTTTGATAATCAGATGTTTTACATTTGATCCCTAGTAGTTATAGATAGTAATGATTAAGAGCGCAAAAATTTATTTTAAATAAATTAACCCTTTTCGGAAATTGAGCCGTTTATAAAGATAAGTAGTTTATATACAGTTTAATTTATTTGGGGAATCACTTTATGTTATTTAAAAAATTATCAACATCACTGACTTCTATTGCTATGGTAATGGCATTATCTAGCGGTGCGGCACATGCAACCAGTCCAGTTGAACATCACATAAAAAAAGAGCCTATGATTAGTACTATGAGTTATACAGCTAAAGATTATCAAAATCAGGCTGAGACAAAAATGTACCCTGCTCCAGAAGTGGGTATGAAACAGGTTATTATTGATCTTGCTAACTTACCGAATGAACAAGATTATAAGCTAGAAATCAATATCGGTAAGATAATGGAAGTTGATTGTAATCATCATCGTCTGGCAGGGAAAATAGTTAAAAAGACAGTAAAAGGCTGGGGTTATGACTACTATCAAGTGGACAGCATCAATCCTGGCATGAGCACCATGATGGCCTGCCTGATAAGCCACAGCAAAAGTTTGTGTTAATGGAGTCTATGTTAGTGAATTATGACTCGCGTTTACCTGAAGTATTTTATGTACCAGAAGATGCCACTATCAGTTATCGTATATGGCAAGCCTCTGATGCTGTAAAGATTATAAAGTAGATACAAACTAAACATACAAGATAATACCTAATTGGTATTATCTTGTGCTGCAATTAGAGAAAACCATCCATTTATTTACGATTACGGCGTCTAAATCCTATCAGTTGTGCTAATGCTAGCATAGCTACACCAATGGCACCGATTGCTGGCCAAATAGCTGCTGTTTTGGGCAATTCTTTAATTTCCTCATAGCTTACAATCGCAGGTAAAACTGTGACTGTGACAGGTGGTACTTTAGCCACTTCAAAACGATCACTTGGGATAGTGAAATAGAGCTTGTAACCTTGTGGAAGATCCTCCCAAGCAACTTGTTGTCCGCCTGCATTAATTGTTGCATTGGCTGGTACTTTAATAATTTGTCGTTCATTAATACCATTATTCTCAACAACATCAATGACAGCGTGATTAGGGACGCGGTAGCGAACAAACTTTGCTTGCACCTCAACAAATGTTTGGCCATCTTTGATAATTACTGATTGGCATGCATTTGCAATTGACGGGTATTTATCAAGTACATCTTGGTGCCACACCACATCTTTACATTCGATAGCTAACGCTGGATTACTAAATAAAACGGCAAATGTTAAACCACAGAGTGTTTTTTTCATCACCAACTTCCTTTTATGGTTAAATTAAATCAGCCCGAACGATATAACGCTCAGGAGCATTTCCTACGAAATAGAAGGGATAACAAGTAATTAGCGTGATGCTCTGTTTACCTGTTGGTTTAAGGATTTCAACGTGTTCGGGATTTACGATCCATGTTTGTGAAACCGCAAATTGATATTGGTTACCGTCAATATCTGTCACTTGAATGGTGTCACCTATTTTTAGGTGGCCTAATTTCCTAAAAAAACTATCTCTGTGCCCTGCTAAACTTAAATTATTATGGCCATCAAGGTTACTATTTTTTAACACTCGACCTACGCCCTTGTTAAGTTCTGCTTCATCAACACCGTCAAAAATAGCCACTGATAGATCAATTTTAGGAATAGACAGTAAACCTAAAATAGCGCTATTTGGCTGACTTATGCTGTATTGCTCAATCCGTCCTTGGGACCAATCAGTCATATTCGGCATTGATTGAGGAATGGTGTGAATAGGCTGAATTAGCGTTGATTCAGGTTTTCCATGGAGCGGAAACACACTATTGTCTTCAGCATGGGCCTTGGCAATTAGCTGATTGGCGAGATCTACGCTCTGTTGATGGCCTTGATATTGATGCCATTTACTGGTGATAAATATGGCAATACAAAATAACCCTATAATCCTTAAGGCCCTTTGTATAAATTTAATATTCATACGCTGCAATCCATTTGCAATTTGTTAAATAATGTAGCATAAATTCAATACCTTGCAATGATAATAAAGTGCCTTATTGATTATTTGTTGCGTATCTAAATTTGCGCCTTATACTGACCAATCATTTAGCTCAACAGCCGTTTGTTTATGTCGTTATCATTTATATTAGTAGAACCTACAAGAGCTGCAAACGTAGGTGCAGCTGCCCGGGCAATTAAGACTATGGGATTTAAGCAGCTCATCTTAGTTGCATCAGATTTACATCTTGAGAAAGAGGCTCAGTGGGTTGCTCATGGCGCTTTAGATATTTTAGAAAACACGATAACTTTCGACAGTTTGGCTGCTGCTAGAAGTCATTTTGATCTGCTGGTGGCCACAACAGCAAGAGAACGAGGTTGTTTAAGGCAATATCTCACTCCAGAGCAATTATCAGAACATTTAGTTGCGCGTGAAACTGTTGCACAAGCGGCGATTGTTTTTGGACGAGAATCAAGTGGCTTATCTAATGATGAATTGGCGTTATGTGATCTTTTTACTTATGTTCCGTTAGCGCAAACCTATCCCTCTTTAAACCTTGCCCAAGCAGTAATGGTATATGGTTATGCATTAAGCCAAGTGAATCATAAGATTGGTTTACTTGCGAAACAAGCTGACGAGAAACAATTACAAGTGTTAAAACAGCGCTTACAACAAACGATGCAATCTTTAGCGATAGAACAAGACCAAAAACTCAAGCAATGGTTACTGGATGGCGCAGCACTACTGAGTCAGCGTGATGTTAAGATGGCACATCAACTATTGAGTGATATAAATAAGAAAATTAATTGAGGCTTATTGCCTAATAAAAAGTGTTTAATAAAAATGCCGCAATAATGCGGCATTTTTTATTTTAATAATTTGAATTTATTGCAGTTTATTATTAAATAATTGCTGTTGTGTTGACGGCGTAAGTTTCACTTCTAAATCACTTGTAGCGGTATTAGAGTCTTGGTTTTTTAAACCATAGTTAACGGCACTCATGCTTATTACTGGGCATGTTCCTGTTGCTTGATAATTGAGTGCAGCACTTAACATCGCTTCATTGCTGTCCCCTAATTGATGCTCGAAGTCGTCAGCAACGACACATCCAGGAACGGAAACACCTTCAACTTGCGGGTTATTACTCGGAGTGAAACCATCAGAATATGAACCAAAGTTTTTAGCGTTGATCCCCTCAAATTGAATATTAAAATAGGTGATGCCGCAGTTATCAGTTGGATAGAAACCATAAGGTTTACCACAAGTCGTTGAACCAATTTGGATAACTTCAATATCAATACCACGTAAGCCATTCATTAAGGCTTCTGAAGCCGAACAGGTATTATCGGTAGTTAACACATACACTCGTTCTAACCCCAAATTCGGTAAAGGAGTATTGGCCTCTAAACTAAAGCCGACAGCGGTATCAATAAAGTCGAGCGGCACGATAGTTTGTCCGGTAATAGGGTCTGTTACAGTATGCTTGTCATTAAAAATGGTTTTTTCAAAGAACTTGCCTTCCATTTTTGCTTGTGAAGCAATCATATAGGCGAGCTGGCTTGATATGGCTAAGTAACCGCCGCCGTTATAACGAAGATCGAGCACTAATTCGCTAATATTTTCATTTTTTAGCTGAGTAAAGGCGTCATATAAGGCTTTTTCAGAAGTTTGAATAAAGGTGTCAAATTGCAAGTAGCCTATTTTCCCCTGTTCTGTTGTTAGTGTTTTAACATTTTTAACGGGTGAAACGGTGATCTCTGCTGCGGCTAAGGTCACTTGCATATCATTACCTGTGTTAGGTACTTCAAAGGTAAATTGATAACTCTCATTGTTGCTTTGTGGATTTAAAGCAGCATTAATTAAATCGATATCAGACTGTGAATTAGTATTAACTACATCAACATCATTAATGGCGACCAGCTTATAACCGCGTTTAACATTGTCGATGTTTGCGCTTGGCTCAGTATCTTTGACCAATATATTACGGGGGATTGTACCGTCTATAATAACAAAGTTAATGCCATAGCTTAATGAACTACCAGAGGTTGTCATTCCTTGCCATGTTTCTGTATCTAATAAGAAGTGAAAGTTATCTTTATCATTACCGCTGGCGGTTGTTGCAGTGGTCTTCAATTGTGCGTAGTAATCTGTAATCGTGCTAAAGTCAGCTGGATTTTTATCCGTAACTTCGTCGTACCATAAATAACTGTTATTAGCCCATGAGCGAAGCCAGAATTGTTCATATTCAGTGCTGCCAGCTTGATCTGGATAGGCTTGATCTGTGGCGGGGTTAATGCCTGAACGAGGGTTGGCACAGCGTGCAAAAAAATCAACTTCAGGACTAAACTGATTTTGTGTCCATTGTAATGTTGTGTCTGTCGTGCCTCCAGAGCCTGAACCATTTCCTGATGTTGAATTATCTTCTGTTGTTCCACCACCGCTGCAAGCTGTTAGCAATGACATAGAGCCGATAAGCCCAATAGCATATATATGTTTCAATTGACCACCCCACAATTGCTTGTTGAATGTTTATGTTAACAGCTTGTAAAATATCGGCAATAATAAAATGGCATGAATTAACTGCGTTTTAGACGAACCACCTTCATGGTCTCGATACTCATTCCTGCGATTGTTTCTGTTTCAGGATAATAGGTTAAATTCACTTTACTGCCTGCGAGGTTCTTATATTTTTTTTGGCGAAGATATTTAAATGGAACCGAATATCCCTTTAACATCAGAGTATTAACGTACCACTCACCTTTTTCACGCTGCACATGGGATTCAACATGCATATCTTCTGAATGTGTTAATTCTTGATGCTTATCTAGTAACTGGCTGACCTCTTTTTTCATGACAATGACCTCAAAAATTGCGTGGTGAGAGAATTTAGTTTTTGTTCGATATGTTGATAACGATGATGTTGGCAAATGCCATAACCACTGATTTTACGTGCTTGTAGTTTAGTTAACCAAGGTGCCGTTAACCCTGCTAGAAAGTGGCATGCTAATGGTAAGCTTATTTGGTAGCCTTTGGCGTCACCTTGTTGTATTAATTGATTAACTGCAGTAATAATTAATTCATCCTGTGGCCATTCAAAGATTTGTGAAATCGCCAGTTTTGCTGGCTGGCCGAGACATACGCTGCATTGACCACAATGTTCAGGCGCATTCATATCATCAAAATAACGTGCTAATTGATAGCTTAAACAGCTATCTAACTCAAAAAAACGTATCATAGTGGCGATACGGCTGATCTCTTTTTTAGATTTATGACTAAAGTAATCAAATAACTGCTGGTTTAATTGTTCAACATCCCCTAGATTAACTACCTGATAAACATCGGTTATTTTCTTAGTCTCTAAGCTGATAACGCCTTGTTCTGCAAAGTAATCCATGGCACTAACGACTCGAGCTCGGTCGCATTGATAGTTAGTTTGCAGCAGGTTGATATCGAGTGTTCCCCATATCTTTTTAAATGATGTTGCATTCAGAATATGTTCGATAAAAATTCGACGTTCACCTTCAAACTTATCAATAAACACTTGTTGATCGACATTAAACTTATATTTGAAGTCAGCGTAGTAAGCATATTTTGCTGAAAGCACATCCATTAATTCGAGCTGAACTAGCAATGTCTTTAATGGTAGTTGCCTGATATTTGATGCAGTCGATAACTGGTTAATTTGGCATTCCCATAAACCATTTGTACTGTTTTGTTTTATATCATCAGTCACCGCAGCCAGAGATGTCAGTTCTGGTGTATCACCATAAACAAAGTTTTCTACCGTGGTTAAGCCGTCAAGGTTTGCCAATGTGATACAGTTTGATGGCTGACCATCACGTCCTGCTCGGCCTATCTCTTGGCTATAATTTTCTATTGATTTAGGTAGGTCGTAATGGATAACAAAACGAATATTTGATTTATCTACCCCCATACCAAATGCAATGGTTGCGACAACAACATCAACCTTGTTGTCCATAAAACTATTTTGACATGCTTGCCTTTGTTCATCGACCATACCGGCATGATAGGCCAGTGCATTAATGCCATTTTTACTGAGGTGCGCTGCGATTTTTTCAGCCGTTTGTTGCAAGGTGACATAAACAATCCCCGCCCCCTCTTGCTGCCGGACAAGCTCAATTAAACGCAGACTTTTATCTTGCTCTGCTGTTGCCAGAACTTGTAGCTTTAAATTGTCGCGATAAAAGCCCGTTTGTACGATATTTTGGGGATCGATAGCAAATCGACTCGCCATATCAAATTTAACTTTACGTGTGGCTGTTGCAGTTAGTAACAATACCAAAGGGATATTAAGCTGCTCGCGATATTGCGGCAATTTAAGGTAATCCGGTCTAAAATTGTGGCCCCATTCAGAAATGCAGTGGGCTTCATCTACTACCATCATTGATATTTTAATTTGACTGATAAATTGTCTAAACCGTTCGTTTTTAAAGCGTTCAACAGAGATCATTAAAATCTTTAGATCGCCATTACGCGCATCGGTCATTACCTGTTTCATTTGTTCATGAGTCAAGGTCGAATCAATGCTGGCCGCTTTTATATTAACTTTTTCAAGATAAGCTAATTGATCTTTCATTAACGCTAACAGTGGTGAAATTACCAAGGTGATATGGGGTAATTGCAGTGCGGTAAATTGATAACAAAGCGACTTGCCTGAACCCGTTGGGAAAATAGCTAGGCTTGATTGGCCATTAACCAGTTTTTCAATGACTTGCTGTTGTCCCGTTCTAAATTGACTAAAGCCAAAATGTTGTTGTAAAGATTGTTGTAAGTAAGTGTTCATAACGGGACCCAAAACGGTATAGAGCTATAAATCATATCAGATAACGACATCAAAATGCGTAAATTAGCATTGATAAATTGAACAGTATTAGATGACTGATTGATATAAGTTGCTAAAATAGCATGGTATTAATTAGGATTGATTATGGATCATATAAAGCTTTCACGGTTAAATGTACGCCATTTAGTGGTGTTGCAGCTATTACTTGAAACACATAGTGTAAACTTAACTGCCACTCGACTTTGCATCAGTGCCAGTGCGGTCAGCAAAATGCTGTCTCAACTTAGATTAGAGTTAAGTGATGAACTTTTTTATCGCAGTGGCAATCAATTAGTAGCCACTGCCTATGCCAAAAGTCTGCGCCCCGCTATTGTTAGGTTAGTGACTGAATTTGAAGCTTTATTTTATCGACATGAATTTAATCCTCAACAGTTTAATGGCACGTTTACAATTGCATTGAGAGACAGTAGTTTTGAATTATTCTGCCAACAACTATTTATTCCATTAATCAATACTTACCCTAACATCAAATTTGAATTACAGCATAAAGCCTTATTAGGACTAAATGGGCTATATTCTGGTCAAGTCGATTTTGTCATTTTACCTCATGACAAATCACAGCCACCAAGTACCGATGAGCAAATTATGTGGCAGACTCTTGTTGATGATGAAATGATTTGTTTGATGGATCCTGACCACCCCTTAGCAGCACAAGAACTAAGTCTAGATAATTATTTGAGTTATGCACATATCGGTATTACCGATGTGGATCTTGGGCAGCCATTTTTTGAGATACAACTTGCACAGCAAGAATTAAATCGTCGTGTGGTGATTAATGCTGCTGATTTTGGCACTGCAGCATTGCTTTTACGGGGGACGGAGTTACTTTTTACTTGCTCAAAGAAATGGGCCGATATGGCATATCAGGCCCAAGGTTTGATCAGTAAACCATTACCATTTAACTATGGCGAAGTGGTTTACAGTATTGTTTGCCAGCAACAATCATTAAATGATCCTGCTAAATATTGGTTGTATCAGTATTTATTGGCTCAAATAAATGCGCCACTAATACAAATATCTTCAAATTGATGCTGTTGTAATGAAAGCTTTAGCGAATTAGTATCTTGCTTGGTCGCCTGTGGTAAAGCTAACGCCTTCCCCGTAACACCATGATGTCTAAATCCATTAATTCTGATTTTGACACCACTTGCATGTTGATGTAGCCATGAAGCCATTTCATCGATTCTCAACAAGTAATCGGTGACTGTTGGGATCTCTAATAATCTGACTTCATAAAGCTTATTGTGCTTAGCGAGATACTTAATTGTTTCTTTGACCTTATGGTTACTCTTACCTGTAAGCTTGAGATGAACTTGTTGATCCCATGCTTTTAAATCAACCATTACACCATCGGTTACATCAATTAACTGGCGCCATTTATCAACTTGCAAGCTGCCATTGGTATCAATAAAACAGCTTAAATGTGATAAATGAGTATCTTGTTTTATTGCTTCAAATAGTGATTTAACAAATTTAAATTGTAAAGTTGCTTCGCCGCCACTGACAGTAATGCCTTCAATAAATGAAGCATATTTGCTAATTTCTGTTAGCATTTCTGTAACTGATATTTCAGAAATTCGCGGATCACTATTTATAGGACACAAGCTAATGCATGTATCACAGCCAATACAGATATCAGTACTGTATTTTGGCGGTTGTTGTTCATCAATCGTTTGTAATGCAGATGGTGGACAAGTTACAACGCACTCTTGGCAGCTATTACAGTGATTAATAGTGTGTGGGTTATGGCAGTTGATACAGTTATAGTTGCAACCTTGCAAAAAAATAACTAATCGACTGCCAGGACCATCAACAACAGAAAAATGAATAATCTTATTTATTTTGCCAATGATTGAATTCATGACTAACTACTCTAGGCTGTCGTTGACTTACGTGTGTGCTTTTTATCGCTCCATCAGCTAAAGCAGTTGTATTAGTACGTGACCCCTGCTCTGACAGTTTATTAATATCGGACATTCTCACCATATAACCGGTGATGCGAACGAGGTCATTGGTTGCTACGTTAGCCGTAAATATACCAATACCGTGATTAAATGCGCCTTTACATAGTTGCTGAATCGCTTGTGGGTTACCGCGAACAGTCGGTTCTAAGGTCAATATTTCACTCACACCTGAGGTGAAATATTGATGTTGTGGCGCTAATGACATTAAGTGGGTAATTGGATCCGGTTCTGTACCATATTCAATTCGAATGCCTGGTGTCACATCAACATCTGAATTTAAACCGCCTTGTGAGTGAAGTAACGCGCGGCCATGGTAACCATAAGGGACTTCAGTTTGATCGACAATCTTTGCTACAAGTTGAGTAATTTCTAATGCTAAAGCGTTCGCATTTTGATCTTCGCCGTAATGACCTTGCAGTTGCTCCTTGCTTAATAGTGTATTGATACACTCAGCCATACCGTAAATACCAAACATTGGAGCGAATCGCTTCTCATCAAGAATGCCTTCTTGAACTAAGAAATGATCAAAAAAGTTAGAATCTTTATGCAAGAACTGACAGCGAGCTTCTATTAATTCATAAGCTGCTTGGCAATATAATGGCAGTTGTACCTGCATAAAATCAGTAATAGAATTAGCCTGCTCAGCTACCCCTTTCAAATTAACACGTACCAAGGTATTACAACCACCTGCAACAGGTAATACGTTATAACAACTTACGACACCGTAACCTTTTTCTGCATACTTTTGTTTATGCATATTATGATTAACAATATGTGGCTTACTGGTCGTAGCAATATTCTCGCAAGCTTGTAACAGCAGACTTTCAGGTGTTTTTTCCGTATCAAATAATAAACTTAAATTTGGTGCAATTTGAGCAAGCTCTGCATCAATCTTTAAGATGGTGCGACAAACGATATTATCTGATGGGCCAATATTGGCATGCATAAACGCATCTGGTAATACGCGGTCAAGCATGATCCAGAAACGTTTCAATTTACTGTAGATTTGTTCTTCAGATAATTCGCCAACATATGGCATAAGTAATTGATCAAGATGACCAATGAATACTGGGATATTTGTCACTGATGGCACAAAATGATAAAGAATCATTAAGTTATTAAGAGCATCATCAAAATCTTGAGCTGGCTCTAGTTCTAAATATTTAGAACCTTGTTGTAAAAATAGTTGGTAATCAGGTAATACGTAGCGAGGTTTGAAAGGAGCATGTCCCTCATACATATCACAAATCAAATTATTATCTTTTGCTTGTTGAGTCGCTGCAGACAAAGGTAAGTATTCTACTAAAGAATCTGCAAATTGGGCTAACTGTTGAGTTTTTGCCTGGTAATAAATTGCAATCGTTGATAATTGAAAGTAACTGCTTTTGCATGAAATGAACCTGATAAATTAAGACGTTACTATCTTAATTTACAATGCGGATTAACCATACTGAATATATTTCGCAGTATGGTGTTTATATTGGAAATCCGCAGTTCTGTCTCAAACTTTACCGTTCTGTGTTATCTGTCTCTGTACAAATTATAATGGATTTAGCATTATCATGAATAATCTCTTGTAAGAAAGGGCTGCTCATTTTTGCATCGGTATAAAGATGGATTTGGTTTCTTGCTCGCGTTAAAGCAACGTAAAACAATCTTCGTTCTTCAGCTAAATCGATAGTATCAATTTTCTCAACTAACATATGCTGAACAATTGATACGGGCTTTGTCGCTGGAAATCCATGTTTGTTATCGGTTAAATTAAGCAGAATAACGCAATCAGCCTCTAATCCTTTTGCTGAATGGCAGGTACTGAATTTAAGTGAAAATTTAGGATACTTATTGTGTAACTCATATTGCTCAGTCTCTGTAGGTAAATCCACTTTGTAGCGAGCCAATATTAGAATGGATAAGCTTTTATATTGCAAAGCTAAGTTATCAAATAAGTTTAAATATTCATTTTCATTATTACTTGCATGTACCCAAATAGAATTTTTATCTGTGACATTATTCGCGATAACAATTTTATCGAGTTGAATCTCATTTTTAGAGACAAACTTATTGGCAATCGCTAATATTTGATTATTGCATCGGTAACTTACATCTAAATGAGTTGTTGTTGTTTCTCCAAAGTAATGGCTAAAATTAATAGTGTATAATATATTCGATCCAGTAAATTGGTAAATTGACTGCCAATCATCTGCAACACAAAAAAGATGAGCCCCATTTGAGCTTTGTTTGATTTTATTTAAAAATTTAGCTCTGACAGATGATATATCTTGGAATTCATCAATGAGTATTTGTTTTGTATCAGATTTATTTTCAGCAATCGAATCGGTTGCATTGATGATTAAATCTGTAAAATCAACAAGATTGTGTTGGGTATTCATCTTGTTATAGTGCATATAACTAAAAAGTAAAAGCAAGCAATACTCATCTTTTTGTTTAAATTTTTGCAATAACTTTTTAAATTCTACTAAATTAATATCGAACTGCTTCAATAATGTAATATCATTTAATACTTCAGTTAAAATGATATTTTCAAGCTTATGCTCTATTTGAGCTGGAAATGAATTTAATAATGACAGTATTACTTTATCATTTATATCTTGCTTAAAATTAATACTTTTCAATAATTTGCTAATAATTGTATTAGGCTTATCCATATCGATGAATTTAAACTGCTTAAATTCAGGAAACTGATTAATAAAATAATTTTTTAAATGCTGATGACTATAAATATCTTTATAGACAGACATCATCACTTGCCCTTGTTCGGGTAAGATCAAAAAGTGGCAATTCATTTCATCATAGAATGATAGTTAATATTAACGTTATCAAATGCCAGTTTTAAATGTACTAATAAATTATATTCATTAAGTTTATTTGATTTCACTTTTGCGTATGCAAATAATAAGCTCATTAGATCCAAATAAATAAGGTTGTTATTTGAGCAGTATTTTTTGAATTGTTCAATATAACTAGTCGTATTCCCTATTAATTCTTTTTTATGGTTAACCATTTTAGTGTTGGCTGATTTTAATGCAAATGAATGAAAAGTATGCACATTAAAATCAAGGTTAGGTTTATATAGCTTTAGCCTTTGTTTAATCTCTTCTTTTGCATCTTTACCGAAAACAAGGATCAATATTTCAGATGGAATACATTGACCAGATTCAATAAGATAAAGTGCTCTAGCGATTATCACCAAAGTCTTACCACTACCTGCAGACGCTAGAATCAAGTTATTTGTATCATTTGTGATTACGGCAATTTGCTGCTGTTGGTTAAGCTTCAATTCATTAAACAATGGTTTGTAAATTTTGCATTGCTGTTTAATATAATGCTGATGATGTTGCTCTATTTGTGTATGCTGCCACCGACTAAACTGCTCAATAAATTGATAACATTTGATGATTGTTTGCGGTATTTCCAGATCATTAAATGTGTCAGGCCACGACTTTACAAGTTGTAGCGCTTGTTTTTGTAAAATGGCAAACTGCTTTTGCGTCAAATAGTATTGCGCCAGATGTTGGTTAAGTGTACGACTAAATTCAATCAATATAGGGAAATGATGTGACGACCATAACTCAAATAATTTTTGCTTAAATTGTTTAGCATTTTTACCTTGTAACCAATCAAGCTGATATTGTTTAGATGGTTGTTGCCATACCATTTTATAAAAGTATAACCCTTGTGTGACAGATGGATAATTTGAGAGCTGTGACCAAGTTGTTGTATTGGGGCCATGATGGATACCATGTTGGTCTATGTATAAATCACCATAATTTGGATTGAAGAACTGACTAATTACTAATGATTTTAAATGCCATTGCGGGTTCATTTATTATCGAAATCCTCTTCAAACGCCATTGATTCTGATAATAGGTTATCAATCGCCTGATCGAAATTATCAAAACTATGCTGTTGCATATATTGCTTTAGAGTCACAATGAGATCATTACTTAATTCGATATGAGACTTTTTCTGACGTTTTTTCAATTGTGATATCTCTTTACGCATATTGCGCCAACCAAAATCAGAAAATGTCATGTTAAGTAATGAATTTAGGTAATCAATGTCCTGTTGCTCATACTCCATTTGTTCGTTGAGTCGCTCAAGAATATTGCATAGCGCAATATAGGTCGTCTGGTAATATTCCTTATTATTTAACAGATCAGGAGTGAACCAACCTACTCGCCTAGTTAATGATTTTGATTCTAATACCCTAGTTAATAATGGGATGCAGGTATCTATTTCAGTCATATCTAATAGTAATAACCGTCGGCCAGATTTAGGTGATTGTTCATGATAACGCCAATTCAAATTTCGTTGTTCAACTAACATGATGATTTTACTTTAAGTTTAGACTATTTTTACTAGTTTACCCCGATAGAATATGAAGGTAAATCCTTAATTCTATGTTTAACCATAAATAAATATTTAAAACCATTCTGTATAATCTTTCGTAAAAATCAAAATTATGAGCTTCATTACATTAGGCTATAAACTGTCCATTTAGCATTGAATTGCCATACGATTGTGCATATATTAAGCTTACCAGTGATAATGACGATTATCACTGGTAAGATATAGTAATATTAAGTAAAATATCGGCCTTATCAGTGTGTTATCTAGCATTTTTGCGTTCATTATTTGTTCAATAATAGGTGTCAATGTCTACTCGTATCGGCTTCAATCGTCAGCAAAATTCAGTGACTTCAGCTGAATTTTATCAAGAACAACAGCTACCAGCTTCGATTTTACAAGACTTAAATAGTGCCGCAGCCGAAACTGAGTTTGAAATTGCAGCGAATACCCGACGCAGTTATAAGGCAAGTTTTGATATTTTTTGTCATTATTGTCAGCAGCATCAATTAAATTCTCTACCTGCTGATCCGCGAGTTGTCGTTGCATTTATTGGTCAGCAAAAAGATATTTATCTCGACCAAACTGAAAGCCAACTGTCTAAACAAACACTTATATCTAGACTCGCTGCAATTCGTTTCTTTCATATTGAGGCAGGATATAATTCGCCGACCGAACACCCTATGGTATTACGGGTTATGCGTGGTATTGGTCGTAATCAACATCGAGATATTCAAGATTATGATCAACAACCCATTATGTATGATGAACTCGAAATGTTGCTCTCGGCAATTGAAGAAAACAACTCTCATCTACAAGCTGTTAGAGATAAAGCTATATTTCAGCTAGCGTTTCAAGGTGGTTTTCGTCGTAGTGAAATAGCTGCAATTCAAGTTAGTCATCTCACTTTTTTGAGGCAGAAATTAAAAGTAAGACTGCCCTACTCTAAAGCAAACCAAAGTGGTGTTAGAGAATGGAAAGATCTACCACAAGATGAACCTTTTTCTGCTTATGATGCAATCAAGCAATGGTTAGCGTTAACCGGTATAGACGATGGTCATCTATTCAGATCAATCTCGAGGAATGGCTTAAAACTAAGACCTTATTTTTTAAAGCAGGCTAATGATCCCAAATCAAAAAATAGCGGTTTTCTAAATGGAGATGATATCTATCGCTTAGTTAAAAAATACAGTGCACTAGCGGGATTACCTACCCAATTTTTTGGTGCGCACAGTTTGCGAAGTGGTTGTGTAACTCAGTTATATGAGAATGATAAAGACCATTTATATATTATGGCAAGAACGGGTCATACAGACCCGCGCTCATTAAGACATTACCTTAAACCAAAATAGAATTATTAATTTATGGTTAACCATAAATATCTTTACTTGGTTAATAACAAGAAGTTGTAAAACTGGTATCTTGTTTTGTCACTTGAGTACATCATTTGAAGTAATTGATTGTATTTTTCAAATGAGATATCAGCAATAAATTCTGGATAGGCAACAGTATATTGTAGCCAAATGCCATATTTAAATTTATCGTAAATAATAGCAGTGATTTTATCTTCTGTTTGAGTAAAATCATTCATGTCGGCTACCCACTGTTGTTACCTGATTCAATGCTGCTAAATAATGCTGCCCTAGGTCAGTAAGGTTTTTAAGCTCACTTTGAGGTTTACGGCTACGGCTAAATAATGAGGATTCTATAAACAACTCAAACCAAGTCGCTAATACTTCACTCTCTTTTTCTGCACTCATTGCCGCCAATGCCATTACCGCAACTTCGGCAGTGCCAAACTGAAAATCTCTAACCCCTTTTCTCAATGCATATTTGGCGGTGGTATTTGCATCAAATGATAAAATAGGCAAATGATGTAAATATTCACTTTTACGATAGATTTTGACCGCCTGTCGCCAACTACCATCAATAAGTATAAATAGCGGTCTTTTGCCAGTAGTCATCGAGACAGTATTACACACTAAATCTGGTTGATAAGCATACTCACCGGGAAATACGACATAGGGTTGATACTTAGGATCATTCAATAAGGCGAGAACCTTCGGATTAGGCTCTGTTCTTGACCAAATATAAGCATGCGTATCAGGGAATATATCAGCAATTAAGCGACCACTGTTACTAGGCTTTAATACCTCGTCATCGTACATCAATAATAAAAAACTAGCTTGAGCCTCGATTTGTGTTCGTAGATGACAAGTACAAAAATCTTGGGCTAACAAACATTGCTCACAACGTACCAGACTTTTTCCTCTCGCTGAAAATGGCCGAGTAGAAATCGATTTACGATATTGATAAAGTTTGTGTACTGCGTGCATATATTTTGTCTTTTACTCTTACATAGATAAGGTTGAGATTTTACGTTTAGTCGCAGCATGACTCAAGAACAGAAGTGATTTTATGAGTCAATTACTATTAAATATAATTAATTATTTCAAGTCTCTTAACAGATTGTATACAACACCTGTCTGTTATTTACATTAAGTGTTCTATTTGCTTGTTTGCATTAGATATTTTAATCTAAACATACAAAATATCTCTAGCGTGAATAATTGTATTTATATTAATTGAGAGTAACATTGCAGCCGGAAATCACCTGCTTATATCGTTATTCGGAGTCTTCATGTCATCTTCTTTCCAAAGAAAACAGCCTTTCTTTGGCGTTGTTTCTATGCCTGTTATTCTCAGTTTGCTGGTCATGACAATTGCAACTGCACAAATGGCTCAAACTATTTTTGTACCAGCATTACCACTTATTGGCCAAGGCTTACAAGCAAGTAATGGTTATTTACAAGCTATTATGGCTATTTATTTAACTAGCTATGGTTTGATGCAATTTGTTTATGGCCCTTTGAGTGATCGAATTGGTCGTAAGAAACCATTAATTTTTGGTATGTGTTTGTTTATTGTTGGAGCCTTGATTGCTGGGATTAGTCAAAGTATTAATATGCTGTTATTTGCTAGCTTTCTTCAAGGGTGTGGTACCGCAAGTGCTGGCGCATTAAGCCGCAGTATTCCACGTGATTATTATTTTGGTGACCGATTAAAACAATTTAATAGCTATATTTCTATGGCTGTTATATTTTCACCATTAATCGCACCATTTTTTGGTGGTTGGTTAGCTCAAACCTGGGGCTGGCATGCAGTCTATTTTGGATTAGCTCTGTTTGGTTTAATTGTTGTTATTACCTTGGCATACGGTTTCACTGAGTCTTTACCTGTTAACCAACGTAACAGTCAACCAGCTATTGCAGCTTATAAAGCGGTCTTATCTAATCGTCACTTTAAAGGTTACATGTTTGCCTTGTTAGCAACTTTTGCTGGTGTTGCCGGATTTGAAGCCATCGCGGGAATTTTGTACGGTCAAAGTTTAAAGATGACCCCTTTTATGGTGAGCTGTTATTTTGTTGCGCCTATTCCTGGTTATCTTTTAGGGGCTTTTATTGCGTCTAAACAACAATCGATGAATAAGTTGCTATACCAAGGTATTGCATTACTAGGTGCAGGGGCATTATTTCTATTAATCCCAGGTTTATTTGGGTTTGTATTCGCATGGTGCTTGTTGGCTGGCTCAGTTCTATTTTTTACGGGAGCAGGTATCCTTTATCCAACCTTAACCTCTGCCGCACTAGAGCCTTTTCCTCGACATGCTGGTGTTGCAGGCGCTTTGCTTGGAGGTTTACAAAACTTTGGCGCTGGTGTTGCAGCAACCGCAATGGCGTTAATTCCAATGGATGGCCAATTAAGTATTGGTTTATTAAGTTCTGTAATGGTTATTATTGTTATTGTGGCTATTCAATATGCAAAAGATAGTCGTGATCATGATATTGCGACTCATGGGGCCGCTCATTAACTCCCCTAACAAAGCAAAAAGCCTGCATTTAGCAGGCTTTTTTGTAGGTACTATTCGATTACAGAATACGTCTTAATAAGAAATCAGCTTTGATACGATTGATTCGAGTCATAATCTTCTTAACCGGCGCGGGATATTTCTGCAGTGTATCAATTTGGCTAAAGTGATATAAACGAGTAGTATGCTCTAAAATATGAGCTTGCTCTTCTTTAAATTTATCACTCCACTGCCCTGACTCATCATCAATGACTAAGCCATTTTCGATATCAAGTGCCCATGCTCTAGGATTAAGGTTACTGCCTGTTAATAGATGACG
Organism: Shewanella marina JCM 15074; assembly: GCF_000614975.1. Taxonomy (GTDB): domain Bacteria; phylum Pseudomonadota; class Gammaproteobacteria; order Enterobacterales; family Shewanellaceae; genus Shewanella; species Shewanella marina. The sequence continues at coordinate 91,641 of NZ_BALM01000005.1, forward strand.
TTTATCATCCACACTAATACCTTTTAAATGAAAGCTATTATTATCATGCTTCCATAAATAGATATTTAATAAGCCTTGGTCTACGGCCCATTGTTGGCGTTTCACAAACTTACGTAGAGACTGCTCATACATGTAAGGTAATGCACCAATGGTCGAGAAGTCTTGCTCTGGTGGAATATAAAAATCATTGGCAGTTTTATCACCTACAACAATATTAATTTTACGGCCTTGTCGTAATTGTTTAACAATTGAACGAACTAATGCATAAGGTGGATTAAAGTAAGGTGTACAAATAAATAATTGATGCTGCGCGCTATCAACTAAATTAATAATAGCCTTATTTAAGCGATTCTTCTTTCTACCTAGGCCAACAAGCGGTGTCACTCGAGTACCAATTCTAGTACTTGGGAATTCATACTTAGCTTGTGCTAAACGCAGTTTAAAGCTTCTGATCTCTGACTTTGATGGCAGTATTTCAGTTTCTTTAGGCTGACATAAAGAGCATACTGCTGGATCGTTAACCAAATAGTCTGTAATCATATTGCGCATACTTGTTGCAAGCTCTGCTGATTCGATTACATGATAACGGTCGAAACGATACTTTTCGAACTGTTGTAAGTAGATATTATTTAAGCTTGCACCGCTATAGATAACAGCATCATCAATAATAAAACCTTTTAAATGTAACACACCCATAAATTCACGGGATTTTACTGGTACACCTAGTATTTCAATTGGATGTTCTGCTTCTGCCATGACTTTGCGATACATTAAGTAGTTGCCGCTGTCACCTTTATGGCCAATTAAGCCACGGCGAGCACGATGAAAATCAACCAAGACTTTAATATCAAGTTGTGGATTTTCAGCTTTAGCAGTCATCAATGCTTGTAGCACTTCCCTACCGGCTTCATCATCTTCAAGATACAAAGCGGTGATATAGATAGACTGCTTTGCATGTTGAATACGCGAAATTAACTCAGCTTTAAAACTCTGCGGTGTTAACAGCCATTTTATCGCGTCTTGGTGAAGACTTATACCACCTAGCTTGGTCAGCAAGGCAACCTCCTTAAAAGCATGTCAGTTGAAGCAACAATCAGCTTAACTGATAAATAAAGCGTCAAACTAGTTTTACTTTAACCTAATTATGGCAGCAAAACAGTTAATGTTTGTACGATTTATTACTGTAATATTATACAAGGCATAAGAAATTACCTACTAATATGCAGTTGGGCAAGGACTTTCGTCACATCAGATACTTAATAGACATTTTTTATACAAATTTAATTTAATGGCTTACCTTTTGAGCTAAATTATAAAATTATCAGTCGATTGAATATATTTACTGTGTCCATTTTTACAATTTGTTAGAATGCACGCCTACTCTAAATTTGCTTAGGTTGTATGCAAATGAATTTTAAAATTCTTATTAGCTTAGCTGTCGTTTTACTTGGTGCATTTTTGATTTTTCATTTTAAAACTGCTCTAGGTGCGTTGGTATTGCCAATATTTTGTGTGTTAGTGGGCATCGTCACTGTGATTTTGTTTAAACTTATTGTAAAGGATGATAAGCAAGACTAAATACGGCCAATACTGGTGAGCAAGTTAAGAGTCATGCATAATGAAGTTAATTGTTCATCAGCCTATTGAGTTATGTTACTTAAATTCCTACCTATTATTCTCCTGCCGGTCGCATTTACGGCAACAGCTGATACAGGCCTATCTAAAGTCATTACTGCGCTCGAACCCAGTCAATCACAAGTCGCCATCATTGTTGAAGATAACAGCACAGGTAAAGTGATTGTCAGTAAAAATGCAGATCGTTTCTTTATCCCTGCCAGTACTCAAAAGTTATTAACTGCCGTTGCTGCCACCTCGCTTTTAGGCAGTAACTATCAATTTAAAACCAGTATCACCAGTGCTAAACGTATCACTAATGGGGTAATCGATGGTGACGTATACATTAACTTCAGTGGTGATCCTTCACTCACGCGGCAAAATATTAAAAAGTTAGTCTCAGAGCTTGCAAGCCTCGGGGTGAAACGAATTAGTGGCAATGTTTATCTTGCGGGTAAAAAACATAATAAACCCCATGCAGTCGGCTGGGTATGGGACGATTTAGGTGTCTGCTATGCTGCGCCAGTATCTAGCTATATTATCGATAAGAACTGTATTAAAGCTAAGCTTATTAAAGCAAAAAATAACCAACTGTCGGTCAAATACGCACGTTATTTACCGATTAGTATTAATAGTAACGCCCAAATTGATAAAAATAGTGCCTTTTGTGATTTAGATTTAGCGCATCAAGTGAACAATCATTATCAATTATCTGGATGTTATAACGGTTATTTGCCGTTGAACTTAAGAATTGCTATTGATGATCCGGTTCAATATGCTATTGCGACTCTTTCAAAGTATTTTAAGCACCAACATATTCAAGTTTCAGGGCAGTTTGTCGAAAGTCAAAAAGGTGCCAGATCCCAACGTATTTTAGTTGTGCACCATTCACAAGATTTATCAGTGTTAATTAACGAGATGTTACTTGATTCGGATAATTTAATTGCTGATAGCCTGTTAAAACAAATTGGCCAGCGTTACTTTGGTCAGCAAGGCAGCTTTGAAAATGGCGCCAAAGCAATGACTGAGATTCTGGCGCAATATGATATTAATTTAACCGATGCACAAATTGTTGATGGTTCAGGTTTATCGAGATACAACTTATTAACGGCAACACAATTGATGCAGATCTTAAGACTTATTGATACCAACCCTAAGTTTAAGGGGTTAGTTGCAGACTTACCTGTTGCTGGACTTTCTGGTACCCTTAAATACCGCAGTTATTTCAATAAAGTGCCACTAAAGCAGAATGTTCATGCCAAAACCGGCACTATGCAGGGGGTTGCTAACTTAGCGGGATATGTGACCAATAAAGAGGGTCATAAGTACCGTTTTGTTATCATTGAAAATGGCTTAACTCCAAACAACAAAAAGGCGCAAATAGCGCCCTTTGCTGCCATAACACTGCAAGCTATTATTGAACAAACATCAAAATAGATCGGCGCTCATTGCCATCACTACATCATCACCTGTTGTGAGTTGCGACAGGTGATAATTTGCTTTAAAGATTATTTTATTAAAATAAAACTCAACCAAATGGTTATACAATGCCGCATCATCAGTGGTTGCTGCATGAGTTTGTAATTTCAATAAGTAATAGCCATAAAGAATATAACCAAAAGCATCTAGGCTATCGACGGCGCAGCTATTAATAATATTGGGTTGTGACAGTTTAACTTCATTAAGCGCCATACAAGCATCAATAAACTGTTGCCAAAGTTCAATTAGCTGAGCTGAATGTTTTGCTGAAATATGTTCAAAAGCAGCCATATCTTGTTTTGTTTGTTCAATAAATTGCAGCACTGTGGCTAAATTATCTCCAAGCACTTTTCTGCCCAGAAAATCGTTAGCTTGAATTCCATTAGTACCTTCATAAATTTGCGCAATACGGGTATCACGAACAAGCTGTTCAACGCCTGATTCGCGAATATAGCCATGACCACCAAAAACCTGTTGCGCCATAATGGTACAGTCTAAACCTCGGTCAGTTAAAAAGGCTTTAGCAACCGGAGTTAATAACCCAACAAACTTAACAGCATCAAGTTGTTGTTGCCCCTCGCCAAATTTGGCTAAATCTAACTGTAGACCAGTGTGCATTGCCAGCGCACGTCCTGCGGTATTTAAGGCTTTTATAGTTAGTAGCATGCGGCGCACATCGCCATGCACTAGAATAGGATCGGCTTGGTTACCACTTTTAACTGCGCCAACAGCTAAACCTTGTTCTCTCTCTTTGGCATATTGGCTTGCTAATTGATAGGCCGCTTCACCACTACCAAGCCCTTGAATGCCAATCGCTAAACGTTCATAGTTCATCATGGTAAACATACAAACTAGACCACGATTAACTTTGCCAATTAAAAAACCTTGCGACTGCTCAAAATTCATCACACACGTTGAGGAACCTTTTAAACCCATCTTATGTTCAATTGAACCCACACTGACACCATTGGCACCTGCTAGACTTTGATCATCGTTCACTTTAATTTTAGGCACTAAAAATAATGAAATACCTTTATTGCCTTCAACCTTGGCCAATACTAAATGGATAATGTTCTCCGATAAGTCTTGGTCACCACCTGTGATAAAAATCTTGGTACCAGTGATGGTATAACTGCCGTCATCCGCTAACGTAGCCTTAGTGCTAATATTGCGTAAGTCTGAACCCGCTTGAGGCTCTGTCATATCCATTGCCCCAGCCCACTCACCAGAATAGAGTTTTGGTAGGTACAATTGCTTTAATTCATCACTGCCGTGGGCATTAATGCATAATGCTGCCCCAGCAGTTAGCGAGTTATATAACGTAAAGGCATTACTTGCACCGTAGCCGATTTCATCAACTAAAATGCCCAACAGCTTAGGCATCCCCATACCACCATGCTCAGCCTCACCACATAAGCCAATCCAACCACCTTCTACAAAATGTTGGTAAGCCTGTTTAAAGCCATCAGGCGTAACGACCTGACCATCATTAAATTGCACACCTTGCTCATCACTGTTGCGATTTAACGGGGCCACAACCTCTTCATTTAATCGCGCCGCTTCCTCTAAAATAGCTCGCGCAGTCTCAATGTCCATATACTCAGCAAGTTGTGGAATTGATTGCCAAACTTGCTCAGCATTAAATACGTTAGAGAGCATGAAATTCATGTTTTTTAATGGGGCTTGGTATGGGTACATAGTTTATTCTCAGCGATTTAAACACTTGTTTGACTACAGATACTACCGAATATAGAGCTAAACATCTAGCTTGATTATGCTTCCTTATAAATCAAATTAACCCCTTATTTAGCTAGTATCTAATTTATTCATTAATTAATCTGACTTGGATAATATTTTCAAGTTAACCATGACTTTTATCACATATTTATAGTGTATTAAATCGACCTCAAATATTTTTATATAACTCATCAATGATCACATAACTCATATTTGTACCCTATTAAATATGAAAACATGACCATTTACTTTTGATATTCAATTAATATTTTTAAGCGTTAATCTTAATTGCAGTTTCTCCTTTAAAGGACTTAATAATGCAATTAAAACCGATTATATCTAGCCAACAAGCCGCAGCTAAATTAGCCAATAACCAAACCATTATGATTGGTGGATTTATGACTGTGGGTACTCCAGAAAAAATTATTGCTGCAATAGCAGACGCTAGAGTGCACGATTTAACCATCATTTGTAATGATACAGGCCTACCCAATAAAGGTATTGGTGTTCTAATTCATAATCAACAAGCAAAAAAAATCATTGCCTCACATATTGGTTTAAACCCTGAGACAGGTACACAAATGAATCAGCACACTTTGGAGGTGACTCTCGTACCACAAGGCACGCTCGTAGAGCAAATTCGAAGTGCTGGAGCAGGACTAGGTGGTGTACTTACAAAAACAGGTTTGGGCACCTTAGTTGAAGAAGGCAAAGATATCATATGCCGGAATGGCCAGAATTACATTATTGAGGACCCGTTATTTGCAGATGTCGCATTAATTAAGGCTTCAATAGTTGATAAAGCAGGTAACTGTATTTTTAAAAAGACAACTAAAAACTTTAATCCCGTTATGGCCACTGCAGCCACGACCGTTATCGTTCAAGCTGAATCAATTGTAGAGATTGGAGAAGTTGAAGCCGATCAATTTATGTTACCCGGCACGTTTGTTGATTTTATTGTTGAAGAATAGGTGATACTAATGGAAAAAATTGATGTAAGAGACCGTATTGCTAAACGTGTCGCTCAAGAATTAACACCAAATACCTTAGTTAACCTTGGTATTGGTATGCCCACACTCGTTGCTAAATATGTTGATCCTAGTCAAGGGATTTTGTTCCAGTCCGAGAATGGCATGATTGGAATAGGGATGGATATTCCGAATGAATCTAATCTTGATCCTGATATTTCTAACGCAGCAGGTCAACCTGTGACTGCATTGCCTGAAGTTACCTATTTTGATAGTGCACTGTCATTCTCAATTATTCGAGGTGGTCATGTTAGTGCTTCAGTCTTAGGCGCTTTAGAAGTTGACCAGCAAGGCAATCTTGCAAACTGGATTATACCCGGAAAAATGGTGCCAGGTATGGGGGGCGCAATGGATTTAGTGACTGGTGCTAAAAAAGTCATTATTGCTATGGAACATTGCGATAAACGAGGCAATCCTAAAATTTTAGATAATTGTACTTTACCTTTAACTGCCGTAGCGGCTGTTGATCTAATTATTACTGAACTTGCTGTTATTGAGGTGACCCGTGATGGTTTAGTACTGCTAGAAATCAGTGATGACACCACTATTGATCTTGTACAGGCTAAAACTGCTGCTCCACTCATTATCTATAACACACCTAAAGTATTCTAGGAGAACATCATGAGAGAAGTTGCGATTGTTGCTGCTGGTCGAACTGCAATTGGTGGTTTTGGTGGTAGTTTAGCTTCATTGTCGGTAGTAGAACTAGGTATTCAATGTGCTCAAGGTATGCTGAATAAAGCAGATATTCCAGTTGAAATAATTGATGAAGTCATTATTGGTAATGTCTTAGGAGCTGGTAATGGTCAAAATATTGCCCGTCAAATTCAAATTGGCTTAGGAATCCCTGCTAAAAAAACTGCTTTTACAGTAAATAAAGTTTGTGGTGCTTCTTTAAAAACAATTGCTTTGGCAGCACAAGCTATTATGTGTGGTGATAAAGATGTTGTATTAGCCGGTGGTTGTGAAAGCATGAGTAATGCAGCTTATATCCAACTTAAAACACGATGGGGAGCGAGATTAGGTGATGCAGAAACTAAAGATCTAATCTTAAGTGATGGCTTAACCGATGCATTTAGTGACATACATATGGGGATTACAGCTGAAAATTTAGCTGAGAAATATCAGATAAGCCGTGAGCAACAAGATGAGTTTGCATTAACCAGCCAATTAAAAGCTGCTCAAGCTATACAAGATGGTAAGTTTAATGAAGAAATTATTCCTGTATTAATAAAAGATCGTAAAGGCGAAAAGCTTTTTGTCGTAGATGAACACCCAAGAGCAGCAACAATTGACAAGCTTGCAGGATTAAAGCCAGCATTTAAGAAGAATGGCTCAGTAACCGCTGGTAATGCATCTGGTATAAACGATGGTGCAGCAATGGTACTATTGATGCCGTTAGAATTGGCATTAGCCAATGGCTATACGCCATTAGCAATTTTAAAATCGACAGCAAGTGCGGGTGTCGAGCCGGAGTTAATGGGCTTTGGCCCTGTACCAGCGACTATAATGGCGTTAGAAAAAGCAAAACTACAACAAAAAGATATAAATCTTGTTGAATTCAACGAAGCTTTTGCAGCACAAGCATTAAGCGTATCTCAACAATTTGCATTCCCTCCTGAAATTATTAACGTAAACGGCGGTGCAATTGCATTGGGACATCCAATCGCAGCATCAGGTGCTCGAATACTCGTGACATTATTATTTGAGCTTAAACGTCGTAAGCAACGCTATGGCTTAGCCTCACTATGTATTGGTGGTGGTATGGGAATTACCGCGATTATCGAAAATTATAACGGCTAATTTATGATGGATTTGAGGTGGGTATAACTCACCTCATAAGGATATAGTATGGAAAACATTTCTAATACCGCACCACAAAAACAAAAAACTGCCGGTGTACTTAATATCATTGCTAATGTGCTTACCAAATTTGTGTCTCGTTATTTACCTGATGCATATGTACTAGCTGTTGTGCTTACATTAGTTATATTTGCTGCAGGCGTATTATTTACAGAGTCAACCGCACTGCAAATGGTTGAATATTGGGGAGATGGTTTATGGTCTATGATGACATTCACCATGCAAATGTGCTTAGTAATTGTTACGGGACATGCTCTTGCTTCAACTAACCCTGTTCAAAAATTGATGCAACGCATTGCTTTATCAGTCCAAAACCCTCCCGTTGTGGCTGCAACAGTTGCATTGTTTTCTGCAGTGATGTGTTCTATTCAATGGGGTTTTGGTTTGATTGTATCAGCCATGCTAGCACGTGAGTTTGCTCGTCGTGTGGAAGGGGTCGATTATCGAGTGCTCATTGCAGCAGCGTACATGGGGTTTATGACATGGCATGGTGGATTAATGGCATCGATTCCATTAGTTGCTGCAACTGATGGTCATTTATTACAATCAATTACGGGTATTATTCCCGTCAGTGAAACTATTTTTAGTGGTTATAACGCTATCACTATTTTTAGCTTATTTATTGTATTACCTATAATTGCCTACTTAATTCATCCTAAAGGTAAGGATGTTGTTACTGTTGACCCTAAAATTTTAGCTCAAGTAGAAATTATTGTAGAAAAACAGGAACATCCGACTATTGCTAATCGTCTTGAGAATAGTCGGATTTTAGCATATTCAGTTGGATTGCTTGGTTTTAGTTATATCGGCTATTTATGGTTTACTCAAGGGTTCAAGCTTGATTTAAACATAGGTAATATGTTGTTCTTATGTTTAGGTATTATTCTGCATGGTTCACCTATCGCCTATGCTTCAGCAATTAAGAATGGTGCAGTAGCAACTTCTAGTGTCATATTACAATTCCCATTCTATGGTGGAATTCAATATATGATGGAGGAATCAAGCTTAGGTGCTGATATTACCCTTTGGTTTGTCGAATCGGCATCAGCAAGTACTTATGCTGTGTGGACATTCTTTGCTTCAGCATTAGTAAACTTCTTTGTTCCTAGTGGTGGCGGTCACTGGATTGTACAAGGCCCATTGATTATGCCTGGAGCTGTAGAATTAGGTGTTGATTTGGGTAAAACCGCGATGGCAATTGCCTACGGGGATATGTGGAGTAATATGGCACAACCATTTTGGGCTTTACCAGCCCTTGCTGTTGCAGGATTAGGCATTCGCGATATTATGGGCTTTACCATCACCGCTATGTTAGTCACATTACCCATATTCATGATCACACTGACATTTTTCTAACAATCATAATTCAAGCGCAGCATGTTTTATGCTGCGTTTAATTTTTCAATTTCAGTTAAATAATAATTTTTAAAATTTAAAGCAACAGAATCAATAGTATTAGGTGAGTCATAATACATATTGAGTTGCCATTGTGAGGTTTTATACTCTGTTAATATTGCAATAATTTCACCGGATTTAATCGCTTCCTCAACAACAAATTTAGGCAAGTAACCGATCCCTAAGCCTAACTTGACAGCTTTAAGTAGTAAATTACTATCACTTACCTCTAGAATATCTGCAGTTTTAATCATTAATTGCTGTTCACTAACCACATATGCCCATTCTTTACTCGCTGTTAATGAGCGTGCATATAAACATTGGTGTTCTGATAATTCATAAGGTGTTGTAGGAGATAAAGATCTTGCTAAATATGATGGTGCAGCAACCGTTAAAAAAGGTTCTATGATGAGGCATTTACGAATTTTGTCTAAATTCTTTTCTATTTTGCAATCATAACTACTTAAGGCACTAAAAATAATATCATATTTTTGTGAATCGGCTAAACCATGGGGATTAATATCAATATTAAATTTGACTTTAGGATTGCTAATTGAATAAGTCGCAATAATAGGCAGTAAATAACGATCGGCATAAACTGGTGTACAGCAAATTTTTAAACTGCCCTCTTGTTCAGCAATATCAGCTTTAATTTCTCGATTAATTTTGATTATATCGTCAACAATATACCTCCATTTCTCAAAGAAGATTAAGCCTGAGTTAGTTAATTGGATCGAGCAACCTTTGCGGCTTAGTAATTTAATTTGATATGCAGTTTCTAGATCAACTATCCAGCGTGATCCAGTTGCAATAGATACTGATACGTATTCAGCAGCCGAAGAAATAGAACCAAGGCGCACAACATGGACGAAGAAGATAATTTTTTCAACTAACCCGTATTGAGTAATCATAAATAGTCCTGCTATCTTTTTTATGATTAATCAATAAATAAAGATTAATGTAAAGTAGTTAGTGTTAAAACTATACTCTGTAACCGTTGCCAACATAATTTATGAGAGCTAGGTAAAAAAAACCAGTGCATTTACACTGGTTTAAAAATAGACATTTTTGATTACCACATTAAATCATCTGGAATAACGTAATCGGCATAAGGATCATCTTCTACGATCTCTTCTACCGTATTATTCTCAGCAGTCCATAAGTAACCACACCAAGCAGGAACAAGTAAGTTAACGCGTTCTGCTAGCTTATGAGGTACTAAGTGACTTTTATCTTGATAACGCACAATCCCTAGTAAACCATTTAATAACTGAGCTTGGAGCTTTTCATTAACGTATACGCTATAAATTTTGTTCTCTAAGGTATAGTTAAATTTAATCTCTGCGTCGTTAGGTAAAGTCAGTGCGCAACGACTAAATTCAGTAATTAAACTTCTTACTTGGCCGCGTTCTGATGCTTCTGCAAATCGCTGCTCATTAAGTGCTTTATCTTTTGCTGCTTGAGCCTGTTTTTGCTCTGCAATTTGTTGTTTAAGCTGGGCACTACCATCGTCTTTGTTCGCTTTGCGATCACGACGTTTCTGGGTTTTTGCATCCCTGACTTTTTGCTTACTCGCAAGTCCAGCTTTTAATAGCTGCTCTTGTAATGCGTTAGCCATAATTAATCTCTTTTACTGTTGTGATTTTTGAGCAAGTAATGCCATTGCGGTACTTACTCCACCTAATGACCAGCCGCCATCTACGGGTATGATAGCGCCTGTAACATAACTGGCAAGCGGAGACGCTAAAAATAATGCCATATTAGCAATATCTTTGGTGTCACCATTGCGTTGTAAAGGTACGCTTGCAGCTACCTCTTGTTGTAATTCTGCTGTAGGAGCGAGTCGATTAAAGCCCTCAGTATTAGCAATCGGCCCAGGAATAATTGAATTAACTCTGATCCCTTTACTGCCCCACTCTAGCGCCAGTGATTTAGTCAACATATCAACGCCTGCTTTTGCTGCACAAACATGTGCTTGCATTGCCATAGCAATATTTGCCTGTGGCGCTGATATTTGAATAATATTGCCTTTTACCAGCTGCAACAGCGGTAATGCTTGCTTGAGCACATGAAAACTGCCTAATAGATCGATATCCATTACGGCTTTAAATCCATTTTCAGACATACTTTCTGCCAGTGCAGGAAAGTTACCGGCTGCGCCACTGATTAACACATCAATATGCCCTAGCATCGCCGCAATCTGACTAAACCCTGCTTTTACATCTTCTAGATTACGTACATCAAAACTTACGCCCAAATGTTGATGATTTGGGTTAGTTTGCTGTAGATGTTCGACTGCTTCATTTATCTTGTCATGATTGCGGCCTACGACAACAACTCTTGCACCTGCTTGGGCAAATGCCGTCGCAATGCCTAAGTTAATACCACTTGTACCACCGATGACTAAGACATGTTTATTATGGTAGTCGAACATAAGTTTTCCTTATTTTATCGATTGAATAATCTCATGTAACGCAGCAAGAGGATCGGCGGCTTGCGTGATTGGACGGCCAATAACAAGGTAATCAGAACCTGCGATAAGTGCCTGTTTCGGCGTCATAATACGTTGTTGATCACCAGCATCACTTCCTTCAGGACGAATACCTGGCGTAACAAGTTTGAATTCTTTGCCAAACTCCGCTTTTAGCATTTCGGCCTCACGAGCTGAGCATACAACACCATCTAATCCCGCTTGATGAGTTAGGCTAGCTAAGCGTTTAACCTGCTCTTCTGCACTGCAATTGATACCGATTAATGGCAGTTCTTCGTCAGTCATTGAGGTTAATACGGTCACCGCAATGAGTAATGGCGCATTGTCGCCATATGGGCGTAGTGCTTCGCGGGCTGCTTGCATCATTGCTAAACCGCCTGTTGCATGGACGTTTGTCATCCATACACCTAACTCTGCTGCGGCGGTAACAGCTTTAGCTACGGTATTAGGAATATCATGGAATTTTAAATCGAGAAAGACATCGAAACCGCGGTCATGGATCTCTGTGATAAATTGAGGTCCGAAAAGGGTGAACATCTCTTTACCGACTTTTAAACGACAAAGATTAGGATCAAGTTTATCAATTAGATTTAATGCTTTATTTTTATTGTCGAAATCTAGGGCAACTACGATAGGTTTTGATGTCATGTTAACTCCAATGCTTTAATTATTATTCACCGTCAAGGCCACGGATCCGCTTGATACTGCCCCATGTTTTACATGATGGACACTGCCAGTAAAGGCTATGAGATGGGAATCCGCAGGCATTACAACGGTAATTTGGTCGGTATTTGATTTGTTGTTCTACAAGCTGCTCTAGCTGAGTTAAGCTTTGTTTCGCTTGCCCTTCTTCAGCTTGTTCTATGTGTAATTGCATTAGATATTGAAATCCACGCATGGTTGGATGTCGATAAAGCTCATTAAGTAACATCGACTCAGCCACTTTTGACTCATTATCTAATGTATATTGCTGAGCTAGCGCAACCACAATTGATGCACCTGCACCATCTGTAAGCGCTTGGCTAAGCATCTCTTTATAAGCTGTGACATCTTTATCACTGTAACAAGCTTTAGCTGTGACCAATGCATCTGCAAATAACTCTGAGTCTGCTTTTGATAAGCGGTTGAGCATATTGATGCAGTTTTTAGAATCACCTTCGGCTAAATATAGTTTAGCGAGTTCAAGTAAAGCCCTACCACAATTTTCATCTTGCTTTAATGCTGAGTTATAGCGTTTAATCGCCTGTTCAGTATTTTCAGCTTCATCTGCTAATTGGCAATAGAAGTGAGCGGTGTCGTGGCTTAATTGTTGTTGGCGTTTGCGTGGTAGCCGTGAAGTAATATCAATGGCTTTAGTCCACTCTTTAGTGACTTGGTAAATAGAAATTAGCTGTTGTTCAGCTTCTTCTGAATGTTGCTCTTGTTTGACTAACTGTAAAAAGATTTCTTCTGCACGATCAAAAATACCGGCAGCGACATAATCTTTACCCAGTTCCATCATGGCATCATCACGCTGTTCTGCTGTCAGGCTCGGACGCGCAATTAGATTTTGATGGATTCTAATTGAACGGTCTACTTCCCCTCGCTTGCGAAATAAGCTACCTAGAGACATATGGGTGTCTATGGTCTCGTCATCCACATCGAGCATACTAATAAATAAATCTACCGCTTTATCTGATTCATTTGAAAGTAAGAAGTTTAAGCCGGTAAAGTAATCGCGACTAAGTGATTTCTGTTGATTTGCACTTTTTTGACGGAGACTGCGGCGTCCCATATACCAGCCATAGCCTGCAGCAATCGGCAATAACAGAAATAGGATTTCTAGCATATTAAGCGTCGCTTCCCTCAGCTGGTTTTAATTGCGCAAGTTGTTTAAGCGCAGTTCGCAATTTAAGCTTAGTACGAACGATATAAAACATTGAGAATAACCAACAAAGTATAAATCCAGCTAAAAATACGACACCAAGTACGATGGGTAATCTAAATTCACCTTGGGCAATAAAATAACTAATCGTGACAATTTGTTCATTCTTGGCACCAAACACCAATGCAATGACAAATAGAAGTGCGACCACTACCATGACTAAGAACGATTTCACTGTTACATCCCTATCCGTTGTCTTATAGATATGATTATCCAAGAAATTTAGTCAACTGGCTAGCGTTTGCCAAAAAACAGCCATAAAAAAGCCTCCTAACGGAGGCTTTTTAAGCGAATATCGATTTAGCTATTCACCGCATCGACTCGTTCGCGCAGTTCTTTGCCTGGCTTAAAGTGAGGAACATACTTGCCATCCAAATCTACTGAAGAACCAGTTTTTGGATTGCGTCCTGTCCTCGGAGCCCGGTAATGAAGAGAAAAGCTACCAAAACCACGGATCTCTATACGATCACCGATTTCTAATGTATGAGACATTTGCTCTAACATTTCTTTGATCGCGCTTTCAACTTCTTTTGCCGAGAGCTGCGACTGCTACTGGCAAGTTTTTCGATCAGTTCGGATTTTGTCATCCTAGCTACCCCTATTATCAAGCCAAATTACAGTCACCTAACGGGGAGTAAACTCCCCGAACAACAGGCGATTATTTACGAGCTGCTTTGAACGCTTCAGCCATTGCGCTGCTCATAACGGCATCTTCTTGCTTGTTTAAGCTTGCCATTACTTCTTTCTCTTCAGCTTCATCTTTCGCACGGATTGATAAGCTGATAGCGCGGTTCTTACGATCTACGCCCATGAACTTAGCTTCGATGCTATCACCTACGTTGTATACAGTAGATGCATCTTCGATACGCTCGCGAGAAATATCAGCAACGCGGATATAACCTTCAACAGTATCAGCTAGTTCAACAGTTACACCTTTAGCATCAACAGCAGAAACGGTACCAGTTACGATAACACCTTTCTTCTTGTCTGCAAGGTAAGCATTGAATGGATCGTCTTCAGTCTGCTTAACACCTAGCTGATACGCTCACGCTCTGGATCTACAGATAGAACTACAGCGTGGATTTCGTCGCCTTTCTTGTATTCGCTAACAGCTTCTTCGCCAGTACCGTTCCAAGAAATGTCAGATAGGTGTACTAGACCGTCGATGCCACCGTCAAGACCGATAAAGATACCGAAGTCAGTGATTGACTTGATCTTACCAGAAACCTTGTCGCCTTTAGCGTAACGGTTTGCGAAATCATCCCATGGGTTAGTCTTGCACTGCTTAAGACCTAGAGAAATACGACGACGCTCTTCATCGATGTCTAGAACTAGAACTTCAACTTCATCACCTAGGTTAACAACCTTAGATGGGTGGATGTTCTTGTTAGTCCAATCCATTTCAGAAACGTGTACTAGACCTTCTACGCCTTCTTCGATTTCAACGAAGCAACCGTAGTCAGTTAGGTTAGTTACGCGACCAGTTAAACGTGTGTTTTCTGGGTAGCGCTTGCTGATTTCTAACCATGGATCTTCGCCAAGTTGCTTAAGACCTAGTGAAACACGAGTGCGCTCACGATCGTACTTAAGTACTTTAACGTTGATTTCGTCACCAACATTTACGATTTCAGATGGGTGCTTAACACGCTTCCAAGCCATATCTGTGATATGTAGAAGACCGTCAACACCACCTAAGTCTACGAATGCACCGTAGTCTGTAAGGTTCTTAACGATACCTTTAACAGCTTGACCTTCTTGTAGGTTCTCAAGAAGAGCATCACGCTCTGCACTGCTTTCTGATTCGATAACAGCACGACGAGAAACAACAACGTTGTTACGCTTCTGGTCTAACTTGATAACTTTGAATTCAAGCTCTTTGTTTTCTAGGTGAGCTGTATCGCGAACTGGGCGAACGTCTACTAGAGAACCAGGTAAGAATGCACGGATACCGTTTAATTCAACAGTGAAACCGCCTTTAACTTTACCATTGATGATACCGATTACAGTTTCAGCATCTTCGTAAGCTTTTTCTAGAACAATCCAAGCTTCATGGCGCTTAGCCTTTTCACGAGATAATTGAGTCTCACCGAAACCGTCTTCAACAGAGTCAAGAGCTACGTCAACTTCGTCACCTACAGCGATTTCTAAAACGCCTTGAGCGTTTTTGAACTGTTCTGCAGGGATTGGGCTTTCTGATTTTAGGCCAGCATCAACAAGAACCATGCCGTTTTCGATAGCTACTACAGTACCACGTACGATAGAGCCTGGGCGGAATTCAAGTTGTTGAAGAGATTGTTCAAATAGATCAGCAAAAGATTCAGTCATGTTCACTTCTTTAATTTTAAACCACAGTCAATCCTAGACGCGGAGTCAGATATAATATCCATATCGTCCTTGATATGAATCCTCAAACGTTAACCTAAGCTAACGTTTGATAACTTAGTTACAATATGCTGCATAGCAATATCCAGCACTTGTTCAATGTCTATAGCCGTTGTATCAATCACTAGTGCATCTTCTGCTGCTACTAGCGGCGCAACTTTACGATTCATATCGCGGTCATCACGCTCTTTGATTTCAACTAAAAGGCGATCGATATTAACATCGAAGCCCTTGTCCTGCAACTGATTATAGCGTCTTTGTGCTCTTTCTTCAGCAGATGCTGTTAAGTAAAGTTTAGCAGGTGCATTAGGAAACACGACTGTTCCCATGTCACGACCATCAGCAATCAGCCCAGGCATTGCATTAAAAGCACGTTGGCGACGCAATAACGCTTCGCGAACACGCGGGAATGCAGCAACTTTTGAAGCAGCATTCGAACATTCTTGGGTACGGATATCTGAAGTGACATCTTCACCTTCAAGTATCACTTTAACGCCATGTTTAACGTCACCCGTTAAAAATTGTACATCTAAATGTGAAGCAAGTAGGCTTAATGCCTCTTCGTTGTCTAAGTCAACGTTGTGGTGTAATGCAGCTAATGACAAAACACGATATATCGCACCACTATCTAATAAGTGCCAGCCTAATCTATCTGCTAGCATGTGGCTAATTGTTCCCTTACCAGCGCCGCTTGGGCCATCAATGGTAATTACAGGAGCCAGTTCAGTCATACATTCCTCCACATTTTAAAAGCATAACTCACCGAATATTGAGTCGATGAATTGGCGGCTGGATTATATATCAACTTAAAAAATAATACCTTATTATTTCATGATACTGGCTCACACTTCAGTATAATTGCTTATTTATAAATCAGTTAGTTGCAATGCGTCAACATTTCAAAAGCATCAAAGTAACCTGGGAATGTTTTTGATGTGCATTGTGGATCGTTGATGGTCACTCCACAATCAGCCAATGCTATTAATGAGAAACACATTGCCATACGATGATCGTTATACGTATCAATATCACTATGATTTATGTTAGCCGGCGTAATTTTGATATAATCCTTACCCTCTTCTACGACAGCACCTACTTTACGAAGTTCAGTTGCCATTGCAGCTAAGCGATCTGTCTCTTTTAAACGCCAGTTATAAATATTTGTAATCGTCGTTGTACCTTGGGCAAATAGCGCGGTAGTCGCAATCGTCATAGCGGCGTCAGGAATATGATTCATATCTAAATTAACGCCTGTAAGCTTACTGCCCCTCGCGATAATAAAGTCATCACCCCACTCAATTTCTGCACCCATTTGCTCAAGTACATCGGCAAATTGTATATCACCTTGGATACTGAGTTTGCCCACACCAGTGACTTTAACTTCACCACCTTTAATTGCACCTGCGGCTAAAAAGTATGATGCTGATGACGCATCGCCTTCAACCAAGAATTTACCTGGAGATAGATAATGCTGACCAGACTCAATAACAAATGTCTGATAGTTGTGATTAATAACCTTTACACCAAACTGTTGCATCATTTTAATGGTAATGTCGATGTAGGGTTTAGACACTAATTCACTGGTTAAATTAATAGTGACCGTCGCTTGTGCTAGCGGTGCAACCATCAATAACGCTGTTAGAAATTGGCTAGAAAGATCGCCTGCAATCTTAACTTCACCGCCTGTTAACCCTGTGGCATTGATTTTTAACGGAGGATAGCCGGGGGTTTTTAAGTATTCAATATCAGCACCTAGCTGAGCTAACGCGTCAACTAAATCAGCAATTGGCCTTTCTTCCATTCTCGGCTCACCTGTTAACTCGAACTCTCCTGTGCCCAAAGTCAGAGCCGCACATAATGGTCGCATCGCGGTGCCTGCATTGCCTAAGAATAATGTCTGAGCTTGTGCACTTGATATGGGACCTGCCAGACCTTCCACTTTACAAGTATGATTGGCATGATCAATGGTAAGGTTTACACCGAGTTGCTCAAGCGCCGTAAGCATGTAACGAATATCATCAGAATCCAATAGGTTATTTAATTCTGTAGTGCCTTTTGATAATACGGCAAGAAGCAAGGCTCTATTCGAGATGCTTTTTGAGCCCGGAATGTTAATCGTACCATTGACTTTTGTGACGGGAGAAATTGTTAACTGCTGCATCTGTATTGATTACCTATTTTTGTTATTGATTAGAACGCTTGGCTTATCAAATAATTTGTTGAAGATTATCAGTAAAATGACTCATAAAGTACGAAGTTTCAATCTTTTTTGGTCTTAATAAAATGACGGCAACTTTAAATAACAGTTTTACATTAACAATGTTGGATAATTAGGGATTATTTGGTTAACTATTACTGAGCGACAAGTTATGCTGAAATTAAAATAATATAAACAAGGAATTTAAATGTTTAGCCCTATGCAACCATTACCGAGTGATCCGATTCTTGGTTTACTCAGTGCTTACCGTCAAGATCCTAACCCTGCTAAAGTCGACTTAGGTGTTGGTGTTTATAAAGATCCAACAGGTATCACGCCTATTTTGGCTAGTGTTAAGCAAGCTGAACTGCGGCATTTTGAAGCGCAGCAAACTAAGGTCTATATCGGTCCTAATGGTTCAGCATTATTTAATGACCGCATGCAGCAATTAGCCCTTGGTGAACATCATCAAGCATTATTGCTGATCGTGTTCGAACAGTGTCTACGCCTGGCGGTACTGGTGCACTTAAGGTTGCGGCAGATTTTATTTTCAAGACCCAAGGCAATGCGACTATTTGGGTGAGTGATCCAACGTGGGCCAATCATACTGGGTTGTTTGAAGCTGCTGGCTTAACGGTAAAAACCTATCCTTATTATGATTACGATAATCACAATTTAAAGTTTGAGCAGATGCTAGATTGTCTTAACCATGTTAAAGCTAACGATATTGTGCTACTGCATGCTTGTTGTCATAACCCAAGCGGTATGGATTTAACTAATGAGCAATGGGATATCATTGCCAATGTTGCCAACCAACGAGGCTTTACGCCACTGATAGATATGGCATATCAGGGGTTTGGCGATGGCATTGATGAAGACGCATATGGTGTACGTCTAATGGCATCCAATGTAGATAATATGATTCTATGTTGTTCATGTTCTAAGAACTTCGGCTTATATCGTGAGCGTATTGGCGCGTGTTCTCTTATTGGTGCGACTTCACAACAAGCAGATACAGCTCTATCCATTCTGCTTTACGTTATTCGTTGTAATTATTCTATGCCTCCCGCCCATGGTGCGGCAATAGTTGAAACTATTTTGGATGATGTTGCTTTAAAACAGCAATGGCATGATGAAGTTAAAGTGATGCGAGACAGAATTAATGGTAATCGCCGTCTGTTGACACAAGCATTAACTCGACAAAACATTAGCCGAGATTTTAATTTTATTACTGAGCAAAAAGGAATGTTCTCCTTTTTGGGATTAAGTACCGATCAAGTTCAACAATTAAAATCAGAGTTTAGTATTTATATGGTTGATTCGAGCCGGATCAGCATTGCAGGTATCAGTGATGAGAATGTTGAATACATAGCAAAGGCTGTTGCAATGGTTCTTTAATTTTAATTGCTTATTATGCTAAAAAAAAGAGCGAATAATCTATTCGCTCTTTCTCCATAAATCCACAATCATAATGATGAATGTTGCTCTGCAAATTCAGTCATAAATTTCACTAATGCTGCAACGCCTTCAACAGGCATAGCATTATAAATACTTGCACGTACCCCACCTACAGCCTTATGCCCTTTTAACGCCACTAATCCATGTTGTTTCGCTTGCGTTAAAAACTCAGCGGTCAGAGATTCGTCTTGCAGATGAAATACAACGTTCATTTGCGAACGATACTGCTTTACGACGTTATTTTTATATAAAGGATAATGATCGATGCAATCGTAAAGCATACTCGCTTTTTGACGATTGATATCAGCCATCACATCAATACCGCCCATATCTTTAAGCCACTTAAATACTTCAGCAGCTAAATACCAAGCAAATGTCGGTGGAGTGTTATACATAGAGTCATTTGCTAACGCCAAGCGATAATCCATGATTGAGGCTTGTGGCAGTTGCGGTAACTTGAGCATATCGTCACGCACAATGACGATACTTAGTCCTGATGGGCCAATGTTCTTTTGTGCACCTGCGTAAATAACAGCATATTTACTGACATCGATATGGCGTGACATTATGCATGAAGACATATCTGCAATGACTGGCCATGGACAGTCAAGGGTATCAAATATTTCAATGCCATCAACGGTTTCATTTGGGCAGTAATGTACATATCTAAAGTCTTGCGAGTATTGCGAAAAATCAGGTAATTGCACCGCAATGTTAGCTTCAATTTGATGGCTTATTTTAGCTTCAACAATTTGTTCGGTACAGGTTAACTTTACCGCTTCAGCATAGGCAGCTTTAGACCATAAACCATCGGTTAAATATAATGCTTGACCCTGTTCACCTAAAAAATTGTGCACAATGGCAGCAAATTGTCCTCGTCCACCACCATGCATAAATAACACATGATAATTATTAGGAATAGCCATCAGTTCCCGAATATCTTGTTCAGCTTGTTTTGCTAGAGCAACAAATTCAGGACTACGATGACTCATTTCCATAACTGACACACCTTGCCCACTCCAATCAAGTAATTCTTGTTGAGCTTTTGCCATTACAGGCATTGGTAGCATTGCAGGGCCAGCACAGAAATTATAAGTCGCACTCACTAAGATTCTCCTTTCATTTATTATTATTTTTAGCTAAAAAAAACGAGCGCCTTAAGCGCTCGTTTTCATCTAACAATTATTGATTGTCGTCAGGTTCTGCTGTTTCAGCATCAGGCGCTTGTGAAGTTGGTTCCACTGCGGAATCAACATCGCCTTCTGGCGCAACAATTGGTAAACCGTTTTCATCTAATTCTTCATCAGATTGAATTTCATCGATACGTTGCAAGCCAACCACTTTTTCATCGCTTGCGGTACGAATGATAGTTACACCTTGCGTATTACGGCCAATAATCGAAACACCTTCTGCAGGAGTACGAACTAAGGTACCTTTGTTACTGATGAGCATGATTTCGTCATTAAGGCCAACTTGTACGGCACCAATCACTTCACCATTACGTTCACTCACTTTAATTGATACTACACCTTTAGTCGCACGACTCTTAGCTGGGTATTCACTTAGCTCTGTACGCTTACCATAACCATTCTCAGTCACAGTTAAAATTGCACCATCTTCTTTCGGTACAATGAGCGAAACAACGCGCTGTCCATCATCAAGCTTAATACCACGAACACCTGTTGCGGTACGACCCATTGGACGGATAGATAGCATATCTTCGCCTGTTTCTGGGTCAACTTTTACTAAACCTGTTTCTGAATCACGTACTTTCTCATTGAAGCGTACTACTTTACCTTCATTTGAGAACAACATGATATCGTTACTACCGTCAGTAATATCAACACCAATTAACTGGTCACCATCTTTTAAGTTAACCGCAATAATACCGTTTGCACGAGGATTACTATAAGCAGTTAATGCTGTTTTCTTCACTGTACCGTGTGAAGTCGCCATAACAATATACTTGTCATCTGCATATTCACGTACTGGCAGAATTGCCGTAATACGTTCACCATCAGACAAAGGCAGTAAGTTAACGATTGGACGACCACGAGCTTGACGACTTGCTAAAGGTAACTGGTACACTTTTAGCCAATACATTTTACCGAAATCTGAGAAACATAAAATTGTATCGTGAGTATTCGCGACTAATAGTTTTTCAACGAAATCTTCGTCTTTAACTTTAGTTGCGGCTTTACCCTTACCACCACGACGTTGTGCTTGATAATCAGTTAATGGCTGATATTTAGCATAACCAAGGTGAGATAATGTAACTACAACATCTTCTTCATTAATAAGGTCTTCAAGACTCATATCAACTTCGTTAGCGTTAATTACAGTACGTCGAGTATCACCGAAATCAATTAAAATTTGTTCTAGCTCTTCCTTGATCACTTCCATTAAGCGCTCAGGGCTGCGAAGAATAAATAGTAAGCCAGCAATAAACGCTAAAAGCTCTTCGTATTCAGCAATAATCTTGTCATGCTCAAGACCGGTTAAACGGTGTAAGCGTAATTCAAGAATTGCTTGAGCTTGCTGTTCAGTTAAATAGTACTGACCATCGCGAATACCATATTCAGGCTCTAACCACTCTGGACGAGCTGCGTCATCACCTGCTTTTTCAAGCATGCCTTGAACGTGACCAAGTTCCCAGCCCTGTGCGACTAATTTTGTTTTAGCTTCAGCAGGTGTTGGTGATGCTTTAATTAACGCAATGATTGGGTCAATGTTGGCAAGTGCAACTGCGAGTGCTTCAAGAATGTGTGCACGCTCACGCGCTTTTCGTAATTCAAATACAGTACGACGAGTTACCACTTCACGACGGTGAAGAATAAAGCACTCTAGCATCTCTTTGAGGTTAAACAATTTAGGTTGACCGTTGGTCAATGCCACCATGTTAATACCAAAAGAACACTGCATCTGAGTCTGAGCATATAAGTTGTTTAATACAACCTCACCCACTTCACCGCGCTTGATTTCAATAACGATACGCATACCGTCTTTATCAGACTCGTCACGTAGACCGCTAATACCTTCAATCTTTTTATCTTTAACAAGCTCAGCAATTTTTTCAATTAAACGAGCTTTGTTTACCTGATAAGGAATTTCAGTAACGATAATTCGTTCGCGATTACCGTCATGCTGTTCAATTTCAGCACGTGCGCGCATTACTGCACGGCCGCGACCAGTGCGATACGCGTCGATAATACCTTTACGGCCATTAATTAATGCCGCAGTAGGAAAATCTGGACCTGGGATGTATTCCATTAATTGATCGATAGATAAATCTGGTTCTTCAATTAATGCTAAGCAACCTTGTACAACTTCGTTTAAGTTGTGCGGTGGAATATTCGTCGCCATACCAACCGCAATACCAGATGCACCGTTAATTAACAGGTTTGGTACGCGAGTAGGCATTACTTCAGGAATGAATTCAGTACCGTCATAGTTTGGTACAAAATCAACAGTTTCTTTATCCAAGTCAGCTAACAGTTGGTGTGCTAACTTTTCCATGCGAATTTCGGTATAACGCATTGCCGCTGCTGAGTCACCATCAACCGAACCAAAGTTACCTTGGCCGTCAACGAGTGTGTAACGTAGCGAGAAAGGCTGCGCCATACGAACGATTGTGTCATAAACAGCGGTATCACCATGCGGGTGATATTTACCGATTACATCACCGACGACACGTGCCGACTTTTTATAGGGCTTATTCCAATCGTTTTTAAGTTCATTCATTGCAAATAGAACGCGGCGATGTACTGGTTTTAAACCATCGCGAACGTCAGGCAATGCACGTCCTACAATTACACTCATGGCATAATCTAGGTACGAATTTTTTAGTTCGTCTTCAATATTAATTGGCGAAATAGATGAAGCCAGATCAGTCATAAACTGCTCGTTCCCCTTAAAATAGCTGACAACTCATAAATCCGTGTCATTGTCGAGCCAACAAACGTGGTTTGGCATTCTAGCACAGTTATTTATTGGCGCTACAGTGTATATTTAAACTCTTGAGGTATTGTGTTGTTTTTAATCAATATAGAGCTCAAGTAGTCACTTATCCCTCATTTGAAGCTGTTCTATATTAGCCAATGTAGGGCAAAATAGCGATAGAGTTAACGAAATGATAAATAGCCCGATTTATTGCATGTTTTTTGCGCGGTTTATGGTTTGGTTTGTGGGGGCTGCTAGGTATACTAGTGTTAAATAAAAACCATAACGAAGGTCACTATGCAACACAACTCCAACGTCGATATGAAAGAGATCGCTAAATTTGAAAAAATGGCGGCAACTTGGTGGGATCTTAATGGCGACTT
Source organism: Shewanella marina JCM 15074 (assembly GCF_000614975.1). Lineage (GTDB taxonomy): Bacteria > Pseudomonadota > Gammaproteobacteria > Enterobacterales > Shewanellaceae > Shewanella > Shewanella marina. The sequence goes on from NZ_BALM01000005.1 coordinate 115,531, forward strand.
TAAGCCATTACATCAATTAAACCCATTACGCCTTAATTATATTGATCAAATGAGCGGTGGCTTATTTGGTAAGCAAGTACTTGATGTGGGTTGTGGCGGTGGCATTCTTTCAGAAAGCATGGCGCGTATTGGTGCCAATGTTGATGGCATCGATATGGGAGAGGAACCGCTTGAAGTGGCTAGCTTCACGCACTGGAATCTGGTACTAAGATTAATTATTTGAAAACAACTGCAGAACAGCATGCAAAAGATCATTATCAGGCATATGATGTGGTCACTTGCATGGAGATGCTAGAGCATGTACCTGATCCGCAATCAGTCATCAAAGCTTGCTGTGATATGGTAAAACCTGATGGTTATGTTTTTTTCTCTACCATTAACCGTAATCTCCGTGCTTATGTAGAAACGATTGTCGGCGCAGAAATGATACTTAAAATGCTACCGCGTGGAACACATGAACATGGCAAGTTTATTAAACCATCTGAATTGATGGCATTAGTTGATAACACTGAACTGCTTTGTCGTGATGCTTGTGGTATCACCTATAATCCACTCACCCAAGTATTCAAGTACACTAAATGCGTTGATGTAAATTATATGATTTGCACTCAAAAGGCTGATTAATGTCTATTTACTCTTCAAACAAAGCACTGTTATTTGATCTTGACGGCACACTGATAGATACCGCACCGGATCTGGTGGCTGCACTTAATATGGCTTTAGTTGAAGCGGGATTGCCTGTTATATCGGAAAGTATTGCTAAATATGCTGCCTCTCATGGCAGCATGGCACTGGTTAATAGTGCACAGCCCACACTTGATATAGAAACTAAAACACGGTTACAACACTCACTACTGGCACATTATCTAACCATTAATGGCGATCACAGCCAACCCTACCCTGGCATTATTGAACTGCTTAATGATGCCAAAAAATTAGGCTATAAATTAGGGATTGTGACCAATAAACCTGCACGTTTTACACGACCACTACTCGATAAACTAAATATGGCCCAATTTTTTGATTGTGTGATTAGTGGTGACAGTACAATGTTCAGTAAACCTCACGCTGCACCAAGCTACTCGCAGCTCAACAGCTTGATACTAAAGTTGATAATATCATTTACCTTGGTGATGCGCAGCGCGACATGCAAGCAGCTCATGTTTGCAATATGCACGCTGTTTTAGTGCTGTGGGGCTATATCGCGGCAGATGACGATATTTCAACTTGGCCATATAACAGCCAAATTGCTCATCCTCAGCAATTAGTACTAGGGTAATTTTTTAGCAAATCTAGTAATATTTAAGCTATCGATTTTCTCTATAAGCATAATCTGTTTTTCCAAAACCAGTTGATTAAATAAGCTAACCTTCGCGAACTCACGCTACATCGCATTCTTGGGTTAGCTTTTACTAACGCCAAAATTAAGATCAAAAAAACTGATGATATGCAACTAATTTTCGCTATTGCAAAAACTTCAAAACCCCACTATCTTGGACTAATATTTTTTTAAGGCACCATATCTTGTGTGTAGCGCAGTTCACATCGCATAGACTTAAGATTGCATTTTCAGTTTAAAATCTGGTCTAACTGACGCTCAACCAAGGACGGTTCTGGGATTTTCCCTCACATTACAGATATAACATCAAGGTCACCATTTCATGAACAGTAATATGACAGTCACTAAACGTAGTGGCGAACGTGAATCAATTGATTTAGAAAAAATCCATCGTGTTATCGCTTGGGCTGCAGAAGATCTAGACAATGTTTCTGTATCTGAAGTTGAATTACGTTCTCATCTGCAATTTTTTGATGGCATTCCTACAGAAGCAATTCATGAGACAATCATTAAAGCCGCTGCGGATTTAATTTCTCCAGAGACGCCTGATTATCAATTTTTAGCTGCACGCTTGGCTATTTTTCATCTACGTAAAAAAGCCTTTGGCCAATTTGAGCCACCGTCATTGTACGATCACGTAGTCAACCTCGTTGAACTAGGCAAATATGATCAACATATTTTACAAGATTACAGCCGTGAAGAACTTGATACTTTAGATAGCTATATTGACCACTGGCGCGATATGCGTTTTTCATATGCCGCAGTTAAGCAGCTTGAAGGTAAGTATTTAGTACAAAACCGTGTGACTCATGAAGTTTATGAGAGCGCACAGTTTCTATATATCCTGATTGCAGCATGTTTATTTGCAAAATATCCAAAAGAAACACGTCTAAGCTATATCAAAGATTTTTACGATGCTGTTTCTACCTTTAAAATCTCATTACCGACACCTATTATGTCGGGTGTGCGTACGCCTACTCGCCAGTTCAGCTCATGCGTTCTGATTGAGTGTGATGATAGCCTAGATTCAATCAATGCAACGTCGTCAGCCATTGTAAAATATGTCAGCCAACGAGCAGGTATTGGTATTAATGCTGGCCGTATTCGTGCGTTAGGTAGCCCTATTCGTGGTGGTGAGGCTTTCCATACCGGTTGTTTACCATTTTATAAGCATTTCCAAACTGCAGTGAAATCATGCTCACAAGGCGGTGTTCGTGGCGGTGCGGCTACCCTCTTTTACCCAATTTGGCATTTAGAAGTCGAATCACTATTAGTATTGAAGAATAACCGCGGTGTTGAAGATAACCGTATTCGTCACCTAGATTACGGCGTGCAATTAAATAAATTGATGTATACCCGTCTAATTAAAGGCGAGAAAATTAGTTTATTTAGCCCATCAGATGTACCTGGTTTATACGATGCATTTTTTGCTGATCAAGCTAAGTTTGACCGTTTATATGTGCAGTATGAACAAGACAGCAGTATCCGCCGTAAAGAGATCAGCGCTGTAGAGCTATTCTCATTACTTATGCAAGAACGAGCATCTACTGGCCGAATCTATATTCAAAACGTGGACCACTGTAATACGCATAGTCCATTTGATCCTGCTCAAGCACCAATTAGACAATCTAATTTATGTTTAGAGATTTCATTGCCAACTAAACCGTTAAAACAGATTGATGATGAGAATGGCGAAATTGCCCTTTGTACTTTATCAGCCTTGAACCTTGGTGCCATTGAAAGTCTGGATGAACTAGAAAAATTAGCCGATATCGCAATTCGTGCGCTTGATAGCTTGCTTGATTATCAGGACTATCCAATTAAAGCAGCTGAAATTGCCTCAATGAACCGTCGTACTTTAGGGATTGGCGTCATTAACTTTGCTAACTATATTGCTAAGCATGGTAAAAAATACTCCGATGGTAGTGCTAATAACTTGACTCATAAAGCATTTGAGGCGATTCAATACTACTTATTAAAAGCGAGTATGCAGCTGGCTAAAGAGAAAGGTGCTTGTCCATTATTTAATGAGACAACTTATAGCCAAGGTCTTTTGCCGATCGATACTTATAAGTCTGCAATTGACCAAATTTGTGATGAACCATTACATATGGATTGGGAGACATTACGTCAAGATATCCTTAAGTATGGTGTGCGTAACTCAACAGTATCCGCATTAATGCCATCGGAAACATCATCGCAAATTTCAAATGCAACTAACGGTATTGAACCACCACGTGGTCTTATTAGTGTTAAAGCCAGTAAAGATGGGCAATTAAAGCAAGTAGTACCTGATTTTGACGAGTTAAAAGATAAGTATGAGTTACTTTGGTCAATGCCAAGTAATGAGGGATACTTACAACTTGTTGGTATTATGCAGAAGTTTATCGATCAAGCTATATCAGCTAACACCAACTATGACCCAAGTCGTTTCCCAAGTAATAAAGTACCCATGCAGGTATTATTAAAAGATTTGTTAACGGCATACAAGCTAGGCGTTAAAACCCTTTATTATCATAACACTCGTGACGGTGCCTCTGATCAACACGACGAAATTACCAGTGTTGAAATAGAAGACGATAGCTGCACTTCTTGTAAGATTTAATAAATTCGGATTAACTATTCAGGAGCCATTTGGCTCCTGCTGCGATGGACACTATTATGGCCTATTCAACATTTTGTCAGACTCCAAATGATGCAACCAAAGAACCGATGTTTTTCGGTCAATCAGTTAACGTTGCTCGTTATGACCAACAACGCTATCAGGTATTTGAAAAACTAATTGAAAAGCAATTATCATTTTTCTGGCGCCCAGAAGAAGTTGACGTAAGTCGCGATAAAATTGACTATGCTATGTTGCCTGATCATGAGCAACATATCTTTATCTCGAATTTGAAATACCAAACATTATTAGATTCGATTCAGGGACGTTCTCCAAACGTCGCATTTTTACCTTTGGTATCAATTCCAGAGTTAGAAACATGGATTGAAACTTGGTCATTTTCAGAGACTATTCACTCTCGTTCATACACGCATATTATTCGTAATATCGTTAACGACCCTTCAATCATATTTGATGACATCGTAACCAACGAAGAGATCTTAAAGCGCGCCGGTGATATTTCTTGTTACTACGATGACTTAATTGAGTTAACTAATGCCTACAATTTATTAGGTGAAGGAACTCATACCGTTCATGGCAAAACCCTTGAAGTCAATTTACGTGCAATTAAAAAATCATTATATCTTTGCATGATGTCAGTTAACGCTTTAGAAGCAATTCGCTTCTATGTCAGTTTTGCTTGTTCATTTGCATTTGCTGAACGCAAACTAATGGAAGGTAATGCTAAGATTATTCGCTTAATTGCCCGTGATGAAGCCCTTCACCTAAATGGTACTCAACACATCATTACCCTAATGCAAGGCGGTAAAGATGATCCAGAAATGGCAGAGATTGCAGCCGAATGCGAGCAGCAAGCTTATGACTTATTCCTAAAAGCGGCTGAACAAGAGAAAGAATGGGCTAAATATCTGTTTAAAGATGGTTCAATGATTGGTATGAATGAAAACATTCTATGCCAATATGTAGAATACATTACTAACCAGCGTATGAAGTCAGTTAATCTTGCTGAACCTTATACCCAAACAAGTAACCCACTTCCGTGGATGAAAAACTGGTTAGAAAGTGATGCAGTACAAGTTGCCCCGCAAGAAGTAGAAGTATCGTCTTATCTAGTTGGCCAAATTGATGCCAAAGTTGATGCAAGTGAGTTTGCTGATTTTGACCTTTAATAAGCCTCCTATTGTCAGCTTACAAGGTCAACCTGTGTTGCTCTATACTCAGCAACACAATAGCTTGCTAGCTGCACTAGAATTTAAAAGAGTGCGTATTTTTTCTGAGTGCCGCAACGGTTTTTGCGGCGCTTGCAAAACCAAACTCATCTCTGGTCAAGTTAAATATAAATTTGAACCAATAGCGACGCTAGCCGCTGATGAATGTTTACCCTGCTGTTGTCAGCCCGTTACTGATATCAATTTAGATCTTAGTGCCGATGGCGTTGATGTTGTGACCAATAAACAAACTGCATAAGCACATTCTTTAAAAAAACCTGCATTATTGCAGGTTTTTTTATCTCTAAAATCAAAGACTAAAAAATTATTACTGAAAAACTCTGCTTGATTAAGATTATACATATTGTTGTATATGCAACAATATGTATAATAATGGCATATACGGAGAAAATCATGTCAGAAAAAATTTACCAATATTTGCTATACACAGTGCTTATATCAACACTGAGTTTCTGTGGCTTTTTAGTGTTCTCAGATAATAACGCTCCTTTTACCACCTCTGCCACGCTTGAATATGGCGTCAGTGATGTCAACGCCAATGTTTCAGGCTCATTAACCAACTTATGGGTCCACAATGGCCAGCAAGTGGAAAAAGGCCAATTACTGTTCAGCATTGACGATAACAATTACAAAATAGCACTGGCTGCTGCAGAAGCTGAGTTAGAACTTGCACAGCAAAACCAAGCATCACTGCTGTATCAAATTGCAAATGCAAAACAGGTGGCATTACAAAAAGCGGCTGAACACAAAAAAAGTGTAAGTGACCTACATCGATACCAACAATTAGCAGCCAAAAATCTGATTAGCAAACAAGAGCTAGAACAGTATCAAACCCAAGCTCAGATCAGTGCTGCGGCAGATGCAGCAGCAAGTGCAAATGTGGCTCAATTACAAGCAAAATTAGGTCAGAACGGTCAAGATGCTCAGTTAACTATTGCTCAAAATAAAGTCGCGCAAGCAAAACTTAATTTAAGTTATACCCAAGTAAAAGCGCCAATTAGTGGCATAGTGACCAGTTTGCAATTACAACTTGGCAATTATATTCATGCTGGTAGTTCAGAAATGTTTATTGCTAACCCACATAATAATTGGATTAGTGCTGACTTTGATGAAAAAGGTATGGCAAAACTTAATATAAAACAATCCGTATTAGTGGTTTTTGATGCGATACCTGGCAAAGTATTTAATGGTCAGATAAGCAGTAAAGACAGTGCCGTATATAACCCATCAGCTAAAAGTAACCAATTAGTTGATATTCAAACCAGTACCCGTTGGATAAGACCACAACAACAAGTTCGCTTTAGAGTGAATCTATCACAACCGCAAATGCAGTTATTTTCGGGTGCGAAAGCGACTGTCATGGTTGAACAACCTCATGGTCTTAATCACTATGTAGCTAAAGTCTGGATGTTTGTCGTCGCTCAGTTTCGTTATCTTTATTAATCATCATGATAAAATTATCTCAAACTCATAAAGATGCGATTCGTATTGCTTTAATCATTACCATCAGCATGTTAATTGGTAAGTTTTGTAATTTTCACAGTCCAGTCTATTTTGCGTTATATCCGTGCATTATTGCGACCAAAATCAAAGACTATAGTTGGCGTGGTTTAGTAAAAACATTATTGCCAACACTCATTGCTGCTACAGGCGCATTATTGGTGGTTGAATTTTTTTCAACACACCCATTTATAATGTGGACGTTAACGCTATTAATGATCGATTTTATGCGCAAGAAAGCCAATACTGCAATAAAGCGAGCGGGCTTAATAATGCCAATGTTTAACTGGATTTTAATTGTGATTTTTGCGCAGCAAACCAGTATCGATTTACCCACCAATTTATATAATATTATGGCGGCCAGTATCACCACCATCATGTTAACTAAACTGATGGTTAAAATATTACCGCCTGCCAAGCATAAATTTGTTGCTCCTAAGATTGAGCCGGTCACCTATCAGCAGCGTTTTATTGCTGTAACGAGTATTGGTTTAGGTTGTGCTATCTTAATGAATATCAATTTGTTATCAGCAACCTTCTGTTTAGTCCCTGTGATTATTGCGGTATCTCAACCTTCACTTGAGCAATTTCATACAGTTGTAAAGCAGCGATTTATCACGCAATTGGGTGGCTGTGCAATTGCGGTTCTTTTTGCATTTGCTATGATGGGGCAGCAGCAACATATTGTTCTATATGGCGTTACTTTACTTGCATTACTTATCTTTATGAGCACGATGTTTGTCCGAAGTGACATATCGATGAAAGATATTCATTCAGACGCCATGTTAGCAACCGTATTACCAATACAACTGTATATCACCCCGACTGATATGGGGATCCAGAATAGCTTAATGCGAGGTTGGGAGCTTGCAGTGACTTTAGCCATTCTATTAACTATCTATTTTATTGTGAAACCAAAAAATCAGAGGCTTTATGTCAATCACTAGTATCAGTAGCTTAGACTCAAGCCCAACTTTTGTAATGGGCATTGTCTATAAACAGTTTCGTAAAATTAGTGGTCCGATGCTGAGCCAACAATTTGATATAACGCTCGAAATGCTAGCAGTATTGCGTGCACTATATGAAAAAGGTTCTATTTCACAGCAACAGTTAGCCGACATTTTAAAGCGTGAGCGTTCAGCGGCTAAACGACTGGCGGATAATTGCATTAAACGAGGATTTGTTGCCGCAAAATCTCATCCTGAAAACAAAAAAATTAAGATATTGATCATCACTAAAGAAGGATTACAGACGTTAGCACAAGCTAATGTGGCGATTACTCAGCTTTCTAATGAATTTTTGGCGCCATTAACAAAAACCGAGCAAACTCAGTTGCTCGGTTTAGCTGAAAAGCTGTTTAGGCATGAAATTATGGTTGATTAAATCTCGCTTGCTAATATCGCGCCTTGTCTAATGGCGCGTTTAGCATCTAGCTCTGCGGCAACGTCAACCCCACCAATCAAGTGCACCGGTAAGCCTGTTTTTTGCATTGCATCAACCCATTCTCGATTTGATTCTTGACCGGCACACAGCACCACGTTATCAACCTCTAATAACTGTGGCTTACCTTCAATTTCAATATGTAGACCTTGTTCATCAAACTTAATATAACTAACTCCCGTTAGCATATTAACTTGATGTTGCTTTAATACACTGCGATGCACCCAACCTGAAGTTTTCCCAAGGCCTTTGCCCATTTTGCTAGATTTACGTTGCATAAGGGTGATTTCACGTTCAGGTTGATGTTGTTCTGCAGGCATTAAGCCTCCTGCATGTTGGTACTGAGTATCAATGCCCCACTGCTTATACCACTGCTGAGGATCAATCGTAGATGAATGTTGCTCAGCTAGATAATGTGCCATATCAAAACCAATACCACCGGCTCCAATTAAAGCAACTTTATTACCAATCTCTACCTCTTTATTGAGTACCTGCTGGTAATTAACCACCTTAGCATCATCAAATCCTGGTAAATCAAGTGCGCGAGGTATGACACCAGCAGCAATAACCACTTCATCAAATTGTTCTTTTTCAATGATGTCTGGCGTTAAACGAGTATTAAGTCGTAAATCAACATTGGCCAATTCTATCTGGTTTAAAAAATAGCGAATGGTTTCATCAAACTCTTCTTTTCCCGGAACTTGTCTTGCAAAATTGAATTGGCCACCAACCTCTGATTTTGCTTCGTACAATACCACATCATGACCCCGCTTGGCGGCATATACAGAAAACGCCATGCCAGCAGGTCCAGCCCCCATCACTGCAATACGTTTTGGTCTTGGTGTTTGCCCAAAATTCAATTCAGTTTCATAACAGGCTCTTGGATTGACTAAACAAGTGGCGCGTTTTAATGAAAACGTATGATCTAAACAAGCCTGATTACAGCCAATACAGGTATTAATTAAGTGTGCTTCATTATTCGCAGCTTTGTTAACAAATTGAGGTTCTGCCAAGAAAGGTCGTGCCATCGAGACCATATCGGCTTGACCTGATGCGATAATGTTTTCTGCTATATCGGGTGTATTGATACGATTGGTGGCGATTAACGGTATTGATACCTCTTTCTTAAGCTTTTCAGTCACCCATGCGAAAGCTGCTCTTGGAACACTGGTGACAATTGTTGGAATACGGGCTTCATGCCAGCCAATGCCAGTATTAATAATGGTAACACCAGCTTCTTCTAACCATTTAGCTAGTTGTACTACCTCGTCCCAAGTTGAACCTTTTTCAATTAAATCCAACATAGAGAGTCTGAATATGATAATAAATTCAGTACCAACTTTAGCTCGAATCGCGTTAATAATATCTAAAGCAAATCGGCATCGATTCTCTAAGCTGCCACCGTATTCATCTTGCCTTTGATTACTATGAGTACAGATAAACTGGTTAATTAAATAGCCTTCAGAACCCATTACTTCAACACCATCGTAACCGGCCTTACGCGCTAACAAAGCACTAGCAGCGTAGTCTTTAACGGTTTTCTTAATTTGACGAAGTGACATTGCTCTTGGTTTAAATGGCGATATTGGTGATTTGATATCACTTGCTGACACTGAAAATGGATGATAACCATAACGGCCTGAATGTAGGATTTGTAAACAAATCTTAGCGCCAGCTTGATGAACAACATCGGTCATCTTACGGTGTTTAGCGACTTGCCAAGGAAAACTAAGTTGGCATGCGCCGGGCGTTAGACGGCCTCTAAAATTAGGCGCTACACCACCAGTCACAATCATGCCAACGCCCCCTTCGGCACGCTCTTTATAAAACTGTGCTAGCTTGTCAAATCCATTTTTTTCTTCTTCTAGCCCTGTATGCATCGAGCCCATTAATACTCGATTTTTAAGCTGGGTAAACCCTAAATCTAACGGAGCTAATAAATGTGGATAAGCCATTCAAACATCCTTTTAAAACACTTGATTAAAACTAGCATACCTGCGAGTTAATTTAACCTCAAGCCTACAACTATAACAATTTATATACGGTTACATTTATTTTTAACTATCTCACTGATTTTAAGTTAGAATTGTCTTATAAGATCATATCTAAGGAATACAAATGTCTGATAAACCGTCATTTTTGAGGCGTTGTCTAAGCTTTATTTGGAACTCGATTAACTTTATTAGAAAAGCTTTTTTGAATTTAATCTTCTTTGGTATTTTAATCGCTATTGTTGTCTCCGTTACCAGTGAAGAAGAGATCTCTATTAATAAAGGCTCTGCATTAGTACTTAATCTACAAGGCAAAATTGTCGATCAAAAACGTCCAATTGATCCTTATTCTGCCGCATTATCACAAGGTAAAAGTGACCCTGCTAGTAATGAAATTCTGTTATCAGACTTAATTTATAGCATCGACAATGCTGCCCAAGATGATCGTATTGGCGGAATTGTATTACAGCTTGGCGAACTGTCTAAGGTCGGTCTCGCCAATCTTGATAGTGTTGGTCGTGCACTAACGGCTTTTAAAACAAGTGGTAAACCTATTATTGCGGTAGGTAATTTCTACTCACAAACACAATACTATTTAGCCAGTTTTGCCAATGAGATCTATTTGAACCCGCAAGGCGTAGTCGCGCTTGAAGGTTTAAGCAGTTACCGACAGTTCTACAAATCAGCATTAGATAAATTAAAAATTCAAACTCATATTTTCAGAGTCGGTACCTACAAATCTGCGATTGAACCATTTATCCGTAATGATATGTCTGCTGCGGCTAAAGAAGCTAACATCACTCTACTCGATAATTTATGGCAAAATTATGCGGCCACAATTGCTAAAAATCGTGGTCTAGACGCCGCAAACCTTATACCAAATGAACAGCAGATGCTGGCTTATTTAAAGCAAGCTAACGGCAATACTGCACAAATGGCGCTTAACCTAAAACTTGTTGATAAATTGGCAAATAAAATTGAAATCAACAATGCCCTACGTCAACAGTTCGGCAAAGCTGACGGTGATGAAATCTATAATCACGTAAGTTATGACAATTATAACCACCTTGTTAAGCCTATTCCGTCAATGCTGCCAGAAGATAGTGTTGCCGTTATTGTTGCTCAAGGCACAATTCAAGGCGGTAAAAAACCTGCCGGTGAAATTGGTGGTGAGTCTACCTCAAAATTACTTGCAGAAGCACGACATGACGAACATGTTAAGGCCGTAGTACTTCGTGTTAATAGCCCCGGTGGTAGTGCTTTTGCCTCAGAGCAAATTAGACAACAAGTGTTAGCATTAAAAGCGGCAGGTAAACCTGTTGTCATTAGCATGGGTAACCTTGCAGCTTCCGGTGGCTATTGGATTTCAGCTGATGCCAGTTATATTTACGCTATGCCGTCAACGATTACCGGTTCAATTGGTATCTTCGGTATGTTTGCAACTATTGACGAATCACTTGCTGAACTCGGTATTCATACTGATGGTGTTGCTACCTCTCCATGGGCTGGCTTGTCAATTACTCGAGCTTTAGATCCTGCTATTGGTCAAGTCATCCAAACCAGTGTTGATAGTGGTTATCAAGAGTTCCTAAAAATTGTTGCCGAGGGCCGCAATATGACCACAGCACAAGTTGATAAAATTGCTCAAGGTCGTGTTTGGACGGGTAACCAAGCTCTTGCTAATGGTTTAGTTGATGCTTTAGGTGATGAACAGCAAGCAATTAGTAAAGCTGCTGAATTAGCTAAACTCGATAAATACGATATCAAACTGATTGAGCAACCATTATCAACAGAAGAGATATTTATTCAGGAACTATTTGGTACTGCGCAAGCTTATCTACCGCAAGCAAGTACCACCAACCCAGTCATTAGTGGCATGCTGCAGCAAATTAATAGTGCAATAAGTCAGATTAACCAATTCGATGACCCGCAAGGCAGGTATTTGTATTGTGACTTATGTCAATATCAATAGAGTTTAATTAAAAATAGCCCGGTTTATCCGGGCTTTTTATTGGGTTTCTGCTCAAGCTTCCGTATAATTTACTGATAAATTTGCAAATAGCCCCAATTCCATGACTAAACGTTGCATATATGTCGCATATACTGGTGGTACCATCGGTATGCAAAAAACTGAAACTGGCTGCTTTGCCCCTGTTGCTGGTTTTCTAACAACCTGCGTGCAATCAATGCCTGAGTTTTATCACGAAGAGATGCCTGACTTTGTGATCCATGAGTATGATCCACTCATCGACTCATCTAATATGGCGCCAACCGATTGGCAAATGATTGCTGACGATATTCGTGATAATTACGATAAATATGATGGTTTCGTCATCTTGCATGGTACTGATACCATGGCCTTTACTGCCTCAGCCCTCTCTTTTATGTTACAAGGGTTATCAAAACCAGTCATTATTACAGGTTCTCAAATTCCTTTAGCACAATTGCGTTCTGATGGACAAACCAACTTACTCAATGCGCTGTATATTGCGGCGAACTATCCCATCGCAGAGGTCGGTTTATTCTTCAATAACAAGCTATTTAGGGGCAATCGTACCACTAAAGCACACGCCGATGGTTTTGATGCATTTGCATCACCTAACTGCCCTATGCTGTTGGAAGCTGGTATTAGTATCCATCTTCATGAAGGTAAAATCAGCCACCATCTAACTTCCCATTTAGACGTTGCCCGCATGAGTCCACAGCCTATTGGTGTGATTACACTCTACCCTGGTATCTCTACTGATATTTTTAATAACATCTTACAACAACCCGTTAAAGCGTTGATTATTCTTACTTACGGTGTGGGAAATGCACCACAAGTACCAGAGTTATTAGAAATATTACGTGCTGCCGACGAGCGCGGTATTGTGGTAGTAAACCTAACCCAGTGTATGCAAGGCACAGTTAATATGGGCGGTTATGCCACCGGAAGCTCGCTGGCGCGTGTTGGTGTGATCAGTGGTGGTGATATGACAATTGAAGCGGCATTAGCTAAATTGCATTACCTACTATCTAAAGATCTTACTGCTGCACAAATTAAGTTATTAATGACCCAAAACTTAGTCGGTGAATTAACCCACGCGTAATATAAGTTTACTAGATTGCATAAAATGGAGCCGATTGGCTCCATTTTTGTTTACTCATGATCATGGAAATATGCGCCAGTTTATTAACGTTTTATAATGATGAAGTGATATGAAACACGAATTCATAAAGCTATAAACATTCTGCAACTATCAAAATAGCTCCTTTATACAAATTAAACAAAGCATTGAATTTGTCTATTTTTTCTGCGAAGTTACATTAAAATTTAAGTAATGGAGCATTATGGATGAACAAAAACAAAATATTATTGCTATTTGCCCACCCATCACCTCACCGTTCAGAAGTTAATCTACCGTTATTTAACTATGCTAAATCGCTAGATTATGTCACGGCTGTTGATTTGTACGCTGAATACCCAACCTACAATATAGATATAGATAAAGAACAATCGCGCCTTAATCAACATGATGTGATTATTTTTCAATTCCCATTTTATTGGTATTCCAGCCCTTCCATTCTAAAGGAATGGCAAGATTTAGTTCTTGAATATGGCTATGCCTATGGCAGTAAAGGTACAGCACTTCATGGGAAAAAATTTATTTGTGCTATCAGCGCTGGTGGTAAAGAACAGGCATATCATGCAGATGGCTTTAACCATTTTACCGTGAGAGAGTTACTGCAACCATTCGAACAAACAGCTAACTTGACGGGAATGCACTATTTGCCTCCTTTTGCACTATTTAGTAGCCGTTCAGCATCACTAACCAACAAGCTTGGTTCCCATCTTGAGCAATGGCAGCAGTTATTGGAGCTGTTAAATACAGGCAATTTAAATATCACCTCAGTAAATAATTTAATCACCATCAATCAACACTTATCGACAACCATTAATAGCTCAAGTGTAGAGGAATAATTATGACGGTTTATTTTATTCAAGCCTTTATCTATCTTATTGCAGCTGTTATTGCCGTACCGTTAGCAAAGCGATTAGGGCTAGGTTCAGTGCTGGGCTATTTAATTGCTGGGGTGGTTATTGGTCCAATCACAGGGATAGTAGGACACGAGACTTTGACCATTCAGCATTTTGCTGAATTTGGCGTGGTGATGATGCTATTTCTAGTGGGTTTAGAACTACAGCCACAAATGCTATGGAATATGCGTAACCGTTTAATCGGTCTCGGCGGATTACAAGTTGTTGTAACATCGTTATTAATAGGTGCTGTGGCGTTACTATTTAACCAGCCGTTGACGGTTGCCTTTGCTATCGGTTTGACCTTTTCGCTGTCATCTACCGCGATTGTATTACAGACATTTAATGAAAAAGGGCTAACTAAAACGGAAGGTGGCCAAAATGCATTTTCAGTATTACTGATGCAAGATATTGCTGTGATACCTATGCTGGCCTTTATACCTATGCTCGCATTACCCGAGTTAGTTACGGCGGCTGAAAGCGCACAAGCTGCGGCCGAGCATCACGAACAATTAAGCTTAGTTGCAGGTTTACCAACATGGGCATATGCATTAGCAATTATTGCCAGTATTGCAACTGTTGTTGTTGGTGGACATTACCTTAGCAGACCCCTATTTCGCTACGTTGCAAACTCTGGCTTACGTGAAATATTTGTCGCCACGGCCCTGCTGATTGTCATTGGTATTGCAGCGTTAATGAGCTTAGTTGGTCTATCTCCAGCCTTAGGTACATTCCTTGCTGGCGTTGTATTGGCAAACAGTGAGTTTAGACATGAATTAGAGTCTAATATCGAACCTTTTAAAGGATTGTTATTAGGACTCTTTTTTATCACGGTAGGCGCTGGTATCAATTTTACTATTCTTACCGATAATTTTGGACTGATTATCGCTTTAACGCTTGGGGTCATGCTGATAAAAGCACTGGTGCTTTGGGGACTAGCCATTATTTTTAAAATTAAAAATAGTGATCGTTGGTTATTTGCATTAAGTCTTGCTCAAGCTGGCGAATTCGGCTTTGTATTATTAAGCTTTACTGTACAAAATCACGTTATTCCAGTTGGTGTTGCCAATACGCTGCAACTGGTTGTAGCACTGTCAATGTTCTTAACCCCTGCATTATTTATTATATTCGATAAAGTGATTCTACCGCGCTATCAAGATGCCAATAATGACCAACCATTTGATGAAATTGATGACACTGGGAAAGTGATTATTGCTGGTGTTGGACGCTTTGGTCAGATTGTTAATCGCTTATTAGTGGCTAATGGTGTAAGCACAGTAGTAATGGATTTAAACGCGACTCAAATCGATAATTTAAGAAAGGTTAATATCAAAACTTATTTTGGTGATGCGACCCGTCCTGAGTTGTTACATACCGCTGGCATAGAGGAAGCCGCAATACTAGTTGTGGCAATTGATGATCGCGAAAATGCCAAGGCAATTGTTCATTATGTCAAGCAGACTTACCCTCATGTAAAGGTGTTAGCTAGAGCATTTGATAAAGGCCATAACTATGAACTAAAACATGCTGGTGCTGATTTTATTGTCAATGAAACCTATCACTCAGCGTTAAAACTAGGCGCAAAAACGTTAACGTCATTAGGCTTTCATCCATTCTTGGTTGAGCAAAAGAAAAATATGTTTTTCCAAACGGAAGAACAAGCGTCAGAGAGCCTATATAAACAATGGAAATTTGGTAGCGAAGGTAAACAATATGACCATGATTACCGCAAACTATTTATTCAAATGGAAGAAGCAATAAAAGTGGCCATGCAAACTGATCGTATGGATAACCATAATAGTGAGGAACGTGGTTGGACACCACCACCTAAAGGTTATGAAGCTAATTTTGATGATTAAGCTGGGTTACTCTTTATTCGCAAAACAGTTAATGCGGATTTAAAACATAAAAAGCCAATCAGTTGATTGGCTTTTTATTTGAAAGTATTCGTGGTTATAACTGTTCGTTCTTGAATTCGGCGATACTCTCACCTTTAAACTGTTTTTTTAATTCAGCTTTACTCAGTTCGTTGAGTTTACCGCCTGCAGCAATGGTAAAATGCTCATGATTATCGAGCTTTCGTGCTTGATATAGCATTACTAATTGTAAGCAGTTATCGCGCTGTTCCTGTGAAAGTACTGCGCCATCTTGCCATTTACCTAGCTCAACAGCACTAACCAGTCGCTCATAAGCCTCATATGGCATATCATCAACGAGTTTTTCAACCTCGGTCATTCACTCTTCCTTTTGTGTAAAATAATCCTAACTCTGGTATACAGATAACCGACAAATCCAACAACAAAGCAGATTGCGCCAATAATAGCACGCATTCCGGTAGCAACTTCGCCACCCCAAAACCAGATAACCACACCCGCAATAAACAATGTTAACGCCAAAAAGCTTTGATTCATTAATTTAGTTGATTGCTGGATATGGTTTATAACCCGCATAGAATCGGTATTACCGCTTAAATCAGCATGACAATATTGACACGACTTCGCTAAACTCGAGATACGCTTATCGCATTGTGGACACTGAACTAAAGCCATAAGAATTCCTATTAACGTAACTTATCAACAACCGCTAGCATTGCCGTTAATGATGCTTCGCCCAAATAGATTGAACGCTCTGGTGACCAACCTACAATCGGATCAGGCTGATTAGCATTATCTTTGAATGGCATCTCTAACGTATTTGATAAACAATTAAAGGTTTGCGCAACCCAATTAGACGCAATCGTTAAATTCGCTTGGCCTGGTTCATCTTTTTCATAACCATGTTCAGCCTGAAAATCAGCACTAACCAGTTTTAATGCGTCAACAAAGTCATGTTGTAATTGAGTCAAACGCTCATCAAAGCATTCAACACCTTCACAGCCCGCTAAGAATACGTATGGTAAACCTTCATCACCATGAACATCAAAATAGAGGTCTACACCCGTTTGCTTCATTTTCTCAACCACGTAATAAACTTCAGGGCTTTGAGTCAAGCTTGGTGTTAGCCATTCACGGTTAAGGTTTACACCAGCAGCGTTGGTACGCAAATGACCTCGCGCACTGCCATCTGGATTCATGTTTGGTACCACGTAGAAATTGGCTTTATCTAATAAGGCTTTTGAATTGGCATTATCACCATCAAGCAAGGCATACAGCAAACCTTCAACTAACCATTCGGCCATGGTCTCACCTGGGTGTTGGCGAGCCGTAATCCAAATCGTTTTCTTGTCGGCGTCACCATCACCAATTTTTAATAAGCTCATATCACGCCCATCAAGTGTTAAACCAAGATGTTCTAATTCAACATCAGGATGCACTTGCATGGCGCTAATCAAATCTAAATGGCGCTCATAGCTATATGGTGCAAAGTAAGCAATTTGAATCTCTTGGCATTCAAGCTCAAGTGACATGGTCAATTTGCCATCTTTGTATTCAGTTGGAATTCGGAACCAATGTTGGCGATCATAACTCGCAACGGCTTGATAATCCTCCCAGCCTTTTGGGTATGAAGTCTCACCAGCATTGTTAATGTGCATGGTATATTGCATACCAATATTGCCAGTTAAGCGGAAGTTGAACCACTGTAGAAATTGGCTGTCGTTATCAGCACGAATTGCAAGTTGGATATTGTCTTTATCGTCAATATTAAGCACATCAATATTGCCGCCATCAAAATTTGAACTAATACGCATTATTAAACATGTCCCTAAAAAATGGTTCATAAGGTAGCTTCTTCAAACAACCATAAACCTGTCACCTATCGCTGTAAACCTTATCCATAAAGATTACTGTGCTATAGGTGACAATTTAAACTATTGTACTGATTTATTTAGCTAACATCATCTCACGAATATACTTTACAGGTGCACTACCATAGCTCAAAAATTCTTCATGGAAAGCTTTGAGGTTAAACTTATCACCACGCGCTTGTTTCACTTCTTCACGTAGGTCATAAATTTCACGGTAACCGGCATAATAACTGGTTAACTGCACTTGGCTTAATGTCGCGCGCTTCCACTTTCCCTCAGCCTCTGCTTGTTGCTGGAAAGCTTCTTCTGTCAGTAACTTTATCGCTGCATCTTTGTCCATGCCTTTGACTTGCACACTGTAATCTAAAATCGTATTGCAAATAACGCGTAAGTTCCACTTGTAGTACATCAGCCACATTTCAGGTTCGAAGTTACCGTAACCCTCTTCAAGCATCATACGCTCGGTATATACCGCCCAGCCTTCAACCATTGCACCATTACCAAATAGACTCTTAACAATGCTTGGTGATTCATTTGAATAGACAAGTTGCGTGTAATGCCCCGGAATCGCCTCATGGATATTTAAAATTTGTAATATCCAGTGATTATATTCACGTAAATAACTCTCAGCACCTTCTGCTGACATATCATCTAAAGGTGTGACGTTGTAGTAAGTGTTAGCGGCTTTATCATACGGACCAGGTGCGCTAATTGAAGCACCAGCAAAACCACGCATATATTCAGGCGTTTCACGCACCACTAATGGCTTGTCTGGATCTAATGTAATAAGATCTTTTTGCTTTACAAATTCAACTAGTTCTGGGATTTGTGCATTAATTTCAGTGACAAATTTCTCACGTTCAACATGGTTAGCTGATAATTTATCAATTAACTGACGTGTAGCCTGTTTGCTATCTTTAGGCATGGCAGTAGTAAAGTACTTAGGCCATAACTGCTGAGTTAACTTTTCCATTTCAGCTTGGATTAATGTCTTATCAGCAACCGCTTTTTCATATAGTTGTTTAGCCGTCATTCCCGATTGGATATCAAGAGCGAATTTCTTTTCGTACTGCGCTTCACCAATTCTAAAATCACGAGGCCCAGAGCCTTTAATACTATTCTCTACTAACTTTAACCAACCAATGTGAATACGTACTGCTAATTTAGCCGCTTTATAACGCTGCTGGAATAGCTTCTTTTCTTCATCAGTTAAATTTGAAGCCATCGCTTTCTCAAGTAACTCTTTTGAAAAAACGCTATTAGCCCCTTCGTTTTGTTGAATCGCTAGTAAGGTATGCTCTAAGGTTGGATTAACTACATTTAGACGAGATGCGGTGTAGTATGCAGGAACATCTTTCATTCGTTCTAATACAACACGTAAACGGTCATCTAGCGGCGCATAAGTGCCATTAATGATTTGAGCAAAACCGCCTGCCACATTGTAATTAGCAGGGTTCCATTGCCACGATTTAAATTCATTCAGCTCCCAATCCATCTTTTCGACGATATTGTGCATTAATTTGAAATCGATTTTTTGTGAAGCCGTTAATGTTGTTGTATCAAACATCAACAAACGCTCACGCATGGCTTCAATAAATTTGCCTTGAAGTGCGCGATGCTCTTCATTAGGGATAACAAGCTTAGTATCATATTTATGATAGCCCTCGTATAGTGCCCATGTAGGCTCTACATACCATAAGCTTTCAATAAATTTATCAGTAAGTTGCACAAATGGTGACTTTTGCTCAGCTTCAATTTGAGCTTGCTGTGCGTCAGAAGTAAATTGGCATCCAGAAATTGAAGCCATTGCCAGTGCAATGGCTAATGATAGGGCTGCTTTTTTCATTGTTGTTTGATCCTAAGCATTTTGAAATTGCATTAGTAAATCATGTTACCAACAAAAAATCAGCATCGAGTTCCTTTTTTTAGCATGATTAACACTAGGTTGTGATGTTAACCAAAGCTTTTACAAAATTGGGGCTTACAGCTTAAAAGTAGCTGTAAGTTGATTATGATCAGATGAATTAGTTTTTACCGAGCTGTCTTTGACTAATGTTAAGCCTCGATAAAAAATATGATCCAGTGGCATACCCATTATATGCGTGCGCTTATCATCGTGATAAGACACTGGTGTTAAGCCGAATTGTTGCATAAATTGCGTCACAGTTTGCATACGCTTTGGTCGCCATGTATTAAAATCACCAGCCATAATAACGGGACCTTGGTGATCTTTAACCTGCTGTGCAATTGCATTTAGCTGTGCTCTATATTGTGACAAACGCCATTCAAAATTAATGCTGTGCAAATTAACGACTAATAAATGTTGACCATTGGATAACGGATATTGGCTTACCAAGCTTGATTTAGGTAATCGTAACCATGGCTCTGTCACTGCTATAGCACAAGATTCGGTAGACTCCGTTCGAGCAAGATTCATCACACCATTTGGATTGCCCTTCATACTAAAGGCATTCACCATCTCTATTTCTACATCATATTGACGTAAAAATAGTTTCAATTCAGGCGACAATTTGGCTTCTTGCAACATGACCAATTGATTAGACTTGAGCAAATCGCCTAACTCGCGTTGCCAGCCACTTTTCTGTTGTTTGTAGATATTCCAAACTGCAATATGTAACTCGCCATTGTCGTCTAACACTTGATTAATATCGTGTTTGACACACTGGCTCTCAAAATCAGCGATGTTAATATTATCAGTCATTACAGGTCCTGCTGGCACAGTGAATAATACATTGATGACGGTTGCACCCAATACCCCCAAAATAGCGGCACTCCCTAACATTACTTTAAATTTTTTCTTCAAAACCTTAATCCACAAAAACACATGAGAAAAATTTCCCATATCATACGATAACTGCTTTGATACATATTGAGCTTATAAATCTATTTATCAATAGACATTTGCTGCTAAGTATACAAAAAAGCTACCTTATCTCGCTAAAAGCATGCAAAATCTAACTATATTTTCCTCTTTTATTTTACAGATGTATTAATGGAAAAAGTTTATCAATTTTTTACGCTAATTAGCTTACTCATATATTGGCTGCTGATTGCTGGTATTACGGTAAGAATCGTCACTAAGCGACGTTCTATTGGTGTTTCTTTTGCTTGGATGATGGTGATTTACGTTATTCCTTTTGCGGGTATCGTACTCTATTTTCTTTTTGGCGAACTTAATTTAGGTAAAAAGCGCGCATCTCGAGCAAAAGACATGTTTGGCCCTTATGGCGTGTGGTGTAAACAGCTACAAGATTATCGCCAATACCATCCTGAAAGTTTAACGGATTTCGCGCAATCGATCAGCCAACTGTGTCAGTCCCGACTTGGTATTCCTGCTTTAGCTGATAACCGCTTAGAATTATTAAAAACTACCGATGAAATTATGCAGCGCTTGATTGAAGACATTAATGCAGCGCAAACCGACATTCATATGGAGTTTTACATTTGGAATCCTGGTGGCCTTGCTGACTGTGTTGCCGATGCGCTCATTAAAGCTAGAAAACGAGGCGTAAAAGTTAAAGTATTACTCGATAGTGCTGGAAGTCGCGTATTTTTCAAAAGCAGTTGGCCCGTGACATTTAGAAGTGCAGGCATCGAACTCGTTGATGCTTTATCTGTCTCGCCTGTGCGAATGTTTTTTAGACGTCTTGATTTACGCTTACACCGTAAAATTGTAGTCATTGATAATATCATTGGTTATACAGGCTCAATGAATATGGTCGATCCTGCATATTTTAAAGTCGATGCGGGTGTTGGCCAGTGGATTGATGTAATGGTGAGAATTCATGGTGCTTCTGTACCAGTACTAAATTGTATTCACGCATGGGATTGGGAGGTTGAAACCAGCACGCGCTCCCTACCAGCCATGCCACAATATCGTGAACAAGATAAAACTGAAACCGATGTCGTGCAGGTCATTCCATCAGGCCCTGGAATGCCTGAGGCGATTATTCAGCAGGTTTTATTACAAAGTATTTATCAAGCTAAACACAAAATTGTGATTACTACGCCCTACTTTATTCCAAGTGAAAACTTAATGTTTGCGCTAATTAGTGCTGCACAACGTAAAGTCAGTGTGCATATTGTAATCCCCGACAAAAATGATTCAATGATGGTTGAATGGGCCAGCCGTTCATTCTTTTATGAGCTATTAAATGCAGGCGTAAATATCCATCGATTCAAAGGCGGTTTGCTACATACTAAGTCTGTTGTTATTGATGAGAATCACAGTTTAATTGGTACGGTAAACCTTGATATGCGTAGTCTTTGGCTCAATTTTGAAGTCACATTAGCGGTTGAAGAATACGAATTTACACAAAAGCTTAATCGTCTGCAGCGCCGCTATATTGATGATTCAACCTTGGTTGATCCTGTTAAATGGCGTAAACGACCATTGCAGAAAAAATTTATTGAGCAGTTCTTTTATATGTTTAGTCCGTTGCTTTAACAGATAAGAATTTTAACAATAAAGCCGAAGCAAATGCTTCGGCTTTTCTCTCTTTACATTAAACTAAACCTTAGTAAGTCGCAGTTAAGTTCAATCCTGAATATGAACGATATCCACGGATCATTACATGGTAATAACCCGATTCTTGAACATTAAAACTGCATGATTCGACATTTCCTGATTTGTAAGGACGGCAATCGTAATTGGAGGTAGTTGGTTCACTACCAGCGTTAACATACAAATCAGCATCACCACTGCCACCCGAGGTACTGACAGTTAACGTTGACCCTGCTGGTACATAAGTTTTATAAAATACAGTTGAACGTCGATTGCCACTTAAGCCTGTCAGTGTCACACCATTTTCTAAGCAATTGGCATCAGTACACTGATCTTGCCCGCCTCCGCCAGTAGTGTAAGTTGCACTTAAGTCTGCACCACTATAAGCACTATAGCCATGCACCATCACATACCATTGCCCTGCCTGCGGATTATCGAATTGACATGACTCATTATTACCATTTTTATAAGGACGACATTGATAACTAGTTCGCGTAGGAGCTTGACCATAACTGACATAAATATCAGCATCACCACTGCCACCACTCATTAATACATCTAAATGACTGCTATCGGCAGGTACATCAATACTGTAAACCACTTCTGAATCAGACGCACCATTAATGCTCACCACTTCGGCATTATTAAGTACATTATCCTGATTACAATCTGTGGTACATCCACCACCGCCATCATCATTTGCTAGACTAAATAACAATTGATTAGGCGAACCCGTTTTAGCGTCTGACACTTTATCTGCTGAGGATCGTGCCAACATGGTTGCTTGCAATTGACTTGGAGACAGTGAACTTGTTTCATCTAATAATAAGGCTGCAACACCAGCTACATGAGGGGCTGCCATAGATGTACCACTGATAGTATTAGTCGCACTATTACTGTTATACCAGGCAGAAGTGATACTAGAACCAGGTGCGTAAATATCTAAACAGCTACCATAATTGGAAAAGCTAGAACGGGCATCCGTGCTGGTGGTAGAACCGACGGTAATAGCATCCGCTGCTCGAGCAGGTGAATAATTACAGGCATTACGATTATCGTTACCGGCTGCTACAACAAAGGTAATTCCGGCTGCGACAGCTGCATTAACAGCATCATCTAATGCTTGCGATGCACCGCCACCTAAACTCATATTTGCAACTGCTGGAGCTACGGCATTATTTTTAACCCAATTAATACCATCAATAACGCCAGAATTAGTACCTGAACCCGCACAATCTAACACCCTAACCCCAACAATATTCGCATTTTTAGCAACACCGTAACTGCTACCAGCGATAGTGCCTGCAACGTGGGTACCGTGACCATTACAATCGGTTGCATCACTGTCGTTATCAACAAAATCATAACCACTGGTCGCACGGCCATTAAATTCGTTATGACTATTTCTTACACCTGTATCGATCACATACGCAGTCACACCAGTACCATCAAAATCATAATGGTAATTGTTGTCTAACGGTAGGTTTGATTGGTCAATTCGATCAAGTCCCCATGTTGGACTAGCTTGATCAGCATTGGTAGATATAGGATTTACTTGCACAACTTGATCTAATTCAATGTATTTGACATTAGGGTCATTGCGCATTGCTTTTAATTGCGCACGATTAGCTTTCACTAACACTCCATTTAACACATCACCAAAATCCTTTTGAACTTTAATGCCCATTTGATTTGATAACCTTGCCCCCATACTGCTGGCATAGCTGGAAACTCCACCTGCATTATTCAAATTAAGCACGCTCGGTGTATTAAATACCACAATATAATTAGCTTCGTTAGGTATCGATAATGACTCATTTGCATTAACGGCACCTATTCCACAACTTGCAGCAACAGCTAATACGATTAGTTTTTCCTGAAACATAGTTGGTCTCCATTACCTTATAATGTCGTAATCGTATTTTTCAGTTCCACAACAGTGTAAAGACAGAACTTTACTGGCAATGACACAACAACCCACTGAATATAAATACGACTTCACTATTTTTAAATAGCAAACAATAGTAAAAACAGATATCAGATAATTTACAACTGACTAAAGCTTATTGCATATTCTTCATTTATTTATAGGTTTTAAACGCTAACAGTTTTTCTAAAGATAAAATAATGCATTATTGTAACAATTAAAACGTACGCATATGTTGAGAAATATACACATTTTGCATTTGATAGTTTTCTATAATAGACAATGATTCAAACAGCTAGTGTCAAAAATCACTCAATTTTAGATTGGCTGATATGTTAGTTGAGGTGAATAAATATAAAACTAATGAGGTAATTATATTTAATCTTTTAAAATCAGTTAATTAAAGCACAACCTCTTCTATAATAAAAAAATATAACTTAGTTAAAAACTGAATTACGCCAATATCAAATGAATAATTTACAATAATTTTATTATTTCATTAAACTAAAATCATTTAACTAGCTATTTTTATACGGAATAGACAATAAGGATCGCCAAGAGTGATTAGCTGCCACTCAATCAAATAACGTTAAAATCCACAGAAGGGAGCTTTTTGCAGGTTTGACCTCTTAAATGGCATGCCTATAAAAAATGTATTATACAATTTGGCTATTAACCATATTAAGTAATGCAACACCATCATCAGTACCTAACAGTAACACTTGGCCATTTCTTAATTCTAGCTTAAGCGCCTGCATACCAGAAACACCATAAAACCAACCGTGTTTGGTCCGACGAATGCCTAAACCGTAAAACCATTTTATTTCAATAATTGAGGCTGACTTAATTTCTGAAAAATCAATGTGCTTACTAAAAAAACCTAGACCGAAGTGCCATTTTAGCTTTTGTTCTGTCTGTTCAATCACTAAGCAATGAAATAAGATTGCGATAACAATAATAGTAAGATAAACGGGCCAAAAAACCTGTTTTGTCGATGCTAGTTCAAGCAAAATAGTAAATACTGTAATTAGTCCCAGCATCACTAATATCGCCTTTGCATATTGTTTGTGATAATACATAAGAATTCCTCAATTGAGCTGCCAAATATTGAATATTAAAACGGCTCAGCATCCATACACACATCCAATTTATGGCTAACTTGTTTAATCAGTTTAGCAACAGATTGATTATCTTGCTGTTGTATGGGCCTTATTCGGTACATATGACTCTCATATTGAATAAAGAGCAGTATTTATCTATTAAATGAAAACAGATCACATCCCTCTTTTTGTCAAAAAATTTACTTATATTGTAACCATCCTACAAATTACACCATCTCAGTTCTGATAAACTGATCTAAGCAAACTCAAATAGCCATAGTCTTAAATTGAATCAATTGCTTAGCAATTACTCAAATAAACGCAAACACGCTATTTTTACTTGACCCATCGCAGCCCATTCAGTAAAGTAGCCATCCGTTGAGCAGCGATGCTACAACCGTCAGCCAAGACGTTAATACGGCATACAATTTGGTGAGCTGGCTGAGTGGCTGAAGGCGCACGCCTGGAAAGTGTGTTTAGGCTAACCCCTAACGAGAGTTCGAATCTCTCGCTCACCGCCAAATAAAGATAACGGGAACAACTGCTTAGTTGTTCCCGTTTTCGTTTTGGGGAGTTTTTGGGGAGTTCTACCATGTTGCCAGTCTATCTCAGCCATAGTCTGAACTACAAAATCTAAGTATTGTCACCATCTTAGCTATCGTAAAAAACGAACTTAGAGAGGTAGTTACACTTATAGAGGTAGTTACACTTATAGAGGTAGTTACACTTATAGAGGTAGTTACACTTATAGAGGTACAAAACAAAGCCAATTGTTTTTATCCACATTCACAACCTTGTTTAGCGCCGAACATGATAACGCCTGCTAGTAATAACGAATGTACCAAATGCCCTTCAAACAGTTTTCTGCATAAACATCAATATCCTTCTTGCCAACGTGTCGTATTGTCTTGGGCATACCGCACGAAGTGAGCAATAGAGCCATCCATACTTTTACCACAATACTTCG
Organism: Shewanella marina JCM 15074; assembly: GCF_000614975.1. Classification (GTDB taxonomy): domain Bacteria; phylum Pseudomonadota; class Gammaproteobacteria; order Enterobacterales; family Shewanellaceae; genus Shewanella; species Shewanella marina. The sequence continues at coordinate 141,935 of NZ_BALM01000005.1, forward strand.
AACTCTCTATAATTGATAACACCTCACCTAAGCGGAAAAATTTGTGGCTAAAATTAGCAAGGAACGAGCAAAAGCTAACTGTTTCATTCCGTTCCTCAGCATATGCCTTTCTGCTTCTGTTAAAAGTAAGCTAGTATGTTGCCAAAACTGAAAGCCAGCTTTGATATAAAAACCTAGCACTTATTCTCCTTTACTATTTAGCATGATTTTAAATTCAGCTAAGTATTGTTTATGCTTTTTTTGATGCCATTCAATCATTGTCTTAGATTTTTCAACAGCTTTCATTTGATATTGTATTGCTTTATTAATATCTCCAAGTTCAGCATATGCTTTTGCTAATGATGATAATGCATAAGCTGATTCAGGATAAAGTTCAGTAGTTTTTTGATATATAGATAATCCTTTCTGGGGATCCTTTGTTAATAATGATTTTGCTAGTGCCTTTAAAGAACCTTCAGCAGAAATATCAAAACCATATTTTTTCTCAGAAATTAAAGCATAATAATCAATAACTGCTTGCGCCCCTTTTTTAGAAATATCAGAGTTAGCTTCAAGGTCAGTATGAATATCACTAAATAGAGCTTCAATGCCATTAACAATAGAAACTATTGGTTGGGACATATAATTATTTTTATTATTATGGTGGACCTGCCAATCAAGAGTACTTGGTGAAGATGTTTTGAGTGCTTTTTCAAATAAATCAAAAGACGTCAAATTACCTTGTTCATACCGATGATTCCCTGTAGTAAGATATAAAAATCTCATTTGATCATCTTTTGAGGCTAGTTTCGCTTTTGCCTCTGACGTTATCAACCAAAATCATTAGCCAATGATGGGCTAGTAATAATATATGCGTTAAATAATGTAGGGCGATTGAGTAAAGTAAATAATCCTAATGCTCCATTTCCCATAAAGCCACTATAAATATTAAATCCATTAGTTCGATATTTTTCGTCTATAGCTTTGAGTAGATCATGTTCGAAGTAATCGAGTATTGTTTGATTACTTGGGTCACTTACAATTTGTTTGAATAATTTTGCAAATTCAGGATTATAATTTGCAGGAGTAATTATAATTGATTCAAGCCAAGGCCAATCGCCATTATGACTTAACCAGTCATGTAAGCCGCTAAGATAAGGTTGGCTACGCGGGTGTAAGTCAAAAATAACAAAGTATTTTTTATCTTTCCCTTTTACCTCACTATAACTTTTAGGCAATGTAACATTATATTCAATTGTCTCTTTAAAATATTTAGATTTTACTTTAAGCGACTGAATGGGATTGAGCGCTGTGATATCTGTTGCTTCCACAATAACTGAATGTAATCCAATCATTAAAATGAGGTAAGTTACAATTATTTTCATCATTATAAATCCTTTTGAGATACACAAATCAATGATTCACTTATAACGCCGAATTAAGATGTGCGTAGCTCTTGCCTATACTTTGATGGCGCAAAAATGGCAAGCATTTAAAATTATTCTTAAATGCTTTGTCGTGCATAAGATATTCAACCCTTGGAGTTACTAACTTCATCCTGAATTCCGCTGTTACGCATCACGTTACAATAACGAGCGAGTGTTAGCAAGTCCAGCACCGCAGGTGCGAATTTGCTTTGCCTTGTTATTAATTTGACATCATCAATTAGCTGAATGCCTGAAATCTCAGTTGAAAAATTGAGCTTTAAAAGTAAAGTCTGTAAGCACGCGCGCATAAGCTACAAGATTATCATCACCATCCAAAATGCAAATATTTATCTGAGAGCCATTAACGCACTTTTTAGTTTCTTGAAGCCTACGCTCCTTCGTCCAACACTCTTTTAGATAAAATCGGTGATGCTGTTCTATATTTTTATCGCTCAGGCTATAAATTGTGTTCATATCTATTTGATGCATAACATTCAAATTACGGCACTAACATCCACGGTTACTTAATTCATGGGGCGTATTAAACGGGCGAGAAAAAAGCACCACAATAATACGAATCCACCTGACTTTACTTATTAGCCGCTATTTTCTTTAAAACTTCTATAGTGTCAATTTCATCTGTTCCAGATAACAAATTAATAGAACGACTCAATTCGTCAGAGATATAAGGTTTTATTACATTTAGAAACGTCCTTACGGCTGCAGCCTCTCCTGATTCCACTTGTGTATTAAATTTATTCCATGCTCTAAAAATATCAAAGTTCTCATTATTAGCTGTTAAATTTCTATCGATTGCATTTATAAGCAATAGACCACAACTATAATGTAACTTCGGGTTTAATTTAGCCGCTTCTGAGTAACTCGACTTATTTTCTAAACCATTAAAACAGCGTTTCTTTGCAATATTTACTTTCTTGACAAACAGGCTTTTGTTATTTCTAAGATCTGACGTAGCTATTCCTGCTAGATATTCAGCTACCCCCTCGTGCAGCCATGCTTCTGATTGACTTTCAATCTCACTCGCTTTTCTCTGATACAAATGAGCAACTTCATGAGCAAAAAACCAGAAAACGGAATCACTGTTAAGCTGTTCAATTGATTTTTTACCGTACCAATGCATAAATATTTGTCCTGGTAGTGTGCCCCCCTGATTTCCATAACTACCATTAATCGTCTCGCTATATGATGCAAATAGAGCCGGCCTATAATTTAAGGCTCCCATTTTATTGGTAAAAAAGTTCATCAGCTTTGGCAGGTCATTTGAAATGTGTTTTTTTAGTTCTTTCGGCAATTTTGTATCAATTAGACTTACAAAGTGAGTGTCTTTGATAGGAATACCGTTACCAATATATACTTTTTGCCCACTATCTTTATCGATCCAGTTTGCTTCTCTCGAATAAACTTCCCCACCAACTATAATATTTTTGTCTTGTGCTTTTACTTCAAAAGGCCATTTATTTAATTCAGGAACACATATATCAGCACAAGCAAAAAATCTTCCTGAATGAAACAAAAAACCATTATCTGAAAAAGGAGAAAAAGATGCATACTCTTTAGGTAAAGGAGTATAAGTTGAAGTAAGCCAGATTTTGACTTCAGTAAAACCCTTTCCATCAAGCTTAGTCACACTCTCTAAACCATTATCTTCGTCATATTTAATCACGAATTCTGAGTTTTGGGGTTGCCATCGTTTAACTCTAGAGTTGTCTGGATTTCTTTTAAATGTCAGCTTTTTTATCGGTTCCACTGTACTATATGTAACACTCCAAGCTCCGCCTTTATGCTTTTCTAGCAGAGTTGTAACGTCCGCTCCCATTAACAAGGGAGAAAAGAATATAGGTATGAATAATACTATTTTGAACACTGAAATTTACTCCTCAAGGGGCGGCTAACGCTCGCAGCAAACGGCACAAAATAGTTGGCTAAAATTAGCGACATGGTAAGCCCCTAGTTATCTATATGATTTTCAGACAACTTTAGAGAATAAAACTCAAGATCATCTTGCCAACTCTTTACCTCTATAATCAGTAATTCCAAAACAATGGAGAGAAATTATTATTGCTTTACCTCCGCTTTCGGAGTAAACCACTTTAGCGTCATATCAGAAAGCGATAAGAAAGCCATTTCGGGCACAGCCATTTCTTCAGCAATTGATAGCATTAAGCTATCAATTAAGCCATTGTTTGTTATACAGACTCCAGCAGGATTACCTTTGAATGCTTCACTTGTAAATGAATCAACCTGATAGATATCTAAGTCCATTTAGTTTTCCTAATTTAATAAAGTCATATAATAGTATATTAGGCTGAATTCCGAATTAGAACAGACTGCAAAGTTAATTTTATAATAAAGAATCACCCTAAAAAGCTAATATTTCAATGCGTTATTAAATGTTTTACTTCACCTTCACTAACTCCCCTGATAGTGAAAGTCAGAATTTGCATATTTGTGATGTAGTGCGATTTAGCTGCTAAATATAGCTGTTTTTAAACAATCACTTAGTTGTTATTGACGCTAAATCACTTTTCTTCTTACCCCCAAATAAGGCTGAACATTCACAATCATTATTATGCCTGTTTATATGACAGTTCTTGTGAAAAGGCACTATGCCATCAATATATAAGCAAATTTTGCTTTGACGACATACTGGTTGGTATATTTATCATACAAAATTGCTACTTTTACGGATAACTGTGTATTTATACAGTTATCCGTATTCCCCCTACAATAACTGATAAACGTCAAATATGACCGTAAGATTAATTTTCATTATTAGTTCATTTTTTACGAATGTAACACATTAAACCGATGCTTTTTAAGCCATAATGTAACTAAAGTAAGCTGTTTCATCATTGGTTGTCATAAATAAAACAAATAATGGCTAACTTGATTGTATTACTTAAAGATAGAACGCTAATATTGGCTATAACATGACTGCAAAAAGAGAAATATAATGGATTACATAATGATGGCCGTTGATTTTTTAATGGTCCATAAATTTCTATTCACACTCCTTATAATTCTATTCATTACTATTATTCGTCGTTTGGTATTGGCTAAAATTCGTGGCGAAGAACTGTTTTTAACTGAAGAACAGCGTAAATGGATGTCGCGTACCAAAAATGGTGCTTTTTCAATCATTGTGCTGCTGATTTTTTTACTGTGGAAGTCTGAAATTAGCGAATTTGCACTATCGGTTACCGCTATCGCAATTGCTATTGTTGTAGCATCTAAAGAGATTATTTTATGTGTCACTGGTTCTATTCAACGTGCGAGTTCTCGTTCATTTAGAATTGGTGATTGGATTGAAATAGGTAAGTTGTGCGGTGAAGTCATTGATCACAACTTAATGGCGACGGTGATTCAAGAAATTGACTTACACCATGGTCAATACAACTACACGGGTAAAACAGCAACCCTACCTAACAGTATGTTTTTTACCTATGCGGTCAAAAACCTTAATTTCATGAAACGCTATGTTTACCATGAGTTTTCTATTGTGGTTAAAGATTTTGTAAATATATACCAATGATACCGGGTATGATTACTAAGATTGACCACCATTGTGAGGACTTTATCGAAGTCGCGCGTCGTTATAATAGCGTGATAGAAAAACATGCAGGTGTCGATTTGCCCGGCTCAGAACCACATATTCATATTACCAGCAGCCCATATGGCGAGCAGATTATCCATTTTAGGTTATTCTGCCCTACTGATCGTGCCATTCATCTTGAACAAGATATTCGTTGTGATTTTATGTATGAATATGAATCTCGGTTTGCTGAGTCTACAACTGAAGCTGATAAAACTTAATTGGAATAAATATGGCATCACTTACTCATGCGTACAGTGTTGAATTTGAACAAATTATCGATGCTGAGCTTGCGTATGATCTGTATTGGACTGGTATTATTCGCAATAAATCTAGCTTTCAATGCCCATGTACTGAGTGCCAAGCTAAAGTCACTTGTATCAATCTTGATCAAATTAAACAGAATATGCGGCAAACGCCGCATTTTCGTAGTTATTGCCATAGTTCACAATGCACTATTCAACATCAAACTGATAAATTGCTAAACGAGCAAACGATAACCACTGCGAGTTTCCATTTACAGCGTCCGTCACAGCAACTGCAGCCGAAACAATCATGTTCTGCCCCAAATAATAGTTTGCTGCTAAATAGTTCACCTAAGCATACATCAATTGAAAAACAAGCAAGCCACCCGCATTATTATTCGGTAAGATCGCTTGTGACCAACTTTATTAAATTTCGTCAACAACAAACGCTTGAAAATCATAAGATTAAGATTGAAACGCATGAAATATGTTATCAGGACCTTTTTAAAGGCATCTATAAACAACCATTGGATAAATTGCCAGAGCAAAACTGCATTTATTGGGGGCTAGCTTATGTTGACTATAACCCTCAAAAACAATTTTATAGAATTACATTTATTCAAACTTTAACTCATAATGAGCAAATGATTAGACCAAGTTTGTTTATATCTGAACGTGAGATCGAGCGCTATCCAGTAAAAAAGCTGCTACTTTCAAGGTTAACCAATATTACTGAGCAAAAAGATAAACGTGCTTTTATTTTTGTGTACGGTAAACCCACGTTACATGAGGATAGGTTTATTAACTTCAAAGTGAGTAATCTTGACCATTTAGAGATTAGAACTTTAGAATTGTTTGACCAGTTAAAACGAACAGTCAAGTCGTAACATTAATGGTAAATAATTAAATTTTAAAAGTATGGTTAACTTTTAATGGTTGATTTTAAAGCGAAGCAATCTGATTTAAGCAAAGAGCTAAACCAAAGTAATTAACAATCGATTTAGCTCTTAAATATAACATTTAGTCGGTCAGATTATTCTGATAAATATTGTGCAATAAATGATTTGGAAAATCCGCAGGAGTTTCGCAGCAGCATTGTTCCATCACCTGTTGAAGTTGTTTCTTCAACATATTAATGGTGTGATATCCACCTTTATGCCCTAGTGCTCCGACACCATACATAAAAGTACGCCCCATAAAAGTAAAATCAACACCAACGGATAAAGTTCGAGCGATATCTGGACCATTACGAATACCGCTGTCCATCATAATAGTAAGCTTATCTCTATTTTTAGCAATAATATCAGGTGCAACGCTAATTGTTGATGGACCTGCATCTAACTGTCGTCCTCCGTGGTTAGAGATAATAATCCCCTCTAAACCTAGCTCAACAGCTTTGTCACTATCCTCGACAGTCGAAAGCCCTTTCATTACTAAGTTGCCATCCCACTTATCTCTAAGGCGTTGTACTTTTTCTACACTTAGACGACCATTAAATGTTTTATCCATAAATAGTGCTAGATGGTGCATATTCATACTACCTGGCATGTATTTAGTGAGAGTTTCGAATTGTGGCTTGCCTTTAATCAGTGTTGCTAATGCCCATTCAGGTGATTTGAAAATCTCATAGATATTATCCATGGTCATTTTAGGTGGCATGGCTAAACCATTTTTAATCTCTTTAGGGCGATAAGCAAATGTTGGCACATCAGATAAAAGCACCAATGTTTTTATGCCAGCAGCTTTACAGCGCTTTAAAATATCATCTGTAACCTTATCGTCTGCTGGATGATAAAGCTGAAACCAAGCTTTACCTTCAGTTATTTCAGCAATTTTTTCAATTGGAGAAGTAGACACAGTACTTAAAATAAAAGGTACATTATGATCAAAAGCTGCTTTGGCTAAAATCTCAGGAGATCCTGGCCAAATAAGCCCTTGTAAACCGACAGGACTAATACCAAATGGAGCATCATAAGTTTCACCAAATAAGGTGGTCTTCATTGAGATATTTTGATATTCACGTAGATAATATGGCAGTAATTCAAGCTGTCTAATATCATCAGTATTACGCTTTAAGCCTTCACCAGTATTACAACCACCATCTACATATTCGAATGCAAATTTAGGTAGACGTTTTTTGGCTTTTAATCTTAAGGCATCAACGGATGGATAGTTTGTATTAAAGTAGTCAATCATCATTCTTCTCACTTCTAAGAATTAATCTACTCGTTAACATACTCCCATTAGATTAATTTAAATCGACCTTGATGATTAAACTTTGGTAACATTTGACGATTTTGAACATAAAAAACACATTGCGCACAAAATATTATCAATATTTAAAATATATATTGTGTTTTCGATAATTTATTTGATTAAAAAACGAGCGTAAGAGGTGTGACCGACATAATTAACTAGAATAATTTGATACAGATCAATGCGAGCATACCAAACCCTTACACCACACATCTGCCAACACGTCATGCTGTCACATTTTAAAAACACAAACCGCTCTTATCAATAACCAAAATAAAGAGCATCTATACGACACTCTTTGTTTGTTAACATATCAAAAATAGACTGTATGTAGTAAACAACTTAATCAACTATCACTCTATAACTCACGCTACCTGTTGCGCCAGCTGCTACACTGCCACTGATTTGCCAGTTTATAGATCCCGCATAACCACTAGTATTTTCACTTAAACTAGGTACTGTAACAGTACAACCATTAGCAGATGGTAGGCCACTACCGCAAATTACGGCATTAGAGAGTGTTGTAAACTCAGGAGTTGTATCGAATATATTAACTTGTGTAATATTACCACTGCCGATATTAGCAAAATAAATCGTGTACTCTAAAACATCTCCAGGCTTTGCAAAGTTGCTAGTTCCCGCTACCCCAACTTGAGTAATATTCTTCACTGTTTTACTAAGTTGTAAATCACCTGCACCACTAAAGCTTGCACGCACGCCATCAGTATCAGAAACCAATTTAACGACATTATGCCCCGTTGATGCACTGTCGGCATAAGTCATTTGCGCTTGTAACTGGTAACTAAAGTTTTGATTAATCGTCGCATCAGTCGGGACTGTTATTCGAGAAATAATACATAATTGGTTGTTGCTGTTACTATTCACTGCAATTCCAGCACTGGTGGCAACGTCACCACTATCAATAGCACCATTACAATTGTCATCACTAAAGAGGTTAACCACCCAAGTTGAGTCATTTGCCGCATCTTGGATAATACTAAAATCAACAATTCCTGCCGTATTAACATTAAATTGATGTGCATACAGAACCTGACTTCCTGGTTCAACTTCAGAGAAGTTATCAGGTGCTAATTGCGGCGCGGTCACTTTGCCAAAGTTTAAGCCAGTTAACGTATCACCGGCTGCAGCATTGATTTGCATCTGATTGTCGGTCACTGATCCAATCGTTACTTGGGTATTTTGGCCATTATTAGACTCACTGATATCAATCCATTTCGCTTGTGGCGTCACCTGTAATAAAAGATCTTTGTTACTTAAGCTGACTGGAACCGTCAACTGATAAGCACCAGTTGCCTCGGTTACAACCTGCTCTATTTGATCTCCTTGACTAAATCCACCAGCAGCAATTGCATCGTTATATACAATCTTAACGTTAAATTTGGCGAGCCCTAATTCATCAACTTGAATTAAGCCATCATGAGCTATGGCTCCAGTACCTTTACCGTTATCCTCAAATATTCTACCTTGTAATAAAATTTGGTTAATCAGTGTAAATATATAATCCTCAACCTCACCATCATTTGCGGCCCCGGTTGGAGTATTACAATCATTAACTTGGCTACAGAATCTAAAACGAGCAAAGGTGTCACCACTGAATCCTTGGGTTGCACTAGGATCAATAGTTAAATCCAGTTGAGTATTGGTATTATTAATACTTTGTTCATTAATAAAGTGCTCATCAGTTGGATGGAAACTGCCATCGCCATTAACGTCAATCCAAACATTTAAATAACCAATCGGTTGAGACAAGTTAATCGCAATTGCACTTTGGGTATTAACAATGACTTCCTCTGGTACTGATGCACCATCTTCATCATCAATACCTTGTAAATCATCCCCTTTTGCATCAGCACTAACACTTGCAGCCACTTCTGAATCCCACAAGATACCGAGAGTTAAATCTTGATCACCGTCTAGCGCAGGATCATTATCAGCTCCTGTATCAGAGAAGCTATGATATGCCACACCATAATTGGCATTTATACCTGATGCCAAAATACCTGATATAGGCGCATCGGAATAATCTCGAGCGTAAAAACATCCTGCGGTATCACTATTTAGACGATTAGCGTCTGATCCTGTTAAATAATAATCAATTTCTTTGGTGGTTATATTAATTCGATATATGGCTGAGCGATCTAATACATCATAACTACCAGATTTGTTACTATCGTGATTACCATTATCGACAAAGGCATACAAACTAATACCATTGTCCATAACTAATCCCCCGCTTATCGCATCACCTGTACCATCGACAGGTAGTAAACCAGTACCATAATCTAAATTAAAACTATCGACGTTTCCGGTATTGACACTAATTTGACGTAAAATGCCATTTTCAATATCTAGATTATATAAAAGGCCATCATTGATATTAAATGCGACATCTCCACCTGCGAGGTAATCATTAATTGCAATCGATTTATAACTCGAATTTTGCAGATCAATACGGATTAAATTCTTCAAATCCTCGGTCGCGGTATATAGCCACTTACCATCAACGGACACATCACCCATGGTCAGAGGACCAATATTTTTACCTTCAATAGACAAGGTCAATGCCTGCTGATCGAAAATAGTTAACACCCCATGAGTGCGGTGTTGAATTTGTTGTGGGCCTTCAGCACGAATAATACCTAAATCGATAAAACGAGAACCCGTTCTATCTGTAGCAAATAAATGCGTTTGCCCCGCAGCATTATTTTGATCAACAAAAGTACCGTAAATTAAACCATCTTCACGATTCATACCGATACTATTGATATAAAATAAACTCGAGATTCCATCTACCGTTAAATTAGAAACTATATTAGAGAATAACGCTGGATTTGATGCCGTGTCTAATTGTGCGTAATCAAAACCATTACTACTATTTTGCTCTGTTCCAAGCACAATATCACAAGTATTATCAGGACTAAGATCAGACACTATAACGCGATAGTCATCAACTTCACCGTTGGCGACCAAACCAGTAGGTACATTACAAGTAGTATCTGTACATAATCGGATTCTGGCATAGGTCACACCAATAAGGGCATTGGCTGGCACTGCAATATTCGTAAAGTTATTTACCCCAATTGATGCAGATGTTTGATTGATGATTCGCTCAGAGGTTTCCCATACTCCATTTTGGTTCCAATCAATCCAGCCATAAATATGAGCTCCACTTGATAAGCGGCTAGCATCTTCCATCACTTCAACACTGATATTAAAGTTTGCACTTTTAGGCAATAAGGTAGGAATTGCTATACCATCTTCATCATCAAAATTTTCAATATCATCTGCTGTCGCAGCTTCATTTTGTAAATTACCAAAATCAGAATCCCACAATGTTCCCATACGTAAATCAATAACACCATTATCATCAGTGTCTGCTTGGGTATGAATAGCACCATTATTGTCATAAACAGTTTGATAATCTGCTTTACCCGTTCCAGTTGTTGAATCTGGTGCATCACCTAAATCACTCCCCAGTACATTAGGGGCTTTAGTAAAACAACCTTTCTGTTCATTCCAAGCACCACCAGTACCACCGGTAAAACCAAAACGAACAAGATTAGTACCTAAATCGGTACGAATATTACGGGTAAATTCACCTACAAGTACACCATCAAGCATATATCTAAAGTGGTTTGTGACAGGATCCCAGAAGAATTGGGCAATATGATAGCGGCCATCTTCTAATTCATTATTATTGGCCGGTTGTGCTGCAATTAAAGTTGTTGCAGGAGAAGTATTAAATATTTGACCATTTAAATAGACACCAGTGTGATCGATATATTGCCCGCCAACAGCATCATCATTTGCACCTTGGAAAGCGTTATCAAAGGTATCGAACTCAAACACAACAGAAGGTTGAACAGCAGTACCACCATTAACAGGCCCAACCCCCAAACCACCACCAAATCCGCCAATCGCGTTAATACCACGCGGATCAGCACTTAACACAAACGTCATACCATCTGCGCCAGCCTCAATACCTGTACTAGGGCAGTTAACATTACATGAACGATTACCAAGATAGACAGCCAATTCAGAGTAAAGCGGTTGATCTAAATCGATAAACTCATAACTCCAAAGATAACCATGCTGATTCCCCTGATTGGGTGTAACAATATATTCGCCTAATGCAGAAAGATAAGCATCACCGCCCTCTTTTGCACGAGGTGCATCACACGTTCCAGGGAAGATAGTATTAGTAATATTTGGCGTAATACTGTCAGTATCATCTTCGCCATTACCAAAACCATTATTCGGCGTGGAGTCAATATCAACAATATCTGTAGCAATAATCTCTGCATTTATAATTCCTGCAGTTAATGCCTGTGGCGCAAGGCGAATGGTTGCATAATCAGTAAAGCCAAGACCTACCGCACCTAAATCAAGTTCACCTGTTGTAGGATTATAGGTATCTGTTGGCGTAACACCATCGCTTCATAAGCTCTGACATAACTATAGCCTGCGGGGATCGGCAGCGTCACTTTAGTATTATACGCAATCGCATCACCTAGGTTTTCAACACCGACGACAATATTAAATGGTACACCAACGGTTAAATCTGCCACTGGATCAAGTGTTAATACTAACTGTAAATCACCATATGGCGTTAAATCTAAGGCGTGGTCTTCGACCTCTCCATCACTTGCGGGACCACTCGCTGTAGCACAATTTGTATTTGTCGAACAGGTACGTAAACGTATATAAGTTTCCCCCTGAACAATATCCGCTGGAACAGTGAACTCTAGGGCTAATTCGCCACTTGCTGTGACAACGGTAGTGGCTTTTTCATCGGTATCACTAAAGCTTTTATCATTATCAAAATCAATCCAACCGTGAAGGTTATCATTACCGCTAGAAACGACTTTGACTTGAATGACTAATTTATCATCTTCGGCATAAAACTGAGTAATCGTCGGTATAATTAAGCCATCCTCATCATCTGGCGTTAAACCATTAACATCATCACCGTCTGCGGCTGTAGTAGGTTGACCATCGTTTTCATTATCAGGCTTTTCAGTGCCTAAATATGGTACCGTCACATCGGTTTGATGGCGAGGACCACCATCGGCAAATAAGGTAAGAAAATCATTAGGTGCATCTGCAAAATCAAGCGGTACAGGCGCATATCGACAGCGTGCACCATCATTACCATTAGCAATATTACCAGTCGCAATTAGCACACCGTTTAGATTAGGTGAACTAGGGTTCGTGATATCAAAGCGATACAGCTCACCAGTATTATTAATTGATGCATATAAATAGCCTAAATTATCGAAATAGACTGCACCGGGTCCATCTCCAGTAGTTATATTGGTGTCACCGAAATCAGTCACTGTCGTTGCCGCCGAATTAAAATCGATATTAAATTGAATTAAACGATCGGGACTGCCCCAATTAATGGCCCAAACACTGCCATTAATTGGGTGAATTGCGATATCACCTTGAGTTTGATTGGTGTTAGTGGATTGCCCAATATACTGCATATAAGTTGGTGAAGCAGGATTAACATCAACAATCATAACTCTTCGACCCGAAGATGAATTCGTGACGAGTACCAACTTATCATCATCAGTCACATCACCTGAAGGAAATGAGAATCCATTCAACTCAGGTACATCAAAGCTATTGATAAGTTCACCATTTGCATTAAGTACGATGACATCTCCACTTGGTGCCGCAACACCAAATATAAGATTTTGACGAACACTGTAACCTATAGCGTTATACAGGCCAGAATTAGCCGATCCGATTAGCGTTTCATCTGTCGTCACTAGATTGACTGAAAATAATTGTGAAGGGTTATTTTTAGCTAAATAAGCATTGGTATCACAAGTTGGAAAAGCACTGGTATATTGCAAATCACCAAAATTTTGTAGAATAATATCAGTGTTAACTTGCCCCAACTGCAATTGATTACTTGAGGTAGATATATACAATTCTAAATCGGCAATAACATTTTCAGTTACAGCCCCCGTTGAGGTGTTAATTATCCCTTGACTTGGTGGACCAGTAGCACAATTAATAGGTGTGATAGCATTTGCTGTTTCGAAAACGCTATAGGTTTTATTGGGTTCAACAATAAATTGATAAAAACCGATATCATCACTATTAATAACACCATCACCATTGGCATCAATAGAACCATCGGTGGTATCTATTGAAGTACATTGTTTATCAGTGTCATTATATAATGTCACTGTTACACCAGCTAACCCTTGCTCACCTGACTCCTTAGTGCCATTACCTCGAATAGCTGAATTACTACCGTCATCATGATAAACATAACCAGAAACTGTTGGTGCAATCAGAATTTGGTGATCTTCTACTTCACCATGATTCACAGAACCATAAGCGCGATCATCTTTTGTATCAGAAGTAGAAAGATCAACCAAATTAGTATCTGTAATCCGCAGCCTTAGGTATGACGTTCCGCCTTGAATTGATAAATTACTCCAACTTAACGAAGCATTACCATTAGCCGCTGCGGAGTTATCGATACATTGTGCTTGAGCAGCTTCACTTTCTTCAAATAAACCATTGCGGTTAGCATCTATCCAACCATAAACGATACCGCCTAAATTACCATTTAACGCACTATAATCGTTACAAGTCACATCAAGGCTGTATGTTGAACTGGTCACTGTAGTTAGATTAGTAACGGCATCTTCATCATCAGGCACACTACCTTTAACATCGTCATCTGTGGCATTGTTATTATTATCAGTACCGTCATGAAAGCCATCATCATCAGCATCGGGGGCTGTAGTTCCTAAGTACATATCATCAACAATAGTATGAGATGGCCCACTATTAAGTGCCAATGTTTCATAATCATCTTGATTTGAACCAGTAACAATATCTGGAGCATCACCGTAATCACAACCATTGTTATCACTCACGACCATACTCACGCCACCAAAAATATATTTCTGTGCAGCGGGATCATTAGTATGTGAAGTATGAGCGAGCCATATGCCTTGAGATGGATTAAGTGTTCTTGAGCCTGTAACTACTGGCGATTGTAGAATTTCAGTCCCATTATCTTCAAGAATGGTTAACTGCATCTGTACCGAATTACTGGCATCAACAGTCATTCTGATACGATAACGTTTATAACTCGTATCTAAAATACCTGACATTTGACGTAAATAGGTTAATGTTCCGCCAAAGTTAGCAATACGAGCATTGTTACCATTCCACGTACCACTAAGCCCCATCTGCCCTGCAAAACTATTACTAGAATCAGTAATTAGCACCCCATTCATGTTTTGATGATCAGTCAACCAGAATAAGAAGTCACCGTCCTGAAGCCTTAAATTACGTAATCTAAACTCTGCTTCAACTTCGATGGGGTAGTTAAATGTTTGATTAGGTGCTAAAACCTGTAAATCAAAACGCTTAGATGGCTGAGAACTGCCACGAGCAGTATCTGAGCGTAATTCATCACCGACAACATTTACCCCTGCGTATTCATTGTATATCGGTAACTCTGCGATTTCTCTACCATTGATAGCTTGGCTTGCCACTGAACAGGTCACAATATCGGGTAATTCACCTGCAGCAGTGACACTAATAATATGATCTTCGACCTCACCTATTCCTGCATCACCATATGAACGTGGATCTTCGATTGCTCCCACTGCTGAATCAGTTAATAAGTTAGGGGTTATGCGAGTACGCATCATAAATTGTTGGTTATCACTTAAACTCGGCAAGTTGTACCATGATAAATTGACCTGAGTCGCATTATTATTGACTTGGATGGCTCCCCCGGTTGCTAAACCACTATCAACAAACTCATCTCGATCAAATGTACCGTTATTATCCCAGTCTACCCATGAGTATATATATGCCGTACTTCCGGTACTATTTTTTACTGATTGATTGCTTGATAAAGATGTTGAGTTTGCATAAAAATTGACTATTGATGGGGTATCTTCATCATCCGTAGAAGTATTGTCATCACTCGTTGCTGTAGTATTCGCAACTAAGCCTGATTCAGTATCTGCTACAGTCTCACCAATGAATAAATTGTTACTTGGTTCGTGACTAGGACCATTTTCAGAAACTAATGTACGATAATTGCCACCAGCATCGCCGTAATCTTTATTGACAGATATGCCAATAGAACGACTGCCAGCAGTCGTTCTAAAGTAATATCGAAAATCATTCTCGGAGGTATAACCACAGTTTTGACTTTGCGCACCGTCCTCTGCATTTGACATACAAAAAGACATATGGTCAGGTAAATTAATGGTCGTCTCATTCGCATTAGCACTTATACGAACTAAAACTAATTGGATATTGACATTTTTATTTGTATTTACATCGTAAAAAGGACCGAAAAAATTAGGGTGAGTAGAACCAGTATTACAATGATTTTTACGTTGACCATCAATATACAATTCTAAGCGGTAATCGGTACTGCCTATATTGATATAATTGTTACTGAATGATAAACCTTCTGTACCACAACGAAAACTATGGTGGATATTATCTTGAGTATCATCTCGGTATGCGACATTAGTAGTAGCGTTGATTAACGTAAGACGTCCACCGACACTGAGTTGATTGATATTTGTAGGAGCTGTCCAAGTTTGATTAGGCTCAACATTTAAATAGGTACGAGCATAAGAATTGGCACTTATAGTCAAACTGAAAAGTACCATCGTACTCATTGCAAAATACGTAAATAGATATGAAACTAAATTCTTTAAAATTAACAATGAATTTTGTATACAACGTCCAGCGAATTTTAGCAAAGTCATACAACCTCATTTAACTCTGCGTTTCTTATCGAGTCACCACATCACCCTGTTTCATACACATCAATCCATTGATAATCGACCTAAATACCATAACAAAATGTGATAAATTAAAGAAAACAGCGTTTAAGTAATATTTGCAAATTGCAACGATTGTTCCAATACGCAACCTATATTGCTACATTATATACCATTAAACGCTATATTTTTACAACATATGCTACTTTATATTGTCATATGGTTTGCTATTTGTTTCCAATTGACCAAACGTAAACACGATTACTGCTTTTCATATTCTAAAAAAATGCCGATATCAGTGAAGATATCGGCATTAAGATCAAAACCTAGAAATTAATCGACTTTAACTTGGTAACTAACTGTACCGGATTCACCTGCTGCTAATGTTGAATTAAGTTTCCAACGAATATCCCCTTGATAACCAGCAGAATTATTTGTGCTAGGAGATTCAACTGTACAACTATTATTTGTAGGTATGGCACTACCGCATGTAACAGCCGTATTTAACTTAGTGAACGGCGGAATAGTATCAAATAAAACAACATTACTGATATCGCCTGAGCCACTATTTGTAAATGAGATAACATATTCAAGTATATCACCAGGTTTAGCAAAATTAGTCGTTGTAACTCCCCCACCTTGGGTGATATTCCTGACTGTTTTGTTCAATGCCAACGTACCCGCACCATCATAGGTAGCCCTTGTACTATCAGTATTTGTAGGTGTTCTTGTAATACCGTGATTTGTATTTGCATCATCAGCAAAAGTCATATCAGCAACAATATCATAACTTAATGTTTGATTTATTTTGGCATCGGCAGGAACAACCACCTTAGCGGTTAAACAAACTTCACTGCGAGTGTTTATATCGACATTAATAGGCGTTAGTGGTGCATCCATGCCATCAATTTGACCATTACAATTGATATCTTCAAATAAATTAACTGTCCAATTGTTAGGTAACCCATTATTTAAATCGATGTTAAATACAACAACACCAGATGTAAGTGCCGTGAATTTATGCCTAAATAATACAAATGTACCTGGTTCTATTTCGGTAAAATTATCAGTATCAAATGTAGGTGAAGCCACTTTACCAAAATTAAGTCCCGTCAAATTATTACCAGCACTCGCCGTTACCGACATAGTCCCATCAGTAACACTAGCACTTGTCACCTGCGGTATAGACGTTACATTTGCTTCACTTATATCAATCCAAGTCGCCTGTTCAACCGTCGATAATATGATATTTTTATCTGAAAAATCGATATCAAGATTAAACTGATAAGCACCATTACCAGCAGTAGTGACTGATTTAATAATATCCCCAGTATTAAAGCCATTAACGGCAACATCATTTAACGTCAGCGTTAACATCACATCGCCAATGCCAATCTCATTACCATCTTGAATACCGTTATGAGCAAGGGTTGCATTACCAAGACCGTTATCATCAAAAACAATACCACTCAATAAGATATGATTGATGAGTTCAAATAAGTGATCTTCTACTTCACCATCTGCAGCAGACCCACTCGGAGTGTTACAACTACTTAATGCAGAACATAGTCTGATGCGCATAACCGTATCACCGCTAAATCCTTGAGCCGCGCTAGAGTTGAGATTAACACTAATATCATTATTACCATTAGAGACAGCTTGATCACTTACAATATGTTCATTGCTATCAGCAAAGTCGCCATCATTATTTAAATCAGCCCAAATATTAATAAAGCCACTTCCAGTCACTTCAATAGGTAAGTTCGTGCTGTTATCAACAATAATGGTTGTCGGCAGATTTAAAGTTTCATCATCACGACCATGACTATCATCACCTTTAGCATCAAGACTAAACCACGAATTAAATTCAGGATCCCAACTATCTCCTAAAGTTAAATCTGCCTTACCGTCTAATGCGACATCTAAATACGCATGACTTACAGTGCCGTATGTTGAAAGTGCATCACCATAATCAACCGCCTCGAAACAACCTGCAGCATCATTACCTTGTAAACTTGTCTCATTAGTAGCAACTAGATACTCAACCTCTGAAGTAGCAACATTAACGCGATAAACTACCGAGCGCCCTACAACATCAAGAGTTCCATTATGATCACTATCATGGTTACCGCCATTCGTAATGGTATATAGACTAATAGCATCATCAATAATCATACCACCGGCTTGTAACTTGCCATTTGCATCAGGGGTCGGCTTCGCACCTAAATAAATTAAATCTGATTGCGTTACTGTTCCAGTAGCAGTATCAATGGCATAAAGATTGTCGTTGATGTAATCGACAGTATAAGCTAAGCCATTTTGTGCGCTTATTGCAAAATCTGGACTGACTTGAATACTACTGCCGCCGCCAACCGATGCTCCCATTTCTGCTACATCAACGGGTACAACGGTGAACTCTTGTGTCGCTAAATCAATTCTTAACATAGAGTCCCAATTAGTCCGCCAAACAATATAGGTTGTGCCATCGTCTGTCACATCCCCCATGGTTGCGGACCTAAGACGCGGGTTGTTGAGTCATAACCGTTATGGCGTAACGCATCCCCCTTTTGGAAACTAAATGTTGCACCGTTATCCATCCGACGCATAGACTGAGTATTTTTAGAACGAATTAACCCTAAATCAATAAAACTAGTGCCCTCTTTGTCAGTGACAAACAGATGTTGCTGCTTATTAGTCGAATTAAGATCAGTGTATGTGCCGTAAACTAGGCCACTATTTCGGTCGAAACCTAAAGAGTTGATATTGGCAAAATCGGTTTCATCTTCAATATAGATGGGGTTAACAATATCTGTGAATGTTAACGGTTCAACGGTAACGTTCGCTTTATTATAACTATAACTTGTACCGCCAACAGGTAAGCGAGTTTGTAAAATCATATTACACTGGTTATTAGGTGATAGATCTGAAAGTAAGACACGATAATCTTCAACCTCACCATCCATTGCCACACCTAATGGCGTACTACAATCAGTGTTACTACACAAACGTACTCGAACATATATTTGACCCACAACCGCATTTGCTGGAATTGCTATATCGGTAAAGCTATTAGTGCCATTACTGGCATTCGTTTCACTGACAAAACGTTCTGATGCTTCCCATTCACCATTATTGTTCCAGTCAGCCCATGCGTAAATATGCATACCAGACGATGTCCGATTGGTATCTTCACTTACCTGTACAACCATATCGAAATTACTGGTCGTGGATAGTGCTGGCGGTAAAGTGACACCATCTTCATCATCAAGATTGAATTCATCATCCGCACTTGCCAGTCCATTTTGTAAATCGCCAGAATCTGCATCCCATGAACTACCAAGGCGTAAATCAATTAAACCATTATCATCACTATCTGCTTGCACATGCAGCGCACCATTATTTAATAATGTCGTTTGATAATCACCAGTCGCCGTATTTGCACTAGTATCAGGCGCATCACCAAAGTCACTACCAAGAACATTAGGGGCATCTGTGAAACAAGCTTTTTGTAGGTTATAAGCAGGTCCTGTACTACCTGTAAAACCAAAACGCACAACACTGGTTCCTAAGTCTGCCCTAATATCACGTGTTACCTCTCCTATCAAAATACCATCTAAATAATATTTGAATAAGTTGGTCGCAGGATCCCATTCAAATTGAGCGATATGGTAACGGCCATCTTCTAACTCACCATTTAAAGCAGCCACTGCGGGCATAATGGTGCCACCAGCTGGCGGATTAGTGACATTACCATTACGATAAATTCCAGTATGATCAATATAATTTTGACCATCAATCAAGTCGACGCTAACTCCTGAATATGAATTATCAAAGGTATCAAACTCAACCACAATTGAAGGATTAACCCCAAACACACCTAAGCCACCACCATTACCTTCCCCAGCGTTAATACCATCAGGATCAGCGCTTAACACAAAGGTCATACCATCAGCACCTGATTCACGACCAAAACCTGCGCAGTTCACGTTACAGTCTCTATCTCCTAAATAAACTGCTAACTCTGCATACATTGGTTTATTAAGATCAATAAAGTCATAACTCCACAAATATCCGGCTTGCTGAGGCTGATTAGGTGTCACAATATATTCATTGTTAGTTGAAACAAAAGCATCACCGCGAGTGTATGCACTTGGTGCTTCACATATACCAGGTGATATTGTGTTTGAAATTACCGGTGTAACAGTATCGGTGTCATCTTCACCATTATCAAAACCATTATTAGGAGTCGAATCAGTATCAGAAATATCTGTCGCTGAAATTTCAGCAGATATTGCACCTGCAGTTAATACTTGCGGCGCTAAACGAATAATGGCGTAGTCAGAGAATCCAAGTCCAACATTGCCTAAATCAAGGACGCCAGTAGCACTGTCGTAAGTATCGATTTCGGTAGTACCATCACCTGCATAAGCTTTAACAAAACTATAGCCAGTCGGGATAGGTAAATTCAATTGAGTATTAGCAGCGATAGTCGTGCCATTGTTAGTAACAGCAACCACAATATTGAATGGAATGCCTAAAGTCACGTTAACGGAAGGCTCCATGGTGAGTTCTAATTCTAGATCTCCTACTGGTCTCAACTCAATAACATGATCTTCAACTTCACCATCTTTAGCGACGGTAATTGGAGTGTCACAATTTGCAGTAGATGAACATACACGCAATCGAATCATCGATTCGGCAATTTGAATATCTGCTGGAACCGTAAAATTAAGATTTGTGTTACCAGTCGCACTTACTGCTGCAGAAGCTTTTTCATCGGTATCATCAAAGCTTCCATCTCCATCGAAATCAATCCAACCATAAAGGTTGTCATTACCACTACTATTTACTGGTACTACAACTGTAAATATATCTGATTCAGCAAGAATCGTGGTAATTGAAGGTTGTATAAAACCATCTTCATCATCAGGTGTTAGACCTGAAGTATCATCTCCAGTAGCAGTGCTATCAAATATTGATTCAGATTCATTATCCGGACCATTTGTACCGATATAAGGTGTACCTGCATCAGTTTTATGCCGAGGCCCTTGTTGATAAATGGAACTTAAATAACTATTGGGCGCATCACCAAAATCAATATTGACAGGTGCATAGCGGCAACGGGCTCCATCCGCTCCATTGGCAGAATCTGTTTGTACCGCTTGTGCCGCGACCAAATGAGGTGAGCTAGAGTTACTCAAATCAAACCGATATAAAAATGTCTCTGCGTCATCTGGGTTCTGAAAATGCGTGTACAAATAGCCTTTATCATCAAAATACAATGACTGAATAACTGAACTTGCATTACCATCAACATTCAAATTCGTTGTGCCAAAATCGACGACAGTTGTAGCGCCTGTAGACATATTAATATCAAGTCTTGCTAGATTAAATGGCGCACCACTTACAAGTGTCCAAATAGTACCATCAGGATGAATCGCTAAATCATGGAGGTATTCAGGAAGTAATGCTGATGTGTGTAACACTTGCATATAAGTCACAGAGGTCGGATCAACATCTACAATATAAACTCGACGGCGATTATCACGCCATAAGGTAAAAATCAGCTTATCATCATCAGTCACATCACCTGCAACAGCGCGAGATTGAAATAATGCGGGATCCGTTAGCCTAAAGCTAGCTACTGTATTACCTGCACTATCAACTGCAACAACTTCAAAATCATTCTCAAAATAGTTCACACCGAAAATTAGATTTTGCCTAACGCTATAACCCATCGCGGTATATAAAATACTAGGTACAGACAGGTTAGTCTGCTCACCTGTTGCTAGATCTAATTTATTAAACTGTCTTGATGGTGAATTTTTTGCCACATAGGCATTAGCATCACAAGTAGGAAATGTACCTGCATGAGAAATATCTGCGAAATTTTGGTTTACAACATCTGAAGTGATTTGACCAATGTCAATAACATTACTAGTTGTTGACATGTAACCATCTAAATCCTTGATTTGGTTACCGGTTACAGTGGCTGTTATTTTATCAAATGTACCGCTACTTGGAGGACCTGTAGAGCAATCAACAGGTGTCGCTATTCCCGCTGTCTCATAAATCGTATAACTTTTAGCAGGATCAGCACTAAATTCATAATAACCAGTGTCTAAACTATTGATAACACCATCACCATTAGCATCAGTAGAACCATCTGCACTATCAATTACCGTACATTGATTATCGGTACTGTTATAAATAGTCACGGCTACATCTGCTAAGCCAGGTTCCCCACCATCTTTAATACCATTACCTTTAATACCTGAGCTATCACCATTATCATGGAATACATAACCAGATACCTTTGACGCAATGGCGATTTGATGATCTTCGATTTCGCCTCGATTAGTTGAACCATATGCACGGTCATCTTTAGTATCCACAGTAGAAGTATCGACCAAATTACTATTCGTAATACGTAAACGTAAATATGAAATACCACCAACTAAGTCGAGCCCAGACCAACTTAAGCTAGCACTACCATTTGCCGTAGCAGAGGTGTCGTTACATTGTGCAGATGCAGACTCAGAAGTTTCAAATAAACCATTTCGGTTTGCGTCGATCCAACCGTATACCACGCCACCTAAATTGCCGTTAGTTGCACTATAATCGTTACAGACAACGTTTAAATTGAAATCTTCTGACAGTATGCTTATTGGTGCAGAAATAGCATCTTCATCATCAGGCGTTGTTCCTTTAACATCATCATCGCTTGCATTATTATTATTATCTGTACCGTCATGGAAACCATTACTATCAGGGTCTGCAGCATTAGTGCCTAAGTACATATCATTTACGATAGTATGCGAAGGTCCACTGTTAATCGCTAAAGTTTCATAATTGTCAGTACTAGAACCTGCAACAGTATCTGGAGCATCACCGTAATCACAACCATTATTATCACTCACGAGAATACTCGCACCACCAAAGATATATGATTGTGTTGAAGGGTCATTAAAATGTGTTGTGTGTGCTAACCAGATACCATTATTGGGATTTATTGCTAACCGTCCGTCTACTACTGGTGACTGTTGTAATTCATTGCCATTATCGTCGTAAATCGTTACTTGTAATTTTGTCGAGTTATCGGCTTCAATCGTCATTCTCATTTTATAACGATTATAAGTTGTGACAACTGTGCCATCATTATTAGCAAAAGCGGTCCAACCTGACTGACTATAATTTGCGGCAAGTGGATTAGTACCATTCCATTCAGCAGTTGCCCCAACCCAGCCAGCTACAGCATTAAACCTATCAGCGAGTAAAACACCATTCATGTTGATATGGTCAGTTAACCAAAATAAAGTGTCTCCATCGGCATCAAGCAAATTCTTTAATCTAAATTCTGCTTCAATATTTAAAGGATAATTAAAAACTTGATTCGGTCTTAAAATTTGAACATCAAAACGTTTAGTAATAACCAAACCACCACTTGTTGCCGCTGAAGAATACAGTTCATCGCCAACAATACTCATACCTGCATATGCATTATAACCAGGTAGGTCTGGAATTAACCGACCTGGATAGGCTTGATCTGCAACTGCACAAGTAACAATATCAGGCAACACACCTGCTGCGGTTACAGATATTTGATGATCTTCAACTTCACCAATTCCCGCATTTCCATATGATCTAGGATCTTCATTGGTTCCAGTGGCAGAATCGGTTAGTAAACTTGGTGAAATACGAATACGCGTAATAAATGTCTGATTGTCTGATAATGTGGGTAAGTCAAACCAAGATAAGTTAACTGAGGTTGCATTGTTATTAATTTGGATAGCATTACCTGTTGCTGTGCCACCACTCACAAATTCATCTCGGTCAAAACGGCCATTATTGTCCCAATCTACCCATGCATATACATAAGCATTAGTTCCTGTGGTATTTACAACAGGATGATCAAAAGAAAGCGAACTAGAGGTAGCAAAGAAATTTGCTATGGCAGGTGTATCTTCGTCATCAGTTCCCGAGGTATCGTCTGCAGTAGCAGATGTATTATCAGCAGTGCCAGCTTCAGCATCAGCTTGGGTAAAGCCTAAATATAAATTTGTACTAGGTTCATGGTTTGCCCCATTTTCAGAAGCTAATGTTCTATATGTGCCACCAGCATCACCATAGTCTTTTTCAACATCAACGGTAATGGTTCTACTGCCTGATGTAGTTCTAAAATAATATCTAAAATCGTTGTCTGTATAAAAATAACGACAATCCCTACTGTTCATACCATCTTCAGCATTTGCTGAACAAAATGTCATATGATCTGGAAGAGTAATGCTTGTTTCATTAGCATTGGCGCTGCGCCTTACTAAATCAAGCCTAACATTGGTATTTTTTGTCGTGTTACGGTCATAAAATGGACCGTAATAATTGGGATGGGTATCATTATCATTACAATGAAATTTACGCTGACCATCGAGATAGAGTTCTAGTACATAATCGGTACTGCCAATATTGACGTAACCGCCGCTAAAACTTAACCCTTGAGGACCACAACGCAATAGATGATGAATATTATCCTGAGTATCATCATTATGGGTTACATTGGTATTAGAGTTAACAATGGTCAATCGACCACCAACAGCAAGTTGATTTATTTGTGTAGGAGCGACATAGGTATAATTGGGTTCGACATGGAAATGTATTCGTGCAAGTGCATCTGATGTGATGAAAGATGTGAATAAGACAAAACTGGATGAAACGAATACTTTAATAAGTGTCGTCTTAATTGCACCAATAGTTAACATAAAAGGACCTCAGACTTTGCCCAACCTTAAATCCTTTTAAATTACTTATTGCGTTGGAAAAGTACTCTGTTATTAGTATTTTAGGAATTTCACGTAAGTCAGTTATTACCAATCAAAGAAATAACACCACTATGCAACATATTAAAGCAAATATTTAACAACTATTCAATATGCGCAACCCAATTTGCAATGCAAAATGCAAGCACGCAGCGGAAAACGTCTACCGTTAAAACAAGGCATAACCAACTGTTTTAATTTATAATAATATATTTTAGAGTAACTATAAAAAAAGCCCCATAAATGGGGCTTTATAAAAATCAAATTTATTAACGATTATGCATTTCCTTTGATTTGCATATTCAGACCTGCTGCAAAATTTAACATTCTATTAAGGGGCAATAATGCTTTTTCTCGCAACTCATCATCAACAAAAACTTCATGGTGCATAGGTTCATTATTTAATAAAGCTGATTCAATAGCATGTAGGCCATTCATTGCCATCCATGGACAATGTGCACAACTTCGACAAGTTGCGCCCTCTCCACCTGTAGGTGCCTCTATTAATATTTTATTCGGCGCAGCTTGTTGCATCTTATAAAAGATACCTTTATCAGTCGCCACAATGAACATCTCATTATCCATTGTTTGAGCCGCTTTTATTAATTGGCTCGTCGAACCCACTGCATCTGCCATTTCAACCACACTTGCTGGTGATTCAGGATGAACCAGCACAGCAGCTTGAGGATATTGCTGTTTTAGTTGTAGTAAAGCTTTTGCTTTAAATTCATCATGAACAATACATTCCCCCTGCCACATCAACATATCTGCACCAGTTTGTTTAGCGATATAGCTACCCAGATGGCGATCGTCCCCAGATAATTTTTTTACCTTCACTATCTAGATGCTCAACAATTTCTAGTGCGATACTCGAAGTCACAACCCAATCAGCTCTCGCTTTAACGGCTGCAGAGGTATTAGCATATACCACAACGGTATGATCAGGATGTTGATCACAAAAATCACTGAATGTTTCAATAGGACAACCCACATCTAATGAACAAGTTGCTTCCAGTGTTGGCATCAAAATTGTTTTTTCAGGGCTTAAAATCTTTGCTGTTTCACCCATAAACTTAACCCCAGCAACTATTAATGTTTGTGCTGGATGGTCACGCCCAAAACGAGCCATTTCGAGTGAGTCTGATACACAGCCACCTGTTTCTTCTGCAAGTGCTTGAATTTCAGGATCGGTGTAATAATGGGCCACAAGAACAGCATTTTTGTCTTTCAATAATTGCTTAATTCGCATTTTATATTGCAGCTTTTCCATCTCAGAGATTGCCACAGGCTTAGGCGGAAAAGGATAAGCAATATTTGTAATTCTTGGGGCTAACACGCTCATAGTACGTCCAATGAGTAAAAAACTGGGTTGATTATACGAAATAGTATAAAAATATTTAACTAATTTATATCAATCACAATAAAAAAGGCACAACAATTTGTGCCTTAAATAAATCTTATAAAGTGACTAACGTAAATTGAGTAACATCTCAGCAGGTGTTTCGAGATACTGCTTCCATACGTTACAGAATTTAGCCATTGTTGCACCATCAATTATTCGGTGATCGCCTGACCAACTGACTTGTAAAATTTGTCGAGCTTCTACATCCCCATTATGATTAAAACGAGGTAATTTTTGGATTCTTCCTAAAGCAACAATAGCCACCTCAGGTTTATTGATTATAGGGGTCGCGACGGTGCCACCAATCGCTCCAATATTAGAGATAGTTATTGTCCCCTGCTTTAATAGTTCAGGTGCGACTCTACCTGTTCGAGCACTATCAATGATACTGGTTAAATCAGTAGCGACCTCTAGTAGGCTTTTTTGATTAACATGCTTAATATTGGGTACAATTAATCCCATTTTTGAATCTACCGCAACGCCAATATTATGGTCATTTAAATAGGTGATCTCAGTACAGTCTTGATTAACTTGACTATTAAGGATAGGGAATTGATTGATGGCCAACGATAATGCTTTTATAAAAAAAGGCATCAATGTCAACTTACAACTTTCCGTCGAATACTTTTGTTTCAATGACTGACGTAATTGGCATAACTTAGTAATATCAATCTCCTCACTATAAGTAAAATGAGGAATTGTCGATACACTCGTAGTCATCATCTTCGCCATTGCAGCTTGTATCCCCTTAATAGGTTCAACTCTTGTCTGACTTTGACAAGGTACAACTACAGTGTTTTCAAATTCAGCTGGAATTGTATCAATCACATTAGCGACTACTTGCTTATTGCCATTATCAATATATAACTGCACGTCTTCTTTATATACCCGGCCATTTTTACCAGTACCATTCACTAAACTGATATCGATATCATGACTACGGGCTAGGCGTCTTACTGCTGGACTTGCAACCGCTTTACCTTGTCTCGTTAACGTTGCTTTTGCGTTATCAACCTCATTATTAACTTGATGCATTAAAGCATCGGCAGGTAATGGCTGCCCCTCTATTGGCACTTCAATAGAATAAAGTGGTTGATGTACTTGTGCTAACTGACCTTGACGGTAATACAACTGCTTAATTTTGCCAGTTTTTAGAGCAGGTATTTGAACCAATGCTTTATCAGTCATCACATCAGCAATCGGGTCATCTTCATTAACAAATTGTCCTTCAGAGACCAGCCATTCAACTAACTCACATTCAACAATCCCTTCACCAATATCCGGCAACATAAAATCTTCAGTTCCATACGCCTGTTGTTCATTGCGCGTGGTGAGGACTTCAGCTGCTGAATCATCATTAGATGACACAGCAGTGTCTATTTCTAGTGCCTCAACAGCAAATAACGGTTGATGAACTTTAGCAATTTCACCTTTTTGATAATAAAGTTTTTGAATAACACCCGCAAAAGGTGTGGGGATTTGTACCAATGCTTTATCTGTCATCACATCAGCAATTGGCTGATCCTCAGCAACTTGCTGTCCCTCTTCAACCAACCACTCAACCAGCTCACACTCAATAACACCTTCGCCAATATCTGGTAAAATAAACTCTTTAATCATTACCATCTCCTAAAAATTGACTGTCGCTTTAATTGCTTCAAACGTTTTGAGTGCATCAGGCATATACTCTTTTTCATGTGCAAGTGGATACGGCGTGTCTAATCCACATACTCGACTTATTGGAGATTCTAGATATAAGAAGCAGCGTTCTGCAATAACGGCCGCAATCTCACCTGCAAATCCACCGGTTAATGGTGCTTCATGATTGATCAGTAAACGTCCGGTCTTAATCACAGATTCTGCAACAGTGTCTTCATCCCATGGGGCAAGAGTACGTAAATCAATTATCTCACAAGATATGCCTTCTTTTTCGGCCATATCTGCAGCCTTTTCAACAATCTCCATTTGTGCACCCCACGCAACTAACGTGATATCAGCACCTTGTTTTACCACTTCAGCCTTGCCTAAAGGCAATTGATAATCACCCTCAGGTACTTCACCAACCGAGGCTCGATATAATCGTTTCGGTTCAAAAAAGATAACTGGGTTTGGGTCACGTATCGCCGCAAGTAATAATCCCTTAGCTTGTTCAGGATTTCTAGGTACAACCACCTTTATGCCTGGTGTTTGAGTAAAATAAGCTTCTGGTGATTGCGAGTGATAATGGCCACCAGCGATGCCGCCACCATAAGGAGTTCGGACAGTAAGGCCTGCAACATTAAATTCATTACCACTACGGTATCTAAACTTAGCTGTTTCGTTAACTAGTTGATCGATTGCGGGAAAAATATAATCTGCAAATTGGATTTCAGCGATGGGTGTCATGCCATTAGATGCTAAACCATTGGCAAAACCAATAATGCCTTGCTCAGTTAATGGCGTATTGAAGCATCGACTGGCGCCAAATTTGTCCTGTAAGCCGGCTGTCGCACGGAAAACACCACCAAATTGACCAACATCTTCACCAAAAATCACGCTATTTGCGTCGGTTTCCATTGCAATCGCTAATGCTTCATTGATTGCGTGTAGCATATTCATTTCAGCCATTGTTACGATCTCCCAGACGTTTTTGGATATGCTGATGGATACTTAGCGATATGTGATTTTAATTGCTCAAGTTGTCGCTTTAATGCCGGTGTCGGTGTATCAAATACATCTTCAATAATGGTATCAATATTAGGTATGGCGACTTTTTCAGCGACTTTAACGGCAGCAAGGATCTCTTCCCTGTACTGTTGCATAATATTGAGATCATGCGCTTCGTCATACCAGCCTTTATTAATGAGCCACAACTTGAAACGTAATACAGGATCATGTTGACGCCACTGCTGTTCTTCATCTTTAGAACGATAACCTGATGGATCATCTGATGATGAATGAGCACCTAAGCGATAAGTCATTGCTTCAATCAAAACGGGTTTTTGATGTTCAATGGCATAAGCTCTTGCCATCTGAGTCGCAGCTAGCACCGCTAGCATATCGTTACCGTCTACACGAATAGTATGCATGCCATAGCCTAAACCACGGCTAGCAATGCCATTACCCGCATATTGTTCATTAGTCGGTGTGGAAATGGCGTAGCCGTTATTTCGGCAGAAAAATATAACAGGCGAACCTAATACTGCTGCCATATTTAAACCAGCATGAAAATCACCTTCAGATGCCGCACCTTCACCAAAATAACAGATAGCAATATTACGTTGTTGTTTATGTTTAAAAGCAAAACCAACGCCTGTCGCTTGCGGAATTTGTGTCGCTAATGGTGACGAGATGGTTTGGTAATTTAACTCGCAACTACCGTAATGAATAGGCATTTGTCGACCTTTACCCAAGTCATTAGCGTTACTGAACAGCTGATCCATAAATTGCTTGGTCGTAAAACCACGATATCGCAACGCTGCATGTTCGCGATATTGCGCTAAGATAACATCTTGTGGATCTAAAGCCGCTGCACTACCAATAATGGCAGCCTCTTCACCGGTACACGTCATGTAGAAACTAATACGGCCTTGACGTTGCGCCGCAAGCATTCGTTCATCGAGTACACGTGTAAATGCACATGTATCCATGATTTTAAGTGCTAAGGCTTGATCGATATTAGGAAGAATTGCTGATTCGTAAGCAGTTCCATCTGCTTGCAACACCTTTAAAGTTGGGATCTTTAACGCATCTTTGTCGAGAAACTCAACCCGATGAATAGTGTCGCTTAAATGAGTGCCTGTGGTCATATCCTGCTCTTAATGTTAAGGGGGATATCCCCCTTTAATTTATTGAGTAGCTTTACATTACGTTAACGTAAACTGTGTCGCAATCAGTCAAGCAGTTCTCAATATGATTCGGCACAAATCTAACGTAACAAATCGTTTACATTAAATAATTTGGATGGAATTTGCTTTAATCAGACACACTAAACTACGTTGCCCTACAGGAACTTTCGCATTGGGAAACACCACATATTCTTGTGATGCTTCAATACAAATGGAAAGATCTCCATCGGTTGCAATTTCATGGCCTTTTTCAAAAGCGGTAAAATTCAAAATATCATTGCTAAAAGTAAATTTGAATGCATCAGTTTGCTTCACTATGGTACGGCAAACCTGAAAAAGATTTACTTTATCTTGTTCATACGCCTCAATTTGCAAAGGCATATCACAAATAAGTTCAGTTAAGCGTAAACGTGCTTCCTCAAACAACGACATATCATTTTCGCCAAGTGGGAATACTTTACCCAACTCAACCGTAAACGCATCTGCATGGTGTTTTGCTGAAGAGTAATAACTAAAAGTCGTGGTCGGTTCATGGTGGAATAAAATGGTATCGACACCACAGCCGTGCATAAACATTATCTCACGGCCTAAATAAGGTTTGTTTTGGCGGTAAGGATAAACGGCAAATAATGGATGCACCGCACCACGAATAGAGGTATGCAGATCGTAATGGATCCGCTGTGTTGGGTCTTGATTGCCTGCATAAAATTGATCAACATATTGTTCAAGTTTAGCAGCGCGAATACGTTCAGGATTAATTAAGCCCTCACCACGAGAATGCGCACCACTGAACATACGATTCATATTTTCATCAATAAAACGAATAAAATTTAAAATGGCGTGCGGATTGCCGATGATAAACATCAAACGATGTTTAACTTCAATTTGACCGCTTAGTATTGCTGTAATTAAGCCATTGCAAAGCTCAATTGGCGAGGTTTCATTACCATGAACACCGCAGGATAAAATAATATCTTTACCATGTGGATGCTCGGGTTCAAATGTTATAACACCAGTATCAAGTACCGATACCAATGTATTATCCGCTAATTTATAACTAAAAGTTTGCTCAATTCCGTTTGGGTTATCCAAGGTCAATTGTAGAAAGTCTTTTTGTTCCATCAACATTGTTTCCATCTGTTCTTCCTCTTACAACATATCCAGTATAATTTTAATATTTTTAGTTAGTTAGCTATAAAACAATACCATAAATATACCTAAAAATAATGCTAGCTCTTAAGTAACCATTTCATTTGCTTAAATTTAAAACAAAAAAAAGCACTCAGAAGAGTGCTTTTTATCTATTACTTTAATGCATCAGCAACTAACAATTGCGCATCAGCGATTAATTGTAGTAAATGCTCATCACTGACATAGCTTTCAGCATAAATTTTAAATAACGCTTCAGTTCCAGATGGTCTTGCAGCAAACCAACCATTATTAGTCGTTACTTTTAACCCACCAATTGCCGCGTTATTACCTGGTGCATGAGTCATAACCTGATTAATTTCATCACCAGCAACGTGCGTTGTTGTGACTTGTTCTGCGGTTAGTTGACTAAATTTAGCTTTTTGTTCAAGGCTAATTGGACTATCAATTCGCTTGTAATAACATGCACCAAACTTTTCAACCAACAATTGATAACGTTGCTCAGGAGTTTGGCCTGTTACAGCGATAATTTCAGCAGCAAGTAATGCTAAGATAAAACCATCTTTATCGGTACACCATGTCGTACCATCATGCTTTAAAAATGCAGCACCCGCGCTTTCTTCACCGCCAAAAGCAATTGTCTGTTGGCTTAAACCGTCTACGAACCATTTAAAGCCAACAGGTACTTCAATCAAACGACGACCATGAGAAGCACAGACTTTATCAATCATGGCACTTGATACCAGTGTTTTACCAATAGCTAATGAATCAACCCAACCAGGACGATAAGTCAGTAAATAGTCAATTGCTACGGCTAAATAGTGGTTTGGGTTCATCAACCCCGTACCCGGACATACAATACCGTGACGATCATAGTCAGGGTCATTACCCACGCATATATCAAAATCGTTTTTATATTGCAGTAATGACGCCATTGCATAAGGAGATGAACAATCCATACGGATCTTGCCATCTTTATCTAACGGCATAAAACTGAAGCTTGGATCAACTTTGTCATTCACGACCGTGATATCAAGTTCGAATTTGCTCGCAATAATGTCCCAGTAATAAATACCTGAACCACCTAATGGATCGACCCCGATTTTTACTTTTGCATCACGAATAGCATCAAGATTGATGACCTCAGCCAATGCATTAACATAAGGTGTCATCAAGTCTTGATAATCAATTAAATTAGCTTGGCGAGCCTGTGCTAATTCCATCTTGTTAATACCATGCAATTGTTGCTGCAAATATTGGTTAGCGCGTTGCTCAATCCAAGCAGTAATATCACTTTCTGCAGGACCACCATGAGGTGGGTTATATTTTATGCCACCATCTTGAGGTGGATTATGTGATGGAGTGATAATAATGCCATCAACCAAAGCTGTAGATGTTAAATTACGAGCAACAATGGTTTGCGATACTACAGGGGTTGGCGTGAAACTATCCTCAAGTTGACAAACAACGTTGACCTTATTGGCGCACAACACCTCAAGAGCACTGAAGTATGCCGCTTGTGATAGCGCGTGAGTATCAATACCCAGAATAAGTTCACCGCTAATATTCGCCTGAGTTCTATAATCAACGATCGCTTGAGTTATCGCCCAAATATGCTGTTGATTGAAGCTCTGCTTTGTCGCACAACCTCGATGCCCTGATGTCCCAAAACAGACATGTTGGCTAATATCAGACATATCGGGAGTTAATAAATAATAATCACACAGTAATTTGGGAATATTCGTTAGATCAGCGCTGGTTGCAATAGTACCTGCACGTTCAAAAATAGACATCGACTTGAATCCTTTCTAGATATGTTCTGCAATCGACTCTGCACGAGTCTCATCACAACCAAATTGTTCTAATACTTCGATTAAAATTGCACGTTTTTTTGCCGTACTATTATTGGTTGTTACCCAAAAATTGCTGTGACCAATCTCTTTTGGATTTGCAGTTTTACTGGCTTTTAATAAAGCTTCTTTACTTGTTGCAAAATAGAGGCGATCACGACCTTGTATTTGAAGAATTTGCTCAAATTTTGCTGGATTTTGATCGTAAATAGCCGCTAAAAGGTGCAAGAAACGCCCTACTGCACCTTTTTGCTGTTCAAGCATATGTTCATTAATTAATTGATTAAACTGATATTGAATCGGTGCTGCAACCGCTGATACCGGTCTTTTACTTTCAACTGGGGCGAAATGAACCACTTCATGACTTGGTTGAGATAAAATGATATCAGGATGCATTGATTGATCTGTGACCTGAGTAGACGATTCAATATTTAATAATCGCCTAAGGATATCTGACGCACTTTCACCAATCTGTTCCGTCTTACTGGCAATATAACGATAAAGTTCTTCATCAACTTCGATATATTTCATGACAATTAATATCCTTTGAATAATTACAATATGTCAATTAGACATAACATTTATGTCCTGACAATTAATGTCTACCAGTTTAAGCCAGTTTATGGCTGTATTTAAAGCGTTGTCTTTCAAAAAAATTAATCTTATGACGATATTGTGCTTTAAACACACTAGATGCATAAAAAACAAACACAACAACAATGCTTTCATAAATTTAATTGAGATAACATGGTAATTGAAGCACTATAAAAAAAGCGTATTATTTGAGGTAGATCACATGCATTTTGTTAAAACAGGTCAAGGTCATCCTGTTATCTTAATTCACGGCTTATTGGGTAATTTAGACAACCTTAAAACACTAGGAGCGGAGCTGTCTAAGCAATACCAAGTTTATCGACTTGATTTACCAAACCATGGATTGAGCCCTCATAAGCAAACATTAAATTATCAAGATTTGGCCGCAAATGTGGCACAATTTATTGAACAACAACAGCTCAACAAACCGCATCTTATTGGCCATTCTATGGGAGGTAAAGTTGCACTCGCTTGTGCGTTAACCTACCCACAATTAATAAGTAGTGTAACGGCAGCTGACATCGCTCCAGTAACATACCCAGCCAGACATTTACAAATATTCAACGCCCTAAAAGCAATTGATCTAAATCAACTTAAAACACGTGTAGAAGCACAAATGAGCTTAATTTCCGCTGGTATTGATTTAGGGACTTGCCAATTTTTATTAAAAAACTTATATAAGAATGAGGACAAATACGCTTGGCGTATGGATCTTGATACCATCATGAATCAATATCCACAGGTGATAGACTGGCCATTTGTAGAGATGAGTTATCAAGGCCCATGTTTATTTGTTAAAGGCGGAGATTCTGACTACATTGTAGATGAATATAGAACATCTATATTAAAGCAGTTTCCACATTGCCAAGCTAAAATAATTGCGAATACGGGCCACTGGTTACACAGCCAAAAACCAACAACGTTTAACATGATAGTGAGCAAATTTTTAGCCAGTGTTGATAATGAGCAATCAGGCATATAAAACGTATAGCCGATAGCGGCTTGATATGTTATATTCCGCCCTCTTTTGACCTAAGGATGGATGGGAAAGACGAATAATGCTGGCTCAATATATGGAACAAATAGAAACAATCGGCCTCAATCTATTTTTTGCGGCAATATTTTTCTTTATTGGTATGGCTATTCATGATGTCTTGAAACAAGGCAACGTCCCTAAATTTGGTCGATATATCGTTTGGTTAGTTTTATTTCTCGGCTGCGCCGGGTTTATTGCTAAAGGTGTAATCCAAGTGACTTGGGAAGCCTCAAGCATAGGTTAAGCAAAATAAATGGCGAAAGAAGTAACAGATAGAACAACTATTGACCTTTTTGCCAATGAAAAGCGTCGCGGTCGTCCAAGAAGTAATCCTCTACCCCGTGAGCAGCAACTAAAGGTCAATAAGCGTAATCAAATCCAGCGTGATAGAGCTAAGGGTTTGAAAAGAATAGAATTGAAAGTGTCACAAGATTTGTATGACGCCTTGAATGAACAAGCTGAGGCAAGTAATATTAGTCGCAGCCAATTAATCGAACTGATCCTGCAAAAGCAAATCTGTTACTGATTTTACTTTTGTTGGATTGCATTACAAAGTGAACTTATTTTTAAAGGAAAGACAATGGCAACCGTAGGTCTTTTTTTCGGTAGTGACACAGGTAATACTGAAGCCATCGCAAAGCAAATCCAGAAGAAACTGGGTAAGCAGATGGTTGAAGTAAAAGATATTGCAAAGAGCACTCAAGAGCAAATCGCTGAATACGATCTGCTAATCTTTGGTATCCCAACTTGGTACTATGGCGAAGCTCAATGTGATTGGGATGACTTTTTCCCAGAACTTGAACAGATTAATTTTGAAGATAAATTAGTCGCTATTTTTGGTTGTGGTGACCAAGAAGATTACGCTGAATATTTCCTAGATGCGATGGGCATGATCCGTGACATCGTTGAAGCTCGTGGCGGCATTATCATTGGTAACTGGCCAACTGCTGGTTACAACTTTGAAGCATCAAAAGCACTTGTTGATGATAAACATTTTGTTGGTTTAGGTATTGATGAAGATCGTCAACCAGAACTAACAGAAGAGCGTGTTGATGCTTGGGTTAAGCAAATCTATGAAGAGATGTGTTTAGCTGAATTAGCAGATTAATCCTTGCTCAATTTTATTTTAAAAGCGGCGTAAAGCCGCTTTTTTGTTGATAAATTATGACAAACATAGCAGCCACTCCTCACTGGGATATATTTTGTACCGTCGTTGATAACTATGGTGATATCGGTGTCACATGGCGTTTAGCACGTCAATTGGCAACTGAATTCAAATTACCTATCACGCTGTGGGTAGACGACTTAGCAAGTTTCCAACATATATTGCCTCGTTTAGATCCAAACTTAACTAAACAAAGATTCGATGACGTTAACATCCATTTGTGGGATCAACCACTTACAGAGCAATGGTTGCCTGGCAACGTTATCATTGAAGCCTTTGCGTGTAACCTACCGCAACAGGTAGAGCAACAAATAGCATTGCTTGATACCCCACCTATCTGGATAAATTTAGAATATCTCACGGCTGAATCTTGGGTAGAAGATTGTCATCAATTAGCATCTATTTCGGCTAATGGCATTCACAAATACTTTTTCTTCCCCGGATTTACTGACAAAACGGGTGGGTTATTGTGTGAACAAACATTATTCACACAACGAGATCAATGGCAAAGCGACAATATTAATAAGCTTAATTTATTCACAACGTTAGGTATCAAAGGCATAGCAGCAACTGATACTGTTATTTCAGTGTTCAGTTATGAAACTGAAGCGCTTAATGGCTTACTCGAATATTGGCAGCAACTGCATCAGACTATTCATTTGTTGATACCAATGGGACGAAGCTTAAACAGCATTAAAACTTCCCTATCGGTGGAGCAGCGCACTCAATTAGATAATACTAAACAGCTGACACTTAGCAATGTTACACTCCATATTTTGCCTATGACAGATCAACAAGGTTTTGATCGTTTATTATGGAGTTGCGATATAAACATCGTACGTGGAGAAGACTCTTTCTTACGGGCACAATGGGCTGCAAAACCGATGTTATGGCATATTTATCAGCAAGAAGAAGATGCCCATATCGTTAAGTTACAAGCTTTTATGGATAAATATTGTCAAGATTTGGATGCGCATACTGCCGCTAACTGGCAGTCACTTAATCTTGCATTTAACCAAAACCAACCAAATTTAGCAGTCAATTACTGGGATCAAATTGATTTTATTGATTCCTCTTTAAGCAAACATGCGCAAAATTGGCCAGTTAATGCATTAAACCACGCAGATTTAGCATCTCGACTAGTGCAATTCGTCAAAAACAGCTAAAATCCTGCGGTTAATAAAACACTCAAGAACATATAGGAAACAAGCAATGAAAACTGCTCAGGAAGTACGTGTAGGTAACGTAATCATGATGGGTAACGACCCTATGGTTGTACTTAAGACTGAATTTAACAAGTCTGGTCGTAACTCTGCTGTATGCAAAATGAAGTTAAAGAACTTACTTTCAGGTTCAGGTACTGAAACTGTATTTAAAGCTGACGACAAGATCGAAACCATTCAACTTGAGCGTTTAGAGTGTACTTACTCTTATTTCGCTGACCCAATGTATGTATTCATGGACAACGAATACAACCAGTATGACGTTGAAGCAGAAAACCTAGGCGACGTAGTTAACTACATCGTTGATGGTATGGAAGACGTTTGTCTAGTGACTTTCTACGAAGGTAAGGCTATCTCTGTTGAATTACCAACAACTATCGTACGTGAAGTTGGCTACACAGAGCCATCAGCACGTGGTGATACTTCTGGTAAGGTGATGAAGCCTGCAACTCTAGTAGGTAGCACTTTCACTATCAGTGTTGCTGACTTCGTTAAGACTGGCGACAAGATTGAAATCGATTCACGTAACGGTGAATTCAAGAAGCGCGTTTAATCTACTCGCCTCTTAATAATAAAAAACCAGTGCATTGCACTGGTTTTTTTATAACTAAATTAAGCTTATAAGCTATGCCACTAGTAGCAAAATGATCAAAGTTATAAACGCACAGATTAATGCATAAGGTAACTGTGTCACCGCGTGGCTAACTAAGTTACAGTCTGATCCTTGTGCTGCTAACACGGTTGAGTCGGAATAGAAACAAGCTTGACTTCCAAATGAAGATGCCGACATTAAGGCACCAATCACTAATGGAATATCAGCTCCAACAGCAATAGCTAATGGCATAACAATTGGAATTGTTACAGCAAAAATCCCCCAACTAGACCCCGTTGCAAATGCCAATAAAGCCATAGCAACAAACACAACTGCAGGCAATAATTTAGGCGTCATAAATGGACTTAAGCTATCAATGACATAATGAGTCAACTGTAATTTATCGCACACATCTTTAAAAATAAATGCGGCAATTACCGTACCAATAGCGGGTAACATGCTCTTAAAACCATCGAGCATTTGTTCCATCATTTCAGCTAGTGTCATCAGCTTTTGCACGGCATAGAAAGGAAGTGTAATCGCTAGAGTCACTAACATGCCTTTCCAAATATCAACTTCGAAATAGATTGTAAAACCAATCAGTAAACCGATAGGTATTAAGAAGTTATAAAGTTTGCCTTTATTGTCAGCTAAACTAAACTCCTCCTCCATGGCTTTTACTGCATATTCATCAGATGTTTGTACATCATCCAAATTGACTTGTTTTAATGCCGGATCGCCCGCCAACGCACGTTCTTGCGCGACTTTCATTGGTCCAAAAGCAGGAATAACACCTAGAATCACTAAAATAACCATTAACACAGCCAACCATGCATAGAACATGTATGGAATAGCTTGCATATAAACAGTAATCCCTTCCCCTTTGCTACCTATACCGTTATCAACTAACAAACCACCAAAGAATACAGCCCAAGTAGATAAAGGTACTAACACACAGATAGGGGCTGCAGTAGAATCAACTACATAGGCAAGCATTTCACGTGAGACTTTATATCTGTCAGTCACACGTTTCATGGTTTCGCCAACGGTTAATGCATTTAAGTAATCATCAATAAAGATTAGCGTGCCTAGAATAAAGGTCATCATCAATGATGATTTGGGCCCTTTTGCATATTTAAGCGCTTTGCGACCAAATGCCAATGCCCCGCCAGTACGAACTAATAAGGCAATTAACGCACCAAAGCTGCCACATACCAAAATCAACCATCCTATGGTTTCATCGGACATAACATTCAATGAGGTAGAAGCAAAATTATTTAATATCTGCGTGGGTTGATATAAGGCCAAACCAACTAAGGCACCAATAATCAAAGAAAGGATTGGGCGGCGCAGCCAAATGGCTAACACCAATACCACCACTGGTGGAATAAGACTTAACGCTGTCGGATCTGACATGCACTTAGGTCCTCTATAAAACAGCCTATCGAAAGGCATGGGTAAGCTTAAGGTTGATCTATCAAGATAAATCTAACCAATTTCTGCTTTTTATTAGGCATACCGCATGAGGCAATAATGAGGTTTATTGCGATTGTTTTTGCCGAGCTAAAAACATCGCGCAAAAAATAATGCGCATTGCTATTCGAGTCAACAATTAATTAGCATTTTTAGTTAAAAAATATGAATAATTTCATAGTTTTTATGCGATTTATCAATATCAAAGCGTATTTGCCAAATAAATATTTTAACTACATCTAATTTACAAATATAACGATTATAAAGGTGACTAGTACAAGCGTGTTGCACACTGCCCATATGAAGATATACACACTGAAATATACCGACATAACAGTAGGATACTCTATTGGTTTTGTGATTTATTTAACATTGCAGCATATCCAGCTAATTTGAGTTCAAATATTTTATTTTTATATTCGCTTTTTTATTACAAATCAGATAATTTGATGCCATTGCACAGTATTGCTGTCCCTTTTGAGGTTTATTTAGATGCCGCCAATTTTTAAATCAAATAAATTAGATTCTGTTTGTTACGATATTAGAGGACCTGTTCATAAAGAAGCGCGCCGTCTAGAAGATGAAGGCCACAGGATCCTAAAACTGAATATTGGTAACCCAGCACCTTTCGGCTTTGAAGCGCCTGAAGAGATTGTCCGTGATGTGATTTTAAACTTACCTACCTCACAAGGCTATTGTGAATCAAAAGGTTTGTTTTCTGCCCGTAAGGCCATTGTACAACACTACCAAGCTCAAGGTATTTTTGGGGTTGATATTGAAGATATCTATATTGGTAATGGCGTGTCCGAACTGATCGTTATGGCAATGCAAGGACTTTTAAACTCAGGTGATGAGGTATTGGTGCCCTCTCCTGATTATCCACTATGGACAGCTGCAGTTAATTTAGCAGGCGGTAAGGCCCAACATTACCGTTGTGACGAAGAGGCGGATTGGTTTCCAGATATAGACGATATCAAATCTAAAATCAGCTCTCGTACTCGTGGCATTGTATTAATCAATCCTAATAATCCAACAGGTGCTGTTTATACTAAAGAATTAATTCTTGAAGTGATTGAATTATGTCGCCAACACAACTTAGTGCTATTTTCTGACGAAATTTATGACAAGATTCTATATGACGATGCGGTACATATTCCTTCTGCAAGCTTGTCTGATGATATTCTAACCGTAACCTTTAACGGACTATCTAAGGCTTATAGAGTCGCTGGCTTCCGTATTGGTTGGATGATGTTATCTGGCAACCTTAAAAACGCCAGCAGCTACGTTGAAGGCTTAGAAATGTTATCTTCAATGCGTCTATGCGCTAACGTACCGAACCAACATGCGATTCAAACAGCACTAGGAGGTTACCAGAGCATCAATGAGCTAATTTTGCCCTCAGGACGATTAACGGTGCAGCGCGATACCTGTTTCGAACTCCTGAATCAAATTCCTGGTGTGAGTGTCAAAAAACCTAAAGGGGCAATGTACGCATTCCCAAAACTTGACACTAAAAAGTTTAATTTGATGGATGATGAGCGCCTAGTACTCGATCTTCTAAGAGATAAAAAAATCCTATTGGTTCATGGTAGTGCATTTAATTGGCCAGAACCCGATCATCTTCGTGTCGTGTTCTTACCTTATAAAGAAGATTTAGAAAAGGCGATCGGCGGTTTTGCTGAGTTTTTAGAAACTTATAAGCAGTAATCAAATATATATTTATAAAACAGCGACTGATTAGTCGCTGTTTTTGTATCTATAGATCAGCTATGCTAAAACAAAAATTATGGAGGATAAAATGAGTCATCTTTTTGCCCATTTAGCCCGTATGAAGCTCATTCAACGTTGGCCGCTAATGTTTAATATTCGAACTGAAAATGTTCAAGAGCATTCACTCCAAGTTGCAATGGTTGCCCATGCTCTTTGTCTGATTAAGAACAAAAAATTTGATGGCAACTTAGACCCTTTTAAGACTGCAACAATGGCAATTTTTCACGATTGCAGTGAAGTGTTAACGGGAGACCTTCCTACTCCTGTGAAATATTTTAACAAAGAAATTGAAGCCGAATACAAAAAGATCGAACATATTGCTGAACAACGTTTACTCGATATGGTGCCACCAGAGTTTCGTGAGGATTACGCAGAGTTGATTGATAGTCAACTTATCACCCATGAATATGAAAAACTCGTTAAAGCTGCTGATACATTATGTGCTTATTTAAAATGTTTAGAAGAACGCAAAGCTGGTAATCACGAGTTTTCTACCGCTGAAAAACGCCTAAAACAAAGTATTGATGATAACCCAGAACCTGCAGTTGCCTATTTTATGACATGCTTTGTTCCAAGTTTCACGCTTAATTTAGATGAAATTAACCGCTTACTCTAGGTAAGGAAATCCTATGCTCACCCATGATTGGCAACAACGCTTATATGGTGAAGATAAGCATCGACGTAATGATAATCGCAGCCCGTTTCAACGTGACCGAGCACGGATATTACATTCAGCAGCATTTAGACGCCTGCAGGCCAAAACCCAAGTATTGGGTGTTGGTATGAATGATTTCTACCGCACCCGCCTCACCCACTCTTTAGAAGTCTCACAAATAGGCACAGGCATTACAGCACAGCTCAAACAAAAACATCCACAATTACATCATTTGCTCGACTCAATGAGCTTAATTGAATCGCTTTGCCTAGCACATGATATCGGTCACCCACCTTTTGGCCATGGTGGTGAAGTCGCACTTAATTATATGATGCGCAATGATGGTGGTTTTGAAGGTAATGGCCAAACATTTAGAATTTTGACCAGATTAGAACCCTATACCCAAGATTATGGTATGAATCTGTGTCGCCGAACCTTATTAGGCATGCTCAAATACCCAGCGCTATACCAGCAATTAAAATCAACCATAGCTCAGCCTGACGTGGTTAACTATCGTCAATTGAAACCAGATCAATGGGCACCAGTAAAAGCCATATTTGATGATGATAAAGACAGATTAGATTGGGTATTGGCACCACTATCTGCCCAAGATAAACAACGCTTTATGCATGCTGCCAGTGCCAATAAACATCCTCATAAACGTACCTGTTTTAAATCATTAGATTGTTCAATCATGGAGCTTGCTGACGATATTGCTTATGCAGTACACGATTTAGAAGACGCTATCGTAATGGGCATTGTTAATTATCAACAATGGCAACAAACAGTCGCTATAGCCTTAGCTGATAATCCAGATCCATGGATTAATGATGAATTTGCTAACCTGGGCGATAGACTTTTTAATAGCCCTCACCATATTCGTAAAGATGCTATTGGCACTTTAGTGAATGGTTTTGTTACCGCAATTACTATCGATGAAGATCCTGATTTTGAAGAGCCATTACTACGCTACAATGCCAAGCTAAATGCAGATTTTCAGCACTGTTTAGACGCATTTAAACAATTTGTTTATCAATATGTGGTGAGAAAGCCTGAAGTACAAATTATTGAATACAAAGGCCAGCAAATTGTGATGGAGTTATTTGAGGCATTTGCATCTGATCCGCAACGTTTACTGCCGTTACCAACCCAACAACGTTGGCTTAATGCCAAACAAACAGGCGCTAACCCAATGCGAGTTATTTGTGATTATATCTCAGGGATGACGGATGAATTTGCAGCCAAGCTGCATCAACAACTGTTCAGCGCAAACGCTAATAGTTTACAAGATTTACACGCCAATTATTAACTTATCTAATGTCACCCATAAAACGCGCCAATGCGCGTTTTTTTATTATGCGGCTAGTCTATCCGAGTAAACTTGGGAACATGCCTTTAAAGCCCGCCCCCATAATTTCAATACCGATAGATAACATAATTAGACCCATTAAACGTGTAATCACGTTAATACCGGTTTTACCTAAAATCTTATAGATAACACCTGCCATTCTAAATAATGTAAAACTCAGCAAGCCAAAAATAATAACCGCAACAGACATACCCAATAAGTTAATAATCGTGCCATGCTCTGCAGCTGAAACAATCACTGAACTGATTGCGCCAGGCCCTGCCATTAACGGCAACGCTAATGGTACTACGGCCACTGATTCCATTGCTGATGCTTCACGATCTTCTTCTTTGTTACGCTTAACTTCACCAAGTTTACCTTGCAACATCGATAGTGCAATAATGGCAATCAAACTACCGCCAGCAATTCTAAACGCTGATAGTGAGATGCTAAA
Organism: Shewanella marina JCM 15074; assembly: GCF_000614975.1. Classification (GTDB taxonomy): domain Bacteria; phylum Pseudomonadota; class Gammaproteobacteria; order Enterobacterales; family Shewanellaceae; genus Shewanella; species Shewanella marina. Next base: position 185,613 of record NZ_BALM01000005.1, read on the forward strand.
CATATTCAAAATATGCTGACCTGCAAAAATGGTCACTAATAGAATAATAACCACCGCAAAGTTTGCCACTTTGGCGGTTTGGTTACGATCAAGCTCTGTTTGATGACTTGTTAAGCTTACAAAAACAGGCAATAAACCTACTGGGTTGATAATGGCAACTAAACCCAGAAAAAATTTAACATACAACGTTAAATCCAAGACTCTAACTCCACCAGCAGTATCAATGCTAGCAATAAAATTCAAAAGGTGCGCTACTCTACCTCAAGCTTGAGCCGACTTAAAATATTTTTTTTTAGCTAGGTCACATGTTTATAAAAAATAAATAAAAACAAACAAAACACTCACAACAACTACACTTTAAAGCATAATCTACCGACAAATATATATTTACGATACTTAATGCTGCGCAAGTATTCCTCGAAAATTAATGCTGAAAGTCATTCCAATTTCAATATTAAATATCGAAAATTTCACCTAAACCTGATAGTTAATGCTTCTTGATCACTAATTAATCTAGGTATAAAAAACATCATTGTTATTTATTATTTTAGGACTTAACTTACAGTAACCAAAAACAAGAGTTTTTGATTAAGCATGAAGGATAATTATCACAAGAAGATGACTTTGAATTAGTTGAACCCGCTCGTGGGTCAAAGCAGAATGCTTGAGGTAGATATCAAATAACAGATACAAAAAAGCCTCGCCATTGCTGACAAACTTGAGGTGTACTGGCGCTGTGGACATGATCTTGAATTAGTTGAACCCGTTCGCGGGTCAAAACAAAACACTTAAAATAGATATCAAAAAACAGATACAAAAAAGCCTCGTCATTGCTGACAAGGCTTCTTTGTATCTGGCGGAGCGGACGGGACTCGAACCCGCGACCCCCGGCGTGACAGGCCGGTATTCTAACCAACTGAACTACCGCTCCACTTGATGGAACGAATAATACTGACGACTCACATTGAGGTCAACAAAAATTTTAAACTCTTAGCGCAGTAAATCAAATAACAACCAAACCGCTCAAAAACAAACCACATTAAGCAACGTTTGCTTTATCTTCCGCTTCACTATCAGTATCTGCACTATCTTTTGTCTCAGTGTCTTTTGTCTCATCTGGACTCTTTTCAGTTTGTTTCTCTTTAGTCTCAGATTTAGTTTGCTCAATATTAGCTGCTTCAGTTTCTGCTGCTAATGCCTTTTTAGCTGCACGTGACTTTAATAATTTCCTGACACCAAAAAACAATAGGCCTAATACTAAAATAACAATATTAACAGCAATCACAATTGTTATGGCTTTATCAGTTTGTGCTTTAGCCTCCAGAGCGGCTTTTTGTTCCGCTTTATGTTCGGCAATCATTGCCAACTCTTCAGCGGATGGCTTTGGTGGCGGTGGAGCCTCATGCGAAAAGTAGAGCTCAGGTAACTTTAATTTTATTTGCCGGCCATCATAAGTTGTACTGGCGACCAGACCATCGACTTTATAATTACCATAATTTTTGATATCTGGAATAGGAATTAAAATTGACTTATCATTATCTAATTGTTTATTAAATGGAATTGAAAATCCATTCGGTAACATGACATTCATTTGAAAATAAGTGTCAATAACTTTTATTTCACCATCATCAACAGTTATCTTAAGTTTCCAATCATTTTCTCCGGCTTTTTCCGGCTCAATGATTTCAGCGGTTAATGGCATTTTCGATAATCTAAATTTTTGATTAAATAACCGATCAAATATTGCATTTGAAGCTTTTAATTCAAACTCATAATTACCCCATGGATAGATTAAATCCATCGTACTGGTAAAGACACCATCACTCGGTTTTTTATCTTGCTCCGTACCATTGTCAATATAACGATTAACAATATATGGACCTGCACCAAGGTTGTCGTCACCTGCCGTATTTTGGCTTAAAAATTTACCATTCCAATTAACGATATAATCCATACCAGGAATATTGACGAGCTTGTTATCACCGACCAAATGTGCATTAATTGCAATCACTTCATTTTGATAAAGCGGCTGTGGTAAAGGTTCGACATTAACATCAAGAGAGGATATTTTTTCTAAGCTTGAGCCATCAGCAATATCGCCAATTAATTGCCATGGACCGTTGGGCGGAGACGTTATTTCGATTAAATCACCTGTAGGGCCTGTAGCCCATTTAACGTTGTCAGGGTGCTTATCTTCAAACCATTTCGTGCCATCAGGTAAAATTAAGATGACAGCGGTTGAACCATAATTGCGTTTTACTACAAAAATAACTTTGTCCAGCATATGATCTAATCTGAACGTATGCTGGAGCTCAATTGCGTTTGCAGGGCTTACGCTTGGTTCTGACTCTGCGCTAACGACATCACTAAAAATTAGCGCTTGGGTTAACAATAAAGCACTACATCCTGTAGAAAAATTCCGTTTAAACAAATGTTATCCTCGCCAAATACAAGCTCCCGATTTCGCGACTAAATCAAGGCGCTGTTCATGCATACTTATTTCATCGGCAGAAGCGGCGATCACTTTAAGTGGATTTCGATGTTTTGGTAAACGATTTATCCCACCACCTTCTTGCCCCGCAGCTTCGTTGGTCAAATTAAATTTAGTTTGACCACCCGTCATCACTAAATAAACGTCAGCTAAGATCTCAGCATCGAGTAACGCCCCGTGTAAATCACGTTTTGAGTTATCAATACCATAACGCTTACATAATGCATCAAGGTTGTTCTTCTGACCTGGGTGCAAGTATTTTGCAATTTCAAGAGAATCGAGTACCTGACAGATATCTGTTGTTACTGGTCCTCTAGGTTGTAACATTGAAAATTCATGATCCATAAAGCTGACGTCGAACGACGCGTTATGAGCCACAATTTCAGCACCATCAATAAATGCAATAAACTCACTGGCTATCTCAGAGAATTTTGGCATATTAGCGACATAAGCATCTGTAATACCATGAACTGCAATTGCTTCTTCATCAATTAACATATTTGGATTGATATATTGATGATAATGTCTACCTGTTAGGCGACGGTTAATCACTTCAACACAACCAATTTCAATGATTCGATGACCTTGATAAATAGGACCAGCACCTTGATTCATACCAGTTGTTTCGGTATCAAGAATAACCTGTCGACTCGCACTTGAAATGATGTTCATAATTTACAACTTAACTCTCTATTTAGGTATACTCTGCGCACTTGCGTTTATGGTAACCATTTAATGACAGAAAAAAAACTTATTCATATTTTTACTGATGGTTCTTGTCTGGGCAATCCTGGTCCTGGCGGCTATGGTATTGTAATGAAATATAAAGTTCATACCAAAGAATTATCGGATGGATTTCAACTCACCACCAATAATCGGATGGAGCTACTTGCCCCTATTATTGCTTTAGAAGCATTAAAAATTTCCTGTAAAGTGGTATTAGTGAGTGATAGTCAATATATGCGACAAGGGATCACCCAATGGATCCACAATTGGAAGAAGCGTAATTGGCAAACGGCAGCTAAAACACCGGTTAAAAATGTCGATCTTTGGCAAAGACTTGATGCTGCAAGTCAATTACATGACATAGATTGGCAATGGGTCAAAGGTCATGCTGGTCATATAGAGAATGAGCGTTGCGATCAACTCGCCCGACTTGCAGCAGAAGCAAAACCTACCCAAGCAGATATAGGTTATCAAGCAACAGCTGATTAATTAATCGTTTTACAATAATTGATAAATGCTTGTGCTAATGAGCTAACTTGGCGGTTTTTGTGAGTTATTTGGTAGAACTGCCGAGTTAATGACAGCCCCTTTACTTTAATAACTGCAAATTCCCCTCGTTCAATATCAGCAGAAATTGCTAATTCAGACAGCACGCCATAACCAGCACCTTGTTGAACCGCAATTTTTATCGCTTCAGGCGTACTAAAGCTGTATTTTATTTGGGGCTGTAAATCTAATTTATGAGTTTCATTTAAAAATACCTCACGGGTGCCAGATCCAAGCTCACGCATGACCCAAGGCTTTGCTTGGAGTTGTTGAGCAGTAACTGTTTGCCCCGCTAAAGGATCATCAAGCGTTGTAAATATAACCAGTTTATCACTATGCCAACGCTTAACATCCACTCGATTATCAGTGCAATGCCCTTCTATATAGCCAACCTCGCTAATGCAATTAATAATGCTATCAACCACATCTTGGCTATTAGTAATATTCACATCAACTTGCGTTTGAGGATGCTGTTGTGAAAAGCAAACCGCTTTTTTAGCGACAATATAATTGCCTACAGTGGTACTAGCTGCAACACTTAATTGCCCAGTTAAATCTAAACTATCTTGATTATATACATGCTCAATCTGCTCTACACGGTGTAAAACATCAATAGCTAATGGTAGTAGTTGATTCCCCTGTGCATTAAGATGAAGCCTATTGCCGATGCGTTCAAATAATTTCACATTTAATTGTTTTTCTAATTCAGACAAGGCCATTGAAACGGCTGGCGATGACAAATTTAGTTGTAAAGCAGCTTTCGCAACTTGCGATGTTCGCGCCACCGCGTCAAAAACAGCTAATTGTTTTAAGGTAATTCTCATTTAGACTTCTTCATATTACTTTCTCGCCCTGCATTTGCTGAAGGCGACCAACTTTGGCGATAGGCTCTACGTTCTTTTTTTATCGGAGTCAAAGGACAATCAAGCTTTCGAGCGACAATAAGATAGAAACTTGCGGCACTCGGTAACCATGATTTTAACGAATACTGCCAGATATTATTATCATTCACTTGGCTAAATAGGTGATGGTATACAAATCGTTGATCTGCTATCACTTTAAAGCCCAGTACCCCTAACCAGTCTTGTACCCTTGATGGCATAAAAAACTGACCATTCCAAGGTATTTGTTGTTGGTACTTGGGTAAAACTTTGCCAAATATCATTGGGCTTATCGGATTAATTCCTACAAGAAAAAGGTAACCACCACTAATAATAACCCGATCTATTTCACGTAATACACGATAAGGATCTTGTTCAAACTCTAGTTGCAAGCACATAAGCACTGCATCAATACAATTACTTTGTAGAGGTAGATCAGCAGGTAAGGCTTCGATACTGGCATTACTTGGCGTTTGAGTGATTGAAAAATGGTATTTCACACTGGATAACTGAGTATCAAGTGAGGCTGATAATTCACCAATTTTAGCCAAATTATAACCAAACACCTTTGGCCACCATGGCGCGAGTTGTTGGTTTACCACTTGCTGAATTTGTTCACCTTGAGGCATTTGCCCCCAATCTGTAGGCACTTTATACTTTCTAAACTCAACCACGAAACCTCCAGCTTGTTAAGCCATTACTCTTACCTATCAAAAGCGACTAACTAGAGGTAAGATAAGCCAATATTAGTGCTTAAAGGGATAAACCATGTTATCGATAATACCAATCAAAGCTCTTGATGATAACTATATCTGGTTGATTAACGAAACTGAAAATAATTTTGCTTATGTTGTTGATCCAGGCGAAGCAAACGCTGTTATTAGCACTGTTACTCAGCTTGGTCTTAATCTAGCAGGCATTCTGATTACACACCACCACTGGGATCACACTCAGGGAATAAGTGAGTTACAAGATTTTGCGGGTAATAATCTACCTGTTTATGGTCCAGCCCATGAGCAGATTAATGGCGTTAACCGTCCTTTCTCAGGTAATGAGCATTTTAAACTTGAATTTTTAAATGACATTGTTGATGTAATCGCTATTCCTGGCCATACATCTGGTCATATTGGTTACCATATTCAGGGTGCTTTATTTTGTGGGGATACTCTGTTCAGTGTGGGCTGTGGCCGTCTGTTTGAAGGGACGGCAAAACAGATGTTATATTCCTTAACTGAGCTCACAAAACTAGCTGACACCACAAAAGTATACTGTGCCCACGAGTATACTCTAGCGAACATTAAATTTGCACTTGCTGTTGAACCTAATAATCAAGCCTTAATAGATTACCAACAATGGGTAATCCAACAACTAGAATTAGGCTTACCATCGTTACCAAGTACAATTGGCCTTGAAAAAGACATTAATCCTTTTTTACGATGCCAGCAATATAGTGTTAAAACAGCGGTAGAACAATATTGTCACCATTCATGTGATAATGAGGATGAAGTATTTAAACAACTTCGTTTATGGAAAGATAATTTCTAACCATAAAAAAATGCCTACATTACGTAGGCATTTTTTATCTATGAATTATGGTCAACATTAAAAACTTGGTGATCAAATAAGTTATTTATAATGTCATGGGTCGAGCTACCGAGATCATTATAACTCTGGCTTATATGCTCAATAGTAATTTTCTTTTCATTATTACCTTTAAAATCAATAACCAATTCATCATTTTTAATGCTAGCAGAACTTACGTTATTCAGGATATTGTCAATACTGGTGTTATTGTTCAATAATTGAGATAAATCGATTTTATCCTGCCCTGTGAAGTCAGTAATGATACTGTTAAAGCTCTCTTGTTGAGCCTCTTTTACTATCACGATAGTATCTTGACCGTCACCGGTAGTGATTGTATCCGTACCTTGACCAGTTAATACGGTATCATCGTCTGATCCCGTATTAATGACATCATTTCCCGCTTGTCCATTAACAATATCACGACCACCACCTGTAAATAACAGATCGTTACCATCACCACCATTAACGGTGTCATTACCATAAAAATTCTGATTTTCATTGGTTAATTGGCTGATATGATCTTTTACATAATCGTAAAACTCGTCACTCTGTTTATCAACCTGATGACCATTTTGCTCAGATGCTGCTTGTTCAATTAAATCAATAATCTTATCGTTTACAGGTGTTCCTTTGATTTGCGCTTTTAACCAATCAAAATCAATAATATCTGAAATAACGATATCATCTCCCGCACCGGCATTGACGGTATCGTTACCAGACATAAGTTTTTCAGATTCGCTTAAAAAGACCTCTTTTAACTGATCTGGATTAACCACTTTTACAAAATGACTTTGACCTGAATCATCGGATTTATAACCTTCCCCCATCGCTGCAATGTCTTGTAAAATATGAGTTCTAACATCTTTCGATACTGCAATAGTCACAATTTCAGGATGCGTATCTTTAATATGCTGTGCACCAACCGCTTGAGTTATAGTTGCGGTCGATAATCCATTATTATCATCGCCATCGCTCACAAAATATAAAATATTTCGAGCTTTTGGATCTGAAAAATCTTTCAACGCTTTAGTTAGCGCAGCATCATAATCAGTACCACCTTCAGGCTTTACAGCCTCAAAAACTTGAGTCATGGTTTTACCATCAGCATTAACAAACTGCTCAGTTTTCCCATCCCAATGAAAATGAGTATCAAGTCTTATTTCATAATCAAAAGTCACTAAATTAAAGGTTACTTTATCAATGTCATGAGCTCGATATTTAAGCATATCGCTTTCAATATTATGCTCAAGCAACAAAATAGACTCTTTAGCAATATCTAAACGATTAGGTATTTTATCCGGATATATATAATCGACAGAATGATCCTGATGCGTCACGGTGATACCTGGATATTCAATCTCTAGCGGACTTAATTCATAAGCTGTACTATTTAAATATTCACGAGTCATGTTGCCATCGTAGACATAACCATCTTTCATCTTAAAATAGACATGAACACTATCTTCATCAGGCTTCATTCCTAGTACACTAGCCGTAATAGGTGCAGCACTCATAGATCCTGAAACATCTAAAACAACTGATATGTCAGTTGCTTGGGATACCATATCCGGCTTATCATCATCGGCAAAGATAATATCTTTAAACGGTGTACCTGAAATATTGTCAGAAGTACTTGGATACTCTTCAACTAACCCTTCAGCCGTCACAATTTCACTTGTATGAGCACTAGCAGCATCACCATAAGCATTAGAAATCTTGATGGTTGCAGAAACATCGAGCCTACCTGAGCTTTGATTAATTAAGTCATCAATTTCGCTTGTCGCTACACTTGTACTAAACCCTAGTCCTGAAGATGTATCAATCACTTTGGTCAATAGATTCTGACTACCTAGATGAAGCTCTACGATATCACCTACTTTAGCATTACCACTAACATGGCCTGTTATAGCAATAGATTTATCAGAAGTTGACTCGGTCGCGTCAATGATATTATCACCGGTGACAGGATCGATTGTGATCCCAACTTTAATATCACTGACTTGATAGACATGCGAAGTATTTGCAACAGCAGTGTTTCCCGCTGCATCATGAGTTGTCACACTTGCAAAAATCGTATCGGTATCTGCATTAGCTAGCACCGTACCACTAATACCGACTGACCAATGGTGTTGAGCATCAACTTTTGTTGTGTAATTTTTACCAGCAATTTTGATTGTTACCAAATCCCCTTCTTGCACATCTTTACCGACAGCACCTGAGACTTTAATTGTTTGTTGACGCTCAGCCATATTAATGACGTTATCAGCTGTAATTGAATTAATTGTAATTTCAGCATCTATTTTGGTATCTATTGAGTAAATATGATCGGTTTCTGCAGTCGCAGAGTTACCCGCTTTATCTGTGGCGGTTACCGACGCATGAACGCTATCTTTGCTGGCTGATGTCAAAGTTGCGCCATCAACTTGGGTCGACCAAGTAAGATCAGTGTTAACCGTTGCCGAGCCTAAGTCTTTGCCATCCACTGTCAGATGAACAATATCGCCCGCTTTTACATCAGCGCCAACGGTACCAGATACCGTGACTTTCCCTTTGGCTTCAGTCGCATTAATCACATCATCTTCAGCAATGTGAGTAATAGTGATAGCGGCAGCGATTTGAGTATCTATTGAGTAAACATGATCCGTTTCGGCAGTCTTAGTGTTACCTGCTTTATCTGTGGCGGTTACCGACGCATGCACGCTATCTTTGCTGGCAGAAGCTAAAGTAGCTCCATCAACTTGGACAGTCCAAGTCAGATCAGCCTTAACTATTGCCGAGCCTAAGTCTTTGCCATCCACTGTCAGATGAACAATATCACCCGCTTTAACGTCTTTATCTACCGTACCTGATATAGCAACTTGGCCTTTAGCTTCGGTTGCATTAATCACATCGTCTTCAGCAATCTTGGTAATGGTAATTTCAGCATCAATTTTAGTATCAATACTATAGATATGATCGGTTTCTGCAGTGGCTGAGTTACCGGCCTTATCTGTCGTAGTTACTGATGCATGCACGCTATCTTTACTGGCAGAAGCT